>ONDS01000001.1 GCA_900316685.1 uncultured Prevotellaceae bacterium | reverse complement strand
CTACTTCGTTTAAGAGATATTTCATCTCCATATTCGGTTTTAACTCTATACCTTTAACCGTCAGAAATTTTGTAGCATTTTCTGCAAGATAATCTTTAATAAGAGTCATTTTTTCTGCGGTAGTTTGAGCAGAAATTGAAATAAACCCCACAATTGAAAGAATTAACAACAAATATAACCTTTTCATATAACCTATTATTTTTTTGCAAAGGTAGTGTTTTTTTGTGTCATTGTTTTTTTGTTTAATTATTTTTAATGATTATACCTACGGTATTTGTCATCAATAGCACGTGCAACTAGGCCGACGAATTCTTCCCCTATAGACTTCGCCATGAAGTCGCGTAAGTTCATTACGGAGGCGTAATACTTTTTGGAAAACCAGCGTTTAGGTTTTCGTTTGCGGTCGCGTCCTATATCCCCCGGGTTGCCTCGGGGGATTTCCTTTCCCGTCCCGAAGTCCTGCCACAGTCCGTATTCGAGGAAGGCTTGCGAGAGGGTGGCTTCAATGAAGCGCCCGTCAGCCGTTGTCTGTACGGACTTAGGAGATTTGAGCAGCCGCCCGGTGTCGATGACATCGAGGAGGGTGATCTGCTCACGCCAGATTTTCAGCATGGTGTTGTTAAATGCCGTAATGAACTTTTGGCGTTCTTGTTGGGTGTCACGTATTTCAGGCATTGTCCCACTCTTCAGGATTGAAACGTAAATCGGTGTAGGTGTCTACGGCGATTTGGAAGTAGGCGCAGGCGCATCCTGAAAAGAAATAGCGGTCGATTTCTTGGAAGGAGATACGCGGGTCAAGATAGAGTGCATGCTGCTGGAGCTTTGTCTGCTCCAATATCAGCATGGACATGAACTGCCGGAAGAGCTCGCGCATGGATTCCATGCAGCGCTGCCTTGCGGCCATGTCGTCGATGGCGTGACGCATGGCGAGGAACACCGTCTTCACGCGGCGCGTGTGCGGTGTGTTGTTCAATTCCGTGTAGCCTTGCGAGATGTCAGAGACGCAGACGAAGGCCTTGTCCGATTGCAGATGTGCCAACGCTTCCTCGAAACCTTCCAGTCCGCTGACACGGCAGAAGGCGAAGTCATGCTCACGTGCGAACTTGTTACGTGCGGTGAGATCCAGGAAGAAAGCGGTGGCGTTCCAGTTGAAATTAGTGGGAGCCTCCCCCTGTCCCCCTCCCGTAGAGGGGGTAATGTTGTTTGTAGGCATAGTGCTATTTGTTTTGTTTGATTTGTTGTCTATACTCTTCCGCTTCACGGGCTTTGGCATCAAGCTCAGTCAGGGCGCGATGCGTGTCCATCTTCTTGATGGCTTCCTCCTTGGTGACGTCGCCACCAGTGAGAGCGCGAATTTGCGCATTTGTTGAATCTCGTAGTTGCGCGAAGAGATTGGAACTTCCGCCCAACAAATTTCCTCCGTTGTCGGAGGGCATGGGCTGGAAGAAATGCGGAAAGAGCATGGCGAAGTATTGCTTCAATGATGCGAACCAATAGAAAACGCTCACAAGTTGCGCTTGGGAGGGCTTGATATGTTCGCAATCGTAGAGGACTTGGGACATTTGGAATAAGAGCCCCCTCCGGCTCCCCCGAGGGGGAGAGATGATTCTTGCGATGAAGAATGGAGTACACCTTGAAACAGGTTTTCAAGGTAGAGGTACTTCTCGAAGGGCACTCCTTCGAAGTCCGCTGGCAATGCGCGGTGACGACCGATCTTTGCAATACGGACCGGGGAGGACGGGATGGTATCGAGGAAATCAAGCGTGGCGTTTGCCGCTTGGATTTGCTTGGATGTCAGGTTGACCTTACGCTTTCCTTGCTTGACGAGGAAATTGTTTTGGGGATGCTCGTTGAGCACCTCCAGACCGTTCCACTTCATGAGGCAGAGCGTTTTTACCTCTTCCGCTGACCTTTCGGAGGCGAAGAGGGAGAAGACCATAAGCAGTTGCTTATCGGTCAATTCAGCCCATGATGTGGGAAGTGAGATGTTGAAAACTGCGCCCATATTTTTGCATAAAAGTTTCTGCAAAAATATGGGTGAAGACTTTCTTTAATAAATATGCTGTAAATCTATCTGAAAAAGGTTTGTTAATTTCATCAAATGTAAAATCATAATTATTATTAAGGAAACCTCGCAAGAAAAAGCCGAACTTCTTCACTCCGCTGATTGACCAATGGCAATGTCCTCTCGGAATTAACTCTGTGTCAAATGTATCCTTTGGTATGATAGTGCTTTTTTTTGTCAAAAAAGTATTGATGCAAATTGAAATGTTTTACTATCTTTGCCCCCAGAATGTTTCATAATTAATCTAATTACTTAAACCGTTTAAACAAAAAGCTTATGAAAAAGATTTTTACGCTGATTGCTATGGCTCTTGTAGCCGTTAGTGCAAATGCCAAGGAAGACATCGATTTCTCCGCTATCGCTTCTCCCGGTGTCGAGATCTCCTTGGGAGCATGGGAGTGGAAAGGTATTACCCTGAGCACGGGTTCGCTTATTGAAGACAAAGATGCCAAGACCGCCGACGACTCAGGCGTGACCTATTATGATGCAAGTGCGTACGACTATGTGGTGGTGAAATATTCCAACTCCACAGCCGATGTCAATCTCGTGATCCAATATAAGTGCTTGGGTACCATCGGACAGTATGGTGCGGAATACAACCAGGCTCAGGCCGTGATCAATGCCGCTGCCGAAGGGAGCTATGCCGCGCTTCCTCTTGATGCCGCACAGAAGGATAAGGTCAACCAGATAGCTCTTCAGCCGAGTAAAGCTGCCAAAATCACCATCGAAGAGATGTATTTCGCCACGGAAGCTGAGTGGGAAGCCGTGAAACCCGCTCCCGCACAGACCAAGGACATGCTCAGCAACTTCACTGCCACAACCGACAATGCCGACGGTTCGAAGACTTTCACAGGCACAGGTGATTGGGTATGGTTCGGTGCTTGGCTTGGCTCTTTCGATGCCAGTGAGTTCGACTATCTCGTCCTGGAACTGAGTGAACCCACAGACATCGTTACCCAATGTGTTATACAGTATGTTTCCACAGATGCCGCCGATAACTCTCTGCAAATACCGGCGGGTGAGACGCTCGGCATGGTGGAACTCGACGCTATCGGCAAGTCCGCCATCAAGCAGCTCGGTCTGCAGAATGGCACTCCGGGTTCGTTCACCGTCAAGGCCATCTATTTCGCCACTAAGGAATATGCTGAGAGCATTTCCACAAGCATCTCCGAGGCCAAAGTTGTGGAAGCCGATGCCAACGCTCCCATCTACAACCTCGCCGGACAGCGCGTGAGCAAGGCCGTGAAGGGTATCTACATCCAGAATGGCAAGAAGTTCATCGTGAAGTAATACGGAATAATCCAAGACTTCATAGAATAATGAGGGGGCGGACGCTTAGCGTTCGCCCCTTTCATTGTAGCCGGTGTGAAACGTAAATGTCAACGTCTCACCCTGTAAAACATTCGATATAGCTTACAACATCGTTTGACACCTAACATGTTGAGCATGAGTGCTTTCGTTTTTTGCTGCATCGTCTCCATCCCGAGGGGTTGATGTATCTTGGCGGCAGGCAATATGGGCTCCTCGCCACCCAGGGCATAGGCGTAGAGCTGGATATTGAACACATGCATGTAATAGTGCTCGGCCTTCAGTGACTGAAGGGGCATCATGTCCTTCAGCACGTTTACCTGGGCTTCCAATAATGACTGCCACGCCCGACCGTCGGCCTGTGTGGTGATGCTCTCCTCGTTGCGGTAATAATGGTAGTAGCCGATGGACGAGGTGGCGATGGTGGAGGCGTGATGAAGTAGGTGGGGTAGGGTATGGGCGTCTTCAAAAGTCTTGCCCTCGGGAAAGCGCACCTGCCCGAACAGGCTCTTGCGGAATATCTTGTTGCAGGCATAAGTATGTAAGTAGGCGCGTTCGCCGAGCCAATAAGCTTGTCCGTCGTCATACACCTGCTCTTCCAATGACAGAAAGGGCTGTTCGCCGTGGTCGTCGAACCGTAGCATCGAATATTCCAGTATGTCGTAATCGGGGTGGGCACTGAGGTGGAGCATCAATTTCTGAAGCACATCGGGAGAGAGATAGTCGTCGGAGTCGACAAAGGTGATGTATTCACCCCGAACGCGTTCGAGCCCTGCATTGCGGGCGGCACTCAGACCGCCGTTCTTTTGGTGAACCACGCTGATGCGAGGGTCGCGACGCCCCCACTCGTCGCATATCGCCGGACAGCCGTCGGGTGAGCCGTCGTCGACCAGAATGGCTTCCCAATCCTGGTATTCCTGTCGCACGATGCTCTCCATGCACCTGTCGAGCGTGCTTTCTGTCTTGTAGACGGGGATGATAATGCTCAGCATCATGCTCGTTTGCTTATTGACAAGTTCTCTTGGCCAATCATCTTCTTGATGCCCATCTTCCATTTCCACGGCAACGCCTGCGCCACAAACTGTATGCTGTTGTACCACCAGAAGGAGAAGCGGTATCTGATGCTCTGCCAGATGCTGGTGGCGTTCATGTTGTTGAGGATGAGCATCTCGCAGAGCGCCTTCCTGTCATCGGCTGTGGTGATGGCATCGGCGCCCACTTCGCCTTTCTTCCTGAGAATGGCCACGATATGGCTGTTGGCATGGCGTTTCACCTCGATGTCGGCAAACGACGCTACCAGATGGTTGACGTTCACCTCAGACTGACGGTTCCAGACGATAAGCTGGCCGTCGCGCTCGTCAATATTGTATTGGTGGAACCCCTTGTAATGCTCCGTCTCGGCCTCGTTGGGGTGATGGTTCAGATAGAGCACACCGCCTTCCTTGAGCACATGCAGCGATTCGAGTATGCCTTTGACGGGCTGGGCGGAATGGTCGAGCGCATTCTGGATAATCACCATGTCGACACTGCCGGGAGAATAAAAGGCGGAGAGGTATTCCACCATGCCAAACTCGATGGCGGGCAGGTCTTTCTTGCGCTTCTTCAGTATCTTGTTGAAATAAGGGGCCAGGGCGTCGACATAATGCAGGGGGATGGGACGCAAGGTGTCGCCTTCTTTCACATGGTTGCCTGTGACATAGCTCATGCCGCAGCCCACATCGAGCAGCTGGGCATTGTCAAGGGGTGCGAGGAAGGCATTGGCATCGAAAAGCTCCAGGTCGATGGCCTTGCCATAATGCGACCAGTTCATCATGCCCTGGAAGGTCCATTTCCAGCGGTACACGTTGTTCCAAAAGGCTATCTCATAAGCTATGCCGCGGAGCCATTTGGATATGTCGTTCTGTTCCATCTTCTATGCTTTTGCATGCAAAAATACATGAAAAGAACGTAATGACAAAATAAAAGGGGCGCGTTTTGCTGTTTTGTATCCCCACAACGACAAAGACCTCGAAAAGCCTACTGCTTTCGAGGTCTTGGAATAGTGTTGTTGACATTGAAGACGTGTCTTACCACTGGGGATTTGACCTTGCGTCTCATGCCGTCTTATGTCTCTCTTTTTTTATTATTTGTCGCAAAACCTACGAAAATCCGCGTTTTCTGCGAGAGAGATTATACTCGCGGAAAACGCGGAAAAACGTATAAAAAGTAGGGGCTTAGTTTATCTATGCCTTCCTCCTGTTTTTGGAGGGCTAAAGTCTGCACCTACAAGTGTTGGTTGACCTTTTGAGAAAGGAAATGCGGCCTATTGCCCTTCGGCGGGCACGCCTGTGGCTGTCGAATCCTCAGGCTCGGCGGTTGGTTCGGCCATTGGTGCATTGCCGGCAAGGATGTCGGACAACTCGCCCGCGCTCACCTCGACATCGAGGGTCTCGCCTGTCTTCAAACCCGTAATGTGATAAGACAAGGAGCGGTTGGTGGAAACGAGCGTCTCGATGATTTGCTTGAAGGCTTCGTTGTTCACGTTCTTTACCAAATTCTGCACCACACCATTCTTAAACAGGTCTTGGTTGGCGCGCATGGTCTTTACCGAGTCCACCTCTTCGCTTTGTTCACATTCGTACACCATCTGGGTGTCTGTCAGAGTCAACTGCTTGATGGTCAGTCCACCACCGGCATCCTGAGGCATCTTCTCGTTGTACTTGTCGATGGCTTGCTTCAATTGTGACTGCTCGCCACAACTGGTCATCGTGGCGGTCAGCAGCAATGCTCCCACTAACGACAGGGTAATGGATAAGATCTTTTTCATAATTTGATGGTTTATGGTTTATGGTTTATGGTTGAGTGTTGAGTGTTGAGAGTTGAGTGTTGAGAGTTGAGTGTTGAGTGTTGAGAGTTGGGTGTTGAGTGTTGAGCGTTCAATGCATATCTCTCACTCCTCACCCCTCACCTCTCACTTCTCACCTCTTATTTCCTAACTTCTTTCTTTCCGTTCACGATATAGAGACCGGCGGGCAGGGCGTTGAAATTCTCGGCGGTGCCCACGCATTGGCCCTGCAAGTTATATACTCGTCCGTCTTGTTCGATGTTGGCGGCAGGCAGGTCGTCTATGCCTTCGGTCGATTTCATGTGGTCGCGGAAGAACTGCATGAAGGTGGTCCACCAGGCACCGGATGTCTGATGCGCCAGTGTGGCGTTCACACTGTATTCCTTCTCTGTGGAGGCAAGGTTGTTGTAGGGAGCCACATTGGTGTGGGGAGGACATACATTGTCTTGCAGCGAGAAGTTCATCGTTACGGGACAGGTGATCATCGTGGCAAGGTTTTTCGTGTCGAAGTAGGAGAGCATGGTGTACATCTGCTCGTCGGTCCATCCCAGTTTGTTGCGCTGCTGGAAAGCCACATTGCCGGGCCACGACGCTATCTGGAAATAGTCGGGGTAGTCGCCAAGGAAGGGAATGCCCGGGGCGATGGCGTTCAGACGGTCGTCGAGGGCGGCGGCTGCCAAGGTCAACGCACCTCCCTGGCTGGCACCTTCGGCGAAAATATTCTGCTGCTGCACTTTTTCGCGCGAGCACATGAAGTCGATGGCACGAACGGCATCCATGAAGGCACCACGATAGTAATAGTGGTCTTGGTGGTCGAAGCCATAGGCGAACCAGTCGCCATACACATTGGTATAGGGAGGACGGTTGTTCACCACCTGTCCGCGGGTGGAAAGGATGAACTCGCACCAATCGGGGTTGTCGTCGCCCCCCATGCACCACGGGGTATCGGTGCCACCATCATATCCCTGATAGTGGATGAGCGCAGGGTAGGTGCCTGTTGCTGTGGGTTCGGCATAGTAGCCGCGGATGGTGATGTCGCTGCCGCTCTGGTCGGGCGAGGTCTTCATCTCCACTAAGTAGACGTTGCGCTTCGAGGTGCTCTTGCTATCTATCTTGGTGAGTGTGTATTGGGGCGCTACGGCATCGAGCTCGGCACGCGCAGTTTGCCAGAAGGTGGCGAAGTCGCTCTGCATGTCGGGAGCGGAAACGATATCTTCGGGTGCATAGCCGATGTTGAAAGCACGCACCATATCGCCGTCGGCCATCACCGTGCAGCGGTAGAAACCAGGTTCGGCCACCACATCAAGGGGTATTTCCTCGATGCGGGTGCCCTGCTTCGTGACGGTGACGTCGCGCGTTAGGGTGCCCACAGAAGCCAACTTGTCGGTAGTCACCATGATCTCCACCTTCACCGTCTTGTCTTCCTCCAAGGGATTTTGCAGTTGGACGCGAAGTGCGGGCTGCTCGCCGGCCGTCCAGCACCAGTTATGGTATACGGGTACGGTGGCGCTCACCTTGTCGCCGGTCTGCTTCGGCAGGATGTCGACGCTGGTCAACGTCACTCCCACACCCTGGATAATGGTGCCGCCCGATTTGAGTGAGGCAAGCATGGCGGAGGTCACCTCGTAGTCTACATATACACCGTCGGCAGTCTTTCCCGGGGCGTCGGGCAAGTCGCTCCATGAGCTGTTCTTGGGTAGGATCGAGGCACCGGCCTTCACATCCTTATAGCGGATGCGCATGATGTCGCCCACTGAGGTCTTGGAGAAACTGATGGCGGGTAGGGTCTGATAGGTGCTCCAGTCGGTTTTCAATTCTGTCTCGCCAATCCAGATGGCATTCTCGTAGCCCGAAGGACCGGGCCCTTTCTCTGTCTCCACACTCAGCAGGGTATAGCCGCAACCGGTGATGATCATGCCTTCCTCGGTCAGTGTGGTGAGCATGTCGTTGGTCACAGTATAGACTACCTGGGTCACTCCGGCGGCGATACCTGTATTGCCGGCACCGGCAAGACCTTTCCACGACGAGGTGGTGAGGCTCACTTGGGGCCAATCGGTATTGCCCGTAAACTCAATGTTGAACAACAGACGGTCGGCGATGTCGAGGGTGCTGAACGCCGAGGCGTCGATACCCACCGATTTGCTGTTGTTCCAGTCGATGGCTTCATTGCCACTCCATAATGTGGCAGCGTTGGTGTGGGTGAATCCCAACACCAGCGAAATCAGTAATAAGTGTAAAGCTTTTTTCATGAGAATGATGATAAAAAGGATTTAAGATAATGTCGTAGTAGTTTCGTGTGCAAACTTACATCTTTTTTTCCTTATTCACGCATTTTTTCGTCATCTTCTTTCTCTTTTCCTGTTTTTTTTGTTTCCTTTGCAGAAAATAAAGTGTACAACTCTTCATCCTACTTTCCGATACCATGAGAAAATATTACTTGCTCTTATGTTGCTTGTTGGCCTTCTGCCTGACAGCAACAGCCCAAACCGACGAACGCTCTTTCTATGATGCGGCGATCACCCTGATGAGCGGCAACAGCCGGCTTCAAACAGGCGGGTGTGAGGAGTATCATGGCTTCTTTGTGGAATGTGAACGACAAGACCACGGCGTCGCTCATGGCGGAATTCTATCGTCAATGGCTGTCGGGTGTGCCGATGCAAGAGGTGTTGCACAGGGCGCAGAAAGAGTTGAGGAAAACGCATCCCTCTCCTTTCTATTGGGCTCCCTTCTTCTTGCTCGATGCTACTGATTGAAAAACTACTCCCCTTCTCATCTGGAAGGGGAGTAGTCTTTTTCATTACTTTGTTCTTTCCGTTACTTGTGTCCTCCGGAACCGGTCTTGTGTGGGGCACGCGTGGTTCCCGAGGTTCTGGGCCTTGAGGTTCCCGTCGTTCCCGAAGTTCTGGGCCTTGAGGTTCCTGCCGTTCCCGAGGTTCTGGGCCTTGAGGTTCCCGTCGTTCCCGAGGTTCTGGGCCTTGAGGTTCCTGTCGTTCCCGAAGTTCTGGGCCTTGAGGTTCCCGTCGTTCCCGAAGTCCTGGGTCGGCTGCCACTGGGAGTGCCGTGGTCGAAGGTGCCGGTCTGCCCTACGCCGGGGCGTTGCCTACTGTCGCGCGGCCTCGTAGGTGCGTTGAACGTGCGCCCTCTATAGCGGCTTGCACCCCTGTTGTAGCCTCCTCGGTAGGTGGAATAGCGAGAGGGACGTGAACGGTAGAAATGGTTGCGGTCGGTGTAGCGTGTGTAGATGACGAAACGGAACGAGCCGCGGTGCCAGTTCAGCGGGTGATAGAAATAGTTGGTGGACATATACAGGTTGTATTGCCACGGACTCAACACAAAGCGGAGGTCGCTGTCGCGACGGCTCCAGTAGTTGCCGTAGATATCGCGACGATAACTCACGCTGTAGAAATAGTCGAAATTGATTTCGTAGATGGCCTCGTATTGTTCGGGACTGAGGTCCAGCTCATAAGCCATCTTGTCGGTCAGGAACAAGGCTTCCCGTTGTGCCTGGGTGTACGACATAGCTTGGGCGGTGACGGTCATGACCATCAGCACTGCCAGGGTTATCAGCTTTTTCATAATCTTGATGTTTAGGTTATTACTGTTCTCTGCTACAAAGATAGTGTATTTTTTCCTTTCCTCAAAGAGGGGTTACCCTATTTTTGGAAAGGAATAATCCTATTTCCTCCTCAACGCCTTCACTTCAATAACTTGAAATATTTATTAAAAAGAAGAAAAAAAACGGTGAAAAGTTTGTGCGGTCAATAAAAAGGCGTATCTTTGCAATGCGAAAGTTAAGCAATTGCACAAGGCATCCGTAGGCAAGCGAGCTGATCCGGGTGCCTTACTTTTTTGTTGAGTGTTGAATGTTGAGTGTCGAGTGTTGAGTGTTGAGTGTTGAGTGTTGAGTGCAGAATATTTGAGGTTCTCGGCATTTTTTCTTAACTCTTAACTCTTAACTTTCACCTCTCACCCCTTGCTCCCTGCCCCTTGCCCCTCGCTCCCTGCCCCTTGCACAAAAAAACTTTGTTTTTGTTTTGATATTACCTCAACTTGCATTATCTTTGCAAAAACATTATCATTAAATAACCACGGATATGAAAAAAATCAATCGACTCATCATGATGATGCTGATGACTCTCTTGTCGGCACCCCTTTTCGCCCAAATAGAAGGAGAGAACCCTGAAGATACAGCCATCAAGCAGCTGGAACAGCAGGCCAAGGCGGGCGATGCCATAGCACAGTTCAACCTGGGCACCAGATACTACGATGGTAGCGGCACGAAACAAAACTATAAGAAGGCTGCCGAATGGTTTGAAAAAGCTGCTGAACAAGGCTTAATGTATGCACAATACAACCTCGGCGTGTGTTATCAGAACGGACGTGGCGTGAAACAGGATTTCGCCAAGGCCGCCGAACTCTTCCGTCTGGCCGCCGAGCAAGGCTATCCCAATGCCATGCTCAACCTGGGCAATGCCTATTTCGCTGGACAAGGCGTACCGCAGGATATGGAACAGGCTTCACATTGGTACACCAAAGCCTCGGAGAACGGGATTGTCAGCGGTACGCTCAACCTTGCCAATGCTTTCTATCGGGGACAAGGGGTGGAGCAGAACTTCACACGTGCTTTCCGCCTCTACCAAGTGGCGGCGATGCAGGACCATCCCATGGCGCTGCTCATGATGGGTAGCTGCTATGAATTTGGCACAGGAACTGAACAGGACTATGCTCAGGCATTCGATTATTACACCAAGGCGGCGGCACATGGTCAGACTTCGGCATATAATAATATGGGACGTCTTTACGCCGACGGTAAGGGTGTGGAAACAGACTACCAGAAGGCACTGGAATGCTACAACATAGCAAAGGAAAGTGGAAATGTGGAGGCTATCTACAATATCGCAGCCCTCTATTATGAGGGAAAAGGAGTTGCGAAAGACCGCAAGAAAGCCAAACAACTGATGAAGGAGGCTGCTAAGAAGGGCTCGCAAAGTGCCCAGTATTTCCTCGACAACAATAAGTTCTGATCCGTTGGACTCATACCAAGGGATACAAAAAAGCCGTCCTCTCTACAGGACGGCTTTTTCGTGTTCATATCCCACCCCTCACAACTCTTCCTTCAGGAACTGCGCCGTATAGCCCACACCGTTCTTCACCAATTCCTCGGGAGTACCGGAAAAAAGCACCTCGCCACCACCACGACCTCCCTCGGGACCCATGTCGATGATATGGTCGGCCAATTTTATCACATCGAGATTGTGTTCGATGATGATGACGGTATTGCCACGGTTCAATAGCCGTTGGAGCACCTCCATCAGTATGCGGATATCCTCGAAATGCAGACCCGTGGTGGGCTCGTCGAGGATGTAGACGGTCTTGCCGGTGTCGCGTTTCGACAATTCGGTGGCCAGTTTCACTCGCTGGCTCTCGCCACCGGAGAGGGTGGTGGAGGGCTGACCCAGTTTGATGTAGCCCAGACCCACATCCTGGATGGTCTTGATCTTCTGAAGGATGGAGGGCACATTCTCGAAAAACTCCACGGCTTGGTTGATGGTCATGTCCAAAACATCGGCGATGGACTTTCCTTTGTAACGCACCTCTAAGGTCTCACGGTTGTAACGCTTGCCATGGCACACCTCGCAGGGAACCATCACATCGGGCAGGAAATTCATCTCGATGGTCTTATAGCCGTTGCCACCGCAGGTCTCACATCGTCCGCCTTTCACATTGAAACTGAACCTGCCGGGCTTATAACCTCGAATCTTCGCCTCGGGCAGATTGACAAACAACGAACGGATGTCGCTGAACACACCAGTATAGGTGGCGGGATTACTGCGGGGGGTGCGCCCTATGGGGCTCTGGTCTACGTTCACCACCTTGTCGATATGCTCCAGACCCTCTATAGAGTCGTAGGGCATCGGACGCTTCAGCGAACGGTAGAAATGTTGGCTTAGGATGGGTTGGAGGGTTTCGTTGATGAGTGTCGACTTGCCGCTGCCACTCACGCCCGTCACCACAATCAACGTACCTAATGGGAAACTGACATCGATATGCTTGAGGTTGTTGCCGGAAGCACCGTGGATGGTCAGATGGGTGCCGTTGCCTGTGCGGCGGGTTGTGGGCACGGGGATGCTGCGCACACCGTTCAGGTATTCGCTGGTGATGGTGGACTGATGGAGCATGTTCGCGGGGGTGCCTTGATACACCACTTCGCCACCCTTGCGACCGGCACGTGGGCCGATGTCTACGATATAGTCGGCATTGAGCATCATCTCCTTGTCGTGCTCCACCACGATGATGGTGTTGCCAAGGTCGCGTAGGCGCTTCAGGCTGCCCACCAACCGGTTGTTGTCGCGTTGGTGCAGACCGATGCTCGGTTCGTCTAAGATATAGAGCACGTTCACCAACTGCGAACCAATCTGTGTGGCCAGACGGATACGTTGGCTCTCGCCGCCCGAGAGACTGGCCGAGGGACGGTCCAGACTGAGATAATCCAATCCTACCTCCAAGAGGAAGAGGGTGCGCGTACGTATCTCCTTCAGTATCTCTTCGGCGATAGAGGCCTGACGCTTGTCTAAGTGGGGCATGCAGTCGGTGGTCCATTGCGCCAGGTCGCCCAGGTCGAGATGCGCCACCTCGGCGATGTTCTTGTCCCAGATACGGTAGGAGAGCGACTCACGCTTCAGACGCTGCCCCTTGCATTCCGGGCAGGTGCAGGTGTTGAGGAATTGGTCGGCCCATTTCTGCGCACTCGCACTGTCGTCGCTGTCCATCACCGTGCGCAGGTATTTGATTACACCATCGTAGGCGACAAAATAGTCGCTGGTGGTATGCACCAAGTCTTTGGAGATGCGTACATTGCCGATGGTGCCGTAGAGTATCTCGTTCAGCGCCTCGTCGGGAATATCGCGGATGGGGGTCTTCAGTGTCGCTTCGTATTTCTCTAATATGGCACCTATCTGCCAGAAAATCATCTGGTTCTTGTATTTGCCCAAGGGCACGATGCCGCCTTCATGTATAGACTGGTTGCGGTCGGGTATCACCTTGTCGAGGTCTATCTCGTTGATTATGCCAAGACCCTTGCAGCGTGGACAGGCTCCCTCGGGTGAGTTGAAAGAGAATCGGTTGGGGGCGGGGTCGGCATACGACATACCGGTGGTGGGGCACATCAGACGTTTCGAATAGTTTTTCAGCGAGCCACTCTCCTTGTCGTATATCATCACCACACCATCACCCTGGCGCATGGCGGTCTCTACGCTCTTGCGCAAACGGTCCTCGTCCTTCAGGGCGACAGCCAACTTGTCGATCACCACCTCGATGTTGTGGTTCTTGTAACGGTCCACCTTCATGCCCCGTTCTATCTCTTTCAACTCGCCATCCACACGGGCCCAGAGATAACCCTTACGGCGCATGCTCTCGAACAGTTCGCGATAGTGGCCCTTGCGCTGGCGGACAAGAGGGGCGAGCAGGTAGATCTTGCAACCCACATAATCGTGCATGATCATCTCAAGCACTTGCTCCTCGGTGTATTTCACCATACGCTCGCCGGTGGCATAGCTGTAGGCGGTGCCGGCGCGGGCATAGAGCAAGCGGAGGTAGTCGTATATCTCGGTGGTGGTGCCCACGGTGCTACGGGGGTTCTTGTTGGTGGTCTTCTGCTCGATGCTGATGACGGGACTCAGACCGGTAATCTTGTCTACATCGGGACGCTCCATGCCTCCTAAGAAATTGCGGGCATAGGCCGAGAAGGTCTCAATATACCGACGTTGGCCTTCGGCGAAAATGGTGTCGAAAGCCAACGACGACTTGCCACTACCCGACAGTCCGGTGATGACGGTCAGGCTGTTGCGGGGTATCTCCACATCCACATTCTTCAGATTGTGGACGCGAGCTCCCCATACCATCAATTTATCGTCTTCTCTCTCCACTTTTTCTTTCTTATTTAAGTTTCGCCAGTGCTCTACTCGCCTGGGGCTGGCGACGAGGAGGTGGTGTCGGTATAGCCGCGCAGCAGGTTCACGTCGCGGCGGATATGGTAATCCCTGCCATCGGCTCCCTTGGCCCTGACCTCTACGAAATACACGCCTTGTTTCACGTCGCTGCCATGGAACTTTCCGTCCCAGCCTTCGGCTGAAGGGTCGTCCCACTCGTACAACTTCTGACCCCAGCGATTGTAGATGGTGGCATGGAATTCCACAATGCTCTGATAGGTCTTCACCTTATAAGTGTCGTTCTTTGTGTCGCCGTTGGGTGAGAAGGCGTTGGGCATAATCAGGATGCTCTCGCTGATGGTCACCGTGAACGGACCACCCAATTCAGTATCCCAATAATCGGAAGTATAGGCGATGGTGTCGTTGCCTTGGGTGAACACGGCATGTAAAAGGATTTTATGGGTGCCCGCCTTGGTGAACACGTATTCCGTATCTTCCTCATAACGAATCAGATACGGCTCCGGCTCTTCCTCAAAGGTGAAACGCCATTCGTAATAAGCGTTCCAACCACCGGTGTTATCGGGGTTGGCGGCGAAACGACCCGTCAGGGGGGCGTTGCCGCTAAAGCTGCTGCTCGTCTCCTCCGTGCCTTCGTAGGTGGTATACGTGGCTGTGGGGTTGATGGTGGGCATATCGATATCCTGTGCCTGCATTTGCAGACATAGACATAAGGATAACAACAAAAGGGGAATTATTTTTCGTGTCATTATGCAAAAGTAATATTTTCTCTTCATTCAACGAAAAAATGATGGATTTATTTTTGCGTCGCAACCATTTTTGCATTATCTTTGCAACTCAGTTACTATATTTTGGAAATAGGACAAGCAAATAGCATAAACTCAAGAACTTAATGGATATGATACGTTTTCTCAGATTTTCTTTCCTGTTCGTCGCTCTCTTCATTGCCATGCAGGTGGGGGCGCAAACCGTAAAGATACAAACCCAGCACAAAGTGAAGAAGAGCGAGACCATCTATGGCATCGCCAAGCAGTATGGAATCACACAGGAACAGCTCATTGCCGCCAATCCCGAAATGAAAATGCCGGGCTATGAACTCAAGAAAGGCGACTATATCAACATACCCGAGGCTACTGCCGCACAGCCAACACCACAAGCGCAGCAGCAAACTGCCACTACTGGCGCCCCTGCCACCACCAACACACCTACCACCGCCAACCCTCAACCTGCCACCACCACCGTGGCCTCGCCACAGGGCAAGACAGTAAGGGTAGGTGTGATGCTGCCGCTGCACAACAACGACGGCGATGGAAAGCGCATGGTGGAGTACTACCGTGGCCTGCTCCTGGCTTGTGATAGAGTGGCCAAGGATGGCATCACCGTCGATATGCACGCATGGAATGTGCCCAAGGGTGCTGATATACAGAACACGCTCAAGGAGAAGGGCGCCGCCGAGTGTGAACTCATCATCGGTCCGCTCTATACCGAGATGGTCAAACCGTTGGCTGAATTCTGCAAGGCCAACAATATACGGCTCATCATACCTTTCTCTATCGAGGGCGAGCCAACCAAGAAATACGAGAATGTGTTCCAGGTGTACCAGTCTAACGAGGAGATGGACAATATGGCCATCGAGAAATTCACCGAACGTTTCATCTCCTTCCATCCCGTCGTCATCGATGCCGCCGACCCCGCATCTGGTAAGGGAAAATTCACGCAGCAGCTGCGCAAGATGTTTGATAAGAAGGGTATCAAGTATTCCCTCACCAGCCTCAACACCAGCGACAATGATTTCGCAAAGGCTTTCGACCTGTCCAGACCCAACATCGTCATTCTCAATACGCAGAACTCACCCAAACTCAATGAGACATTCGCCAAACTCAATATCCTCACGGCAGCGAACAAAAACATCAATGTGTCGATGCTCGGATACACCGAATGGCTGATGTATACACAAGCATACCAAGACCTCTATTTCAAATACGATGTCTATATACCCACGTATTTCTTCTACAACGAGACATCGCGCGACACCAAATGGGTGGAACAGTCGTACACGCGGAGGTTCAATCTCGACATGGATGTGAACGGACTGCCCAGATATGCACTGACGGGTTTCGACCATGGTTGTTTCTTCATCGGTGGATGGGCGCAATATGGAGCGGCCTTCATCGGAGCGAAAGGACAGACTACGTATAAGTCGGTGCAATCACCCCTGCACTTCAAGAAAGTGGGCAAGGGACTGAAAAACGCCAATTTCATGTTTGTCCATTATCTCAACAATCGAACCATTGAGGCTATCAGTTACTAATGTGTTGCATCATGCGTGATTTCTTCTGCCGCTTGCTTCTTATAGCAGTGTTGTCGATGACAGCCGCCTCCATACATGCTCAGATAGGCCAGCATCGAAACGATTTCGCCGTGGGATTCAATGCTGGATTCGTTCTTAGCAACGTGGGCTTCACACCTACGGTGTCGCAATCCTTCCACGGGGGTGTCACGGCGGGCGTCACGGCGCGTTATGTCTGCGAGAAATACTATAGCTCCATTTGCGCCATCGTGGCCGAAGTCAACTTCGCCTCCATAGGATGGAAAGAGAAGATTCTCGACAAGTACGACCAACCCGTCATCAATCCATCGACAAACGAACAAGAGCAATATAGCCGCACCACCAACTATGTGCAGATTCCCATCTTCGCCCGACTGGGGTGGGGACGTGAGGAAAAGGGCGTGCAGTTCTTCTTCCAGGCAGGACCGCAGTTCGGACTGTTCATCAGCGAGTCGTCGTCGGCCAATTTCGATACAGACCACCCCAATCTCGACGAACGCTCCAATAAGACTGTGGCCCAGTATGACATGTCGGTGGAAAATAAGTTCGATTATGGTATAGCTGGAGGGCTGGGCATGGAGTATTCGGTGCCACGGGTAGGCCATTTCATGATTGAAGGCCGCTATTACTATGGATTGGGTAATATCTATGGCGATTCGAAAAAGGATTACTTTGGGAAGTCGAACTTCGGTAATATCATCGTCAAACTGACTTACCTCTTCGATATTGTCAAAACAAAAAAATAGGATTTTTTCCCCAAGTAATATTATGAAAACCAATAAATAATTATCATTATGTTCGAAGGACAACCTAAAGGATTGTTTGCGTTGGCACTGGCCAACACAGGTGAGCGATTCGGCTACTATACGATGTTGGCCGTGTTCGCGTTGTTTCTAAGGGCTAATTATGGATTGTCGCCCGCCGTGGCAGGAACCATTTACAGCTCTTTCCTCATGCTTGTGTATTTCTTCCCCCTCATTGGTGGCATCTTGGCCGATAAGTTCGGTTTCGGCAAGATGGTAACCTCGGGCATCGTTATCATGTTTCTGGGTTATCTGCTGCTCAGTGTGCCTCTGGGAGGTGACAAGATGGCCTTGGTGGTGATGCTTGCCGCTTTGTTGCTGATCGGTTTCGGAACCGGCTTGTTCAAAGGAAACTTGCAAGTGATGGTGGGTAATCTCTATGACGACCCGAAATATGCTGCAAAGCGCGATGCCGGATTCTCCATCTTCTATATGGCTATCAATATCGGCGCACTCTTCGCACCTACCGCTGCCATCAAGATCAAGGAATACGCCGAAACATCGATGGGTTATTCTTCCAATGATGCTTACCACTTCTCCTTTGCCGTAGCATGTGCTTCACTCATCCTTTCCATCGCTATTTATTACATCTTCAGGAAAACATTCCGACACACCGAAGGCGGGAAGAAGAAAGATGCGGCGGCAGAGCAAACGAAAGCCGCAGAACCAGAACTGTCGAAGGAAGAAACCAAACAGCGCATTGTGGCCTTGTGCCTCGTTTTTGCCGTGGTGATCTTCTTCTGGATGGCTTTCCACCAGAATGGGCTGTCGCTGACTTATTTTGCGGATGAGTTTACCCGCCAGACCGCTTCGGGTGTGCAGAGCATGGCCTTTGATGTGTGGAATTTGGTGCTGATTATCTTTATCGTCTATGCCGGATTCTCCCTTTTCCAGAGCAAGACGGCCAAAGGGCGCTATGTCTCGGCTGCTGTCATCATTGCTGCCGTGGCATTGTTGGTATATAAGTATTCACTTCTGGAAGGCGAAATAGGTATTTCCGCTCCGATCTTCCAGCAGTTCAACCCCTTCTATGTGGTGGCACTGACACCGGTTTCGATGGCTATTTTCGGAACTCTTTCGGCCAAAGGAAAAGAACCGTCTGCACCACGGAAAATCGCCTACGGTATGATTGTGGCGGCAGCGGCTTATGCGCTCATGGCCCTTTCTTCATTTGGCCTGCCCACACCGGAGACGGTGATGGGACCTGATGGGGATCCTGTTGGCAAGCATGTGGCTGATGTCACTCCCAATCTTCTCATAGGTGTTTATCTCATTTTGACATTTGGTGAGTTGCTTCTCTCACCTATGGGCATTTCTTTCGTTTCCAAGGTGGCTCCTCCTAAGTACAAGGGTATGATGATGGGCGGCTGGTTCGTTGCTACTGCCATAGGCAACCAGTTGGTTGTTGTGGGTGGTTTGCTTTGGGGCGCTGTTCCTTTGTGGGTTTGCTGGAGTGTGTTCCTCGGAGTTTGTCTCGTGGCCGCTATCTTTATGTTTGCCATGATGAAACGTCTGGAGAAAGTGGCGAAATAAGGATTATCCCAAATCGGTCATTAGCGTTATGATGAGTCAGGTGATTCCTGACGACGATAGGGAAACCCGCCAAAAGCCCATGGGCTTTTGGCGGGTTGCCTATTTGTCTCTCCGGTGGAGTATGCCCAACCGTTTGGTAAAAGGGTTGGGCCTTTCTCTATTTACCCGAAGAACAGGTAGCTCAGCAGGTAGGAGATGGCGGTGCTGCACACCACCACTATCAGGCCGGGAACCATGAAAGAGTGGTTGAGCACGTATTTGCCTATCTTGGTCGTACCAGTGCGGTCCATATTCACCGTAGCGATGTCGGTGGGATAATTGGGCAGGAAGAAATAGCCGTAGGCACAGGGCAGTGCTCCTAACAGTATCCATCCGGGGGCATCCAGGGCATAAGCCACGGGCAGGAGCGAGACGATGACCGCCGCCTGTGAGTTGATCAGCACCGAGAAGATGAAGAAAATGATGGCGATGGTCCACGCATGGTTGTCGATAATTGTTCCAACCACCTCATCCACCTGTTGGATATGGGCATGGAAGAAGGTGTTCGCCAACCAGGCGATACCGTAGATGGCCACCACGGCCACCATACCCGACTGCCATACGTTGTCGGCCACGGCGGTCTTCGGCTTGGCGCCACAGAAAATGATCATCAGCGCAGCGGCCGTGATGAAGATAATCTGGATGACCAGATACATGTCGATGGTCACAGCCACCTTCTCGGTCACACCGGCCATCACGATGCCGGCACTGGCGAGGCTGGCGGGCGATACGGTCTTGCCCGTAGGCAACAGCACATCCTTGGCTCCGTTCACATCCACCACCTTGTCCCAAGCGGGCAATATCTGATGGAATATGGCGAGTAGGATGATGAGCAGGATGGCTCCCGCGAAGATGAACACCGCGCGCTTTGACTTCTTGTCTATGGTCTTGTCGAGCATGGTCATGGTGTTGCCGTATACCAAATCGTGCTGCTCGGGATCGGCGATACGGGCTTGGAACTCGGGATCCTTGTCCAGGTCCAGACCGCGCTTGCTGCTCCATGCAGCGGCTATTATCACGCCTACCAGACAGGCAGGTAGGGTGACCGATACAATCTGGAGTATTGACACGTTGAAATCGTTCATCGCCGAGATGGCGGAGAAGGCCACGACAGCGGCGGAGACGGGAGAGCAGACGATGGCGATCATCGAGGCTACGCTGGCGATGGCACAGGGACGCTCCGGGCGGATGCCTTTCTTGATGGCCACATCGGTGATGATGGGCATCAACGTATACATCACATGACCCGTACCCACCATCACCGTCAGGAAGAAGGTGCTCAGGGGAGCGTAGAAGGTGATGCGCTCGGGGTGCTTGCGCAACTGCTTTTCCGTCAATTGCACCAACCAGTCCATGCCGCCCGAGGCTTGCAGGATACCGGCGCAGGTTACGGCGGCCACGATGATATAAATGACATTGGTGGGAGGCGTTCCCGGTTCCAACCCGTGGTCGAACACGAGAATGGCCAGACCTAATCCGGCAATGGCGCCCAATGCCAGGCTGCCGTATCTCGACCCTAAATAAAGGGCCAACAATACAACCAATAATTCTATGATAGTAATCAGCATGATCTTCTGTGTTTAAGGGTTAGAAAATGAGCATCGAAAGACCGTAGGCAACGAGCGTGGCCGTAACGAGGTGAACCAGACCGGGCATCATGAACGAGTGGTTCAATAGGTATTTGCCGATCTTAGTCGTACCGGAACGGTCGAAGTTCACCGTGGCGATGTCGCTGGGATAATTCGGGATGAAGAAGTAACCATACACAGAAGGCAGCACTCCCAAAAGCACCGGGCCGGGAATGCCGAGCGAATAGGCGAGGGGAAGCATCGACACCACCACCGCGCCTTGCGAATTGATCAGCACCGAGACGATGAAGAAGACGATGGCTATCGACCAGTTGTACTTGGCCACGATGTCGCCCAGCATCGCTTGCATCTCATTGGTGTAGTTGGAGAAATAGGTGTCGGCGAGCCAGGCGATACCGAAGATGGCCACCACGGCCACCATACCCGACTGCCATACCGCTCCTTTCACCGCTTTCACGGGCGAGGCCTTGCAGAACAATATCATGATGGCGGCGGCGCTGATCATCACAATCTGAATCACCACGTTCATTTTCAGCTGTACCGTACTCATCTCCGTGATGCCGGGGATGAGGGCTTTGGCTTTAGCCATCTGGGCGGCGGTGGCCACCGTGCCGTCGGCAAAGGTGAAGTCGGGCGCGCCTTTCACGGCCTTGATGGTTGAATAGTGGGGAAGGATATCCTGGAAGATGGCGAAGAGCACAATCACAACCAGGGCGCCGAGGAATACGAACACCGCGTTCTTGGCCGACTGGGGAATCTCCTTGTCGAGCGTGGTGGCTGAGTTGCCGTAGATGTACTCATACTGCACGGGGTCTTTCAACTTGGCTTGGAACTCGGGGTCCTTGTCCAAATCGAGACCGCGGTGGTAGGAGAGGGCGGCGGCGGCCATCAATCCGCAGATGCAGGCAGGGAAACTCACCATCAGCACCTGGGGGATGCTCACCTCGAAACCGTTAGCGTTGGAGATGGATACGAAAGCCACCACGGCGGCGGCTATCGGCGAACAGGTGATACCTACCTGCGAGGCAATCGACGCCACGCCACAGGGACGTTCCGGACGGATGCCTTTCTTGATGGAGATGTCGCAGATGATGGGCATCAAGGTATACACCACATGGCCTGTTCCCACCAATACAGTCAGGAAAAAGGTGCACAGGGGAGCCAGGAAGGTGATGCGCTCGGGATGCTTGCGTAGCAACTTCTCCGCAATCTGGATGAGCCAGTCCATGCCGCCCGAGGCTTGCAGGATGCCGGCGCAGGTCACGGCGGCGATGATGATGTAGATTACGTCGGTGGGTGGTGAACCCGGTTTCATGCAGAAACCGAACACCAGGATGGCCAGGCCGATGCCGGAGATGGCACCCAAGGCCAGACTGCCATAACGTGAACCTACCCAGAGAGCCAGTAATACAATCAGTAACTGGATGATCATTGTGAAGGTCATAGGCAATAATTTAATAAGGTTGATATTATGTTATTAGGTATATTAGGTCAATTGCTGTCTTGTGTTTTTCGAATGGTATGGAATCATGGAAAAAAGAAAGTTAGTCGCAGAAACAGTAACACCCGGTCCTGCGACTAACTACTTATTCTTAATCCTTGATGTTGGGTTCTTCCAAACCAAGGCCTTTCTTCTTGTCCACCACTTTCAGCACAAGACCGAGAAGCAGGGCGGCGACACCTAAGCAGGCCAACATCACCAAGGGGGCGGTGTAGTCGTATTTCGTCGGGTCGGTCACACCTTCGTTCGTGCTGTCCAGCACCTTGCCGATGAGCAGCGGGAACAACCACAAACCGATGTTCTGAATCCAGAATATCAGGGCGTAGGCACTACCGATAATCTTGGCGTCGACCAGCTTGGGAACGCTGGGCCACAACGAGGCGGGAACCAGCGAGAACGACGAGCCGAGCACCAGGATGGTGAGGTAGGCGATGACGATGCCTCCCACTGTGCTGCCTTTGAACATGGGCAGGATGAAGGCGAAGGTCAGATGGCAGGCGATGAGCAGCAACGAGCCCAGCACCAGCATCGTGGCGGCCTTGCCCTTATGGTCCACATAACTGCCCAGGATAGGCGTGATGCCCACAGCCAACAAGGGGAAGACGGCGAAGATGGCTTCTGCAGACTGGCGCATGTAGCCCATGTAGCAATACACCACCAAGGCGATGATGGACAGACAGAGCAGACCATATTTCAAGCCTTTCTTCTTCTGGAAATTGCTGGCGAAGGCGGTGGCGGCCACTACGAGCATGATGATGTATTGCACGATGGTCACCGACTGGCTTGCCCAGAACGAGCCCTCGGCGGGAGGAGTCAGTGTGAGGTTGCACTGCAACATGTTCACTGCGTATTTCTGGAAGGGGAAGATGGCGGAATAATAGAGCACGCAGAGCAGAGCCACCAACCAGAAACCACTTGAGGTGAGTATCTTGCCTAAGTCGCTGATTTTGAAGGGGTCGTCTTTCTCCTCGGCCTCGCCGGTCTGCGCGTCGAGCTTCTTGTCCATGAAGAAGTAGACGACGAACATGATAAGGGCGATGCACATGAGTACCACGCCGAAGGCCACTGAACGGCTCACGCTGACGCTGCCGCCCAACTTGGCGAAGAAGGGCGAGAAAATCATGCAGGTGGCCACACCCAGACGGGCCAACGCCATCTCCGAACCCATGGCCAACGCCATCTCGCGACCCTTGAACCATTTCACGATACCACGGCTCACGGTGATGCCGGCCATCTCGCAGCCGCATCCGAAAATCATGAAGCCGCAGGCGGCGAACTTGGCAGAGGCAGGCATGCCCTCATAGAAAGGACTCACACCCAACTCGTCGAACAAGGGGATGTAGTTCAGGTTGTCGGTGAACCATTGCTCCAGACCGCTGCCGGTGAAGCTGTCGCTCACGGCATACCATTTGATGATGGCTCCCACCAACATCACGGCGCCGGAGAGCACCGCGGTGAAGCGAACGCCCATCTTGTCGAGGATGATACCGGCGAAGATGAGGAAGAACACAAACACGTTGAGGAACACCTCGGAGCCTTGCATCGTACCAAAGGCGGTGGAATCCCAGCCTCGGGTCTCAAGCATCAAGTCCTTGATGGGCGAGAGGATGTCCATAAAGATGTAACTGCAGAACATGGCCAAGGCCAACAGCAGCAACGCTGTCCATCGCATGGCAGCGGAATCTCTCAATGTTTTCTTTACTGTTTCAGTCATTATTTTGTAAATTTTTTAACTCTCAACACTAAACACTAAACACTCAACACTAAACACTCAACATTCAACACTCAACACTAAACCTTCATTTCAACCATCGGTCCAGCCAGTTGAAATAGGTGCGCTGCCAGAGTATGCCGTTCTGGGGTTTCAACACCCAGTGGTTCTCATCGGGGAAGATAAGCAACTGGGCCTCGATACCACGCAGGCGGGCGGCATTGAAGGCTCCCATTCCTTGGTTGGCATTGATACGGTAGTCCTTCTCGCCATGGATGCAGAGAATGGGGGTGTCCCACTTGTCAACGAAGCGGTGGGGCGAATTGTCGTAGGTCTTGCGCGCGGCGGCTGTCTGGTCTTTGTTCCAGTAGGCGTCGTCGTATTCCCAGTTAGAGAACCACACCTCTTCGGTGTCGGTGTACATCGACTCTAAGTTGAAGGCTCCATCATGGGCGATGAAGCACTTGAAACGCTTGTCGTGGTGACCTGCCAGGTAATAGACGGAGAAACCGCCGAAGGAAGCACCCACGGCTCCTAACTTGTCCTTGTCGACATAGGGTAGGTTGGCGGCGGCATCGTCGATGGCGGTCAGGTAGTCGTTCATGCACTGGCCGGTCCAGTCGCCGCTGATTTCCTCGCACCACTCACTGCCAAATCCGGGCAGACCGTGGCGGTTGGGGGCGATAACCACGTAGCCGTGCGACGCCATGATCATGAAATTCCAGCGATAGCTCCAGAACTGGCTTACCGGACTCTGCGGTCCGCCTTCACAGAACAGGAGGGTAGGGTATTTCTTCGTGGCATCGAAATGTGGAGGAAGGATGATCCAATAGAGCATGTCCTTGCCGTCGGTGGTCTTCACCCAACGTTGGTCGATGCTGATGTCTGCCAGTTGGTCGAAGATATGTTTGTTCTCCTGGGTCAACTGCTCGATGGTCACCTTCTTGGGGTTCTTGTTGGGTGTGATGAGGTATAGGTCGGCACTGGCCTTGTAGCTATGGCGTTCGGCCAGGATGCGCTTGCCGTCGTTGAGCATCTGCAGCGAACCATAGTCGGCCCATTCGTTGGGCAGCTGCTTCACCTCGCCTTTCCAGTTCACTGAATAGATGTTTTCTGTGCCATGCCATACGCCGATGAAATACACCAAGGCATCTTTGTTGTCCGACCAGCAGAACTCGTCCACATTGGAGTCGAAACTCTCGGTGATGTAACGCTTCTCGCCGGTGGCTATCTCATAGATGCATAAGCGGTTGCGGTCGCTCTCATAACCGTCGCGGGCCATGCTCAGCCAACCGATGTACTTGCCGTCGGGCGAGAACTGCGGGTTGGTGTCGTAGCCGGGGTTGTTCTTCAGGTTGTCGGGGGCGTTCACGGGTTGGTCTTTCAATGTCTTGGTGGCATCGAAAGCGGGAGCCACGTAACCGGCGGGTTTACACAGGTTCGTGGTATTGCCCGTGGCGATGTCGTACAGGAAGATGTCGGAGTCGGTGGAGATGGCATAGGCCACGCCTTCTTTCTTCCGGCATGTATAGGCTATCTGCTTCGAATCGGTGCTCCAGTCTAATTGCTCGATGCCTCCGAAGGGAGCCAACGGGCATTCGTAGGGTTCACCCGCGAGAATGTCCTTGCCTGTGGTGATACCCTCGGCATTGACCTCGGCCACGAAGGGGTGGGTGATGCTCTCCACATAATGGTCCCAATGGCGATAATTCATGTCGGTCACCAAACGGCCGGTGGCCTTGGGCAGGTCGCTTGGCTTGGCGGCGATGCTGCCGTGATAGTCCATCGACTTGAGCAGGATAACTTTCTTGCCGTCGGGTGAGAATTTATATCCCTCGATGTCTACGGGATCATGTGTCAACTGCTTGCGGTCGCTGCCATCAGCGTTCATCGACCAGAGTTGACCGTCGAAGAGATAGGCTATGCGTTTGCCGCCTTCTATCCATGAGGGGTCGGTCTCGTTCTTGGCGCTTGTGGTCAGTTTGCGGCTGCTTTTGCTTGCCACATCCATGAGGTACAACACGTGATGGCTCTTGTTTTCCTTCACGCTGTAATAGGCCACGTTGTACACCACCTGTTTGCCGTCGGGTGAGGCTTGGTAGGCACCGATGCGCCCCATCGCCCAAAGGGCCTCAGGGGTCATCAGGTCGCTGTTGAGCGTGATGTTTTGTTGTCCGATATTCACGTCTTGTGCTTTTATTGTGCCACACGTCATCAGCAGGGCGGCGGCGATAATGATACTTCTCTTCATGGAAATGTTATTTATTTTTGTATGGTGCAAGGAGCAAGTTTTGTATGGTGCAAGGAGCAAGTTTTGTATGGTGCAAGGAGCAAGGTGCATGGGGCGGGAGAATAGTCCAAGGAACACTAAACTCTCAACACTCAACACTCAACTCTCAACACTAAACACTAAACTCTCAACACTAAACCCTCAACCCTAAACCCTAAACACTAAACTCTCAACACTCAAAGCCCTTTCTTCCTCCGTTCCAACTCCTCGCGGCGGCGCTGCATTTCTTGCTGCTGCTTCTGCATGGCTTCCAGACGGGCGGCCAAACCTCCCATCTTCTTCTGTGGATTCTTCTTGCGCTCCTTGTAGTTGGCCTCGAGTATGGCCAGCAACTTGGCGTCGTTGGTCGTCTTGCGCAGGGTCCACATGATGGCGGCACTGAAGAACAGTGAAACGAAATAGTAGAAGTTCAGACCGGAACTGTAGTCGTTGAAGATGAAGAAGAACATCACGGGCATGAGGAACATCATCCATTGCATCATCTTCATCTGCTGTGCTTGGTTGCCCACCATCTGGTCGCGTTGTTGGCGCATGGTCATCCACGAATACAGCAGGTTCGACACGCAGAACAGGATACAGGTGAGCGACAGGTGGTCGCCGATGAGCCAGATGTTCTGGCCCCATTCGATGATGGGGTCGTAGGTCGACAGGTCGTCAATCCAAAGGAAGCTCTCACCGCGCAGCTGTATGGCGTTGGGCACGAAGTTGAACATGGCAATCCAGATAGGCATCTGGATGAGCATGGGCAGACAGCCGCTCAACGGACTGACACCGTATTCGCTATACAGCTGCATCATGGCTTGCTGCTTCTGCATCTGGTCCTCGGGCTTATCATATTGTTTGGTGGCTTCCTCGAGTTTGGGCTTGAGCACGCGCATCTTGGCACTGCTCATGTAACTCTTCTTCACCAAGGGATAGGTGATGAGCTTGAGCAACAAGGTGATGATTATCAACACGATACCCATGTTGATCTTCAGTTCGGTGAGCCAGTCGAACACGTAGAGGGTGAACCAACGGTTGATGATGCGGAACAGGGGCCAGCCTAAGTAAACCAACCGCTCCATCTTCAGGTCCTTGCCGAAGGTGCTCTGCTTCTCCACATCCTGCAACAGGCGGAAGTCGTTGGGACCGTAGTAGAATTCCAGCTCAGTGGCATTGGTGCCGCTCGGGTCGAAGGTGGTTTCCACCATCGCGCGATACTGTTTCAGGTAGCCGCTGCCTTTTTGTTGGGGAATGCTGGTCAACGAGGCCTTGGTGAAGTCGTCTTTGGCAATCATCATCGCACTGAAGAACTGGTTCTTGAAGGCCACCCAATCAAGTGTTTCCTCTATCTGCTCGTCTATTTTCTCCTGAGTCTCGTTCAGGTAGTCGGTGCCACTGTCTTTTTCCTTATAGGTGAGCGTGGCGTAACGGTTTTCGAAAGAGAAACCTTTCTCCTGCTGGCGGCATAGGTCCTCCCAGAGGATGTTCATCTTGGTGGTGTTGGTGGGGAACAGACCCTGCATTCCGACGGCACGCAGGCTGAAGTGCACCAGGTAGTCCTTACCCAACAGGTAACGCATCTCCAGCTTCTGGCCGGGACCGGCCATGGCGGTGAGGGTCAGTGTACTGTCGCTTTGCTCCGAGGGGGTGAAGAAGAGGTCGGCGGTATTGATATTCGTCACCTTGCCATCCATGCGGTAGGCCAGACGTTGCTCTTTCTCGTCGAAGAGGGTCACATCGGGCTTGCCCTCGCGGTCCTTGAAGCCCTTGACGACGGCCTTGGTCACGGCGCCGCCTTTCGTGCTCAGCGTCAGTTCCACCTTGTCGTTCTTCAGCGTCAGGTTCTGGGCCGTGCCGTTGAGTGCCTGATGGAAGAGGGCGGTGCTGTCCTGACGGATGGAATCCATCAGTTGCTGCTGTTGTTGTTTTTGTGCGGCTTCTTTCTTCTGGGCCTGCTCGCGTTCGGCCTTGACCTTGGCCTGCTGTTCCTGCTGGGCCTTGATTTGTTCTTCCGAAGGTTTGTTCCACCAGCTGAAACCTATCAGCACGGCGGCAATGAGGACAAATCCTATGACGGTGTTCTTATCCATTTGATGTTGTTGATTTTTCTTTTGTATTATTTTTCCTTATTAAAGTGCAAAAGTACAACTTTTTTATGGAATGACAAAAACCATCCTTCATTTTCACCTTCTTTTTCTCTACAAAACGGAGTAATTCGTCTTTTTTGAGAAAAAAGCATGGTTCAACTTTCCTCGGCTTGGCATAAAATGCTCTTGCCGTACCATTCAAGTGTCCCCACTCCTTCACTCCTGGCAAATGGAGCTTTCGGATATCTTAACTGATACTTTTAACATTCAGCACCCAAAAATCAATATTTATCTGGCAAAACACTCGTTTTGTCATTTTTTTATTGTATTTTTGTGCCGACAAGCGTCTTCACTATTTCACTCCTCCACTCTTAAGAATAATCCTAAATAACGAAAAATATGAAAAAATTTTTACTTTTGGGCATGGTCGCCCTTTTCTCATGGCAGCAGGTCGACGCACAGGTGAGCCACTGGTTCCGGCGCTTCGCACGGCAGCAGACGCAAACGGCGCTTATCCAACAGTATGCCGATTCGCTGGCTTATTACAAGGCCAAACTCGATGAGGCGCAACGCCAAAACGAGGAGATAGCCGAACAAACGGGATATGCTCCCAATAGCGATGGCAGGATGTACCGACTCTTCGCGCCCCTCACTTTCTACCACTCGCCAGCGCAACAGCAACTGCGGTTGGTGAGTGATGGCGGACAGGATCCCGTAGCCGACGAGGTGGACAAGGCCTTGATGAGGGTATACCTCAATCGCCCCGACCTCGTGCAGAACTCCGAGCAGCACCTGGCGCAGGTGGGTTCCGTGGCGGAACAAATTGACGAGCCTATCCGCCAGGATGTGGAACTCACCCTCAAGGTCGACGACCCACAGCTGCCCGATTCGGCACCTGTCGACGTGGTGGTGGAAAAGCCCAAGTTCTGGACCATCAAAGGCGATTATTACCTCCAACTGTTGCAGAACTATATTTCCAGCAACTGGTACAAGGGTGGCGAGAGCAACTATGCCATGCTCGGGTCGGTTACCATGGAGGCCAACTACAACAACAAGCAGAAAGTGAAGTGGGACAACAAACTTGAGATGAAATTGGGATTCCTTACCTCCAAGGCCGACTCGCTCCACTCGTTCAAGACATCGGAAGACCTGCTCCGTCTGTCCAGCAAGTTCGGACTGCAGGCCACGAAAAAATGGTACTACACGGTATTGCTCATCGCCGAGACACAGTTCTACCGCGGCTATAAAAACAACGATGCCATGGTCTATTCCGATTTCTTCTCGCCCTTCAAGCTCAACATCTCGCTCGGTATGGATTACGCCGTCGAGGCCTTCAACAAGAAACTCAAGGGCAATATCCATCTCGCTCCCATAGCCTATAACTTCAAGTATGTCGACAGGGAGGCCCTGATCACCATCTTCGGTCTCGACGAGGGTAAGCATGCGCTGCATGACATCGGTTCGCAGATTACCGCCGAACTCGAATGGACTTTCACCGACAATATCAAGTGGCAGACACGTTTCTACACCTATACCACCTACAAGCGTGTGGAAATGGAGTGGGAAAACACCTTCACCTTCAAGTTCAACAAATACATTTCGACGAACATCTTCCTCTATCCACGTTTCGACGACAACACCATACGCGACGACGACCACGGATACTGGCAGTTCAAGGAGTTTGCCTCCATCGGCTTCAGCTATTCCTTCTAACTCTCCGAGCAAGCGAACCCTTTCCCCTCCTTTTCCAAGCAAGCTAACTCTCTCCCCTCCTTTTCCAAAGGAGGGGTAGGGGTGGTTTATAAAACAATGTCCCAACCTCTTTTCCCTCTCCCTCCCTTTGGGAGGGCCGGGGTGGGTATCCATAGGAGTTCCGTGGTGGGTATCCCTAGGAGTTCCGGGGTGGGTACCAGGGTGGATATTGTGGCGGATGTCAGGGTGGTTATTCGAAGCGGGGCACTGGCTCAACCAGTGCCCCGCTCTCGTATTTAGTTGGGTTCTCCCTCCTAGGAGGAAGGTAGGGGGAGGCCCTTTATTCCGATTTCACCACCTCACCTTTAATATATAGACGGGTGAGTTCCGGGTCGCCATTGGTGCGTACGGTGATGTTTTTGGTGAAGTGGCCCACAGCCTTGCCGGCATTGTAGGTAACCTTTATCTCACCTTTCTGACCGGGAGCTACGGGTGTCTTCGTGTACGAGGGAACGGTGCAACCGCAGCTACTCACAGCCTGATTTACCACCAACGGGGCATCACCCACATTGGTGAACACAAAGGTGTACTCTTGCTTGGGGGTCTTGTCGGTGAAGGTGCCGAAGTCGTGCGATGTCGACTCAAACTGGATGGACGCCTTTTTCTGGGCATAACCATTAAGACCACATAACATCAATAATAATGTGAAAACAATATATTTCTTCATAATCGTAAATGTTTTTTTCTGATTATCCGTAAATGTTCTTTTCTTGAGTATCCGTAAATGATTTTCCGGGTCGATTTATGCAATTCCCGGGTGTTGGGTAATGCAAATGTAAGCATTATTATTGATTCGCTGCCATATCGCACTTTGATTTGCCTATTTTTTAACAACATTTTCAAAATTTTTAACCCTTATCACTGTGTGAGAGTAACTATTCAGTAAATGGATGATTTTAGAAAGAAATAGACATAATCAGAATAATTATGCAGGGATATTGTGTTTGTTCTATAATTACTGATAAATTATGATAGTTATTCCAATTTCTTTCAAAGATAAGCCGCTTGCGACCAAGCACCCAACGTAGGTGCGGTGCCACCGTGCCCGCCCGCGCGGTCGTCAGACTGTTACTCGATTCGTGTTCGTAAAAGGTTTAGTGCTTAGTAAAAAGTTAAGAAGATCAATCCCCCACAGCGCAATGCCTAAACTCCTGCTCTCATCACTTTTTCCCCCTTATTTTTTGCCAATAAATAGTTTTTCATTAACTTTGCAAATGATAACGGAGCATCACTCCGGCAATGTTAAATTCTTAAATCAATGTACAGGACAAAAACGTGTGGAGAACTGAGGTTCTCGAATGTGGGCGAGGTGGTGACACTCGCCGGATGGGTACAACGCACCAGGAAGATGGGTGGAATGACTTTCGTCGACCTGCGTGACAGGTATGGTATCACGCAACTGGTGTTCAACGAGGCTGTCAATGCTGAATTGTGCGAACGCGCCAACAAGCTCGGACGTGAATACTGCATCCAGGCTGTCGGACAGGTGTGCGAACGGCAAAGCAAAAACAAAAACATACCCACGGGCGATATCGAGATCATCGTCAGCGAACTCAATGTGCTCAGCGAGAGCGCCACTCCTCCCTTCACCATCGAAGACAATACCGATGGTGGCGACGACATACGCATGAAATACAGGTACCTCGACCTCAGGAGAAACGCCGTGAGGAAAAACCTGGAACTCAGGCATCGCATGACCATCCTCATACGCAACTTCCTCGACGCACGCGACTTCATCGAAGTGGAAACACCCATACTCATCGGGTCGACACCCGAGGGGGCTCGCGACTTCGTAGTGCCCTCGCGCATGAACCCGGGACAGTTCTACGCCCTGCCGCAAAGCCCGCAGACGCTGAAGCAACTGCTCATGGTCAGTGGCTTCGACCGTTATTTCCAGATCGCCAAGTGCTTCCGCGACGAAGACCTCAGGGCCGACCGACAGCCGGAGTTCACACAGATCGACTGCGAGATGTCGTTCGTCGACCAAGAGGATGTCATCGTGCTCTTCGAGGATATGGCACGCCATCTTTTCAAGGAGGTGCTCAATGTGCAACTGCCCGAAAAACTCCAGCAGATGACGTGGCATGAGGCCATGCGCAGATACGGCTCCGACAAACCCGACCTTCGCTTCGGTATGGAGTTCGTCGAACTCATGCCCCAGCTCAAGGGCACCGGCTCCTTCCCCGTCTTCAACGAGGCGGAATATATCGGGGGCATCTGTGTGCCGGGATGCGCCAACTATACGCGCAAACAGCTCGACCAACTCACCGATTTCGTCAAACGGCCGCAGGTGGGTGCCAAGGGACTGGTCTATGTGAAGTTCAACGAGGATGGAACGGTGAAATCGAGCATCGACAAGTTCTATGCTCCCGAAGTGTGGGAGGAAGTAAGAAAGGCCACAGGGGCCAACAACGGCGACCTCGTGCTCATCCTCTCCGGCGACAATGCCAACAAGGCACGCATACAGTTGTGCACCCTCCGTCTGGAGATGGGCGACAGGCTGGGACTGCGCGACAAGAATAAGTTCGAATGTCTGTGGATCGTCGATTTCCCCCTCTTCGAATGGAGCGACGAGGAACAGCGACTCATGGCCACACACCATCCCTTCACCATGCCCAACCCCGACGATATACCGCTGCTCGACAGCCAGCCGGAGAAGGTGAGGGCTATGGCCTACGACTTCGTGTGCAACGGCATCGAGGTGGGCGGTGGTTCCCTGCGTATCCACGACGGTAAACTGCAGGAGAAGATGTTCGGCATCCTGGGCTTCACACCCGAGAGGGCCATGGCGCAGTTCGGCTTCCTCATCAATGCGTTCAAATATGGCGCGCCACCTCATGCCGGACTGGCTTTCGGTCTCGACCGTTTCGTGTCCATCATGGCGGGACTCGACTCCATACGCGACTGCATCGCCTTCCCGAAAAACAATTCTGGGCGCGATGTCATGCTCGATGCACCGTCGGCCATCGACCAAAAACAATTGGACGAACTCATGATCGCCATCAAGCAGGGGGAGAACTAACCAGCTGATTCTTACCCCATTTCGTTGATTTAAATCAAGAAATTCGCTCTTTCAATCCTTCGTGGCTTTTAAACTGTAAGATTTTTTGAGAAAAATTAGATTGTTCGAAATAGATACTGTAATTTTGCAGCGGATTTAAGAACAAAAGACTTTAGTCTATATTAATTTTTTTACAAATCATGGCAGAAAAAAAAGCATCTACAAAGAAGGAAACTGCACCTAAGGCTGCAGCTGAGAAGAAGGCACCTGCAAAGAAAACTGTGAAGAAGGTGGAAGTGGTTATCAACGCTGAAAACGTGGGCTTCAAGGCCGGCGACGTTTATCAGGCTCTCGCTACCGCTGAAAAGGCTCTCTCCGTGAAGGAAATCGCCAAAAACGCCAAAATCACTGAAGAGGAAACACTTCTCGGCATTGGATGGCTCCTCAAAGAGGGTAAGGTGAAGGACGAAGAGAAGAAGATCACATTGGCTTAATCGACAATAACTATATAAGAAAGAGGGCTGGTACATCGTTACCAGCCCTCTTCTTCGTTAAGAGATATGAACATCGAGGAAAATGTTTTGCAAATCCTTAGGGAAGCGGGGCCGCAAGGACTGCATGTGACGAAGATTTCGTTGCATGTGTTCAATGGTATCAACAACCTCTTCGAAGAGTCCGATTTCGACGAGGTGCACCGCCGTGTCAACATGTTTCTCATCAAACAGGCCAAAGGCAAACGGCCATTGGTCGTCAGGCTCCGTAGGGGAGTGTATAAAATCAACACAAGGGCATACCGTGAACTGCAACTATTGCTCGATTTCAAACAGGAGGCGGCTGAGATTCCTGTCCAGGGATACGGAAATAAAGAAGATTCTCCAACCTTGTTCTAAAAAAACGTGATTTCCCTTGGGGATTTTACGCGCTCATACGTATTATATCAGGAACTACCCCTTCTTCTTGACTCATCCTGATACATGCAGATGAAGACTTGATGAAAACCACAACATGCAAATTTTAATACTCAAACCTTATAATTAAACCCAAATGACAAAGAGATATCTTTTAGGATTGGATGTCGGCAGCAGTTCTGTCAAGGCATCCCTCGTCGACGCCGACACGGGTGTCTGCGCCGCATCAGCGTTCTTCCCCGAAAAAGAAGCCCCCATTATGGCCGTCAAGGCGGGATGGGCTGAACAAGACCCAGAATCGTGGTGGGAATACACCAAGCTGAGCCTGCGCAAAGTGATGAACGACACCGGTGCCAAGGGTGAAGACATCAAGGCCATAGGCATCTCCTACCAGATGCACGGACTGGTGTGCATCGACAAACTGCAGCAGGTGCTCCGCCCGGCCATCATCTGGTGCGACTCGCGTGCCGTGCCCTATGGCGAGAAGGCGTTCAAAGACCTCGGGTCGGAGCAGTGCCTCTCCCATCTGCTTAACTCCCCGGGCAACTTCACGGCAGCCAAACTGGCATGGGTGAAGGAGAACGAACCGGAACTCTTCGACAAGATCGATAAGTTCATGCTCCCGGGCGACTATATCGCCATGCGTCTCTCGGGTGTCACCAATACCACCATCAGCGGACTCAGCGAGGGCATGCTCTGGGACTTCAAACAGAAGCAACCGGCGAAGTTCCTCCTCGACTACTATGGTTTCGACGAAGGCATGGTGCCCGACATCGTGCCTACCTTCAGCATACAGTCGGAAGTGTGCGCACAGGCAGCCGACAAACTGGGACTCAAGGAGGGCACTCCTATCTCATATCGCGCTGGCGACCAGCCTAACAACGCGCTTTCGCTCAATGTGTTCAATCCGGGCGAGATCGCTTCCACGGCAGGCACCTCAGGCGTGGTTTACGGTGTGCTGGGCAACATCAACTACGACCCCAAGAGCCGTGTCAACACCTTCGCTCATGTCAACTACACCAAAGACCTCGACCGACTGGGCGTGCTCCTCTGCATCAACGGAACGGGTATCCTCAATGCATGGGTGCGTCGGACCATCGCTCCCGAAGGCATCTCCTATGCCGACATGAACACGCTCACCGACCAGGTGCCCATCGGCAGCGAGGGCGTGTCCATCATACCTTTCGGCAATGGTGCCGAGCGTGTGCTCGAAAACCAGGAGACGGGATGCTCCATCCATGGGGTCAACTTCAACAAACATGGCAAGGCTCACCTCATGAGGGCGGCTCAGGAAGGCATCGTCTTCAGCTTCTGCTATGGCATGGAGATCATGCAAGAGATGGGCATGGACCTCAAAACCATCAAGGCGGGAAAGGCCAATATGTTCCTCAGTCCGCTCTTCCGCAATACGCTCGCCTCGGTGAGCGGAGCCACCATCGAACTCAGCGAGACCGATGGCAGCGTGGGCGCCGCCAAGGGTGCCGGCATAGGATGCGGTATCTATAAGGACAACAACGAGGCCTTCGCATCGCTGAAGAAACTGGCGGTCATTGAACCCGACCAGGAACACCTCCAGCAGTATCTCGATGCCTACGCACAGTGGAAGGAGCGCCTCGCCACCGTGGTCGCAAAATGATAAGGAAATGGCGTAATCACGCTCCCTCAAAAAACTACATTTAATCTTTTAATCTTTAAATATTTCAAAATGGCAAAAGAGTATTTTCCGTTTACCGGTAAGATTCCTTTCGAAGGAAAAGAGAGCAAGAACGTAATGGCTTTCCATTACTATGAGCCTGAAAAGGTGGTCATGGGCAAGAAAATGAAGGATTGGCTGAAGTTCGCCATGGCTTGGTGGCACACCCTCGGAGGAGCCAGCGCCGACCAGTTCGGCGGACAGACCCGCAGCTATGAGTGGGACAAGGCCGAGGATGCCGTACAGCGTGCTAAGGACAAGATGGACGCCGGTTTCGAGATCATGGACAAACTGGGCATCGAGTATTTCTGCTTCCACGATGTCGACCTCGTCGACGAGGGTGCTACCGTCGAGGAGTATGAGGCTCGCATGAAAGCCATCACCGACTATGCCCAGGTCAAGATGAAGGAATATCCTAACATCAAACTGCTTTGGGGCACCGCTAACGTGTTCGGCAATAAGCGTTATGCCAACGGCGCTTCCACCAACCCCGACTTCGACGTGGTGGCACGCGCTATCGTTCAGATCAAGAATGCCATCGACGCTACCATCAAGCTCGGCGGTCAAAACTACGTGTTCTGGGGCGGACGCGAGGGCTACATGAGCCTGCTCAACACCGACCAGAAACGTGAGAAGGAACACATGGCCACCATGCTCACCATGGCGCGCGACTACGCTCGCAGCAAGGGATTCAAGGGCACCTTCCTCATCGAACCCAAACCCATGGAGCCTTCCAAGCACCAGTATGATGTCGACACCGAGACGGTCATCGGCTTCCTCCGCGCCCATAACCTCGACAAGGACTTCAAGGTGAACATCGAGGTCAACCACGCCACGCTCGCCGGCCACACCTTCGAGCATGAACTGGCTTGCGCCGTCGACGCCGGCATGCTCGGCAGCATCGACGCCAACCGTGGCGACGCACAGAACGGCTGGGATACCGACCAGTTCCCCATCGACAACTACGAGCTGACACAGGCCATGCTGGAGATCATCCGCAATGGCGGCCTCGGCAATGGTGGTACCAACTTCGACGCCAAGATCCGTCGTAACAGCACCGACCTCGAGGATCTCTTCATCGCTCACATCAGCGGTATGGATGCAATGGCTCGCGCGCTGCTCAACGCCGCCGCCATCCTCGAGGAGAGCGAACTGCCCGCCATGAAGAAGGCCCGCTACGCTTCCTTCGACGAAGGTATCGGCAAGGACTTCGAAGACGGCAAACTCACTCTCGAACAGGCTTACGAGTACGGCAAGAAGGTAGGCGAGCCCAAGCAGACCTCCGGCAAGCAAGAGAAGTACGAGACCATCGTGGCTCTCTACAGCAAATAATCCTTGCTAAGCGCAGCGTTGCGCTTAACAGCATTATCTTAACAATCGGGACGGTCTTCTGACCGCCCCGATTTCATTTCAGGACTTCCATTTTTTCAAAACAACGAATTCCACTTTTTTCCACATGAATTGCCGTAAATGAACCGCGAATGATCATGAATTGTTTTTTTCGGTAATAATCATGAATTCTATTTCTGGAAAATTCATGGTCAATTGATGGGCATTCGCGTTAAAAATGATGTGCGGAGGTCTTGCCAACGAAAGAATCATTATGCCTAATTATTCTAATTATTCCAATTTTTTTCCGAAAAATGTTCGGGCGGGCACGGCGGCACCGCCCCTACAAAAAACCAATACTTTTGATGAGATAGGCGGCACTCGGAATAAAAAATGAACTTGTTCATTTTGTTCTTCGCTCGATTTGCACTATCTTTGCAGTGCAATACCATTTGCCATCAAACAGAACACCAACCAAATGAAAAAACTATTATCTATCCTCTTCCTCGCCTTCATGGCCAGCACTTCATCCATGGCGCAGCAGGATGTCTGTTCCGTGGTGCGCACTATCATGAATGAAGCTAAGGGGCTCGTCAACAAGGGTAAGAACGCCGATGCCTTAGCCTTGCTCCGTGCAGCCCAGGCATAGCCCGAATTGCGCTCCTGCGCCGACTATGGCTTGTTGTCTGAGGAGATAGAACGCATTGAGACAAACCAATACCTTGTCATTCCCGTCAACGATAGCATCAGCATCACGATGATCAAGGTGGAAGGCGGCACATTTTTGATGGGTGCCACGGAAGAGCAGGGCGACGATGCCAAGGATGACGAAAAACCCGTCCATCAGGTGACACTCTCTGACTATTATATTGCTCAGGAACAGGTGACCGTGGAGCTTTGGGATGCACTTATGACACCCAAACCTGAGATGCGCAAATACTCTTCCTTTGCAGTCATGATATATTGGGATGAATGTAATACTTTCATTAGAAAACTCAATCAACTGACAGGGCGCAAGTTTCGTCTGCTCACCGAGGCGGAGTGGGAATATGCCGCCCGTGGCGGAAAGAAAAGCAAGGGTCATAAGATTGCCCCCTCGCCCAATGAACTGGGCATATATGGCATGTCGAACTTCATAGCTGATTATTGTAGCGACAAATACGGGAAGTACAGCGGTACGGCACAGACCAATCCGCAGGGTTATACTGGGAGCTCGAACCAGAGGGTGACACGTGGTGATGCTCCTAATCGCAATCGCGTTTCCGCCCGTAATGGTATTTCTATGAATTCCTCTAATTCATGGACAGGCTTCCGTCTCGCAATGTAAAGACTCTACATTCTCCTTCATGCTCATCAACTCACAAACTCAATAACTAAAATGAAAAAACTATTATCTATCCTCTTCCTCGCCCTTTTGTCCTGCACTGCATCCATGGCGCAATGCGAAGTCATCGACATGGTCATCAGCGAAGCCAGGCAAGCAGTGAGCAACGGCAACACTACTCATGCTATTAATCTACTTCAAAGGGCTATTGACAACCAGACAATCCGCGATTTGAACTGCTCCAACTACTCCCGCCTGGCAGAGGAGAAACGCCGAATCGAGAGCCGGCAGCAGAGCTCTTCCTCGAGTTCCTCCTCAGGCTCCCAAAGCGCAGGCCAGAACCTCACCATCACCGTCAATGGCGTCACCTTCACCATGGTGGCGGTGCGGGGCGGCACTTTCCAGATGGGTGCCACCTCAGAGCAGGGCAACGATGCCGATAGCGACGAGAAACCCGCCCACCGCGTGACGCTCTCCGACTACTACATCGGGCATACGGAAGTGACCCAGGCCCTGTGGCAGGCGGTCATGGGCAGCAACCCGTCAAACTTCAAAGGCGACAACCTACCTGTGGAAAAAGTATCCTGGAACGACTGCCAGCAGTTCATCACGCGTCTGAACCAACTCACGGGCAGGAAGTTCCGCCTGCCCACCGAGGCGGAGTGGGAATACGCCGCCCGCGGTGGCAGCAAGAGCCGTGGCTACAAATATGCCGGCTCCAACGACATCGGCTCGGTAGCGTGGTATGTTAGCAACAGCGGTTTCAAGACCCACCCCGTGGGCCAGAAACAGGCCAACGAACTGGGCCTCTACGATATGGCGGGCAACGTATGGGAGTGGTGTCAGGACTGGTACGACAGCGGCTACTATGGCAAGTCGCCCTCCACGAACCCCTGCAACAATACCTCGGCCTCCCGCCGCGTGCGCCGCGGCGGCTGCCGGTCTCTCAACGCTGGGTACTGTCGGGTGTCGTACCGCAGCGGCTACTACCCTGACGACCGCGACGACGACCTCGGCTTGCGCCTCGCCCTATAGTTTCCCCTTTAAAGAAAAAAAAAAGAAGGACATGATTCTGTGTTGCGCGCAAAGGGAGGCGGCCAATAAAAGGGCCGCCGGAAAAGCGCGCGACACAAAATCATGTGAAAAAACGAACACTAATCTCACGAATCTTCACGAATCCTCCCTTCTACAGACCCCTTCGTGTTATTCGTTGTATTCGTGTTCGTTATCACCATCATACCGCATTCATTTTCGTAGGGGCGACACCGCCCCTACACAGATGATACCTATCCCTTTGTTCACGTGTCTGGAAATTTAGTTCCTTTGATCATGTTCTGAAAAATAATTTCACAATAACGTACTATTGTCAAAAAAATCCATTACCTTTGCATTTACTTGCAAAACAATATAATATGCCAGAAAAACAATATGAATTCCCGCTACCTCCCGGCACCGTGATCGAAGGCGGTGATATGAGAGACGGACGAGCGGGCGAACGTTACCAGTATCATATCGAGGAAGTGCTCGGTCAAGGTGGTTTCGGCATCACCTACAAGGTGTGGGCCATCATCCGCTACGGCCAGATAGAGATGAAGGCATGGTTCGCCATCAAAGAACATTTCGTGCGCGGCCGTTGCCATCGTGCCTCCGACGGTAAGACGGTGGAGTATTCCATCGAGGCCAAGGCAGATGTTGAGGACAGCCTGAAGGACTTCATCAAGGAAGGCCGTCTGCTTCACCAGATATGCCACGTGAAGAACCCCAACGATAAGCAGAACGAGGGTTGGCGTCATGTAGTGCCCGTCAATGAGGTCATCGAGGCGAACAACACGGCCTACTTCGTCATGCAGTACCTCGACGGCGGCAGCATCAAGTCCAAGGCACCCATGGGCGAGGAACAGGCACTCTCCTACATGCGTCCCATCTGCCAGGCCGTGGCTTATATCCACCGCCACGGCATCCTCCACATGGACATCAAGCCGGAGAACATCGTCATGCGGCGCGACCTGAAGACGCAGTACGAGGAGCCGGTGCTCATCGATTTCGGCGTGTCGCTGCACTTCGACCGCAAGGGCAACCTCACCACCACGCACACGTCGTTCGGCCGCACCGACGGCTTTTCGCCCATCGAGCAGTATGGTGCGGTGACGGATTTCCAGCCGAAGATCGATGTCTACGCCTTGGGAGCCACGCTCTTCTACCTTCTCACGGGCACCGTGCCCCCCTTGTCGCTCATCCTCGAACGCTCACAGCTGGAAGAGATGCTTCCCGACAACCTGAGCCAGCGCACGCGGGCGGCCATCCTCCACGCCATGACGAAGGAACCGTCGCGTCGTACGCCGTCGGCCACGCGCCTGCTCGAGGAGCTGGAAGACAGCATCTCGCTGCCCCGTGGCTTCAAACTTGTCAGTCCCCATGCCACCTTCCTCATCACCGACGTGCGCGAGGTGAACGCCAACTATATCCTTTACGATGCCGTGCCCTACCAGGACAATGCGAGCTCCGAGGGCGACAACGTTACCAAGGTGTTCCAATACCAGGTGCTCGAACGCTTCGTCAAGGGACTGTCAAAGCGACAGTCCGACAATACCGTGGTCCATGCCAATGATGGCGACGGCATGTCGTCGTTCTGGGAACAGGCCACGAAAACGATGGAACTGTCGGAGGTGGGACAGGCCGTCCAACATGGCAACCACCTCGAACGTGAGACCTTCGAGGCCAACGGCACCTTCTATGGCGTGTGCGACACGCGCTTCCGACCCGAGAGCAGTGCCTCGAAGGCCATGCGGCGCATGAAGGAGTCGGCCTCGGCCTCCGCTGCCGCCGCCACCGAAGGACTGGCCAACGGATGGCAGAAAGCGAAGAAACCGTTGATGTGGACGGCTCTTGCAGCCCTCGTCATAGGTGCCATCATCCTCCTCGCCCCGACGTTGAAAGGCTTGTTTGAGAGCAGCGGCTCCTTGCAAGGTGAGGAGATAGCGGTTGCCGACACGACAGCCGTCGCCGACACCGCTGCCGTCGCAGAGCCCCCTGCCGAAGAGCAAGCCGCAGTAGCCGAGGAGACAACGACACCACAGGAAGAAACACAGCAAGCCGCAGCCCCGGCAGAGCCTGCAGCGGCTCCTGCTGCCAAGCCTGCAGCCACTCCTGCTGCCAAGTCCGCAGCGGCTTCCGCCTCGCAGCCGTCGAAGCCAAAAGCAACCGCTCCGGCCACGCAGCCTACTTCCACACCAAAGCCGTCGACCAAGTCAGAAACGAAAAAACGATCCGCCGACGATATCTTGAAGGAAATACGCAGGCAGGCCATCATGGATGAGATACATGGTAATTAACCCTCGGCTATGGCAAAAATCTATTTCAACTCACGTGATGAGATGACCTGTGTCGACACGGACTTGATAGCCGTGATACAGGCCGACGGCAACTATTCCAAGGTGGTATACATCACTAAGCGGGAATTTATGCTGCCACATGGCATCAGCAAACTCGAACAGATCCTTCATGCCCACAAAGAGGTGCAGACACGCTTCGTGAGACTCGGGCGAAGCCTCATCGTCAACCATCGTTATCTATATAAAATCGACATCATGAAACAACTCGTCATCCTCACCGACGGCTCCAAGGAGGAGATTCGTCTCAACCTGCCCAAACCCATTGTCAAGACATACAAGAAAGCCATCGCCATGTCGATGGAAAAGAAAGGAGGCCTCGTATGAAAATCATCATAGGAACGGAAGGACAGCAACCTTTCAAGATCAGTGGCAATGCCGTGAGCAGACAACATGCCGAGGTGGAAATCATCGGCGAGGGCGACCATGCGGTATGGACCTTGCGCGACCTCGACTCCACCAATGGCACATTCGTGCGCGACGACAATGGCATGATGGTTCCCGTGGGCAAGAAATCCATCACGCCCATGACCTTCATCTCCCTCGGTCCCGACAACTCCAAAGGCTGCTCCTTCTATGCCCGCCAACTGCTCAATCCCGGCAGCTTCACCGAGGAATATGAGTTCATCAACGAGAAGGAAGATGAATACGAAGAGAAACTCGAGGCCATCGACAAAAAGGCACGTATCATCAAGTGGGTCATCTTTGCCATCAACATTGTCATCGTCGTCTTCTCCATCGCTATTGAAAACCAGATGAGCCTGTGGATCCTCAGAAGCGGCACCATTCTGTCGACCTTCTTCGCCGCCATCTACGACGCCAACGGTTCGAAGAAACGGCTGAAGAAGAAATACGAACGATTCCACCATTGTCCCAACCCGGGCTGCTCACACAAACTCACATCGGCGGAAATCAGGAACATGCGGTGCCAGAAATGCAAGAGGTAGTGTTGAGTGTTGAATGTTGAGTGTTGAGTGTTGAATGTTGAGTGTTGAGTGTTGAGTGTTGAGTGTTGAGTGTTGAATGTTGAGTGTTGAGTGTTGAATGTTTAGTGTTTAGTGTTGAGTGTTGAGTGTTGAGTGTTTATGTCAATTTATGTAAATAGACAAGAATCAATCATTTTGAAAAAACTGTTGATCCTCTCTTTGCTTGTTTGCTTGGCCATCTGTGCCAGCGCCCAGAAAACTTACGTGCTCCTCACGGGTATCTCGAAATACCAGGAGCGCAAGGCCAACCTGAATTTCTCGACGAGAGATGTGAAGGAGCTCGACACCATCTTCAAGAAGCAGGGGTTCGTCGTCACCAAACTCACAAGCCGTTATGTGATGCGCGACAACATCAGCGAGAAGGTGGATGCCATCGTGCAATTGTCAAAGCCCGAGGATACCATCATCTTCTTCTTCGCCGGACATGGCAAACCTGGCGGACTCGTCATGCATGACCTCTCCCTGCTCTCCTATCACGACCTCATGGGCATGCTCATGCAGGCAAAGGCGCAAAACATCGTTTGCATCATCGACGCATGCCACTCCGGCAGTGTCGCCTCTGATCTAAAGGGGTCTTATGAGGAATGGGGCGAAGAGGCCAAGCAACGGGGCATCTCTTTCATCATGGGATGTCGTGCCGACGAATATTCCTATGAAGACTACTTGACGGGAAACGGCCATTTCACACAGGCACTGAAAACGGGATTGAGAGGACGAGCCGACGGATGGACCAGCAAAGGACCCGACGGCACGAAAGACAACGGCGTGACCCTCTACGAACTCTACAGGCATATCTACGACCATGTGACACGTATGACGAAGCAATACGGAAAGGTACAACATCCGCAACTCATCGCCCCTCGTTCGGCATACAACAAGATTATCACGCAATGGAATCAATGATGATTGTCGTTTGACGAGCCTTATTTCGGTCGACTAAATCACCCCACTTCGTAAGAAAAACACCCCCGTTTCGTCATAACTCGTGACGTAATCCTTGACGGCGGCCACATAATTCATTATCTTTGCAGCATAAAAAAGTAGAACAATAGCCTATTTAACATCATGGAAACAAAGAAATTCAAGTTCAAGACCAAAAAGAGCCAGGAAGGTAAAAAAGAAGGTCCCAGCAAAAAGACCATCATTGCCGGGACAACGGCCGGAGGGGTGGCGTCGGTAGCGGCTGGAGCAGGCATCGCCGCCGCAACCCAGGGTGATGAAGAGACCGAGGCGGTGGGACCTGCCAACCTTCACTCACAAGAGGAACAGGCAACAACGGCGGAAGCGCAACCTACCGCACAGGCCGAAGTGCACTATACCGCTGCCACGCAACAGCCTGCCGAGCCGCAAGAACCACTACCTGAGGATCCGCAAGATGAGCAACTCGAAGAACTGCTCTTCGGCGATTTGGAAAAGGAGGAGTCGTTGATGGAGGGACTCATGCCCGACGATGAGGTGGAGACGCTGGCCAAGGAGGAGTCGCTGATGGAAGGGCTCACCCCCGACGACGAGGCCAGTCAGATACTCAAGGACAGCCTTGTCGACCCCGACGACATCGACGAAGCGGGACTCATCAATGTCGACAACCTTACGGCGATGGAAACCGCTGACGGTAGCCAGAGGGTGGTGGCTCAGTTCCATACGCCCGACGGCGACAAATACATGCTGGCCGACCTCGATGGCGACGGCGTGTTCAGTGATGTGCTCGACCTCGATGGCAACCTCGTGGCGACAGCCGAGGGGGGAGCCACGCTGGCCGACCTCGTGGAGATGAGCGACGATAGCGCGGGATACCTACCGCCCACGGAGGAATTTGTGGCGATGGGTGACGACCCCGCCGACGACATCATCGATACCGACGAGATGCTCATGGCGATGCTCGACGACCTCGACGACAATGAGGCGGAAAAAGAGATGATGATCGCCGATGACGACCTCGACGAGCTGGATGACATCGATGAACTGGCGGAGGCCGACGATGACAGCGACGATGAAGACCTGGCCGACGACATCAGCGACGACGAAGAGGAGGAGGCCGACGACGATACGGTGCTGGCTTAACATACACTACCTAACAATCAACATTATGTCACAGGATAATGACAATAGGGGAATTCCCTTTCTCGGCACCCCGCAGAAACTCAAGAACTACGAGCATGTATATGGCATCAAACGACCGGGAGTCATAGGACAGGTTTACCAGACCAAGTGTCCGGAATGTGGAGGCACGGTAGTCATCACGCCGGCTGACACCAAACCGCTGAAGACGAAGTGCATCTATTGCAAGGCCGTCATCGTCAGCAGGGCCATCACACGCGAAGAGGCGGCACAGGCGGTGACACGGCCGATGCCCATGGCTCAACCAAAACCGGTCGGTACGGCACAGCAGCCTGTCGACGACTCACCGAAGCCCACCATGAAGACGGTCACCAAGACGGTGAAGGTGAAGATGCCCAAGGGCCTCGAGGGTAAGGCCAAACTGGTGTGGGGAGGTTTCTTCAGCCGTAAGAAATATGTGCTCCACATGGGGGCGAACACCATCGGAAGGCAAGACGACGAGCGTCCATCAGACTTGATGTTCGACGATGAGTACATGAGCCGGCAGTCGGTGCGCATCGACGTGCAGAAAGCCAGCAAAGGACATTTCTATAAACTCACCGTGCTCAAGACGGCCAACCCCGTGGTGGTCAACGGCGAGGAACTGAAAGAGGGCGAAAGCGTGTATATCAATTACGGTGACACCATCGCCTTGGGATACAACACTTTCCTGACCTTCAAAAGCGATTAAGACCATGCGTGTACATATCCTTGAAGCCCAGTCTTTCTGCCAACTGGGACAGCGCGACCATCAAGAGGACGCGCGGTGGCCCGACAGCAATACGGCCACAGACAAACAGCGTTTCTTTATCGTGTGCGACGGGGTGGGGGGCAACGCCCGTGGCGAGGTGGCGAGCCATGCCGTGTGCAAGGCCTTCGCCGAGGCACTCGCAAAAAACTCGTTCGATGCCGACTTCACCAACGAGCAGTTCGCACAAGCCTTGCACCATGCCTATATGGCACTCGACAAACTATCGAACGACGACAACAAGGGCATGGCCACCACGCTCACCTTCGTTTGCTTCCATGGGGCGGGCTGCACCATGGCGCATATCGGCGACAGCCGCATCTACCAGATTCGGCCAGCCAAAGGACTCCTCTACCGCTCCGACGACCACTCTCTGGTCAACTCCATGGTGCACAACGGGGTGGTGACGCCCGAAGAGGGGGTGGACCATCCGCAACAGCATGTCATCACACGCTATATGGAGGCGGTGGACAGCGAGCATTTTAGGCACCAGGCCACGGTCATGCGCACCGACGACATACAGGCGGGCGACTACTTCCTGCTCTGCTCCGACGGCGTGCTCAACTGCATCACCGACGACCAGCTACTCGCACTGCTCAACGAGGCGTCGACCTCTCTCGCCGACAAGATGACCACCTTGGCCGCCCTATGCTCCAACAGCTCCGACAACAATACGGCATGGCTCATCGGCATCGACCACGTGGATGATGCCCCCAAACAGCAAACGATACAGACCGATCAACAGCCTGACAACGACGGTCAGGCTGCTACCAAGCGGATGACTTATCCACGGAAGGGAACGGCGGATATCAATCCCGAGCCAAAAACTAAAAAGACTTCGTGGATCAAGCGTATCTTTGGTTAGTGACGAGTGTTCTCGTCCTTTGTAGGGGCGGTGCCGCCGTGCCCGCCCGCCATTCGCTTAATTCGTATTTTTAAAGAAAGACAATGAAAACAAAACTATTCTTGATTATATGTTTTTTCGCGGCGATACCATCCTTCGCCGTGACAACCCAGACTGGTGGAAATGCTCTTCCGCCCGACTCCGCCATCCTGAAAAAGGCGCAGGCCGGCGATGCCACGGCGCAATTCCAACTGGCTCTCTCCTTGTTCAACGCGCAGAAGGGCGAACAGGCGGCACCGTGGATGAAAAAGGCGGCGGAGGGCGGTGTGTCCGGTGCATCATGGTTTCTCGGGCTCTTCTACCTCAATGCTACGGGCTTGTCGTGTGACTACTTTCTTGCTGCGCAATGGTTGTCGGCCACGGCTGCCTCCACCCACCGCGACGACATGCTGCGGCTCTACAACCAGAAGAAAGAACAGTCCTTCGGCCATTACCTGCAAGGGCTCAAGGCTTATTATGTAGACAAGGATTATGCCTTGGCTGCGGAGCATTTCATGCAGGTGAAGGTTGCCGACAGTCCTGAGGGACTGACCATGCTGGGCGTATGCCTCGGGGCTCGCGACAACAAACAGCGCGACCCGAAGGCGGCGGTGCAGACGTTGCAACAGGCGGCCAAGGCGGGCAGCGCGGCGGCGAAATACTACCTCTCGGCGATGCTCGAGAGTGGCACGGGCACGAACAAGGATGATGCCGCTGCGGTGCGGATGCTCCGCGAGGCGGCACAGGGGGGCATAGCCTATGCACAGTGCAAACTGGGCATACGCCACATGACGGGAAACGGTGTGAAACGCGACATCAACGAGGCGGTACGCCTCTTCCTCAGTGCTGAACGGCAGAGGCATCTCACCCAGGCAGCGGCGAAGAGCCTTGCCGAGTGTTACCGGCAGGGAGCATCCGTGTTGCCCGACCTCGACAATGCCGACCGCCGTATCGAACAGCTCTCACGCCACAAGAGCAACGGCTCTCTCGTCGCCATGCTGAGAACGTTGAACGTTGAACATTGAACGTTGAACATTGAACGTTCCCGCCCCTACGCTGGGTGTGTTTGTTGATGCGGGCAAATATGTCCATCTGTCCCTATGTCAGAAAAAATATGTCCTTATGTTCTCCATCTCTGAAAAATGATGTATCTTTGCAATGCAAACCCATTCGTCAAGAAACAGAACACCAACCAATGAAAAAACTACTTTCCATCCTCCTTCTCGCCTTCATGGCCTGCACCATGTCCATGGCGCAGGATTTCTGCGATGCCATCGCACAAACCATCCAAGAGGCGAAGACCTTGGTAAGCCAAGGCAATACCTCCCGTGCCCTGAATATGCTAAAGAGGGCGCAGAATATCCCTGAATTGAAGGAGTGTCCCAACTACTCCCGCCTGGCAGATGAGATACGCCGTATCGAGAGCCGGCAACAGTCAAGTTCCTCGGGTTTTTCGTCTCCCAGTGTAGGCCAGGACCTCACCATCACCGCCAACGGTGTCACCTTCACCATGGTGGCGGTGCAGGGCGGCACGTTCCAGATGGGTGCCACCTCGGAGCAGGGTAGCGATGCCTGGGGCGACGAGAAACCCGCCCATCGCGTGACGCTCTCCGACTACTACATCGGCCAGACGGAAGTGACGCAGGCCTTGTGGCAGGCGGTCATGGGCTCCAACCCGTCGAACTGGAAGGGCGACAACCTCCCCGTGGAGGAAGTGTCTTGGAACGACTGCCAACAGTTCATCGAGAAGCTCAACCAACTCACTGGCAAAAAATTCCGCCTGCCCACCGAGGCGGAGTGGGAATACGCCGCCCGTGGTGGCAGCAAGAGCCGTGGTTACAAATATGCCGGCTCCAACGACATCGGCTCCGTGGCATGGTATGATGGCAACAGCGGTTCCAAGACCCACCCCGTGGGTCAGAAACAGGCCAACGAACTGGGTCTCTACGACATGGCAGGCAACGTGTGGGAGTGGTGTCAGGACTGGTATGGTTCTTATAGCAGCGGTGCCCAGACGAATCCTACGGGACCTTCATCGGCTTCCCGCCGCGTGTACCGCGGCGGCAGCTGGTATGGCAGCGCCAGGGGCTGTCGGGTGTCGAACCGCGGCTACAACCCTGACCTCCGCGACGACGTCCTCGGCTTGCGCCTCGCCCTATAGTTTCCCCTCTTAAAGAAAAGGAAAAAAAAGGAAGACATGATTTTGTGTTGCGCGCAAAGGGAGGCGGCCAAATTAAAAGGCCGCCGGAAAAGCGGGCAACACAAAATCATGTGAAAAAACGAACACTAATCTCACGAATCTTCACGAATCCTCCCTTCTACAGACCCCTTCGTGTTATTCGTTGTATTCGTGTTCGTCATCATCTTCATACCGCATTCATCTTCGTAGGGGCGTGCTTGTCTCGCCCGCTCGGCCCATAGGCCGCTTATCGCGTCCCTTTATTTCCTCCTATATACCTTGTTTTCGGGCTGGACAAGCCCGCCCCTACGTCGCGCGTTTTTGCTGGTGTGGGCGGTGCCATTGCTCTGTGTTTTTTTCACATGAATTGCCGTAAATGAACCGCGAATTATCATGAATTGTTTTTCGGTAATAATCATGATTTTTATTTCTGGAAAATTCATGGTCAATTGATGGTCATTCGTGTTAAAAATGATGTGCGGAGGTCTTGCCAACGAAAGAATCATTATGCCTAATTATTCTAATTATTCCAATTTCTTCCCAAAAAATGTTCGGGCGGGCACGGCGGCACCGCCCTTACCACAAACCAATACTTTTGATGAGATAGGCGGCACTCGGAATAAAAAATGAACTTGTTCATTTTGTTCTTCGCTTGATTTGCACTATCTTTGCAGTGCAATACCATTTGCCAACAAACAGAACACCAACCAAATGAAAAAACTACTTTCCATCCTCCTTCTCGCCTTCATGGCCTGCACCGTGTCCATGGCGCAGGATTTCTGCGATGCCATCGCACAAACCATTCAGGAGGCGAAGACCTTGGTAAGCCAAGGCAATACCTCCCGTGCCCTGAATATGCTAAAGAGGGCGCAGAATATCCCCGAATTGAAGGAGTGTCCCAACTACTCCCGCCTGGCGGAGGAGATACGCAGCATAGAGAGCCGGCAGCCATCTTTCTCTTCAGAAAAGACAACCGTGAATGGTGAACCAGCTGAGCGCTTCACGCTTAATGGCGTCACCTTCACCATGGTGTCGGTGAAGGGTGGCACGTTTCAGATGGGCGCCACCTCGGAGCAGGGTAGCGATGCCTCTAGAGACGAAAAACCCGCCCACAGCGTGACGCTCTCCGACTACTACATCGGGCAGACGGAGGTGACCCAAGCGCTTTGGAAGGCGGTGATGGGCTCCAACCCGTCGTACTACAAGGGCAACAACCTCCCAGTAGAAACAGTGTCCTGGAACGACTGCCAGCAGTTCATCGAGAAGCTCAACCAGCTCACGGGCAAAATGTTCCGTCTGCCCACCGAGGCGGAGTGGGAACATGCCGCCCGCGGTGGCAACAAGAGCCGTGGCTATAAGTATGCCGGTGGAAATACCCTTGATCAAGTGGCATGGTATTGGGAGAACAGTGGTGACAGCCGCCTGAGCGGTGAATGGGATTCGGATAAGGTGTTCGCCAACCACTGTCGCACCCACCCTGTGGGCCAAAAGCAGGCCAACGAGCTGGGTCTTTATGACATGAGCGGCAATGTAATGGAGTGGTGTCAGGACTGGTATGGTTCTTACATCAGCGGTGCCCAGACGAATCCTACGGGACCTTCATCGGCCTCCGACCGCGTGAGCCGCGGTGGCGGCTGGTATAACGGCGCCAGGTACTGTCGGGTGTCGTACCGCTACATCAACCCCCCTGACTACATCTACTTCTTCCTCGGCTTGCGCCTCGCCCTATAGTTTCTCCTTTTAAAGAAAAAGAAAAAAGGAAGATAATCATGGCCATTGAACGTTGAACATTGAACATTGACCATTGACCATTGACCATTGACCATCACACCCTAATGCTCCCTTGAAGTTAACCTCTCCCCTCCTTTTCCGAGATAACTTCCTCCCCTCCTTTTTTCATGCGCCAGCCTTTCCCCTCCTTTTCCAAAGGAGGGGTAGGGGTGGTTTGTAAAATAATGTCCCAACCTTTTTCTCTCACTGCCCCGAGGGGAGGACGTAGATACCTTAAGGTAACTATTTTCCCCCACGGGGGAGTTAGATGGGGGCTATTATTCTTTTTCAATATGAATTGCCGTAAATGAACCGCGAATGATCATGAATTCTTTTTTGTGAATAAATCAAATAATTATGCCTAATTATTCCAATTATTCCTATTTCTTTCCTAAAAATGTTCGGGCGGGCACGGCGGCATCGCCCTTACAACGCTCTCCACATTGAACATTGAACGTTGCTCTTACGAAATTCATAATTCTTCATTTTTCTTCGCAAAGCGACAAGTCAACATTCAACACTCAACATTCAAAATTCAACTTTTCTTCTTCAGATAGTACCTCACCACGAAGAAGACGACAGCCACGGCGACAAGCGCGATGATGCCCCACTTGATGTATTCGCCGTATTCCTCCAACTTGGCCTCCAACTGGTCCTCAGGCACCACGGAATGCAGGTACCAACCTAAGGCGGCGAGGATGCAGTTCCACACCCCGGCACCGATGGTGGTGTAGAGCAGGAACTTCCAATAGGTCATCTTGGCCAGACCGGCGGGGATGGAGATGAGATGGCGGATGCCCGGGATGAGACGTCCCGTGATGGTGGCCGCCATGCCATGGTCGTTGAAATATTTCTCGCTCTTCTCCACCTTCTCCTGGTTGAGCAGGCACATCTTGCCCCAACGGCTGTTGGCGAACCGATAGATGATGGGACGACCGAGGTAATAGCCTGCCACGTAGTTGATGGTGGCTCCGAGGTCGGCGCCGATGGTGGCGAAGAGGATGACGAGCAGCACGTTGAGGTTGCCTCCCGCGGCATGGTAGGCGGCGGGCGACACGACGAGTTCGGAAGGTACGGGGATGACGGTGCTCTCGAGCATCATCAGGAAGAGGATGGTGCCGTAATTCAGGTTGCCTAACAGGCTGGTGATCCAGTTCATAATGGTGGGTTGTTTGCTTCGTTTTTGGCGTATGTGTAATAATCGTTGGGGTGGAGGTCGTCGGGAAAGAGATGGCCGAGCACCTGACGCGCCTCGTTCACTTGTTGGCGCACGGCGCGCTGCAAGTAGTCGAGATACTCGTCGCGCATGCCTAAGTCGTGGGCGCAGAGGGCGAGATAAGCGTCGGCGGCGGTGTAGTCGTCGCCTTCCTGCTCCTTGAGGGCCTTGAGCAACTGGTAAGCCTTGCCCACGAAGTGGTTGTCGTAGACCGAGATGGCTATCTTCAACAGGATGGGTGCGGCATGGTGGCTCTCCTCGGCGGCACGGTCGAAACAAGCCTGTGCCTCGTCCAGCCGTTGGTGGGTGAGGTAGAGGTTGCCGCGCAGCACCATCGCCTCCTGCGGGGGCTGGACGATGCCGTCGAGTCGGTCGGCCACGGTCAGTGCGTCGTCTAATCGGTTGAGCTGACTGAGGATATAGGCTTTCTCTTGGAGGATGTCGGTGAGGGCGTCGCTCCTGTCGTCGGCGAGCCGTTCGGCAGTCTCGATATGTCGCAATGCCTCTTGTGGCTCGTTGAGGTTGGTCAGACAGACGGCCTGGTAGTAATGGCCGATGCCGTCGTCGGGTGTCAGCTCGGTGTATCTGCGATAGCAGTTGAGTGCGCCGTCGTCGTCGTGTTGCGCCATCAGGGCGTTGGCTTTGTTGAGCAACGCTTCCCGGTCGTGGGGGTTGATGGCCAAGGCGTATTCCAAGCTGGAAATGGACTCTGGCAACTGTCCCAACATGTATTGGCAAGTGGCTATCTGGTTCCAGAAATAACCGCTGTAGGGTTCTTCGCCCACCAAGCGGTTGAACAGCGCCAGGCTCTCTTCATAGTGCCCCTCGGCCAAGAGCAGGCGGGCTTCCAGTTCCTCATAAGCGATGCGCACGTTCTCCTCCTCGTTTCGGGGCCAGTCGGCATCGGGAGCCATCGGCTTGCAGAGGTCCCACCATTTGCGGGCCAGGTCCATCGCATTGTAGTCGGCGAAGATGGTGGCGGCATCGATGATGAAGCGCAGCCGCTCCTCGGCGGGGTAGGTGGCGAGCAACTGCTCGTAGTAGCCGTCGGCCTCATCCACCTGTTGGTCGGCGAGCAGTATCTCGCCCTGCAACATCAGGTAGTCGGGGTCGCTCCTGTCGCTTACCTTCGCGGCGTAGCGCTTGGCGGTGTCGGTGTCGCCCTGTAGCAGGGCCAGATGGCAGCGACTCACCAAGGGTGCCGTGGCGTTGGGGAAGATGCGTAGCGCTTCGTCGATGGCAATAAGCGACTCGCCGTCATTGCCGATACTTTGGTAGTACTCGGCAATGTCGGCGTAGTCGTCAGGTTCCAAGTACAGGCCTTGACCGCCTGCACGCCACGACTGATATTTCTTCAGCGTGTCCCTGAACTGTGGGCTGTCGAAGAAGTCGCTCAACGCTTAAACGATTTGCTGATTCATTTTTTATCACGAATATAAGAATATTCGAATACATGGACATTTATAATCATGAAACCCAACATTATTCGTTCATTCTCTCATTCGGGATGATAAAGAGGAACCTATTTCAATTCTTTATTTTCGCCCACGTGTCTTTCAGACTGACCGTCTTGTTGAATACCAGATGGTCGCGGGTGGAGTCGAGGTCGGCCATGAAATAGCCGATGCGCTGGAACTGCAGGTATTCGCCCGGCTTGCGCTCGGCGGCGTACGGCTCTACGTAGCAGCAATCCAACACACGCAGTGACTCGGGATTGAGCAACTCGCGGAAGTCGCGCTCGTCGGACGACGGGTCTTCCACGTTGAACAGGCGGTCGTAGATGCGCACCTCGGCCTTTTCGCAGTGGTCGGCGCTCACCCAGTGCAGGGTGCCTTTCACCTTGCGGTTGGCACCTTCCTTACCGCTCTTGCTCTCGGGGTCGTATTCGGCGAAGATCTCTTCCACCTCGCCCGCCTCGTTCTTACGGCAGCCCGTACACATCACGATATAGGCGTTCTTCAGGCGCACCTCCTTGCCGGGGGTCATGCGGAAGAATTTCTTCGGCGCGTCTTCCATGAAGTCGTCGCGCTCTATCCACAGGTGTTTCGTGAAGGTGATTTCGTGGGTGCCGTCGGCCTCGTTCTCGGGGTTGTTGATGGCGGTCATCTGCTCCTCCTGGCCATCGGGGTAGTTGGTGATGGTCAGCTTCACGGGGTCGAGCACGGCGCTCACACGCAGGCTGCGGTAGTTGAGGTCCTCGCGCACGGCGGCCTCCAAGAGGGCCATGTCGTTGAGGGCGTCGAACTTGGTGTAGCCGATGCTGTCGATGAACTTACGCACGCTCTCGGGCGAGTAGCCACGACGGCGCATGCCGCTGAGGGTGGGCATACGGGGGTCGTCCCAGCCCGACACCTTCTTCTCCGTCACCAAGGCGAGCAGCTTACGTTTGCTCATCATGGTGTAGGTGAGGTTCAGGCGGTTGAACTCTATCTGGCGCGGGCGGTAGTCGGTCTGTCCTTCTTTCTCCTGCAGGAAGTCGATGAACTGGTCGTACAGCGGACGGTGGGGCACGAACTCCAGGGTGCAGATGCTATGGGTCACTCCCTCGAAGTAGTCGCTCTGTCCATGGGCGAAGTCGTACATGGGGTAGGCGTGCCATTGGGTGCCAGTGCGGTGGTGCGGGGTGTGGATGATGCGATACATGATGGGATCGCGGAAGTGCATGTTGGGGTTGGCCATGTCGAGCTTGGCGCGCAGCACCATCGATCCTTCCACCGCCTCGGGGGTGTTCATCGAGGCGAACAGGCGGAGGTTCTCTTCCACGGGACGGTCGCGATAGGGTGAGGCGATGCCGGGCTCCTTGGGTGTGCCTTTCTGCTGGGCTATCTCTTCCGAGGTCTGCTCATCGATATAGGCGCGTCCTTTCTTGATGAGCCACACGGCGAAGTCCCACAGCTGCTGGAAGTAGTCGGAAGCGTAGTATACGTTGCCCCAGTGGAAACCGAGCCAACTGATGTCGTTGAGGATGTTCTCCACATATTCGTTGTTCTCCTTGCTGGGGTTGGTGTCGTCGAAGCGCAGGTTGCACACACCGCCATAACGCTCGGCGATGCCGAAGTCCATGCAGATGGCCTTGGCGTGTCCGATGTGCAGGTAGCCGTTAGGTTCTGGCGGGAAGCGGGTCTGTATTCTCCCTCCGTTCTTACCTTCAGCAAGGTCGTTCTCTACCATTTGTTCTACGAAGCTCAGGCTCCGTTTCTCTTCCATTGGGTTATTTTCTTTCTCTGTCATATCTGTTTTCTCTTTTTCGCCTGCAAAGTTAGTGCAAGTCGAAGACAAAACAAAATGAACGTGTTCATTTTTTTTGTTGAGATGCCGCCTAAGTTATAAAAAGTTAGTGCAAGGCGAGCGAAATACCAAATTTATTTGAGTTTTTCAGAGCCGCCGCCTAAGTTATAAAAAGATAGTGCAAGGCGAGCGAAATACCAAATTTATTTGAATATTTACTTTCCCTTTCTCCGAAAACAATGACCTACGGTTCAGAGATGAGAAACAAGAGGACAAATATATTTAGGCAAAGGAACAAAGGAACGGATTTCATCTTTGTAGGGGCGGAACGGCCGTGCCCGCCCCAGAGGTAATGTCTCGCAGAAACCGCAGAAATACGCAGAAAGAAGGAAATTAAATGTTTGAACAATTCGTTTTTTAGGAATTGGAATAATTAGAATAATTTTCCATGTATTAGGAATGCGATTATCCGTCTAATCCCTCGTTGTAGGGGCGTGCTTGTCTCGCCCGCGCGGCCCATAGGCCGCTCTTCGTGCAATTACTGCGAGCACTCGTGACCGTTGGTTTGTGAAATTCGTTGTTCCTTCTTGTTCTGTTGTTTTCATATAATTCGGACCATTTGTGTTCGTAAGAGCCATATTCATAGAAATGTTAAAAAACATTCAATCTGTGGAAAAAGCAAGATTTACTTAACAAAATATTTGTTTCGCTTGTTAAAAATCCGTAACTTTGCACCCGTTATCCTGAATACAATCTTTTTACCTTAAAAAAAACTAATACCTATTGAGATGAAATGCCGCCTCTGTGAAGAGCCGGCATTCCGTATTTTTTAGGGGTGTTGATGTCTTAGTGTTTAGTGTTTAGTGTTTAGTGTTGAGTGTTGAGTGTTGAGTGTTGAGTGTTGAGTGTTTAGTGTTTAGTGTTGATGGTTTAGTGTTCTGTGAGAATTCGTGTAATTACTGCGAGCACTCGTGACCGTTGGTTCGTTAAATTCGTTGTTTTGAGTGTTTAGTGTTCTAAATCTTAACGCCCGTTTTTGTTCTCCGTTTTCTTTCCGAAACGTGAATGAACATAATTATGACCTAATTATGATAATTATTCCAATTACTTTCCGAAAAACCTTTCCGAAAAATTCTACATTGGATAATTCCATCATCGCGCAGCGACAATTCAAAACTCAACATTCAAAATTCAACATTCACTTCTTGATTCCCCTTTCGTTCAGCGCCTGCGCATAGCGGCGGGCGTTGGCCTCATGCTCCGCCATGGTCTTGGCGAAGTTGTGGGTGCCGTCGAACGTTTCCTTGGCGCACATATACAGGTAGTCGTGCTGCGTATAGTCCAACACGGCGTCTACATTGTCCTGTTCGGGGTTGCGGATGGGACCTGGGGGCAGACCCTCATAGCGATAGGTGTTGTAGGGGTTGTCGACGGTGAGCATGCTGTTGAGTACGCGTTTGGCACCGAAATTCTTCAGTGCGAACTTCACTGTCGGGTCGGCTTGCAGCAGCATCCCTTTCTTCAGACGGTTCAGATAGAGACCCGCCACGATGGGTTTCTCGGGCTTGTAGTTGGTCTCCTCGGCCACGATGCTCGCCAGAGTCATGACCTCCATGGGTTTCAGACCGAGGGCCTCCGCTTTCTTTTTCCTGCTGTCCGTCCAGAAGCGGTCGTATTCCTTCTTCATGCGTTCCAGCAACTCCTCGGCGGTCACATCCCAATATATATTATAGGTGTTGGGCAGGAACAGACCCATGACGGTGTTCGTGTCGCACTCTAAGCGTTGGCAGAGGGCAGGGTCGGTCAGGGCCTTGATCAAATCCAGACTGTCTATCTCCAATTTCTTGCTCAGCCGTGCCGCCAATGTCTCGGGGATGCGCACCGAGGGCACAGGCAGGTTGACAGGGGTCTGCTCGCCTCGCTTGAGTTGCTTGAACAGTGAGTAAGCCCCGATGCTCGTGTCGATGCCATATCGTCCTTTCTTGATATGCTCGCCGTAGTCGCTGTTGGATGCTATCCACTTAAACACGCGCAGTGGAAGGCTCTTAGAGTGCTCGCCCACCTTGGCGTAAACCGAGTCGATGGTGTCGTCGCTGTCGATGTATACATACTGTGTCTTGTCGGTGGCGTTGATGCCGCTGTAGAGCAGGTACCAGGCTGTGCATCCGAGCACGAGGCCCAAACCCAAGACGGAAAAAGCGAGTATTTTTTTCTTCTTGCTCCCTTTGTTCCCTCTTTTCCGCGATGTATGTTTCGGCTTGCTTTCCGCCGTCTCTTTCTTTCCTGTTTTCATATTGTGCTGACGCTTTTTGGGTTTTCAGGCTGCAAACATACGAAAAAAAAGCGAGAAATTGGGCATAATCGAGAAATTTGTGTCCCTGCTCTTTTCTCAAATGCTATAATGCTTGTCGACATGTTACCTACAAAAAATCCCAATTCCTTGGCTGTGTCGGAAAATTCTTGTACTTTTGCATCACCATCTACGAAACATGTTATAACAGTACATCACCAGATATGGAAACATTGAAAAAATGCCTGCCCGACTTGTTGGCAGTAGTGTTGTTTGCGGTCATCGCCTTCGCTTATTTCTTCCCTGCCGACACCGAAGGCAGGATTCTCTACCAACACGATACGTCGGCAGGTAGGGGAGCGGGACAGGAAGCCACCGAGTATTACCAACGGCATGATGGCGAGCGCACACGCTGGACCAACGCCACCTTCAGCGGCATGCCCACCTACCAGACGTCGCCGTCGTACGGAAGCACCGACAAGTTGCAGACCGCGGTCAAGGCTTATCACCTCTGGCTGCCGGAGAATGTGTGGTTCGTGTTCGCCTACCTGCTGGGATTCTATATCCTGCTTAGGGCTTTCAACTTCAGACAGTCGCTGGCGGTGCTCGGCTCCATCATCTGGGCCTTCTCGTCGTATTTCTTCATCATCATCGCCGCAGGGCATATATGGAAGGTGTGGGCGTTGGCCTACTTGCCCCCGATGATTGCGGGCATGGTGCTCGCCTACAGGGGAAAATACCTTTGGGGTATGACGGTGCTCGCCATCTTCACAGCCTTCGAGATCAATGCCAACCATGTGCAGATGACTTACTATTACCTGTTCCCCATCTTCTTCATGTTCCTGGCTTTCCTGGTGCAGGCCCTCAAGGAGAAGAAAATGGCGCATTTCGCCAAGGCCACGGCGGCGTGTATCGTAGGAGCGCTCATCGGTGTGTGCATCAATCTCTCCAATCTCTACCACACTTGGCAGTATGCGCAGGAGTCGATGCGTGGCAAGGGCGAACTGGTGAAGGAGGATGCCGCCAACCAAAGCGCCACGGGACTGGACCGCGACTATATCACGCAATGGAGCTATGGCATCAGCGAGACATGGACACTCCTCGTGCCCAATGCCAAGGGTGGCTCGTCGCAGGCGGTACTGGCCTCCAATGAGACGGGCATGAAGAAGGCCAACCCGGAATTCTATCCCGTCTACCAACAGATGGGACAATACTGGGGTGAACAGCCGGGAACGAGCGGACCGGTATATGTGGGCGCCTTTGTGCTCACCCTGTTCTTCCTCGGTCTGTTCATCGTCAAGGGACCGATGAAGTGGGCGCTACTGGCAGCCACCATCCTGTCCATCCTCCTCGCCTGGGGAAAGAACTTCATGGGACTGACCGACTTCTTCATCGACCATTTCCCCATGTATTCGAAATTCCGTACGGTGGCGTCGATACTCGTCATCGCCGAGTTCACCATACCGCTCCTTGCCATGATGGCGCTCAAGGAGGTGTTCGACCGTCCCGAGATCCTCAAGGAGAAAGCAAAGAGCCTCTACCTCAGCGTGGCACTCACGGGAGGCATAGCACTGCTCTTCGCACTGGCACCGGGACTCTTCTTCTCCGATTTCGTGTCGTCAAACGAGCTGAGGGCGCTCTCGCAGTTCCCACCCGAACAACTCAACCCGTTGCTCTCCAACCTCACCGAGGTGCGCCAGGCCATCTTCTCGGCCGACTGTTGGCGTACGGTCATCATCATCGCCATAGGCACGGCACTGCTCCTGCTCTACAAGGCTGGTAAACTGAAGGCGCTGCCTACTATCGGCGCCATCGCCGCGCTCTGTCTGGTAGACATGTGGATGGTGAACAAACGCTATCTCAACGATGATATGTTCGTGGGCAAGAGTGTGCGCGAACAACCCCAACCCATGACCGACACCGACAGGATGATACTCGAGGATAAATCGCTCGACTACCGTGTGCTCAACTTCGCATCCAATACGTTCAACGAAAACGAGACCTCGTTCTACCATAAGAGCTTGGGTGGCTACCATGCCGCCAAGCTGCGGCGCTACCAGGATGTGATCGAACGTCATATCGCTCCCGAGATGGAGAAGGCGATGCCGGCGGTGGCTCAGGCTCAAGGCGACATGACACAGGTGGCGGGCGACAGCCTCTTCCCGGTCATCAACATGCTCAATGCCAAGTATTTCATCTTCCCGCTACAGGGCGGACAGACACTGCCGCTGACCAACCCCTATGCCATGGGCAATGCGTGGATGGTCGACAGTATCGTGTATGTGGACAATGCCAACAAGGAGATAGATGCCCTCGGCGACATCGACCTTCGACGTGTGGCGGTGGCCCGTGATGAGTTCAAGGCAGTGCTGGGCGAAGGCGTCAAGCAGGACAGCCTGTCGACGGTCACACTCTCTTCCTACGAGCCCAACGACTTGAAATACGACGTGAAGACGGGCAAGGGAGGCATCCTCGTATTCTCGGAAATCTACTACCCGGGATGGAAAGCGGAGGTGGACGGCAAACCTGTCGAGGTGGCGAGGGTCAACTACGTGCTCCGAGCCATACGTATCGAACAGGGTAGCCACCAGGTAAGACTGTCGTTCTTCCCGGAGAGTGTCGACCGCACCGAGACGGTGGCTTACATTGCCATGGCCCTGCTCATCCTCGCCTTCCTGGCCTGTGTCTTCTTCGCATGGAAGAAAAAGAAGGCTTCGGTGGCGGAACCCGAAAACGATGCCCGAAAAGAATAAGGAGATGACGGTATCTCCGATACACCAAATGACAGTCCAAGATGATGCAACAGCAAGGTAATCACGCACTCCTCCTCTCCCTGCCGCCCAACCTCGTAGGGTGCTTCCACGAGGTGACGGGGCTACCACGCGAGAAGTGGTTCTGTACCAACGACCCCGTAGGACAAAAACTGGGCAGTGGAGGCGGCAGCGCCCATCTGCTGATGGAGGCGCACAGAGGCATGGCTCCCTCGGAGCCTTTCGCCCAATGGCTGGCTTCGGAAAAGAGAATACTGCTGCACGCGGGCGGACAGGGCCGACGGTTGCCGGCGTATGCCCCCTCGGGCAAGGTGCTCACTCCCATACCCGTATTCCGATGGGAGCGGGGACAACGACTCTCGCAAAACCTGCTCGACATACAGACACCGCTCTATGAACGCATCATGGAGGCGGCACCCGCATCCTTGCATACGATGATTGTCAGCGGCGATGTGTTCATACGCGCCACCGAGCCCTTGCAACCCATACCCGAGGTGGATGTGGTGTGTTATGGCCTGTGGCTCGGTCCCGAGATAGCCAAAGACCACGGGGTGTTCGTGGCAGATCGCAAGACACCCTCCAGACTCAAGTGTATGATGCAGAAACCGTCGGTGGAAACGCTGGGCGAACTGCTCAACGAGCATTTCTACCTGACAGACATCGGGATATGGCTGCTCAGCGACAGGGCGGTGGAACGACTCATGCAGAGGGCGACAAAGGAAGGCGTGGCGGTGAACTACGACCTATATTCGGATTTCGGAAGGGCGCTGGGAACCCATCCCGAGGTGGACGACCCCTTGCTCGCCGACCTCTCGGTGGCTATACTGCCCTTGCCGGGAGGGGAGTTTTACCACTTTGGCACGACACATGAACTACTGTCGTCGGCATTGGCCATACAAAACCTGGTGAACGACCAACGGCGTATCATACATCGCGACAGAAAACCACATCCTGCCATGTTCATACAGAATGCGCAGGTCTGGATAAAGGTTAACGCCGACAACCAGAACCTGTGGATAGAAAACAGTTGTGTGAGCGAGCAGTGGACCATCGCCCATAACAATATCATCACGGGGGTACCCGACAATGCATGGAAGATAGAACTCAAAGCCGGACAATGTGTCGACGTGGTGCCAATCGGCGACAGGGAGTATGCCGTGCGGCCTTATGGCTACGACGACCTGTTCAGGGGCGACCTCCACGATGCGCATACGATGTTCATCGGACAGCCGTTCGCCTCGTGGGCTAACGAGCGGGGCATCGATGTCGATAGTATCGAGGGCAACGGCGACCTGCAGTCGGCGCGTATCTTCCCCATAGTCGACAATCCAAACGATATACAGCTTGTGCTGCGATGGATGCTCAACGAACCATATCAGGACGGCGGACGATTGCTGTGGAACATGACGAGACGCATCAGCGCCGACGAGATATCGGCCATGGCGAACCTACGACGACTCACCGCACAACGGAGGGAAAACAGATTGTTCAACTGGCCTTTCCTGGCGAAGAACTACCAGCACAGCGTGTTCTATCAGGTGGATCTCGAACATGCGGCCAAGGAATTCGTGGAGGGAAACATCGCCTTGCCAGCCGAGTTGTCCGACGACGATGCCTTGCTCACCCGCATACAGGATGCGATGTTCAGAAGCGAGGTGCTGCGACTCAAGGGAAAGGAGGGTGCCGAGTTCGAACAACGGGCGTTCTCCTTGCTCCGCGAGGGGATGACAGCGCAGGCCTTGGCGGTGAAGCAGCAGCCTCAGTTGTCGGTATATGCCGACCAGATAGTGTGGGGCAGGAGCCCCGTGCGCATCGACCTGGCCGGAGGATGGTCCGACACCCCACCATATTGCATGATGGAAGGGGGCATGGTAGTCAACCTGGCCATCGAACTGAATGGACAACCGCCCATACAGGCGTATGTCAAACCCAACCGCGAACATAAGATCATATTGAGGAGCATCGACCTGGGTGCTTCCGAACAGGTGGAGTCGTTCGGACAACTGGCCGACTTCCACCATGTGGGAAGTCCTTTCTCCATCCCCAAGGCGGCACTGGCCCTGGCGGGATTCCTGCCGCAGTTCTGCCTGACACAATATGCCTCGCTCGAAGAACAGCTACGCGACTTCGGTTGCGGACTGGAGGTGACACTGCTCTCCGCCATTCCCGCGGGCAGCGGACTGGGCACAAGCAGCATACTGGCAGCTACCGTGCTCGGAGCCATCAGCGATTTCTGCGGTCTGGCATGGGACAGGAACGAGATAGGCGTCCGCACCTTGGTGCTCGAACAACTGCTCACCACCGGAGGGGGATGGCAAGACCAGTTCGGCGGACTGCTCCCCGGAGTGAAATGCCTGCACACTGCGGCGGGCTTCGCACAGGAACCCGTGGTGCGGTGGTTACCCGACTCGGTGTTCACCCAACCGGAATACAATGCTTGCCACCTATTATATTATACGGGCATCACGCGCACGGCAAAAACCATATTGGCGGAAATCGTCAGGCGCATGTTCCTCAACCAACAGGATGAGTTGGCACTGCTCAGGCAGATGAAACATCATGCCCAGCAGATGGGCGATGCCATACAACGGTGCGACTTCCTGCGCATGGGACGTCTCGTCAGGCGTACCTGGCAACAGAACCAAGCCATCGACCAAGGTGCCAATCCCGCAGAGGTGCAAAAAATCACCGAACTGGTCGACGACCTATGTTTAGGCTATAAGTTGCCAGGAGCGGGGGGCGGTGGCTACCTCTATATGGTGGCGAAAGACCCGGAGGCGGCGGCACGCATCAAGCAGACACTGACGGCTCATCCACTCAAGCCCACGGCGCGTTTCGTCAACATGTCGCTGAGCGACAAGGGTTTCCAAGTAAGTCGTAGCTGAAAAACGCAATAACACCCAACCAAGATGAGGTTCACCACACCCGTACAGATACAGAAATCGGACTTCTCCATACAACCCTTGGAGGAGGTGCTCTTCGTAGGCTCGTGCTTCGCCGACGGCATAGGACGGCGCTTCGCCGAGGAACGGTTCCACACAACGGTGAATCCCTTCGGCACGATGTACAACCCGGTGAGCGTGCTGCATACGCTGCAACGGGTGGAACGGATACCGAGGGTGGTATTCCTCACCCTTGGCACCAACCATGTGTATATACTCAAGGAAACGGGCGAGGTGGTGGATAATTGCCAGAAACGGCCTGCCAGGCTCTTCGAGGAAAAGGCTTTGTCGGTGGAGGAGTGTGCGGCGACGCTGCAACAGGCCATCCATGTGCTACGCCAAAGCAACTCGGAGGTGAGGGTGGTGTTGACGGTGAGTCCCATACGTTATGCGAAATATGGGTTCCACGAAAGCCAACTCTCGAAAGCTACGCTGCTGATAGCGGTGGATAGGGTGGTGGGAGACAACCAAGGCGTGTGTTATTTCCCGGCATACGAACTGGTGCTCGACGAACTGCGCGACTATCGCTTCTACGCCCCCGACATGTTGCACCCCTCACAACAGGCGGTGGACTATATCTTCGAACGACTGGTGGAGACGTATTTCTCCGACGAGGCCCGCACCTTCCTCGATGATTGGCGGCCCGTCAAGGAAGCACTGGCACACCGGCCCCTCCACCCCGAATCGCCCGAGTACCTGGCGTTCATGGAAAAGACACACAAAAAGGCGCGTCAACTCATGGAAAAATATCCAGGACTGTACATTGAACACTGAACATTAAAACATTAGATAATTCAAAATTCGTCATTCAATCATCGCGAAGCGACAATTCAACATTCAAAACTCAAAACTCAACATTCAGCATGTATTCAATAGAAAAGATTACAACGCTCATAGGAGCGCACAGATATGGAACGGCAGAGGCGAACATCAGTTGGATGCTCACCGACAGCCGGTCGCTCTGCTTCCCCGAGGAAACACTGTTCTTCGCACTCAAGTCGGAACGCAACGACGGCATGAGATACATTGCCGACCTCTACCATAGGGGTGTGCGCAATTTCGTGGTGAACAAACTGCCGGAAAAGGCGGAACAACAGTTTCCCGACTCCAACTTCCTAAAGGTGGCGGACACGCTCGTGGCGCTACAACGGTTGGCGGAACGCCATCGCGAGGCCTTCTCCATTCCCGTGGTGGGCATTACGGGCAGCAATGGAAAGACCATCGTCAAGGAGTGGCTCTACCAACTGCTCTCACCGGAAAAGGTGGTGACCCGTTCGCCCAGGAGCTATAACTCGCAAATAGGCGTGCCCCTGTCGGTGTGGTTGCTCAACGAACAGACCGAGGTGGGGCTCTTCGAGGCTGGAATCAGCCAAAAAGGGGAGATGGGACGGCTGCGCAGCATCATACAACCGACCATCGGCGTGCTCACGTCTTTAGGCTCGGCGCATCAGGAGAATTTCTCGTCGATAGAGGAGAAATGCAGGGAGAAATGCCGGCTCTTCCATGATACCAAGGCTTTGGTGTTCTGCTCCGACGACGACACGGTGCGGCAGGTGGTGGAACAGGCCGGTTACCCCGGTGAGTGGGTTGATTGGTCGATGGTCAATGCCAAGGCGGCACTCTTCGTCAGGGAAATCACAAAAGAGGAGGATGGCACAGAGGTGGACTATGTGTTCCGAGGCGAGAAAGGACACTACCGACTGCCCCTCATCGACGAGGCCTCGGTCATGAACAGCATCACGTGCGTGGCGGTGGCCAGGCTGCTGGGCATGTCGGCGCAACAACTGGCAGTGAAGATGAATACCCTCGAACCTGTGGCCATGCGACTTGAGGTGAAAGAGGGACGACGGGGATGCACTCTCATCAACGATTCCTACAACTCCGACATCAACTCGCTCGATATAGCACTCGACTTCATGAACCGTCGACCCGACCAAAAGAACCGTCGACATACGCTGATACTGAGCGATATATACCAAAGTGGATTGCCGGCAGACCAACTCTATAAGGAGGTGGCCGACATGCTCGAAAAACGGCGTGTGGACAAACTGGTGGGCATAGGACCCGACATCGCCCAACAACAGCATCTTTTCCGGCAAATGGAGTGCCATTTCTTCGACACCACCAACGACTTTATGCAAAACGACGAGTTCGACAATTTGCAGCATGAGGTGATACTGATCAAAGGGGCACGCTCCTTCAACTTCGACCGACTCACGGAGATGCTGGTGGAGAAGGTGCACGAGACAACACTCGAGGTGAACCTCAACGCGCTGGTCGACAATGTCAACCACTTCCGCTCGATGATGAAGCCGGGCACTAAGATGACATGTATGATCAAGGCGGATGGCTATGGCACCGGGGCCGTGGAAATAGCCAAGACCCTGCAGGACCACCAAGTGGACTACATGGCGGTGGCGGTGGCCGACGAGGGGGTGACGCTACGGCGCAACGGCGTGACCGCCAACATCATGGTCATGAACCCGGAGATGACCTCGTTTAAGACGCTCTTCGACTATGAGCTGGAACCAGAGGTGTATAACTTCAGACTGCTCGACGCGCTGGTCAAGGCTGCCCAAAAAGAGGGCATCACCCATTACCCCGTACATGTGAAAGTAGATACGGGCATGCACCGATTGGGCTTCGCCATCGACGACATACCGGCGCTCATCGACAGACTGCATCAGCAGAACGCGGTCATACCACGTTCCATCTTCTCACATTTCGTGGGAGCCGACAGCGACGACTTCGACCGTTTCTCGGCCATGCAGTTTGAACGATTCCTCAAAGCGGCCGACATGTTGCAGGGGGCGTTCCAACACCATATTATCAGGCATATATGCAACAGCGCGGGAATAGAACATTTCCCCGAACGACAACTCGACATGTGCCGCCTCGGATTGGGACTCTATGGTATCGACAGCCGCGACAACCATGTCATACATAACGTGGCAACGCTGAAGACGACAATCCTGCAACTGCGCCGTGTGCCCAAGGAGGAAACGGTGGGATACAGCCGCAAAGGCATACTGAAGAGGGATAGTCTCATTGCAGCGATACCCATCGGCTACGCCGACGGATTGGACCGACACCTCGGAAGGGGTAGGGGATATTGTCTGGTCAACGGACAACCGGCACCCTATGTGGGCAATATATGCATGGACGTGGCGATGATCGATGTGACGGATATACCATGCCACGAGGGCGACAGCGTGGAAATCTTCGGCGACAACCTGCCTCCTACGGTGCTCGCCGAATGGCTCGACACTATACCTTATGAGATTCTCACCTCGGTGAGCGGCCGTGTGAAGCGGGTCTATTACCAAGATTGAACGCGAATCAGGCATGATAAAATAAAAAAAGCGCAAGAAATTGCGCTTTTTTCGTATTGTTTCATTAACTTTGCACCATCTTGTGGATTTTAGGCCATCGTTACCTGGCCTTTCGCAAACTACGAACATCGGAAGAATAATTATTACTATAAACAAACAAGAAATGAGTCCTGTTAAAACGACAAAAATGACCAACTATCGTTGGGTTATCTGCTCGATGTTGTTCTTCGCAACAACCGTCAACTACATGGACCGCCAGGTGCTTTCCCTCACATGGAAAGATTTCATCGCTCCGGAATTCCATTGGACCGATGCCGACTACGGTACCATCACCTCGGTGTTCTCCATCCTCTATGCCGTGTTCTGTCTCTTCGCTGGTAAGTTCATCGACTGGATGGGCACAAAAAAAGGTTATCTCTGGGCCATCTTCGTGTGGTCGGTAGGTGCCTGTTTGCACGCTGCGTGCGGATGGGTGACCATGCAAATCGAGGGAATCGACTCCATCGCTGCCCTCAAAGCGGTCGAGGCCGGATCAATGACGGCGCTGAGCATCGCTACAGTAAGTGTCTATCTCTTCCTCTTCTGCCGAGCGGTGCTGGCGTTGGGTGAGAGCGGTAACTTCCCGGCGGCCATCAAGGTGACTGCGGAATACTTCCCGAAAAAAGACAGGGCTTTCGCCACGTCCATCTTCAATGCCGGCGCATCGGTGGGCGCTCTCGCCGCTCCTATCAGCATACCGCCATTGGCTGAGGTCTTCGGATGGGAAATGGCGTTCATCATCATCGGTGGACTGGGCTTCGTCTGGATGGCGCTCTGGGTGTTCATCTACGACAAACCGAACAAGAGCAAGCATGTGAACGCAGCGGAGCTCACTTATATCAACCAGGATGTGGAGACCGACGAGGATCCGAAGGACGCCAACGACGAAGGACCGGCCATCAGTTTCGGAAAGTGCTTCACCTACAAGCAGACTTGGTCGTTCATCGTGGGTAAGTTCATGACCGACGGTGTTTGGTGGTTCTACCTGTTCTGGGCTCCAGCCTATTTCTCCGACCAGTTCGGATATAAGTCGAGCTCGGGTATGGGACAGCTGCTCATCTTCACGCTCTATGCCATCGTGACCGTCATCTCCATCTTCGGAGGATACCTGCCTAAACTCTTTGTAGAGAAAAGAGGGATGAACCCCTATGCGGGACGTATGTTGGCGATGCTTATATTTGCCTTCTTCCCCCTCTTCGCTCTCTTCGCACAGCCCCTGGCTATGTGGGAGAACTCGCCCATCGACCCGGCATGGTGGCCGGCTATCATCATCGGTCTGGCCGGTGCGGGACACCAGGCTTGGTCGGCGAATATCTTCTCCACAGTGGGCGATATGTTCCCCAAATCGACCATCGCCACCATCACGGGCATCGGTGCCATGGCTGGAGGTCTGGGCTCCATGCTTATCAACAAGGTGTCGGGCAACCTGTTCACCTATGCTGAAGGACAGGGTGCGGCATTCTCTTTCATGGGCTACGAAGGCAAGCCGGCGGCATACATGATCGTGTTCTGCTTCTGTGCCGTGGCTTATCTCATCGGATGGGTCGTCATGAAGACCTTGGTACCCAAGTACAAACCCGTAGTGCCCTGAGAAAGAGAAAGCATGAAATAACGTTATTCCGTTATATCGTTATTTCGTTATTACGTTATCCCGTTATCCCGTTATATCGTTATATCGTTATCCCGAAATAACTTCATTACATTATAACGAAAAAACAAGCGGGCCGTAAGAGATTGGTGCTCTTACGGCCCGCCTTTTCAATGTTCAACGTTCAATGTTCAACGTTCAAAGTTCATCCTTTTGGCTCTGAGCCATATTTGCCGGGATTCTCTGATTCTTCGGTGATCTTGATGATACCGCCATCTTTCACATCTACACCGAGATTCATCGAGTAGGAATTCTTCTCATCGCCGAAAGTGCTGATCAACTCCGACTTGCTGTATTTCTTGGCGTTGGTGATTGGGTCGCCACATACGATGTTTTTTGTCTTCAGCACAGTGCCGTTCTCGTCTTTCGTGGTCACCTTACACATGAGATAAGCCACGGGTTGGTAGGTCTTGTCTTCGAGCTTGTCTTTGTCTCTCAGCGAGCAGGAGATGCTCACGTTCATCATTGTCGGCACCTTACCCACGAAATTGCCACTGTTGGGAAGGTCTTTGGCATTCTCAATTTCCCACTTGATGATAGTCATGGATGTACTCCAACCGGCAGACATCCAGTTGAACTTCAGCACGTTCTTGGCTTCGTCGTTCATGGTCATCGTAAACTGAAATTCAGTTCTCGGCTCTCCCTCTACAGGGTCGCTGTCGCAAGCAGTAAAACCGAAAAACGCTCCTGCTAAGAGCAATAGTGAAAATAACTTCTTCATACGCATGTTTTTTTTTAAGTGATTAATAATGGTAGGTAATTTTGCGAGTAAAGGAAAGGAGTATGCTCATGCATACTCCTTTCCCGTGTTATATCTAAATCTTGACAATCGTGCCATACTCCTCCTCATTGTCTTGGAAGATATGGATGCTGTTGCCGTTCTCTACGTCGATGCCAATGCGGAGGACGTAGGGTTTGTTGCTGTTGCCGAACATCTCCAACAGCTCGTCGAACGTAAGCGTCAGACCATGGAAGGCATGCGCGCAATCCACATGGTCGGTGCGCAACTCCTGACCCATGGCATCACGTGTGGTCACGGTGCAACGAAGACCTGCCGCCAGATCGTAATTGTCTTTCTTCTCCTTGTCGAGCACCTCGCGCTTTAGACGGCAAGTCACTTCGGCAATAATGAACGAGGGGTAAGCTCCTATGTACATACGGCCTTTCTGGGTGAAGAGGTCGTCATCGTCGGAGAGCGTGTCGTCACCTTCACCATGATTGGAAGTGCTTTGCAGCGATGGGGAGGAGCCTCTTGAATCCCAGATGAACTCCAGCACCTCGCGTGTCTCGTCGGTGGCGTTCAGGAAAAACTTGTAGTCGGTCCTGGATAAATTGCCCTGCGCCTCATTGTCGCAAGAGGAAAAGGCACACATAGCCGCAAAAACCATAAATATAGTGTATATATTCTTCATCCTTTATAATTTATTTAATAGTCAATGTTCAATGTTCAACGTCCATAAATCCTTGTCTGCGCAAAGCCGCTATCAAAGTGGCCGACATGGCCTCGTTGTCGCGTTTCGTATAGCGGCAGTCGGTGAATACTTGTGCCAGGGTAGCCTTGCCGTTCACCTTCACGAAATCCTGGTTCTCGGGCAACTGTTCCTTGGCTGTGTAGAACGCGTCGATCAACTCGGGTGTGTAGTCGTGATACACCTCGTCGTGGACGAAGGAGGCCACCTCCAATCGGTCGCTCAACGGAGGCTCTTCGGCGGGCCATCCCACGGTCAGGGTGGCTACGGGCATCACCAGTCGGGGCAGACGGAGCACATCGATGATGCGGTCGGGCATATAGACGGTGGTGCCGAGGTAACAATAGCCAAGGCCCTCCTCGTCGGCCAGGTTGCAGAAGGTCTGGGTGAACAGAAGGGCATCGGTGGCGGCATTGATGAAACTCAGGAAATTGTCGTAGCCCGGTGTGGCCTGACGCTCCTCGCACCAACGCGTGGTGCGGCGGAAGTCGGCGCAGATGGTCAACACCACAGGGGCACCCTCCACCATCGGCTGGTTGAAGTGGGCGGGGGCCAACAGGGCTTTCTGCTCGGCTGAACGAGTCACCACCACACTGTACAACTGCAAGTTGCCCATGGTCTGGGTACGAGCGGCGGCGGCGAACAGACGATGCAACATCTCCTCGCTCACCTCGCGGTCGGAATATCGGCGTATCGTACGCCGAAGGCTTAGGTTCTTCATTGTTATGTATGATAACGCTTTGAATAGTTAAATATTGTGCATTTCCTTGGCTATGAAAAAGGAATCACGTAATTTTGCAGCTAAGTTAAACAAAATTTTCCGAAGAAATGAAAAAAATAGGCTTTTTTTTACTGACTATCTGCATTCTTTCTCTTTGTGTGGCTTGTGGTGATGATGAGATAACGGGTTCGCCCTTGGATTTCTCACCTTCACTGCCGAAAACTTATAAGGTGGACTATAGGGTGAAGGCCGATGCTATCAACAAGACCTCTGAAGTGGCTTCGCTCAGGGTAAGATATTACGATGCCAATGGCAATATAGTCACCGAAGAGGTGACCGAACAGGAATGGAACAAGCATGTGGATTTCAATGTGGGCGCTGATACCAGAATCGGCCTGCGCGCAGAGTGGGTGCTCAAAAGCAAGGAGGAGATAGCCGCGGTTGAAGAGAAAGAATATGACATGACCATCGATATCGCCTCGCTCTACGACTGTGTGAGGAATGATGGCACGGTCATCACCTCTTCGTTCCTAAGCAAACAGAATGTGGGCACAACTGGAAAGATGAGCAAGGAAAAACTGCTCGAACTCACGGGCAATCCCTACTGCTCCTTCCTCTTCGTCTTCAAGAAACTCGACAACGGACAATTCTTCTCCGCCGAGGAATCCTTTCCTAACGAGTAAATCGTTAGGCCAACATTATTAGAAAGTTATCTTTTTTGGAAAACTTTTCCTGAAAAAATCTCGGAAAAGTTTTCCAAAAAAATTTTTTTCCCCCATGGAAAGTTTGTAACTTTGTAGCCTATTTCACTTATTCTACATCATGGAAAAGCAAAAGACATATACTTACGAAGAGGCTGCAGAGGCCTCCAAACACTATTTCGCAGGTGATGAGTTGGCTGCACGCGTGTGGGTCAACAAGTATGCGATGAAGGATAGTCTGGGGAATATTTACGAACAGTCGCCGGAGGACATGCACTGGCGCATCGCCAACGAGATAGCCCGCATTGAAAACAAATACAAGAACCCTCTCAAGGCGGAGGATATCTTCGAACTGCTCGACCATTTCAAATACATCGTGCCCGCGGGTAGCCCCATGACGGGCATAGGAAATGATTTCCAGGTGGCTTCGCTGTCGAACTGCTTCGTCATCGGCCTGGATGGCGATGCCGACTCCTACGGCGCCATACTGCGCATCGACGAGGAGCAGGTGCAGCTGATGAAACGCCGGGGAGGGGTTGGCCATGACCTCTCCCACATACGCCCCAAAGGGTCGCCGGTCAACAACTCGGCTCTTACGAGTACCGGATTGGTGCCTTTCATGGAGCGATACAGCAACTCCACACGCGAGGTGGCACAGGATGGGCGGCGTGGGGCTCTCATGCTCTCGGTGAGCATCAAACACCCCGACAGCGAGGCGTTCATCGACGCGAAGATGACGGAAGGGAAAGTGACGGGGGCCAACGTGTCGGTGAAAATCGACGACGAGTTCATGCAGGCGGCCATCGACGACAAGGAATACCTGCAGTCGTTCCCCATCACGGGCGACCATCATGATGTGGAAAAAAAGGTCAACGCCAAGGAACTGTGGGGAAAAATCGTACACAACGCATGGAAAAGCGCCGAACCGGGCGTGCTCTTCTGGGACACCATACTGCGCGAGAGTATACCCGATTGCTACGCCGACCTGGGATTCCGCACCGTGTCGACAAACCCCTGCGGAGAGATACCGCTCTGTCCGTATGACTCGTGTCGCTTGTTGTGCATCAACCTCTATTCCTATGTGGTCAATCCCTTCACCAAAGAGGCGTATTTCGACTACGACCTGTTCAAGAAACATGTGGCATTGGCGCAGCGTATCATGGACGACATCGTCGACCTCGAACTGGAGAAGATAGAAAAAATCATGGCCAAGATAGAGTCGGATCCGCAAAGCGATGAAGTGAAATGGGCGGAACGGCATCTCTGGGAGAAAATCTATGCCAAGAGCGGCAAGGGAAGGCGCACGGGTGTGGGCATCACCGCCGAAGGCGACATGATAGCGGCCATGGGGCTGCGTTACGGCACACAGGAGGCCACTGACTTCTCTGTCAACGTGCATAGGACGCTTGCCTTGGCTGCCTATGGCTCATCGGTGCAGATGGCCAAGGAACGTGGCGCTTTCGCCATCTACGACGCCAAACGCGAAGAGAACAACCCCTTCATACTGCGCCTTAAGGAGGCAAGTCCCCAACTCTATGAGGATATGGTGAAATACGGTAGGCGCAACATCGCCTGTCTCACCATAGCGCCTACAGGCACGACAAGTCTCATGACACAGACCACCAGCGGCATCGAGCCTGTGTTCATGCCCGTATATAAAAGAAGGAGAAAGGTGAACCCCGGGGATACCAACGTGCATGTAGATTTCGTCGACGAGGTGGGCGACTCCTTCGAGGAATATATCGTCTATCATCCCAAGTTCATGGAATGGATGAAGGTCAACGGGCTGGATACCGAAAAACGATATACCCAGGAGGAGATAGACCAACTGGTGGAACAGTCGCCTTACTATAAGGCTACGGCCAACGATGTCGACTGGCTCATGAAGGTGCGTATGCAAGGGGCTATTCAGAAATGGGTAGACCACTCCATCAGTGTCACCGTCAACCTGCCCAACGATGTCGACGAGGAACTGGTTAACCGCCTCTATGTCGAAGCTTGGCGCTCAGGGTGCAAGGGATGCACCATCTACCGCGACGGTAGCCGCGCAGGAGTCATGATAGCCGTCGACAAGAAAAAGGAGAAGAAAGAGGAAACACCAGCACCACCTTGTCAACAGCCGGAGGTGACGGAGAAGAGACCGCAGACACTGGAGTGCGACGTGGTGCGTTTCCAGAACAACAAGGAGAAATGGGTGGCCTTCGTGGGATTGCTCAATGGCTATCCCTATGAGATATTCACGGGTCTGCAAGACGACGAAGAGGGCATTGTGCTGCCTAAGACGGTGACAAAGGGAAAGATCATCAAACAAACCAACGAGGATGGCTCGCACCGCTATGACTTCCAGTTTGAAAACCGCCGAGGTTATAAGACCACGGTGGAGGGACTGAGCGAAAAGTTCAACCCGGAATACTGGAATTATGCCAAACTCATCTCGGGTGTGCTGCGCTATAGAATGCCTATCGATCATGTCATCAAACTGGTTAGCTCGCTGCAACTGAAAAACGAGAGTATCAACACCTGGAAAAACGGTGTGGAAAGGGCACTCAAGAAATATATCGTAGATGGTACCGTGGCACGAGGACTGAAATGCCCCAACTGCGGACAGGAAACCCTCGTCTATCAGGAGGGATGCCTCATCTGTAAGAACTGCGGTGCCTCACGCTGCGGATAAACCATCCTCTCACCTCTCACCTCTCACCCCTCACCTCTCACCCCTCACCACTATATATGTTGACAAATAGTTATATCCATCTGAAAAACGTGCGGTTTCATGCTCGCCATGGCGTAATGCCGCAAGAGAGAACCACGGGGGGCGACTTCGTGGTCAATCTCTCCGTCGAAGTCGACCTGACACGGGCGGCACAGACGGATAGGGTGGAGGACACGGTCAACTATGCCGTGCTCTACGACATATTGCGCCAGGAGATGGTTGTGGCGTCAAACCTGATTGAACATGTGGCGGGAAGAGTGGCTCGGCAGGTGCTGCAAACCTTCCCCGGGGTGCATACCGTCGATGTGGAAATCGTCAAGAAAAACCCTCCGATGGGGGCGGATTGCGATGGGGCATCTGTCCGGATGGTTTTCAAAAGAGACGATTGACTCTTGATGCCTACGGGCGGCGATTCTTAAAAAATCCCAAAAAACAAGGGAAAGTGGAAAAGATTGCCTAAATTTGCATGTCTTAAAACTTAATGCTCGATATTTTTCATGGGTAAAAGGCTGTTATTCCTTTTGTTGGTGGGTCTTTCTTCTGTTGCCATAGCCATGGCTGCAGGAAAGAAATTCACGCTCGTTATCGACCCCGGACATGGTGGACACGATCCAGGGGCTAAAGGGGCGGTGGCCTATGAGAAGAATATCAATCTCAAGGTGGCTCTCGCCTTTGGACGATATGTGGAACGCAACTGCCCGGATGTGAACGTCATCTATACACGCAAAACGGATGTGTTCATACCCCTGAGCGAAAGGGCGGCAATAGCCAACCGCAACAAGGCCGATCTCTTCATATCCATACATTCTAACTCGCTGCCAGCAGGGAAGATATCGCGTGGATTTGAAACCTATACTTTAGGTATGCATAGGGCAGCCGATAACCTGGAAGTGGCAAAGAGGGAAAACTCCGTCATCCTCATCGAGCAGAACTACCAACAACGATATGCGGGCTTCGACCCCAGGTCGTCGGAGAGCTACATCATGTTTGAACTGATGCAGGACAAGAACATGGCCAACAGCGTCGAACTGGCGAAAATGATACAGCGGGAGGCTTGCTCGCTCAGCGGAAGACAGAACAAGGGCGTACACCAAGCGGGATTCCTCGTGCTCCGCGAGACATCCATGCCCAGTTGTCTCATCGAGCTGGGATTCATCTCTACACCCGACGAAGAGGAATTTCTCAACTCCAGCAGCGGGCAGGACCTTTTGGCTCATGGCATCTTCAATGCGTTCGTCAAGTACAAAAACAAATTCGGTGGAGGCAGGCAAGCTGCCGTGTCGGTGGATAGAACGGCCGATGATAACAGGGATGCGCAACAAACCGAACGACGCTCGTCACGGCGTTCTCACCGCGAGCAGATGGCGAGTACCCGACAGACTCAACAAACTCAACAACCCCAACCTACCCAGCGACAAACGCAGGCTTCCATGCCTCAGCAATTCGTGTCATCGGTTGAGAGCGTCGAACAGTCACAATCCCCATTGCAAACCCACACTTCAGAAGCACAGCCTGTGTTCAAGGTGCAGATACTTTCGAGCAACAGGTCGCTACGGCCTGGCAGCGCACAATTCCAAGGAGTGGAAAACGTGGAGTCGTTCAAGGAAGGAGGGAGCGTGAAATATACCGTTGGCGCATCCGACGATTACAATGAGATGGCTCGGTTGCGACGTTCACTGCTCGACAAGTTCCCGGAAGCATTTGTGGTGGCATTCCGCGGCGGAGAGAAAATGGATATCAATGAGGCCATTCGGATGTTCAGGGAGAATAACTGAGCGTCACGTCGGTTGTGAAGCGTCTCGACGAAGTGCCCTCTTTTGATGAAAACTTATACTATTGGATTATGAACAAATTAAGCAATGAGATCAAGATAGCACTGGTGGCGCTCTTAGGCATACTGGTGTTGTACTTCGGCATGACCTTTCTCAAGGGAATGTTCATCTTCTCGCACGAAAGTTCTTATTTCGTCCGATTCGATAGGGTCGACGGACTGACACCGTCAAGTCCGGTGCTGGCCAATGGATTCAAAGTGGGCATCGTCAAGAAAATAAACTATGATTTCAAGGGCAACAATGGCATCGTGGCTGAACTGGAAATAGAAGATGAGCTGCAGATCCCTCAAGGCACCAAGGCGGTCATATCAAGCGACTTGCTGGGAAACGTCAGGTTGCAACTGCATCTGTCGGATGGCAAGACGATACTCAAACCGGGAGATACCATAGAGGGGACTTACGACGAGGGGGCGCTGGCTTCGGTCAAGGAGGCCATGCCTACCATACAGCAACTCATACCTAAGATCGACTCCATACTCACCAACGTCAATTATGTCTTGGGCGACCCGCATATACAGGGTATACTGAGCAATGTGTACAACGTGACCGGCGAATTGAAATCCTCGACATCGCAATTGGCTTCGCTCATGGGAGAGACGCGCTCGAAAATACCCGCTCTCTTCGACAAGGCCAGTGGGGCTCTCGACAATACCACGCAGATGATGGCCGACGCGGAAAAAATGACAAGCCAACTCTCGCAGATTGATTTCCAAAGCACCATGGCGAAACTTGACAATACGGTGGCGCAAATGCAGGCACTCACCCAGAAACTCAACTCCACGGAGGGGTCGCTGGGGTTGATGCTCAACGATACGCAACTCTACGACAATCTCGCCATGACCATTAAACAGGCCGACTCGTTGCTTGTCGACCTGCGGGAGCATCCAAAACGCTATGTCCACTTCTCCATCTTCGGCAAAAAAGATAAGTGACATACCGTCAGAAAGATAAAAAATCTTAACATTGTGGGGTGGGAAAATTTTTTCCAATGAAGGGGCAATTTAGAATTGTTCTAAATAATAAAAAAGCGGTTTTCCACTTTATCCAACCCTTGCAATTGGTTGATAATAAAAAAGATAAAAGACTTGAAAAGTAGTTGAACAGTCCTTTTACAAATAATTGAAATATTTGGAGCAACATGCTGATATTCAAGGGGTTGTAAAAATGCAAGTGCTTAAATAAGTGGGGTGTTTTAACATATTCCCTAAAGTACCATCATCAAGCGATTTACAACATTTCGCTGCCGAAACACTAAAATCATGATTTGGTGCTCAACAAAAAAAAAGCGAAATTTGCAGTCGTAAAACTGACAACAGTTGTGATAAAGTCTTTTTAGACCTTCTATTAAACTACAAGGTGAATGAATGTAAGTCCTAACACGCTCTGGCAACGCTGTCTGCAAATCATCAGAGACAACACAACCGAGCAAACATATCAAACCTGGTTCATGCCACTGGCTTTAGAGTCGTACAATCCGTCGACGAAAGCTGTGGTGTTACGTGTTCCCAGCCAGTATTATTACGAATACTTGGAGGAACACTTCGTGGGCTTACTGAGCAAAGTTCTCAATAAGGTTTTTGGCAACGGAGTAAAACTCCTGTATCGCGTGGCTGCTGTCAGCAACGAGGGTACCGATGTGTGCATGAAGTCGGAACCGGCTCCCGAGGAGATAGCTGTCAAAAAGCAGACGAGAGGCAATATGCCGCCGACAATACTCGATGCGGCATCACAACAGCTCGACCCGCAACTCAACCCTCACCAGACGTTCGATAACTTCATCGAGGGCGTGAGTAACAAACTGCCGCGTACCATCGGACTCAATATCTCGAGAAATCCCCATACCACACAATTCAACCCGATGTTCGTCTTCGGTCCTTCGGGATGCGGAAAGACGCACCTCATCAATGCGGTAGGTGTAAAGACAAAGCAGTTGTTCCCGGAAAAACGTGTGCTCTATATCAGCGCTCGTCTCTTTCAGGTACAATATACCAATGCGGTACGCCAGAACGCTGTCAACGATTTCATCAGCTTCTACCAGACCATCGACCTGCTCATCGTCGATGATATCCAGGAGTGGATGACGGCGAAAAGCACACAGGACACATTCTTCCATATCTTCGACCATCTCTTCCGTAATGGAAAACGCATCATCCTGGCGTGCGACAGGCCGCCGGTGGATCTCAAGGGCATGAACGAGCGCCTCATCACTCGTTTCTGTTGCGGGCTGATAGCCGAACTGCAGAAACCCGACAAACAACTGTGTGTCGACATTCTCAACGACCGTATCGCACGCGATGGCTTGACTATACCCGAGGATGTGATTCGTTTCATCGCCGATACGGCCAATGGCAGTGTCAGAGACCTCGAAGGGGTGATCAACTCGCTGCTGGCTTATTCTGTGGTCGACAACTGCAAAGTGGATATGCGACTGGCAGAGAGGGTCATCAAACGGGCGGTGAAGATCGACGACAAACCACTCACCATCGACGACATCCTCGAGTGTGTGTGCGCTCATTTCCATGTAGATGCCGAGGCGGTGAACAGCAAGAGTCGCAAGCGTGAACTCGTGGTGCCACGACAAGTGTCGATGTACCTGGCCCAGAAACATACCAAAATGCCGGCGGCACGCATCGGCAAACTGGTGGGAGGTAGGGACCACTCCACAGTCTTGCACAGCTGCTCGCAGGTGGAGGCACGTCTGAAAATAGATAAGGCGTTCTCCGAGGAAATACTCTCCATCGAATCGGCTTTCAAACTGAAAGCGTAATCCTCTCTTCTTTATGTAACTCTTTCTCCTCTTTTTCCAAAGTAGGGGGAAGGGTGGTTTGTTTCTTGCCGTATTTGGCAGGAATGGTTTTCTGAAATATGTAAATAAATAAAAAAAAGAGGGTGCTTTGTCTTTTTTTTATTACTTTTGCATGTAAAACCTAAAAACTAATTCTCATATAAGACTTTTTGACGATGACAGATAGGAAAAACAAGTTGAAATGCCGGTTCATGACACTCACCGCTATGTTGGCCGTAGCCATGATGGCGTGGGCCGATGGTGACCAGCGTGAAGGCGAGCAGGGAACCAAATGGGTCGATCCCGTAGAATATTTTGAACTACAGGATATCAGTGGCAATGACCTGCAACGCGACTACGACCAGGGCGACATCGACATCAGCAAAGTCATTAAGCAGAAAGGCAAGAAAGTGTATGGCTTGCGACTGAAACCTATTGCGGGAGCCGCGAGGGTAAGAAAATACCTCAACATAGGATACGATGATTTCGTGTCGGGCAACATCGACTATCAGGATTCTTATGGCATTGAGGGTGTTCCACTGAATGAGTCGGCTTTCTGTATTTATGTCGATGAGGGGGTGAGCCGCAATTACAGTTTCTCCTATGGTTATCAGATTACAGAAACGTATGACGGTGAGACTTATACCGACAGAGGCAGAAGCGAAGTGAGAATCAGCATCACCGGCCTCCATCTTGACGTTTCAGGAGGTGGGGTGGGACTCAACTATGCGCTCTCGGCGAAAGTGTCTGAAAAAGAACAATCTTCGGAAGGCAGCGGCAAGGGAAGTAACACGCTCACTAAATCTGCAGGCGTTGACCCCCGTCTGGGAAAATTCATCTATTTCAATGGAGGACGCTATCTCCTTGTCATGCTCGGTGCCTCGGCACAGGCGGAAGCGGCCAGGGCTTCTTCTGAAGACCTCACAGCGGATGAAAAGGAAAAGATGAGCAACCATGCTTGGCCGCGTGTCTATTTTATCGTTGAGGAAATAATGGTGGAGGATGATGGCGAAGCCGTCGTTCCGCTTACTGCTACCGACAAGCAAGAACTCAAAGATTATGTTGACGACCTCCGTTCGTGGCTACGGGGTGATGGCGACCCGCTGGGACTGGGTGAGCGCACCGACGAGAAGACGGCGGTGGTCATCAATGTCATCTCCACCGTCGGGGCTATCTTGGTGGGTGGTACACTGGCTGGCTTCGTGGGAGGAACGGGCGCGCAGATTGCCGCCAACATGACGGAAACCATCATCAATGCCGGTAGCGGAGGGGATTTCCCACCGATGGATTCTCCCGAGGGCTCCGAGATGGATGGCGTGGAACCGAAACGCAAGGAGGAGGAAGAAGAGACGGGCGAAAAACCGGAGGAGAGTGGCGATGGCAACCCACCTGCTGAGGACGACCCCTCCATCTTCAAGTCGGAACAGTATGCCCATCTCATCAAAGATTACGTTAAGCAGGATATTTTCGGCGACATCACAGTACTCGACCCGGTGACAGGGGAGGAGGTCATCTATACCAACAATGGCGACGACACATGGAAGAACCTTAATACCGGACAGGACTGGACACCGGATGAAATAGGCCGACGTCTGGAATATAAGAAAGAGAACAGGGGCGAACTGTTGAAGACGGCCTTGAAGGCCGAGCACGACAAAATGGTTCAACGTGCCAAGTGGGACTGGCAGAACAAGCGCGACAAGGACCGTGGCTACAGCGACGAGATGATACAATATCGTAAAGAAAAGGCAAAGAACGATGAAGAGTTGAGAATCTCACTGAGAATGTCTGAGTTGGCGAAGAAGTACGACATGGTGTCCTTGGGCGATGGCAGCAATGTTATGAAAGTCCTTGCCGAAAGAAAGTCCGCTATCATGGAAGAACAGAAGAGGGAAAGTAAGATAGCGGCTGACAACATTAAACTTGACCAGACATTAGAGGTCTTTCAGCATATATGCCAAGCTGTTGATGGAGCTTGCGATACCATAGTTTATTCTTTGGGTAAGTGCGTTCCCGGAGGTGCTTATGTCTATGATGGCTATGCCTTACTCAAGGGTGTTGGGGTCGCAGGGTCTGAGGTCTTTGCTAATGTAGTTTTTAGTGACAGGAAGGTGGGTCTGGGCGAGGCCTATAGTCATATGTTACAGGGTGCCGGTAAAGGTCTTCTCGCCATTGTGCAGAATCATGCTGGCGATATTGCGAAATTGGGAGGCGCCAGTACCGGTGTAAAATATCTTGCCAAGGAGTTCCTTATTTTTGCTGCTCCAGAGGCCATCTCAAGTGCTTCTGATGCCGCTTGGAAAGCAACGGAGCAAGGTCGGCAATTAAAAACAGGTGAACTCATAGAATCCATGTGGGACGGCTTTGCAAAGAAGTCACTGGCATACGGCACCAACAAAATGTTAGGAGGGTTGATTGGATTGACTGGCCAAAATAATCGCATCGGTCAGTTCTTCAATGCAACCAGAGAAGGGCAGCCAGGTAATATTCCAGGCATTATTAATACTTTTGAGGGCAATTACACCGTGGGCAAGTTTTTATCAACCTTTACCACGAAGTATTCTGGATATTTCGGCCTCTACAAATGGGAAAATGATAAAATAAAGGAGTTAGTGGGATTAAAGGCCAATGCTAATGCAATGAAAGCCGCTGCTTCTCAATCATTGAATGATTCAAACTATTTTCATGGAATTCCTAAAATCAAATAAATAATATGGAAACACTGACAAAAGAAGAAAGAGATAAAAAATATCAGGAATATACCAACGAGGCGTTATTCACTGGTCATTACCATTTCCTTGTTCAGGCACTGGCCGTGGCCATGCAGAGCACCATGGTATGGCGGCTTATGGGCACGAACGATGCATTCACTTTCGTGGATCTGTTTGAATTCGCCAAGAAACGTGACGAGGAGGACCCGCTCGATGAGTTCCAGTTCTATATGGTTACAAGAGAGGGTGCGATAGGCTTGAGCGCAGGATTGGAGTACCTCACGGAATGGATTTTCATCCCCATGGAACCTTGTGAGGAACGTGAACGATTGTTGGAGGAAATGGGCGAAAAGTTGCAATTGCAAGCGGCTGCGCGTGAGGCGGTGGACAAAGCCGTGGAGGAGGGACTTACTCTGCAACAGCAACAACAACAGCAACAACAGCAACAACAGCAACAACAGCAGCAACAGCAACAGGCCCTTCCTAAATACTTGGTTCTTTTCGGTGACAAGTACGAAGGCCCGTTCAGCGTTGATGAGATGAGAACGATGAACCTAACCCTCGAGACCTACGTGTGGACTGAGGGCATGGAACAGTGGAAGATGGTCGGACAACTGGAAGAATTGCCAATAGCCTTGGGACTCGTACAACCGACCGTGCCACCACCTCCTCCCCTTTACCCGCAGCAGCCATCTGGCTATCCAAACGATCCCAACGCTCCTAACAACTACTAAACGGTTATGACCATGCAGGAAGAAAGATTAGGGGTAGGTGCCTATCTGAAGAAATGTATGCATCAGGGATTAGAGGTGTTCAAGCATCCCATGATGCTGTTGCCAACCTTGGTGTTGGGCGCTATATGGCTGGTTATCGGCTATCTGTCGTCAACCACCGAACTGCCTGGCTGGGCAAAGGTAGTCAGTTTCCTGTCGTTTGCCGAGGGTGGATTGTTTGGCGGTGCGTTGGGTGCTGCCGGCGGTATCGTCGGCAAGGTGGTGGTGGCTGTCTTTATCAACAGTGCCATACTGCCGCTCTTCCAGAAAAAACTGCCCTTTGTGGGCGTGGCAGGAGGTATCAAAGGAATGTTTTCGAACATGGGTGAACAGGTGGTGCGTGGCATCGCTCCTTTCCTCGGTGGCATGGGCGCGGCGCTGCTGCTCTATTCGTTCATGAATATCTCACATGTCCAGATTAACGCTTTTGTGGGTGTGGCAGCCGTTGTTCTTCTCCTACAGAGTATCGGCAACCAAGGTGGTTTTCTCTTTGGCCTGTTGTTCAGCGTTGCCAACTCGATAACGAAAGGTCGGGTGCCCCGATTCATCACCATCACGCGTATGCTCACGGGCATGACCGTCGGTTTCACCGTAGCGGTGGGCCTCAGCATGGCAGGAGTCAAATGGAGCATCTTATTAGGACTCCCTCTCCTCCTCCTTGCCCTCCTCCTCGCCCTTGTCCTCAACAGGAAAAAAGCAGAATAACATTTAGCTTGTGCTTGACTAAAGTGCATGATGATGATTAATATACGAAAACTCGAAGCCGAACTTTGGGAATCGGCAGATCTCTTGAGACAAGGTAGCAAGTTGACGAGCAGTCAGTATTGCATGCCTGTGCTGGCTTTGCTGTTCCTGCGCTATGCCTACAGCCGCTATAAAATGGTGGAGGCAGAAATCTTGGAAAACCGCCCCAGCCGAGGCGGGCGAGTGATGCCCGTGGAACCCAGCGACTTCGCGGCCAAGAGCGCCTTGTACCTGCCCCGTGAGGCACAGTTCGACTACCTGGTGAATCTGCCTGACAATATCGTGGCAGCAGGATTGAAGACCAAGGACGGACAACCCATCAACTCGTTGGGCGAGGCCGTCAACAACGCCATGCAACTGGTGGAAGACCAGAGCGAACAGCTGACAGGCGTACTGCCCAAGACCTACACCATGTTTGCCGACGACCTTCTGCGCGAACTGCTTCGTATCTTCAACAACAAGACCATTGACGAGGTAGGTGGCGACATCATCGGACGCATCTATGAATATTTTCTCTCGAAGTTTGCCAAGGCGGTAGCCTCTGATGATGGCGTGTTCTTTACGCCGAAATCGCTGGTGAAGATGCTGGTCAATGTGCTTGAACCCACGCAAGGCATCATGTTGGATCCTGCCTGTGGTAGTGGTGGCATGTTTGTGCAGACGGGCGACTTCGTGAATCAAGCAGGATTAAATGCTAACACCCAGATGACTTTCTACGGACAAGAGAAGGTGGAATACAATGCACAACTTTGTCTGATGAATATGGCTGTTCATGGTTTGAACGGAAAGATTATTTCCGGCGACGAAGCCAACTCCTTCTATCATGATGCCCACAATCTGGCCGGCAAGTGCGACTATGTGATGGCTAATCCGCCATTCAATGTGGATAAGGTGAAGGCCGAGTCGGCTTCTGCTGCTGGTCGTCTGCCCTTCGGCTTGCCTGGCGTGAATCAGAAGACCAAAGAGATAGGCAACGCCAACTATCTTTGGATAAGCTATTTCTATGCCTATCTGAATGACCACGGACGTGCAGGGTTCGTGATGGCCAGTTCGGCGACTGACAGCGCCAATAAAGACCGTGATATTCGTGAGAAACTGGTGCGCACAGGTGATGTAGATGTGATGGTCAGCGTAGGCAACAATTTCTTCTACACACTTTCCCTGCCTTGCTCGCTATGGTTCTTCGACCGCAACAAGCATGCCGACATTCGTGACAAGGTGCTGTTCATCGATGCCCGCAACTACTATACGGTGGTTGACCGTACCTTAAATGAATGGACAGAATGGCAGTTGCGTAACCTGCAAGCCATCGTACATCTTTATCGCGGCGAAAAGGAAAAGTATCAACAGTTGCAGGCTGACTATCAATCTGTCTTAGGCGATACAACCGTAGCATCAGCTCAGGAAGCACTTGACAAGCAGAAGGCTGCAGCGAAAGAGGCTATAGCCAATGCCACTCGCAAAGACAAGAAACGCATTGAGGCCGAGCAGAATGCCCTCATCGCCGAACTGGAAGACACACTTGAAACGGCCCGCCAGTACGAATGGCTCACAGAGAAGTTTGGCGATGGCGAATACAAGGATGTGCTTGGTCTCTGCAAGATAGCCACCATTCAGGAGATAGAGGAAAAGAACTATTCTCTTACTCCAGGTGCATACGTCGGCGTGGCCGAACAGGAAGACGACGGCGTGGATTTCCATGAGCGCATGACCGAGATTCATGCCGAGTTGGCACAGCTGAACAAGGAGGCTAACGTCCTGATGGACGAGATTCAAAAAGCATGGGAGGGACTGAAATGAGTAAGAAGGAAGATATAATGGAACCGACATTCGTAGCACGTGACGGGATGCTGGCCGACAATGAATATGTTACGTGGCTGTCAGAGCTAAAGCGGCGTTTCCAAAGCAGTCAGGCAAAAGCTGCTGTACGTGTAAATACGGCTATGCTCGAATATTATTGGAGCCTTGGACGCGACATCGTCAAGAAAAAAGCCGAGAGTAAATGGGGGAGTGGATTCTTTAACCAACTGAGTGATGACATGCGCTCCATGTTCCCCAATGAAACAGGATTCTCTGTTACCAACTTGAAATACATGAAAAGATGGTACTCGTTTTATAATGAGCAAGTTCTAATTCGTCAGCAGCCTGCTGACGAATTAGAAAAGCCAATTAACCAACAACCCATTGACGGAAAAGAACTGTTGTTAGAAATTCGTCAGCAACCTGCTGACGAAATGGATATGCCCAAAATATTCGGTCAAATACCTTGGTTCCATCATGTAGAAATATTCACAAAAAGCCAATCTCTGGACGAAGCCTTGTTCTATATAAATAAGGTGATAGAAGAGGGGTGGAGCCGAAGTTGGCTGGAAGACCAAATAGCAGCAAAGTTATTCAAGAAGCAGGGGGCCGCTGTTACCAACTTCGACAAGACATTGCCGATGCCACAAAGAGAGTTGGCAAAGGAATTACTGAAAGACGAGTACAACTTTGAGTTCCTCACAATGAAAGCAAAATACGATGAGCATGATTTGGAGGAAGCGCTTGTTGCCAATATCACCCGTTTTTTATTGGAATTGGGCAAAGGCTTTGCTTTCGTAGGGCGTCAGATTGAACTCCGTATGGATGAAGAAACATCCTTCTTCCCTGATTTGGTGTTTTATCATATCCCTCAAAAGCGATATGTTATCATTGAGTTGAAAACCGTGAAGTACATACCGGAGTTTGCCGGTAAGCTTAATTTCTACGTTACGGCTGCTGATAAGCTCCTTCGAGGTGCGGGTGACAATCCCTCCGTTGGCCTGGTTATCTGCAAGACTGCCAAGAAAACTGTTGTCGAGTGGTCATTACAGGACATACAGAAACCATTGGGCGTAGCCACCTATCAGCTGCAAGAGGTGGTTGACCGCACGGTGGCAGAACTGGAACAGAGGAATAATCAGAAGGAGGATAAGGCATGAGTGAGTGGAAGAAAGTGAAGTTGGGAGATATTTCTTCTGCAATACAGACGGGACCCTTTGGCTCTCAATTGCACCAATCTGATTATTCAGACATTGGTGTTCCTGTTGTTATGCCTAAGGATATCATAAATGGCAGCATTGATGAATCGACTATAGCACGTGTAGAAAGCCACCATGTAGAAAGATTATCTCGTCACAAAATATCTGAAGGAGATATTCTTTATGCACGTAGAGGTGATGTTGGTAAATGTGCATATACCGTATTTGCTCAACAAGGATGGTTGTGTGGAACAGGGTGCTTGCGAGTAACTATTGATAAGCAAAAAGCGCTGCCGAAATTCGTTTTCTATCAATTACAAAAGCGTGAGACTATTGGATGGGTAGAGAAACACGCAATTGGTGCTACAATGTTAAATCTAAACACATCTATATTGAGTGATGTTCCTATTGACTTACCTTCTCTCACAACTCAGCATCACATCGCCACAATCCTTTCCCGCTACGACTCTTTGATAGAGAACTATCAGAAGCAGATAAAGTTGTTGGAGGAAGCTGCGCAGCGACTCTATAAGGAATGGTTCGTTGACCTCCACTTCCCCGGCCACGAAAACACCAAAATCGTAGATGGTGTGCCTGAGGGGTGGGAGAAGAAGAAAATAGCCGATGTGTGTGATACTGTTGGTGGTGGAACTCCTTCAACCAAAGTAGTTTCATATTACGAAGGTGGAACGATAAACTGGGTAACGCCAACTGATATAACAAAGAACAACAGTTTATGCTTATTAAGCACCGAGAAGAAAATTACAAATGAAGGACTTAATCATAGTTCTGCTAAGATGTTACCTAAAGAGGCTATCTTGATGACCAGCAGGGCAAGTGTCGGTTTTTTTGGAATATGTGATTTTGAAGTATGCACTAATCAGGGTTTTATTTCATGTGTTCCTTTTGAGAAAGATTTTCAGATGTACCTTCTATACAATTTGATCAATAGGGTTGAGGAAATTAGAATCAAAGCTGGTGGTTCAACATATCTTGAGATTAGCAAGAGTGTATTTCGAAATTTCGATATAATATGTCCTGCTCAAAGCGTCATAAAAAAATTTCAGGGTAAAGCCCATTGCTTTCTTGAAAGAACAAGAATTATAGCTAAGCAAATCCGCCTCCTCACAGAGGCTCGTGACCGCTTGCTTCCGAAACTGATGAATGGAGAGATAAATGTGGGGGAGGAACGGCCTGAAAGGCCAAAAAGCGCATAGCCCAGGGCATCACCCTGGGAATGTAATGGAACAATGAATAACGTCGCCCTGAAAGGGCAAAAGCATTACAATCATGTCACAATCGCTTTGTAAAATATATCTGCATATTATCTTCCACGTGAAGATTACCAGCCCACAAATAGCTGACGAGCATCTGGAGCGTATGCACAGCTATATCGGCCAATTGGTCAATACCACTGGTTGTCATATCATTCGTGTTGGCGGTATCGGAGACCATGTACATATTGTTTGTCTCTTGTCGAGAAATGAGAACGTGGCACATCTTGTGGAAGAAGTGAAACGTAACAGTAGCCGATGGATAAAAAGTGTGTCGCCTTTATACGAGCATTTTGCGTGGCAAGGTGGTTATGCGGCTTTTTCGGTCAGTCAATCGGTCGTTGATAAGACCATTGAATATGTGAATAACCAGCGTGAGCACCATAAAAAATGGTGTTTTCGTGATGAATATCTGGAGTTTCTGAAATTATACAATGTGGATTATGATGAACGATATGTGTTTTCTGATTAAGAATGGGCTTTTGCCCTTTCAGGGCGAGATTACCACGACATTGACACCCAGGGCGTTGTCCAGGGCTATGAGCATACTGGCCTTTCAGGCCGATTTAATGGAACTTGGAAACTTGAATAATAATTATGGCAAACGACTATAGCGAAGACCAACTGATACAGCGGAGTGCAGCCGAGTTGATGGAAAAGGAACTGGGCTGGACGAGCGTGTATGCCTTTGATAAGGAAGTGCTCGGCACGAATGGCACACTGGGACGCACATCCTATCATGAGGTGCTGCTGACGGAGCGTTTCCGTAAGGCACTGAAGACGCTGAACCCTTGGCTGACGGACAAACAGCTGCAGGAGTGCGTAGAGCGCATGACGGAGCACATGAGCAGTCAGACGCTGATGCAGATTAATGAGCAGAAGTATCAGTTGATTCGTGATGGTGTGCCTGTGACTCGCGTGAAACCAAATGGCGAGACGGAAGAGGTGCGTGCCAAGGTCATCGACTTCGCTTCGCCAGAGAAGAACGACTTCCTGTGTGTCCGCGAGATGTGGGTATATGGTGCCCTCTATCATCGCCGTGCCGACATCGTTGGCTTCGTGAATGGTCTGCCTTTGCTGTTTATGGAACTGAAGAACCACGACGTGGAAGTGGTGGATGCCTTCAACAAGAACTATCGCGACTACCTCGATACGATTCCGCAGCTGTTCTATCACAACACCTTTATCATCTTCAGTAACGGACTGGAGGCACGTGTGGGAACCATAGACTCGAAATGGGAGTTCTTCCACGAATGGAAACGACTGACTGAGCAGGAGGCTGGAAACATCGAACTGCCAACGATGCTCCGTGGCATCTGCCGAAAGGAGAACTTCCTGGATTTGCTGGAAAACTTCATCCTTTACGACCATAGCGGAGGACGAACGGCTAAGATTCTGGCCCGCAACCACCAATACCTTGGCGTAAACCAAGCCGTAGAGATGTACCGCAACCGCCAGTACCTGAACGGAAAGTTAGGTGTTTTCTGGCACACGCAAGGCTCAGGCAAGAGCTATTCCATGTTGTTCCTCTCGCAGAAGATTCGCCGCAAGTTTGAGGGTTCGCCAACTTTCCTGGTGCTGACCGACCGCGACGAACTGAACAAGCAGATCAGCGACACGTTCGAGAACTGCGGACTGTTGGGCAATGTGAAGGCGAAGAAGTTCATCGCCAGCAGTGGCGAGGACTTGAAATCGAAGTTGAAAGGCAATCCATCGTTCATCTTCTCGCTCATTCAGAAGTTCAACGACCCGAAAGCTGACCCCATCTATCCCGACCATGACATCATCGTGATGAGCGACGAGGCACACCGCACGCAGAACGGCATCTTTGCCGATAACCTGATGCACCTGTTACCAACCGCCCATCGCATCGGTTTCACAGGTACACCGTTGCTGTCAAACGACAACATCACGGCACGTACCTTTGGTGGCTACGTGAGTATCTATGACTTCAAACGGGCAGTGGAGGATAAAGCAACGGTGCCTTTGTATTACGAGAACCGTGGTGAGAAGCTGCAAGACTTGAAAAATCCAGAAATCAATGACGAGATAGCAGCAGCCCTGGAACAAGCGGGCGAACTGGATGCCTCGCAACTGGCCAAGCTGGAACGGGAGTTTGCCAAAGAGGTGCATCTGCTGACAGCTGCCAAACGTTTGCGGTTGATAGCCAAAGATTTTGTGCATCATTATAGCGACCTGTGGACATCGGGCAAGGCGATGTTCGTATGCTATAACAAGGTGACCTGTGTACGAATGTTCAACTATGTGCAGGAATACTGGCAGCGCGAAATCAAGGCATTGGAAGATGCCATCGCAAAATGCACCTCGCAACAGGAGGCGCAGGAGATGCAGCGCAAACTGGAATGGATGCGTGAGACGGACATGGCCGTAGTCGTTTCGCAAGAGCAGAACGAGATACAGACGTTCCAAAAATGGGGCCTCGACATCAAGCCGCACCGCGAGCGGATGGAGAAAGAGGAACTGGACAAGGCTTTTAAGGCCGACGACTCCCGTCTGCGCGTGGTTTTTGTCTGCGCCATGTGGCTGACAGGCTTCGACGTGAAAACACTTTCGTGCCTCTATATCGACAAGCCAATGAAGGCTCATACGCTGATGCAGACCATCGCCCGTGCCAATCGTGTGGCAGAAGGAAAGACCAACGGCCTGATCATCGACTATATCGGCATCGTGAAAGCCTTGCGCCAGGCATTGGCCGATTATACAGCGAACCCAGAAGGTGGCGCAGGAGGTAATGATCCGACTATTGATAAGAAAGAGCTCATCAAGCATGTCATAGAGACGATAGCTGCTGCTATGGCCTTCCTGAAAGAACATGACTTTGAGTTGGATGACCTCATCAAAGCAGAGAATTTCGAAAAGCTGTCGTTGCTGAAGAAGGCTGCCAATGCAATGTGCGAGACAGCGGAAATCAGGAAGTCATACTGCACGTTTACCTCCACGCTGTTGAAACTTTGGAAATATCTCGACCGCGAGGATATCACTCCCGAGATGAAACAGCAGAAAGATGGCATTGAAGCTATCTTTAAGGAACTACAACAGAAGCGCAAACATGCCGACATCACAGATCTGAGCGTGGCCATTAATGAAATAGTAAATGAGCATCTGGAAGTTGATGGCGAAGGGACGATGGCTGCTGAGTCGCGCCGCTTTGATATTAGCGGCATTGACTTTGAACTACTCCGTCGCGAGTTCGCCAAGAGCAAAGAAAAGAACCTTGTGCTGAAAGATATTCAGGAACTGCTACAGGAGCGCATTGCCCGCATGCTGGCCGAGAATCCCTCACGTATCAACTTCTACGAGAAGTATCAGGAAATCATCCACGACTACAACCAAGAACAGAACCGAGCAACGATAGAGAAGACGTTCACGGAACTGATGGCCCTCTCCCACGAACTGACCGAAGAGGAGAAGCGTTACATCCGCGAAGGTTTTGAGAACGACGAGCAACTCTCCATGTACGATGTGCTGATGAAAGATGACCTTTCAAAGGAAGACATTAAGAAACTAAAAGTTGTCGCCAAAGAATTGCTGGAGAAGATAAAGGCCCAACTGGCCACGATGGATCATCCGTTCGACAAGCAAGAAACCAGAGCATCCATCATTATCACCATTCGCGACATCCTATGGAAAGAACTCCCCGAGAGCTATTCCGACGAAAGCATCAACTACTACCGCGATGCTGTGTATAACTACGTTAGTCAGCATTATGGCGGTGTGGCGTGAAATAGCCATCATCAAGACCCTCTCTCTGAAAAACCTCCAATTCGATACATACACAATAAAGCGCCATGTCCTCTCGACACGGCGCTTAAAAATATACTATAAAAAACTAACTCAAAGCATCTACTCTCACGAGCTGATTTTTGTTCTTATTTATGAGAATATAGCGAAAAATATATGATATTTCTTGTTAATAGTATTTGTTACACTCTTTCTGCCTGCAAATGTATATCTTTTTTTGCCTCAAACCAAATAAAACGGGCAAAAAATATGTTGTATAACATAAAATAACATTGTGCGCGGACACATTTCGCCCAAAAACCGCAAAAATATCGGTTTTTGGGTCATCATTAATTCTACTTCGCCATTTCCTTCTTATCTGCTACCATCTCATCCCCGTAATCTGCGGCAATGTGGAAATGTGGTCGGTAATGTGGAAATGTGGTAATGGCTTAACTTCTTAACTCCTTGACTCCTTGTCTTTCAACATCCTGCACCATTTGAAATATCCCAAGATGGCGATGATGACATAAAGACCATACAGGCCGGCCTTGAAGGGGATGCCTTTGTAGATGTATAACACACAAGAGATAACGTCGACGACAAGCCACATGAGCCACTGCTCCACGTATTTCCTCGACAAGGCCCAAAGGGCGATGATGCTAAGGGCGCTTGTAAAACTGTCGGTCATGGGGACGGTGCTATTGGTGAAACGAGTGAGAATCTCATACAACGCCAACCACACCAGCAGGAATGCGAAGGTGGCATAAAGGGCCTGCCTGCCGGGGATATGGCCGATCTGCGGCGGTTCCTTCTTATCGCTCCCTTTCTTCTTGAATCCCCATTTCCATGCTATGTAGCCGTAGATGGCAGCCAAGGCATAGTAGATGGCCATGCCGAAGTCGGCGTATAAGCCTGCGGAAAAATAAAGCCACATGTCTACCAAGGGCATGATGATGCTCACCAACCAAAGGTAGATGCTGGCTCGGTATTCCAAAAGGATGTAAACCAAACCCAACACCGCTCCCACCACATCGAGGATGCGGAGGTGGTGGGCGGTGAAGAGTTCGAGTATCTGATCTATCATGTGTGTGTTGGTTTTTTAGAACTTGAGGTTCAGTGTACCCATGGCGGTGAAACCGGCAGAAGGCACATAACCTATCTGATAGTAGCGGTTGTCGTTGCTGTGGCCGTAACTCTCGCAGATGGCCGAGTACACCCAACCGTTGCTGGCGTAATGACGCGAGAAAATGTTGTTCAGGTTCAGTCCTACGGTCACTTCCTTCAGGCCCATGGCCTTGCAAACCTTCGCGGTATAGCTCAAGCGCAGGTCGGAGGTGCTGAAGCAGGGCAGCGAACGTTCCTTGTTCTCGCTGTTGTCTAAGTACTGGCGACTGACGAAGTTGGTGTGCCACACGGCTTGCCAACCGTTCTTGTGAAGGGTGACGAATCCGTTGAGGATGGTTGATGGCGAGAAGGCCAACGTGGAGTTGTCGTAGTGGAACTGGCGCGACTCGTCGCCATTGCCGTCGCAATGGTACTTGGCGGCGTCAGGGTTGCCCTCCCAGTCGTCCCAGTCTTCCACATACTCGTCGAAATCCTTGATCTTGTTGCTGCTAAGTGCGGCATTGCCTTCGAGCGTGAGCCACGATGTGGCATCCCAAGCCGCCGACAGCTCGATGCCCGCGCGATAGGAATCCTTGATGTTGGTGGTTAGGGGCTCGCCGATATCGCTCAACTGACCGGTTTGCACCAGTTGGTCGGTATATTTCATGTAATAGAGGTTGATACCGCTACGGAAACAGCGGCTGTTGTAGTTGTAGCCCACCTCGAAGTCGACCATGCTCTCGGCTTTAGGAAGGGTGGAGTTGCCGTTATCGGTGAAGTTGTTGCGCTCGGGTTCGCGATGGCTGTTGCCCACGGAGGCGAACAGGTGATGACCGCCGAGGATATAGCTCACACCGCCCTTCAGGTTTACGAAGTCGTACTTCTCGTCGATGTCGAGCCTTTGGTTGGTATAGGTGCCGTCGCTATTGCCGTAGAATTTATCGTTGTAGCCGTCGGTCTTGTAACTCACATGGCGGTACTGGGCATCGCCGAACAATTTCAGGTGAGGGGTGAGCTGGTAGGCGGCTTTCACATAACCTGTGTAGTCGCGTTTCTTGGCATCCGAGTCGTAATACTGGTAGTCACCGTTGTTCAGGACCTTGCTCCTGAGCACCTCGTCGGCCACGTAGGTGAGGTAACCGAAGTGGTTGCCGTCGAACAACTGCAGCGAGAAACCGCCAATCACATCCCAATGGCTGTCCTTGAAGTTAGCGTTCCATACCGTGCCGTAGGTGTCCTGCTTAAGGCCTTTCTTGCGCACGAAGTCGGTGCGTTTCAGCGTGCTGCCGTCGTCTTTCGTGAGGTTGGCCAATCCAAACTTGCTCAGTTTGTTGTTGGGTCGGAACTCATTGTAGTAGCCATAGCCATGGGTGTAATGCAGGGCTCCGCGTACCGCCCAATAGGGGTTGATGTTCCAACTGGCAGAGAGAATGTTGTGGTTCTGCCAGAAATTGTCGGTGGTACGGCGCCAGTAACTGCCGTCGGCCATCTTGTAACGCTCGGTCACGTATTTGCCGTCCTCCATCTTCATGTTGCCGTCGGCATCGTAGGCGATGGTCTCATACAGAGTGTTGTATTTGCCTAAGCCAACGGCGTACATGTCACGATAGTCATGTATACCGGTGTTCATGCCGTAGGTGCCGTCCATGATCGATAGGTCGTTGTCGCCGGCGGTCACACCGTTCCAGGCCTGACCGGTCTTCTCGAAATTGCCGATGTTCTTATAGGCGAGCAGGAAATTGTCGCCTACGTAGCTGATACCGCCGTAGTAACTGCCCGAACGGCCTGAGGTGCCGTGCACATATCCGTCGGTATTGGTCTCGTGATAGGCTCCGTCAATCACCAAGTGGTCCCACAACAGGCCGCTGGTGAACGAAGCGCCAACGTTGAACGTGTTGTATGAGCCGTACGATCCCGACAACTCAAACGAGGGGGTGGGAGAGGCGGCTTTCGTCTGGAGGATGATGTTGGCGCCGAAGGCTCCGTCGCCATTGGTTGAACTACCCACACCGCGCTGTATCTGCACACCGCCCAACAGCGAGGCGTAGCTGTTCATGTTCGCCCAGAACACGCACTGGTCTTCAGGTGAGTTCAAGGGCACGCCGTCGATGGTCACGTTGATGCGGGCGTCGCGCACGCCACGGATGCGCATGTAAGTAGTGCCTGTTCCCATACCATTCTCACTCCATGCCAAGATGCCGGGCGATTGTGAGAAGAGCATCGGCAACTCTTGGCCGCTGCTTGAGAAGGTTTGCAACTCTTTTTTGCTGAAATTGGTGATGGCATAGGGGGCGTTCTTCTGGGCGCGAACGCCGCTGACTACCACTTCTTGCAATTCCTCCAGACGTAATGAGTCGGGGGCTTGCGCCATCACTCCCCATGCCAAGCTCATGGCTGCACAGGTAAAAAGCATTTTTTTCATTTTGCCTTATTAATAATGTATACAATAAGGGGGTGGATAAAACAGTTTCCTCCGCCGGCATTACCCGGATCAGGTTCGAGGGTGTAATCTCAGCCCAAATGGTAGGGCACCCCTTGACCTACTCTTTGTAAGTCGGGTGCAAAGGTAGTGCAAGCCGAAGACAAAACAAAATAAAAAAGCATTATTTTTTGTTTTTTTTGTTGAGGCGCCGCCTACCTTATCAAAAGGTAGTGCATGTTGAGCGAAGAACAAAAAGAATTCATTCTTTTTTGTTCCGAAATGCTGCTCTTTTCCCCTCCTTTTTCAAACGGGCTAACTTTTCCCCTCCTTTTTCAAACGGGCTAACCTATCCCCTCCTTTTTCAAAGCGGGCTAACCTATCCCCTCCTTTTTCAAAGCGGACTAACCTATCCCCTCCTTTTTCAAAGGAGGGGGCAGGGGTGGTTTGTCAAATACTGTCCCGACCTAATTCCCTCGCAGAAACCATAAAAGATTTCGAAGGGCAGTTTGGTAAGTTTCCAATAAATATTCCGGAAAAAAGGAGTCACCAAACTACTCTGTGAAGAGAAATTCTGTGGTGGCTCCGCTCACATTGACGAACGTGCCTTCAAAGATGAAACCGGCTTCGCATACGTCGCTCTCGCCCACGAAGGTGCCTTTTTTCTTGCCCTTGCCATCATAGGAGATGACCTCTAAATGGCCGAAACCATCGCGGTCAAGCCTCGACCGCTTGGTGTCTACCTTGAGGGTGCTGCGCACCGTTTTTCCACCCATACGATAGGTGAGTGTGCCCGTGGTGCCACGGAGAGTCATCTTGGCATTGTCCACCCCTCCTATGCGCCCGGTCATACGAAGGTTGAACGATACGGCGGTCATGTCCTGGATATCCATGGAGTTCTCCTGTGGGGTGGGAACGATATGTGGACGCGTCGGAACATCGGCGGATGCCAACTGCGCTGTGGCGGCCATGAGGATGGCGGCCATGATGAGTCTTCTTTTTTCCATATTCGTTTTTTTAGAAGGTTCTATTAGTTATATTGTTTTTGTGATGCCGATAAAAAGGTGGTCACATCGGAAAGCATCTCTTCGCCTTTCCTCCTCCCAATGTCATAAATGCGTTGCATCCGTTCTGCATCGTGCTCCACATGGCCTATCTCCAACGCCTCGTCGGGACGAATGACCAAGGCCGTGCCCGCCTTCTCGCGTTGAGTCACGTAGGCCAGCTCTTCGTTGTACATCTCATGCCTGCAGGCAAGGGCTGCCACGGTCTTGGGATATTTGCGCAGACACCAGCGCATGAGTGGCATGAAGCGGGTGGGCTGTTTCACGAAACCGGCCGGTTGGGTGAGGATGACCACATTGCGCTCATAACCTAAACGCTCCATGGCGGCCAAGGGGATGCTGTCGGTAATGCCGCCGTCGAGCAGATGGTGACCTTCCAACTCGACCACGCGCGACACCACGGGCATCGACGCCGAAGCGCGTATCCAGTCGTAGCAGTCGTAGTCGGCCTTGTCCAACCGTTTGTAAACGGCCTCGCCCGTGGTCACCTCGGTGCACACCACATAGAAAGCCATGGGGTTGGCCTCAAACGCAGCACCATCAAACAGGTCGTACTTCGTGGGCATCTCATGATAGGCGAACTGGGCATTGAAGATGTCGCCGCTCTTCAACAAGGACCGCACGCTGCAGTAGCGTGGGTCTTTGCTGAATCGCTTGTTGTAACGGATGGCTCGGCCGGGCTGCCTCGACTTGTAATTGCAACCGAAAGCAGCTCCCGCCGACACGCCGATGGCGCCGTCGAACTCAATGCCGGCTTCCATCCATACATCCATGATGCCGGCGCTGAACAATCCGCGCATGGCACCTCCCTCCAATACCAGTCCTGTCATGGGTTTAGGGTAGATGGTTTAGGGTTCAGAGTAGAAGGTTTAGTGTTTAGGGTAGATGGTTTAGGGTTCAGAGTAGAAGGTTTAGTGTTTAGGGTAGAGTGCTCAGGGTTGGCTCTCTCAATAGAACACTAAACCCTAAACCCTCAACATTTACAGTGTCTTGAAGAAATCGTTGCCCTTGTCATCGACGAGGATGAAGGCGGGGAAGTTTTCCACGCGAATCTTCCAGATGGCTTCCATACCCAACTCGGGATATTCCACACACTCTATCGACTTGATGCTCTCTTGCGACAGCACGGCGGCCACACCACCGATGGTGCCAAGGTAGAACCCGCCATGTTTCTTGCAGGCGTCGGTCACAACCTGTCCACGGTTGCCCTTGGCTATCATCACCAACGAGGCTCCATGGTCTTGGAACTCGTCTACGTAGGGATCCATACGGTTGGCTGTAGTCGGACCCATCGAACCGCAGGGATAGCCCTGGGGGGTCTTGGCGGGACCGGCATACAGCACGGGATGGTCCTTGAAGTAGGCGGGCATCTCCTCGCCGGCGTCTAAGCGGGCCTTCAGCTTGGCGTGGGCGATGTCGCGCGCCACGATGATGGTGCCGTTGAGGTTTACACGTGTACTCACGGGATATTTGGTCAGTTCCTTGCGCACAGCGTCGATGCCGGCGTCGAGGTCGATGCTGATGCCTTTGCCTCCCTCACCGGGACGGCGCAGCTCCTCGGGTATCAACTCGGTGGGGTTGCTGTCCATCTTCTCCAACCACACACCGTCGGCGTTGATCTTGGCCTTGATGTTACGGTCGGCACTGCACGACACACCCATACCGATGGGGCAAGAGGCACCATGACGGGGCAGACGGATCACGCGGATGTCATGGGCGAAGGCCTTGCCGCCGAACTGCGCACCCAGACCGATTTTCTCGGCCTCGCGCAACAATTTCTCTTCGAGGTCGACATCGCGGAAGGCCCTGCCTGTCTCATCGCCTGTAGTGGGTAGGCTGTCGTAATACTTGATGGAAGCCAGTTTCACGGTGAGCAGGTTCTTCTCTGCCGACGTGCCGCCGATGACAAAAGCAATGTGATAGGGGGGGCAGGCGGCGGTACCCAGGCTCTTCATCTTCTCAACGAGGAAGGGAAGAAGGGTGCCCTCGTTTTGGATCGTGGCCTTGGTCATGGGGTAGAAATAAGTCTTGTTGGCGGAACCGCCTCCCTTGGCCACCATCACGAAACGGTACTCACAACCTTCCACCGCCTCGATGTCGATCTGCGCGGGAAGGTTGCAACGGGTGTTCACCTCGTCGTACATGTTCAGCGGGGCGTTCTGCGAATAGCGCAGGTTCTCCTTCGTGAAGGTGTTGTAAACACCCAGGCTCAGTGCTTCCTCATCTTCGAAACCTGTCCATACCTGCTGGCCTTTCTCGCCGTGGATGATGGCGGTGCCGGTGTCTTGGCAGAAGGGGAGGATGCCCTTGCAGGCTGTCTCGGCGTTGCGAAGGAACTGAAGGGCCACGTATTTGTCGTTCTCGCTGGCCTCGGGGTCGTTAAGGATGGCCGCCACCTGTTCGTTGTGGCTGCGGCGGAGCATGAACTCAACATCGTGGAAGGCTTCCTGTGCCAACAATGTGAGCGCTTCCTTGCTGACCTTCAGGATGGGGTGTCCCTCAAACTCACTCACACTTACGCCTTCTTTCGTCAGCAGGCGGTATTCGGTGTCGTCTTTCCCCAATTGGAACATGGGGGCATACTTAAATTCCGGTGTTGTTGCCATAATGTTTTTGATTAGATTGTATGAGATTAAATGGTTTCTTCGTATCCAAATATTCCAACTTCATCTCCCTTCTCCCCCTCCTTGGGAGGGGGCAGGGAGGAGGTTTAGTACCCAAAGATTTCCTCGGTGCTCAATCGACGGATTGGACCGATCTTCTCCAACGACTCCATGTCGAGTTCCTTCTCATCGCCCAAGATCACATAGCGGTAGGGCTTGTGACCCATCTGCTGTTGCTCGAACCTGACGACGTCTTGAAGGGTCACGCCGGGAAGGGCTTTGTAGATGCGCTCGTTCTCGTCGTAGTCGATACCTCTGTCGCGGGCATAAATCCAGGCGTTGATCAAACCGAACTTCGTGGTGCGCTCGGTGGCCAACTTCTTCGTCAAGGCTTCCTTGGCGATGCGGAAGGCGGCTTCACTCTCGGGGATGGTGTCGAGGATGCTGTGGAACTGACGGATGCAGTCCATCATCTTGTCATTCTGGGTGATGACGTGCGTCATGAAATACTCGGGGTCGCCCTTATAGTTGGGCTTCACATAAAGGGCGTAGGCATTGTAGGCCAAGCCACGGGCCTCACGCAACTCCTGGAACACGATGGTGTTCATGCCACCTCCGTAGTATTCGTTGAACAGGGCTCTCACGGCGGCTTCCTCGGGATGGAAGGGGCGCTGCTCGTTGTGGATCATGCGCATGTAGATGTTCTTGGCATCGTAGGGGGCGATGAACACCTCGTTGCGGGGGGTGGCTTCCAGTGTGTAGTGCCGTCCCTCGGGGGCGGACAACAATGTCTTGCCGGTCTTATGATATTTGCTCACGGCGGCTGACAGTTCCTGCTCGCTCATCGGACCATAATACAATAAGGTGTGCTCATACCGAGAGAGATTTTTCAGCAGGTCGAGCAACGCCTGGGGATCCTGTTGCCGTAACTGCTCGCATGTCAGGATGTTGCGGTAAGGGTTGTAGGCTCCGTAAACACCGTAACTCACCAACGCACTGAAATTCTGGCCTTGGTTGAGCTTGGCATCGGCGCGCGACTTCTCCAACAACTGGATGTACTGCTCCCATGCTTCTCGGTCCACCTTGGCGTTTTTCAGCAGGTCTTCCAACAGGGCGAGGGCCTGCGGCATGTTCTCGCTCAGTCCGCTGAGACTGACATTGATCTGACGCGAACCTACGGAGATGTTGTAACTGCAAGCCAACTTGTAGAACTGCTGCTTGATCTGCTCGTTGGTCAACTTGCCGGTGCCTAAATAGTCGATGTAACCGGCGGCATCGTTGTATTTCACGTCGCTCTCCTCACCGAAGTCGTAACGGAACGAGAGGGTGAACCTGCCGTTCTCGGTGTTCTTCACATAGATATAGGGCAGACCCTTCTCGGTCTTGCCAAAGGTCAGGTCGCGCTGGAAGTCGATGAAACGGGGATGGATGGGCTCTACACTCGTGTTCTGGATGTCCTTCACAAACTGGCTCACCATGTCGCGGTTGGCGGGGATGGGGGTGATGGCGGGCTTGTCGATCTTCTTCAGGTTGGGGTCTTCACCCTGACGCTTGTACACCACTACGTAGTTGTCGCGGAAATGACGGTTCACAAATGCCATGACCTGCTCCTTGGTGATCTTCGAGATACGGTCTAAATAACCCACTTGCTGCGACCAGGGCACTTCGTTGATGTAGGTTTCGACGAAACTGTTGGCACGTTGGTAGTTGCTCTCCAACGAGTTGAAGTAGTTCAATTTGGCGTTGTTGATCACCGAAGGAAGGAGGTCGTCGGAGAACTCGCCGCGCTTCAACTTGTCTATCTCTGCCAAGAGAAGCGCTTTCACCTCGTCTAAACTCTGACCTTCCTTGGGTGTGCCGGACAGGATGAACGCGGAATAGTCGCGCAGGCTCTCTGCACCCCCCCAGGCATTGAGCATCTTCATCTGTTGGTTGATATTCAGGTCGATGAGACCGGCGGTGCCGTTGCTCAGCATGTGGTCGATCACCTGTAAAGTGTCAACCTGCAACGAGTTGCCGCGGTCGAAACGCCAACCCATCCAAAGAGTCTCGGCCTCAAGACCGTAGACGGTGGTGTCGCGGGGGGCGGTGATGGGAGCCAGTGCGGGGAACACGGGCTGACGCACATCGGCACCGGGCTGCCACGAACCGAAATACTTGTCGATGGTGGCAATCACCTGGTCGGGATCCATATCGCCAGCCATACAGATAGCCACATTGTTCGGGCGATACCACTTGTCGAAATAGTTCTTGATATTGGTGATGGAGGGATTCTTCAGGTGCTCTTGCGTGCCGATGGTGGTCTGTGTGCCATAGGGGTGGGTGGGGAAGAGCATCTTGCTCATTGATTCCCACAACTTACGGTTGTCCTGGGCGATACCGATATTGTATTCCTCATATACGGCTTCCAACTCGGTGTGGAAACCGCGAATCACCATGTGCTGGAAACGGTCGGCCTGTATCTTAGCCCAGTTCTCCACCTCGTTGGAGGGGATGTCCTCGGTATAGCAAGTCACATCGTTGGAGGTGTAGGCATTGGTGCCCTGGGCACCGATGGTCGACATCAGCTTGTCGTATTCGTTGGGAATGAAATATTTGGCGGCCAACTGGCTCACACTGTCTATCTCATGATACTTCTGCCGCCGCAGCGCGGGGTCGCTGATTTGACGGTACTCCTCGTAGCGGGCCTCTATCTCGTCGAGATAGGGCTTTTCGGCCACGGGGTCGGTCACACCGTACTTGTCGGTACCTTTGAACATCAGGTGTTCCAGGTAGTGGGCCAGACCGGTGGTTTCGGCGGGGTCGTTCTTCGAACCGGTCCTTACGGCGATGTAAGTCTGGATACGTGGTTTCTCCTTGTTCACGGAGAGATACACGGTCAGGCCATTGTCAAGTTTGTAGATGCGGGTCTGCATGAGGTCGCCTTTCACCACCTCATACGGATAATCCTTGGCCTGGACGCCCATCGTCAACAGGGACGCCGCAAGCACGGATAATATGTTCCTTAATTTCATGCTATTTTTTATTTAATGTTTCTATCCTTAAGCCTGATCCTCATAATCAATCTCATGGTCGAGCTTGTTGATGAAGTCGGCAAACACCTCATCTTCCACATCGCCCATGGCATACTCCTTCTCGGCGTCCTTGCGTATCTCGGCTATCCATGCACGGCGGGCCTTGATATACTCCTCGCGGATGAACAAGGCGTCTTCCTCGGTGATCTCGTCAAGACCGTAATAGTCGAGGATCATCTGGTAGGTCCACGTCCACTGGTATTCGCGATAGTGACTGTTGATTTCCTCGAAACGGTCAATCACCGCCTGTATGGTTTCCAACGTGCCGTTCTTGATGTCGTCGATGAGACGTGCCTCCTCGCTCTCGGGCAGAAGCAGACCCGACAGGTCGATCCAATTGCCCTTGCCTATCTCGGTGGTGGGCTTGCCGAAATAGCCGTGTTTCTTGGCGCGTTTCAATACGGCGCCCATATACAGGCGCAGGGCGATGTCGTAATATTTGATGCCTTTCTTGAGCGACGAGGCATTGATGATATATTCGTGGTAGTTGTAATGTGACTGCAGGTTGCCGGAGGCTTCCTTCAGCCGTTCCAGGATTTTCTTGCCACGGAGTATCTCGCCTACGGTGAAGGGCGATAGCCAGTCGAAATTGACGATACTCTTCTGGCAGCCCTGCTGGCGCATGTCGCGCTTGGGCCATTTCTTGATGTCGCGATACAAGCCTACGGTGGTGATGTTGCGGCCGGGCACGAGATACATGTCGTCGTTGTAGGAGATGAGATAGGAGAAGGGCACGTCGCGGGTGTCGGGATGGTGCATCAGCTTACCCATACACACCGAGAAGGCACCAATCTTGGCGGGCATAAGTACGTAGCTGCCGCTGGCGGTCTTCGTGCCGCGCTCCAACATACCGTAGTGTATGGGTCCCATCTTATAGGCATGGTTGGAGAAGTTGGTGTTCGAACCGGCGTTGTAGAATGAGAACTGACCGCCGATGAGCAGGCTCGATTTATGGTGACTGGCGGAGAAGGGACCGCAGAAGGCGGCGCAGGCCTCACCGTTCGACATATACGAGTTGGCGAAGAACACACTCTGCGAGGCGGTGAACCCATTGGCGATATGGCAGGCTTCGCCTACGAAGCAGTCTTCCATCTTCACGCTGTTGATGATGCTCGAACCGTTGCAGATGATGCTGTTCTCGCAAATCACTCCCGTCCCGATATACACGGAATCGTTCGGTCCGTTGAGGATCGAGCAGTCGCTCAGACGCGAAGCTCCGTTGATTTCGCACGAATCGTTGATCACACAGTTGGTGATTTCCTTAGTGCCTACGATGCGCACGTTGTTGCCGATGATACCGCGCTCGGGCATATTGCGCTCGATATCCTCATTGATCAATCGGCGTATCTCGTCCTTGATGTTCTTGTCGGTGAAATGTTTCACCATGAAGGCGGCAAACTGGCTGTTCAGGTTGCCGAAAAGTATGGCGTTGCCGTCGCCAGCCTCGTTCAACACGCTGATCAGGTTGCCCTCACCATAGGTGGCGCCCTCGATGGTCTCGATGATGCTCACATTCGACACCAGGCAGTCGTCGCCGATGGTGTAATTGTTGATGTAGCCTCCCACGTTTTCCACTAAGCAGTTGTCGCCGATGCTTGCATTGCGTAGGGTGGCGTTGTAGATGCCCGAATGCTTGAAAAAGCCCTTGCTGATTTCCAGCTTTTTCTCATAAACACCCAGTTGCACCTCACCGTAGAAAGATACGTTGCGAACGTATTCAGGCGAGAAGCCGTCGGCCACTACTATGCTCGACCAGTCCTCGGCACGGCATCCATTGGCTTCCAACTGACCAATCTCTCCGATGGTCAAAGATCTGAAGTTCTCCATGTTTCTATTTGTTTATTGTGTTATTATGTTCTTATTTCAAATTTCGAATATCGAATTTCTTATTTCAAATTTCGAATATCGAATTTCTTAATTTATCCCTCCTCCTCCTCAGGATAGAGAAAATCGTTGTAGGGATATTTCTGCACATGCAACTCGCGCACTTTCCTGTACAGCACATCACGGAACTCATCGATATTCGTCTTCTCCTTCGCCGATAGGAACAGACAGTTCTCGTCCAGCTTGGCCATCCAGGTTTTCTTCAACTCATCGAGCGTCACGTTCTCCTTTGTCGGTGGCGTCAGGTCGTCGGGCTCCTTGTCCACCCAATGGTAAGCGTCTATCTTGTTGAAAATGATCATAGAGGGCTTGTCGGAACAACCCAGGTCGGCCAACGTGTGCTCCACCACTTGTATCTGTTCCTCGAAGTCGGGATGGGAAATGTCTACCACATGCAACAGCAGGTCGGCCTCGCGCGTCTCATCGAGGGTCGATTTGAACGAGTCTACCAAATCGGTGGGCAATTTTCGGATGAACCCTACGGTGTCGGCCAACAGAAAGGGCAGGTTGCCCACCACCACCTTCCTGACTGTGGTGTCGAGGGTGGCGAACAACTTGTTCTCGGCGAAAACGTCGCTCTTGGCCAAAAGATTCATGATGGTCGACTTGCCTACGTTGGTGTAACCCACCAAGGCCACACGAATCAGACGACCACGACTCTTGCGCTGCGTCGTCTTCTGCTTGTCTATCTCGATAAGACGTTGCTTGAGTAATGTGATGCGGTGGAGGATGATACGGCGGTCCATCTCCAACTGGGTCTCACCAGGACCGCGAAGACCCACACTGCCCTTGCCACCGCCACTGCCGCTGCCGCCACCCTGACGCTCCAGGTGGGTCCACAGACGCTGAAGTCGGGGGAGCATATAACGATATTGCGCCAACTCCACCTGTGTCTTGGCGTTGGCGGTCTGAGCCCTCATGGCGAAGATGTCGAGAATGAGCGAGGTGCGATCCAAAATCTTCACCTTCAGTTCCAGCTCGATATTGCGTATCTGCTTAGCAGTCAACTCGTCGTCGAAGATTACCATGCCTATCTCACGGTCGGCCTCTTCTTCCTGACGGATATAACGGCGTATCTCTTCCAACTTGCCTTTGCCCACATAAGTGGTCTTGCTCGGGCCTCCCACGCGTTGAGTGAAGCGTTTCACCGTGACAGCTCCTGCTGTGTCGGCCAGAAATTCCAACTCGTCAAGGTATTCCTTTGTCTTCGCTTCGTCTTGCTCTTGGGTGATCAGACCCACTAAGATGGCGGTTTCCGCCTTCACTTCTGATAATACGAATTCTTTCATAGTTGTCTATGTCGATGCAAATTTACACTTTTTTCTTGAATTAGCATCCTGGCAACAAAGAAAAAATGCGAAGATTGGGGAATCTGCCTTTGTCTCCTCGACAATACCCTCAATTCTCCACGGAAAACCCATCATTCCGCAAACGTTTTCGTATTTTTTTGACTATTTTATTCGTTATTTCTTGATTTAAGTCAATTTTAGGATTATCTTTGCACCCGTAATCAATCAGCGATAACAACTGAATTTCCAAAGATAGGTAACTACATAAGACAAAACTGCTGAAACATTCAATGCTTAATACCTCGGCGTGATGCCGGGGTATTTTGTTTCCGTGACCGACAAGGGACATTTTTTCGAAAAAAAAAGAGGAGATTTATTCAGTATAAAATATTTTTTTTACCTTTGCACCATTATCAAGAGTAACGAAATAACGGAAATTTTATTAATTTTGGCATTATGAGACTCATTATTGAACCTAATTATCAGAAAATGTCGCAATGGGCGGCAGAACATGTCATCAGTCGTATCAACGCCGCAAAGCCTACGGCGGAAAAACCGTTTGTCCTGGGATTGCCCACGGGATCCTCTCCCGAAGGTATGTATGCCGAACTCGTCAAGGCCAACAAAGAGGGTAGGGTGTCCTTCAAGCATGTGCTCACCTTCAATATGGATGAGTATGTCAACCTGCCGGAAGAGCATCCCGAGAGTTACCACTCATTCATGGCACGCAATCTCTTCGACCATATCGACTGCCCAAAGGAGAATATCCATATCCTCAATGGCAACGCTGAAGACCTGGAGGCGGAGTGCCGTCACTACGAGGAAATGATCGCCGAGGCAGGAGGTATCGACCTCTTCATCGGTGGCATCGGTCCTGATGGACACATAGCCTTCAATGAGCCGGGTTCGTCGCTCTCTTCGCGCACACGTGTGAAAACGCTCACCACCGACACCATCATCGCCAACTCGCGTTTCTTCGAAGGCGATGTCAACAAGGTGCCCAAGCATGCCCTCACCGTGGGCGTGGGTACAGTGATGGATGCACGCGAGGTGATGATCCTCGTCAACGGACACCATAAAGCACGCGCCCTGCAGGCTGCCGTGGAAGGTGGCGTATGCCAAATGTGGACCATCAGCGCACTGCAGATGCACCAACATGGCATCATCGTATGCGATGAACCAGCCACCGACGAACTCAAGGTGAGCACCTATAAGTATTTCAAGGATATTGAAGGAAAATAATCCACTATATGCCCTGCCCCTCACAGGCAGGGCTTTTTTTTCTAACCCGTCTTTTTCTTGCAACCATCAATCGTTAACCTGACATGAACCTTACCATCAGTTCGCAAATAGTGCTCAACAAGGTGCCCACAAAATTGTTCAGACCGGCAACGGCAGTCGACCGCTCGGAGATAACAAGGATGGAAAAGGTGCCCACCGATATCTTCGCTTCTGCCGACGAGGGTGCGCGTTTCATTGCCGATGCCCTGGAGAAAGAGATCCGACAACGACAAGAACAGGGAAAAACGTTCGTCATGGCCTTGGGCACGGGCAACTCGCTCATACCTGTCTATAACGAACTGATACGCCGCCACCGCGAGGAAAAACTGAGCTTCAACCATGTCGTGGTGTTCAACGCCTACGAATTCTTCCCTCTCACCCCGGAAAATAACAGTAGAAGCATCAACCAACTCAACGAACGGTTCCTGCGGCATGTCGATATCCCTCAGCAGAACATATTCTCGCCCGATGGGAGCATTGCACAGGATTCGGTCATGGATCATTGCCGGCAGTATGAACAAGCCATCGCGCACTGTGGCGGTCTGGATGTGGCGTTGTTGGGCATAGGGCGCATCGGCAACTTGGCTGCCAACGAACCGGGGTCGACACCCACCTCCACCTCGCGGCTTATCCTTATCGAACAGACCACGCGCGAAGAGATGAGCATGAGCTTCGGGACAGGAGAGCAGGTGCCTCCGTGCTCCATCACCATCGGTATGGCTACCATACTCGCGGCAAAAAGGATATTCCTCACGGCATGGGGAGAAGGAAAGGCCGACATATTGCGGAAAACCATCGAGGAACCCATCACCAGCGATATTCCTGCATCGTTTCTTCAAGCGCATAACAACGCACAGGTAGTAGCCGACCTTGCAGCGGCATCACGCTTGACACGTATCGTACACCCATGGCTGGTCACATCCTGCAAATGGGATGACAAACTGGTGCGGTCGGCATTGGTGTGGCTCTGCCAGGTCACAGGAAAACCAATACTCAAACTCACCAACAAGGATTATAACGGCAACGGACTGTCGGAGCTGCTGGCTCTTTATGGGTCGGCTTACAATGCGAACATCAAGATTTTCAACGACTTGCAGCATACCATTACGGGATGGCCGGGAGGCAAGCCCAACGACGACGACAAATATCGGCCGGAGAGAGCATTGCCGTTCCCGAAGAGGGTGGTGGTCTTCTCGCCCCATCCCGACGATGATGTCATCTCCATGGGAGGAACCTTGCGTCGATTGGTGCAGCAGGGACATGAGGTGCATGTGGCTTACGAGACGTCGGGCAACATCGCCGTGGGCGATGAAGAGGTGGCGCGCTTCATGCATTTCATCAATGGCTTCAACCAACTTTTCGCCCAGGATGCCGACATGGTGATTAAGGATAAGTATAAGGAGATAAAACAATTCCTCGCCCAAAAACAGGAGGGCGACCTTGACACCAGGGATGTGCTCACCATCAAAGGGCTCATACGGCGGGGAGAGGCGCGAACGGCGTGTACCTTCAACAATATACCCCTCGACAGGGTGCATTTCCTCGACTTGCCTTTCTACGAGAGTGGGCGGATAGAGAAAAAACCGATGGGCGAGGCCGACGTGCGTATCATCCAACAACTGCTCGCCGAGGTGAAGCCGCACCAGATATACGTGGCGGGCGACCTGGCCGACCCTCATGGCACACACCGCAAATGTACGGACGCGGTGCTTGCGGCCATCGACGAGGAGAAAAAGGCCAAAGCCGAATGGGTCGGCGACTGCCGCATCTGGATGTATCGTGGGGCATGGGCGGAATGGGAGATAGAAAACATCGAGATGTGTGTGCCCATGAGCCCGGAGGAACTGAGAGCCAAACGTTATTCCATTCTCAAACACCAAAGCCAGATGGAGAGCGCTCCCTTCTTAGGCAACGACGAACGGCTGTTCTGGCAAAGGGCGGAAGACAGGAACAGGGCCACCGCAAAACTTTACGACGACCTGGGACTTGCATGTTACGAGGCCATGGAGGCTTTCGTCGAATATATTCCCATCTAATTCAACACCTACAACAATGAAACATCTTTTCTTTGCCTTACTGGCCACTTTCGCCTTCGCATCAGCGGCCATGGCCACCGACGAACAAGTAACCTCGCCCGATGGACGACTCATCCTCACCTTGTCTGCTGACAACGGAGTGGCTGAATATGCCATCTCCTATGATGGCAAGACGATGATGCTGCCTTCACGTCTTGGATTCAAAAGCGACATCGGCGATTTTTCACAAAACCTGTCCCTGCAAAAGGTGGACAAAACCGATATGGATTGGTCTTTGTCTTATTCACGGGTGAAAAGTTCGAAATCCATGGGCGTAGCCAACACGCTGACGGCAGATTTCTCCAATGCCGACGGGCGGCATTTCCTCATAGAGTTCGTGGTGGGCAACAACGATGTGGCTTTCCGCTACCGCATACCTCGACCCAAGGAGAACAACCCTAAATGTGCGGTAATTTTTGAAGAGACGTCGTCTTTCAACTTGCCACATCATTCCACCTCGTTCCTCTGTCCGCAAATCAACCCGATGACGGGATGGGAGCGTACCAAACCGTCTTACGAAGAGGAGTATACGGCAGACGCACCGCTCACGGCACGTTCGCAGTTTGGCGAAGGTTATACTTTCCCGTGCCTGTTCAGACTGGGTGATGAAGGATGGGTGCTGATAGGTGAAACGGGTGTGAACAGCGCCTACTGCGCCTCACATCTCTCTGACTACAACCCGGCCTCTGGTTACAGCATTGCTTTCCCCATGAAGGGCGAGGCAAATGGCTGGGGGAGTGAATATGCCGCGGTGTCGCTGCCGGCGACCACTCCGTGGCGCACCATCACCATGGGCACATCGCTCAAGCCTATCGTGGAAACGACCATCACCTACGACCTCGTGCAACCGCTTTATGAGCCTTCGGTGGATTATAAGCCAGGACGCTACACTTGGAGCTGGCTCATCTGGCAGGATGAGTCAATCAACTACGCCGACCAACTCCAGTTCATAGACTTGGCTGCGCAGATGGGTTTCGAGTATTGCTTGGTCGACAACTGGTGGGATGAGAGAATCGGACGTAAGAAAATCGCCGAACTCTCGGAGTATGCGCAGTCAAAAGGGGTGCATCTGATGCTGTGGTACAACTCCAACGGTTTCTATAACGACGCTCCGCAAACTCCGCGCGACTGCATGTCGACGGCCATAGCGAGGGAAAAGGAAATGAAATGGCTGCAGTCCATTGGTGTGAAAGGAATCAAGGTGGATTTCTTCGGTTCCGACAAACAGGAGACGATGCGTCTCTACGAGGACATCCTCTCCGATGCCAACCGCTATGGATTGCAGGTGATCTTCCATGGCTGCACCATACCCAGGGGATGGGAACGCATGTATCCCAACTATGTGGCGAGCGAGGCGGCTCTGGCTTCGGAGAATGTGTTCTTCAGCGAGCATCATGCTCGTAGGGAGGGCTTCGAACTGTGTATGCATCCTTTCTCGCGCAATGCTTTGGGGGCACTCGATTGGGGCGGGGTCATCATGAACCGTTACATGAGCCGCGACAACCAAAGTCGCCACCGACGTTACTCCTCCGACACCTTTGAGATGGCTTCGGGCATCGTGCTGCAAACCAGTGTCAACTGCGTGGCTATGCAACCTAACAACCTCGGCGAATTGAAGGATTTCCAACTCGATTTCCTCAGACGAATGCCCACGGCATGGGATGAGTTGCGCTTCATTGATGGCTATCCCACAAGATTCGTGGTACTGGCGCGACGTCATGGTAGCGATTGGTATGTGGCGGGGCTGAATGGTACAGACCAACCGATGACGCTCAACCTCGACCTATCGATGTTTGCAGGACAGACTGTGCGATATTATACCGACCGGCCGGTGGCAAAGGGGAATTCCTTCGCCGAGCCGGAAATGAAAACGCTCAAGGTGGACAAGAAGGGGCGTGCCAAGGTGACCATACAGCCCATGGGCGGCATCATTCTGGAAAAGTGATTTCCTGTAAAAGTTATGATTGATTACCCATGAATTTCTTGTCTTTTCTCAAGAACTGGACATTACCGGTGGCCATGCTCTTCGGCACGGTCGCCTATCTGTTGTTTGCCTTCATTCCAGCATTGGATAGCGTGGGGGAGACGATGGAACCGTTCTTCGACACCATCCTGCCGCTCTTCATGTTCTTCATCCTCTTCGTCACCTTCTGCAAGGTGGATTTCCGGGCCTTACGACCCGTAGGCTGGCACCTCTGGGTGGCCTTGTTCCAGATCTTCTTCGTGGCGATGATCACCATGGCGGTACTGGTATTCCACATCACAGGCGACAACCTCATCTTGCTTGAGGCGTTGCTCACCTGCATCATCGGACCCACGGCGGCGGCTGCCGCCGTGGTGACTTCCAAATTGGGTGGAAACCTCGAACAGATGACCACCTATACGTTCATCTCCAATTTCATCACGGCGGCATTGGTGCCGGTATGCTTCCCGCTTATCGACAAGTCGGTGCACATCGGTTTCTGGCCGGCCTTCTGGATGATACTGTATAAGGTGTGCTTGGTGCTGGTGCTCCCTATGGGGTTGGCATATATCGTCAAGCACCATTTCCTTCGGCTGCACCGATGGGTGGTGGGCGTCAAGGATCTGTCTTTCTATCTTTGGGCGGTGTCGTTGTCCATCGTCACAGGAGTGACGGTGCGCAATATCGTCCATGCCGACACTTCGGTGGGCTTCTTGTTGCTCATAGCCATGCTCGGACTGCTCCTGTGCATCATACAATTTGCCGTGGGACGCTACGTGGGGCATTTCTTCGGGCGAACAGTCGAGGCAGGGCAGGCTTTGGGACAGAAGAATACGGCCTTCGCTATCTGGATAGCCTATATGTACCTCAATCCGCTATCCTCCGTCGGCCCCGGCTGTTATATCCTCTGGCAAAACTGCATCAACAGCATCGAACTGTGGCAGCATCGCAAGCATCAGGAAAAATAAGCATTCCTCATCCAGTCTCCCTCCCTTGGGAGGGTCGGGAGGGTATTCCCCCTTCAATTCGCCCTACAATGATTTTTATTTTCATTTTTCTTCCCTAATCTTTGGCAAATTGAAAAACATTGACTATCTTTGCAGCCGAAATGGAATATAGGGGCGTAGCTCAGGTGGTTTAGAGCGCTACATTGACATTGTAGAGGTCATCGGTTCAACTCCGATCGTTCCTACTAAAAGAGCCAAGTTTTTGCTTGGCTCTTTTTTATTTCTCATATCTCCATCCGCATGATGTAGTCGTTCATGTAGAAACCGCCTCCGATGTCGAAATCACCACTGCGGTCCTTGTGCATGCCCATGCGCTCGTAAAAACCCACGGCGGAATTATGCCTGTTCACGTTCAGCTCCAACGCACACGGCGCGGGATGGCACTCCTTGATCAGGGCGATGGCGGCATCGAAAAGGAGTTTGCCCAGCCCCGTTCCTTGGCGTTCGGGCAATACGTAGATTTTCTGCAGGTGGAACAGGTGAGCGGCCTCCTGTTCCACGCTCACGTATCCTAAAGGCTCCTCTCCGTCGAAAACCAGCAGATAATGGTGACCGTGATCCATCTGGTCTTGCAGATTGGCCTCTGAGTACATCCATTCCATCATGTAATCGGTCTGCTCCTGGGTGAGTATCTCGCGGTAGGTATAAGGAAAGATTCGCCAAGCCAACTTGTGGATGGTGGCGATATCGGCTGAAGTGGCCTTGCGGATAGTGATGTGACTCATAAGGCGTCGTTGATGTAACTCTTGGTACTCATGTCGTAATACAGGGCCTCCAGTTCGGCCAAGGTAAGACGCTCCACGGCATGTTCAATCTGCCGGATAAGCTCTTCCCTGCGATATTCGTCGGACGAAAAATTCATAACGTTCTCTCTTGTATGGGTAATAGTTGATTATATCTTTATATCTCAATCTCTTCCACACCACCGTATTCCACTTGGTGGGAAAAACAATTCTCCTCTTCAAACAATCTCCCGTAGAGTCCGGCGCATACCAGCACGCCGCCATGGGCGAACACGGCTACTCGTTTGTATGGCTTCTGCTTCAACTCGTCGAGAAAGGAAAATACACGTTGGCGCAACTGTTGGAAACTCTCTCCGCCGGTGGTGGGCAGGTGAAGGTAATCGGCATACCAAGCCTGAAGATGTGGGTCGCTGATATCTTCCCATCGTTGCATTTCCCATTTTCCCATGTTCATCTCTTTCAGCCGGGAATCGCGCTCGGCATCGGGAAAACCGCAGAAGTCGGCCAAGAGCGCGGCACGACTCAAGGGTGAGGTGTAGACATGGTCGAAGGTCATACCCGACAGCCGCGACTTGGTCGCTGAGGCCTCTTGCTCAAAGGTGTCGGCCACGGGCACATCGGCCTGTCCGTAGCATGTGCCCTTGGGCACTCCCACGCTCGTATGGCGAATCAAGAATACTTTCATAGGTGCTTAAGGTTTGAGGATTGTAGCCGCCATAGTCAGATAGACACTCAACTCCACTAACAGGCACACGGCTCCGCAACAGTCGCCGGTGTATCCGCGTAGTTTGCGCCAGATGAGCATATAGAGGAAATACATCACCAAGCAGGGTACGAAGATGAGCAACTCCCAACGGACTATTGAACCCAACGGCGTGAAGAACATCACCGTAAGCGCGGGTAGCAGACCTTGTAGGGCTAACAGAATAGATGATGGGATGCTCACCTTGCGGTACACCACCTTGTTCTTCGCTTCTTCCTCTCGGCGCGCATAGGGCATCATTTGTATCAGCTGGCCGGAGAGCATCTTGCTGTACGGGTCGGCGGCGATGATGGCCAGGGCGCATAACTGGGCGTCGCCAAGGGCGTAAAGACTCCAGAACAGCAGGGCGGCATAAGCTATCAGTCCGAGCACGCCATAGGTGCCGATGTGCGAATCTTTCATGATGGCGAGGATACGGTCGCGCTGTCCGCCGCCTCCGAAGCCGTCGATGAAGTCGGCCAGCCCGTCCTCATGAAGGGCTCCGGTGAGCAACACCCTTGCCACCATGGCCAACACAATGGCCAGGGGTAAGGGAAACACCATCGAACCCACGTAGAGCATACCGGCCATGCAGGCGGCGGTGAGCCAACCCGTCAACGGCCAGAACTCCACCACAGCCTTATAACTGTCGTGGGGAGGCTGGTATAGGCGCCAAAAAGGGAGGCGCGTGAAGAATATCATGGCGGCCCAGACATTCTGGTACCATTTAGAAGTATTTAGTGATATGCGCATGGTCGAAATCGTTCATCTCGTTCATCATCCTCACGCTGCTCTCGATGATGGGATAGGCGCAGAGCGCACCCGTCCCCTCGCCTAAGCGCAGCCCTAAGCGCAGCAGAGGCTTGGCGTTCATCATGGCGAGCATTTTGGCATGGCCGCTCTCGTCGCCGCAGTGACAGAAAATGGCGTAGTCGAGCACATCGGGGTAGAGGAGTGCCGAGGCCAGCATGGCGGCGGTCATGATGAAACCGTCTACCATGATGAGAATGCCGCGTTCGGCGGCATGCAGCATGGCACCGATGGCGGTGGTCATCTCGAACCCTCCGAAATAGCGTATGCAGTGCCAAATCGATGCCATCTCCTCCGCTAACTCAGTCTCCTCATCCTTTTCCATATCCTCTGTATCATCGTTCTTTTCCCACAATGCTGCGTGATAACGAGCCACGGCGCATATCAGCACGTTGGTCTTATGCTCTATGCCGGCGGCGTCGAGACCGGCACCGGCTCCGATGCACTCTATCAACGGTATGTCGCCAAATTCCGACATCCAGATGCTCGATGCCGAGGTGTTGCCCACGCCCATCTCACCTAAGCTGAGGATGTTGCAACCCTTGGCAATACAGTCGTCGACCAGCTCGACACCGATGTTCAGCGAACGCTCCAGCTCCTCTTCGCTCATCGCCGCCTCATGGAGGAAATTGCGGGTGCCACGGGCGATCTTCCTGTCGATGATACCTTCCACGCCGCTCAGGTCGTGGTCCACACCCACATCCACGATGCTCAGGTCGAAACCGTGTTGGCGGCAGAACATGTTCACACCGCCACCGCCTCGGGTGAAGTTGATCATCTGTTGCCAAGTCACTTCGCGTGGCGACACGCTCACACCCTCACGCTCTATACCGTGGTCGCCGCCCAACAGCAGGTGGCAGGGATGATCGAGGTGAGGCGATAGGGTCTGCTGCACCAAACATATCTGTTTGGCCAATTTCTCCAACAGGCCCAGCGAGTGCTTGGGCTTGTTCAGGTTGTCGATTTTGGCGTCGATGGTGGCCTCCATGCCGCAATCCACCGGTCTGATTTCAAATTGTCTCATTTTAATATCTCTTTTATCATTGAATGATTGTTTATCGTGAAGCGAACCTTCACCCATCAATCCTCTTAACCGTCACCGCTATGCCGCTCACCATCAGAATCACCTCGTCGGCTTTCGAGGCCACATATTGGTTGAACCAGCCCTGAAGGTCGGTGAACCGACGCTGGAGGGCGTTCTCGCTCACTCCTCCACAGCCTATCTCGTTGGTTACGAAGATGAATGTGGCATCTTGCGAGGTGAAACGGTCGAACTCTTCCTCCAATTGACGAAGGATGGTGTCGACATCTGCTTCACCGCCTTCTTCCTGGCCGTCGAAGAAAAAATTGGTACTCCATAGGGTCAGGCAGTCGACCAAAACCACACGCCCCGACACATCATGCCTGCTCAGCCATTTCTCTTCTTCGATCGTGGTCCACTGGCCGCCACGACGTTCTTGGTGGCGGCGCACACGGTCAGCAAACTCGGCATCCCATATCCGGGCTGTAGCCATATAGATGGGGTGGGGGCTCATCTGCTTGGCCAACTTCTCGGCGTAGCTGCTCTTGCCGCTGCGCTGGCCGCCTGTAATCATGATGATTCGTCGCATATGAATGCAAAAATAGGAAAAAAAGTGGAAACTAAAACATCTTTTATTAAAAAATGGGCAAAATGTGTATTAAAAAGTAAAAACTTTTAAAAAAAGTTTGGATGTTCCAACTATTTTACTTTATTTTGCAGCCGCAAACGAGATATTTTTAAACATCTTTTAATATATTTTTTAGAGAAACATGAAAAAGTTAGTACTTTTGTTTGCTGCCGCTACCATGGCAGTGTCCGTTTCGGCTCAGACCGTTACGGAGAGCAAGACGTTCGACAACTTCTACATCGGAATCAATGGTGGTGTGGCTACCAAAACCACCGGTGTGGCTTGGATGAAGAACCTCAACCCCAACGCTGGATTGCGCATTGGACGTTTCTTCACTCCGGTTTTCGGTTTGGCTCTGGAAAGCAATGCTTACTTCTCCAACAAACCGGGTGAGTCCACTGGCACATTCGTGCGCTTCATGAATACTTCTTTGCTCGGTACTGTCAACCTGAGCAACTGGTTCGGAGGATATCCCGGAGAACCGCGTGCATTCGAGGTGAGCGCTCTCTACGGCTTTGGATGGATGCACACCTTCACCGCCGACAAGGAAGATCTTATCAACCCCACCAACAGGGCCACATCGAAGGCTGCCATCGACTTCACCTTCAACTTCGGTTCGAAGAAACAGTTCCAGTTCTATATCGAACCGTCCATCACTTGGGTTTTCCTCAACAAGGAGCGTGTTGTCGGACATGTTGCAGATGGTGAGATGTTCGATGTTGAAATCAATGAGAACCAACCGAGGTACGACATTGGTAACTCGTTCGTTCAGTTGAACGCCGGTCTCGTCTACAAGTTCGGTAACTCCAACGGTACACACAACTTCACCATCGCTCAGATGCGCGACCAGGCCGAGATCGATGCGCTCAACGCTACCATCAACGACCTGCGCAACGCCCTCAACACCAAGGATGCCCAGCTGGGTGACAAAGACCGTAAGATCCGCGAACTCCAGCAGTCTCTCGACGACTGCCTCAACCGCGAACCGGTTATCGTGAAGAACGAGACGGCTACCAACCTCCAGCCCACCGTGCTCTTCCGCCAGGGTAAGTCGGTCATCGACCCGGCACAGTATGCTCCCATCGAGCTCATCGCTTCCTACATGAAGAACCATCCCGAGGCCAAGGTGGAAATCAGGGGCTACGCTTCGCCTGAAGGCAGCGCCGAAATCAACCAGCGTCTCTCCAACGAGCGTGCCGAAGTGGTTCGCCAGGCTCTCATCAAGAAGTACAAGATCTCTGCCGACCGCCTCACCGCTGTGGGTATGGGTGCTACCGACAAACTGTTCGAGCAGGTAGAGTTCAACCGCGTGGCTACCTTCAACGACAACACCAAGAAATAATCCGCCTTTTGTGATTAAACAATATTGAAAGGGAGTGGCTCCTCTGGGGCCACTCCTTTTTTGCGCAATCTCCTCACCTTTTAATTTGCGCATCCTCCCTACCTTTTAAATTGTCGATTTTTCTTTCCAAATGGTTGTAGATTGAAATCCATCGACATTTTTCTACGCTGATTTGTTGGCGGTTAACTGAAATCTCCGTACCTTTGCACGAAATTTTAAAACAACGATTCCAGTATGAAACATCAATTGCGAAGTGCTATCTGCACTGAAGGTAGGAAAATGGCGGGCGCAAGGGCGCTTTGGGTGGCCGCGGGAATGAAACATGAACAGTTCGGAAAACCCATTATCGCCGTGGTCAACTCGTTCACGCAGTTCGTTCCCGGACATACACACCTGCATGAGATAGGACAGATCGTGAAAAAGGAAATAGAGAGCATGGGATGCTTCGCCGCGGAATTCAATACCATTGCCATCGACGATGGTATAGCCATGGGGCACGACGGCATGCTTTACTCACTGCCCTCGCGCGATATCATCGCCGACTCCGTCGAATACATGGTCAATGCCCATAAGGCGGATGCCATGATATGTATCTCCAATTGCGACAAGGTGACACCGGGCATGCTCATGGCGGCCATGCGGCTCAACATACCTACGGTGTTCTGCAGCGGAGGCCCTATGGAGGCTGGACATTGGCGTGGCGAAAACGCCGACCTCGTGACGGCAATGATCAAAGGGGCTGACACCACCATCTCCGACGATGAGGTGCGACAGCTCGAACAGTGCGCCTGTCCGGGATGTGGATCATGCTCGGGCATGTTCACAGCCAATTCCATGAATTCGCTCACCGAAGCCATAGGTCTTTCCCTACCGGGCAACGGCACCATCCTGGCCACGCATACCAATAGAGTGCAGCTCTTCCGTGATGCCGCGCGCCTGGTCGTGAAGAATGCACTGAAATACTACGACGAGGGCGACGAGAGCGTGTTGCCACGCAACATCGCCTCGCGGAAGGCGTTCCTCAATGCCATGACGCTTGATATCGCCATGGGAGGTAGTACCAATACGGTGCTACACCTGCTGGCGGTGGCGCAAGAGGCTGGCACCGACTTTAAAATCGACGATATCGACGCTCTGAGCCGCAAGGTGCCCTGTTTGTGCAAACTGGCTCCCAATACACAGAAGTACAGTGTGCAGGAGTGCAATAGGGCAGGAGGTATTCTGGGTATCATGGGTGAACTGAACAAGGGTGGACTCATCGACGGGACAGCCATCAGGGTCGATGGCATGACGCTCGACGAGGCCATGGCCAAATACGATATCACCGGCGACAAGGTGGATGCCGAGGCGGAACGTATCTACTACAGCGCACCGGCGGGTAAATTCTCCATCACCATGGGGTCGCAAGACACCAAATGGCCGTCACTCGACACCGACAGGGAAAATGGCTGCATACGCGACCTGCAACATGCCTACACCAAGGACGGCGGACTGGCGGTGCTCTTCGGCAATATAGCGAAGGACGGATGCGTGGTGAAAACAGCCGGTGTGGATGAGGAACTGTGGCATTTCGAGGGACCGGCGGTGGTCTTCGATTCACAGGAGGATGCCTGCGACGGCATCTTGGGAGGAAAGGTGAAGGCAGGCGACTGTGTGGTCATCACACATGAGGGTCCCAAAGGCGGACCGGGCATGCAGGAGATGCTCTATCCCACATCGTACATCAAGAGCCGACACCTCGGTAAGCAGTGTGCACTCATCACCGATGGACGCTTCTCCGGGGGAACCAGCGGACTGAGCATCGGACATATCTCGCCCGAGGCGGCTTCGGGTGGTAACATCGGTAAGATTGTCGACGGCGACATCATCGTCATCGATATACCCAGCCGCTCTATCAACGTGAAACTCTCCGACGAAGAACTCGATAGTCGCCCCCAACAACCGCTAAAGCGTAAACGGGAGGTGTCGAAAGCACTGAGGGCCTATGCCCAAAGTGTGGCGAGCGCAGATAAGGGAGGAATCCGTATCATCGACGATGAAGATTGATAGAACACTCAACTCTAAAACTTTAATCAATGAAAGTTACAGGCTCCGAGGCACTGATGCTGGCCCTGAAAAACGAAGGGGTGAAAACCATCTTCGGCTATCCAGGGGGGAGCATCATGCCTGTATATGATGCACTCTACGACTATACCCGAGGCAAGAAAAAAGTCTTCGACCATATACTCGTGCGACATGAGCAGGGGGCTACACATGCTGCCGAAGGGTTCGCACGGGTGTCGGGCAAGGTGGGTGTGGCACTGGTCACCAGCGGACCGGGTGCCACCAATACGCTGACAGGTGTGGCGGACGCCATGCTCGACTCCACACCTATCGTGGTCATCGCAGGGCAGGTGCCCATCACAGCACTGGGATCCGATGCCTTCCAGGAGGTAGACCTCGTAGGACTGGCCCAACCCATCTCCAAATGGAGCTACCAGATACGGAAGGCGGAGGATATAGCTTGGGCGGTGAGCCGCGCATTCTATATCGCACGCAGTGGACGACCGGGGCCCGTGGTGCTCGACTTCCCCAAGAACGCTCAAACGGAGATGGTGGATTTCCTGCCGTGTTTCGTCGATTTCGTTCGCTCCTATGTGGCTTATCCCAAACTCGATGATGGGATGGTGCGACAGGCTGCCGAACTGATCAACAATGCAAAGAAACCGCTGGCTCTCGTAGGGCAAGGGGTGGAGCTGGGCCATGCCCAGGAGGAACTGAGACTGTTCCTCGAAAAGGCGGACATACCTGCCGGACGTACCATGCTCGGACTGAGTGCGCTGCCGTCGAACCACCCGCTCAACGTGGGCATGTTGGGAATGCATGGTAACTATGCACCCAATCTCAAGGAACAGGAGTGCGACGTGCTCATCGCTATCGGCATGCGCTTCAGCGACCGTGTCACCGGCAATGTCAAGACGTTCGCACGACAGGCGAAAATCATACATTTGGATATCGATGCGTCGGAGATAGACAAGAACATCAAGACCGATGTGGCGGTCATAGCCGACTGCAAGGCTTCGCTGCCGGCTATCACCGCATTGCTCAAACCGGCTTCACACAAAGAATGGCGCAACTCTTTCCTGCCTCTGGCGGAGAAGGAAAGGGTGAAGGTCATTGAACCGGCCATACATCCCAAAAAAGGACCGCTGCTCATGGGCGAGGTGGTCAATGTGGTGGCGGAAGCCACAAAAGGCGAGGCTGTGTTGGTGACCGACGTGGGACAGAACCAACTCTTCGCTACACGCTATTTCCACTACCACCAAAAGCGCAGTATCTGCACCAGCGGCGGACTGGGGACCATGGGTTATGGCATGCCCGCGGCCATTGGGGCCACCTTTGGAGCCAAGGACCGTACTGTGGTTTGCTTCATGGGCGACGGAGGGTTCCAGATGTGCATCGAGGAACTGGGCACTATCATGGAACAGCAGGCTCCGGTCAAGATGATCCTGCTCAACAACAATTACTTAGGCAACGTGCGCCAATGGCAGGATATGTTCTGGAAACGACGTAAGTCGTTCACCAAGATGATGAACCCGTGCTACGAACTCATAGCACAGGGCTATCATATCCCCTACGAGGGGGTGACCGACCGTGAACGCCTGAAGGAGGCTGTGCGGAAAATGCTCGACACCGAAGGGCCGTATATTCTCGAATGTGCCATCCTCGAAGATGATGATGTGCTGCCCATGACACCTCCGGGCATGAATGTCGATGACATGATGTTGGAAATATAACGACAATGGAGAAAAAACTATACACCCTGCTGGTGTTCTCCGAGAACATCGCAGGTATACTCAACCAAATCACTGCGGTGTTCACACGCCGCCAGGTCAACATCGAGAGCCTCAACGTGTCGGCCTCATCCATCAAAGGTGTACATAAATACACCATCACGGCGTGGAGCGATGAAGACCAGATACGCAAGATCACCAAGCAGATAGAGAAGAAAATCGATGTGGTGAAGGCGAATTACTATACCGACGACCAACTGTTCATACAGGAGGTGGCTCTCTATAAACTGTCGACAGACAAGGTGATGGAGAATCCGGAAATATCGCGCACCATACGAAGGCTCGACGCGCGTGTGCTCGAGGTCAATCCTACTTATATGGCGGTCATGCTCGGTGGGCTGACCGAGGACATCACCAATTTATATTATCAGCTCGATGAGTTCGGATGCCTCTTGCAGTATACGCGCAGCGGGCGTATCGCCGTCACGCGCAGCGTCGTCGAGTCGGTGAGCGAATTCTTGGAAGAACAGGAAAGGAATGCGAATGGGACAAATGGATAAAGTGGGATGCTACCCCTTCATGGCGGATATGTTTCACTGCGATTGCAGGAAAAGGTTGTTCCTCGGACACCTCGGCAACCGCATGCTCAATGCAGCTGATTTCCACGCCAACGACCGTGGCTTCGGAATCGCTTACCTTAATTCGATCAATCGTTCGTGGGTCCTCTCACGACTGGCCATCGAACTGGAGGAAATGCCCAAGGCCTACGACCGTTTCCACATCTATACGTGGATAGAGAGTGCCATGCGCTATTTCACCAACCGTAACTTCAAAATGGTCGATACCGACACGGGCAAGGTGTATGGTTATGGACGCTCCATCTGGGCGATGATTGATACGCAGACACGACAACCAGCCAATATTCTCGAAATGCAGGGTGGGGTACTGGCCGATTATGTGGCCAAGGATATGGAATGCCCTATCGATAAAGGGTCGAGAGTGAGAATCGACGACGAGGTACAGCAAGTAGGACAGACCATGGCCTCTTATAGCGACATCGATCCCAATGGCCATGTCAATAGCGTGAAATATATCGAACATGTGCTCGACCTTTTTCCCCTCGAGTGGCATTCCTCGCACGAAATACGCCGCTTTGAGATAGCTTATGTGGCAGAAGGACATGCGGGCGAAATCCTGCGTTTCTATCGTCAAGACAATGGCGACGGCGATTTCTCCGTCCGCGTCACAGGGCAGGGTGTTTCCGATGCCGACCAACGGGAATTGTGTCGTTGTAGAATAATTTTCGTAAAAAGATGAAAGAAATTTTGCAATTACGCTAATAATTCGTAACTTTGCAACCCAAAACGAAAACATTTTGATATTTAACCGCGGCTCTTTTCGGAGCCGCATATTCAAACAACAACAATTTATGGCAGAAATGAATTTCGGCGGGGTCATCGAAACGGTGGTCACCAGTAAAGAGTTTTCATTGGAGAAGGCACGCGAAGTGCTCAAGAACGAAACCATCGCAGTGATTGGTTATGGCATCCAGGGTCCTGGACAGGCCTGCAACCTGCGCGACAACGGTTTCAACGTGATTGTAGGACAACGTAAGGGTAAGACCTACGACAAGGCGGTGGCCGACGGTTGGGTGCCGGGAAAGACGCTCTTCTCCATCGAGGAGGCGGCAGAGAAAGGTACCATCGTGTGCATGCTGCTCTCCGACGCAGGACAGATACAGGTATGGCCGAAAATCAAACCGTATCTCACTCCGGGAAAGACACTTTACTACTCGCATGGCTTCGCCATCAACTGGAACGACCGCACGGGTGTCGTGCCGCCAGAGGATATTGATGTCATCCTCGTCGCTCCCAAGGGCTCGGGCACTTCGCTACGCACCATGTTCCTTGAAGGACGCGGACTGAACTGCTCTTATGCCGTATATCAGGACGCTTCAGGCAAGGCAGAGGAGAAAACCATCGCCTTCGGTATAGGTATCGGAGCGGGTTATTTGTTCAAGACCACCTTCCAGCGCGAGGCCACTTCCGACCTCACCGGTGAGCGCGGATCGCTCATGGGGGCTATCGAAGGCTTGCTCGAAGCTCAGTATGAGGTGCTCCGCGAACATGGCCATTCTCCTTCGGAGGCCTTCAACGAGACTGTTGAGGAACTGACACAGAGCCTGGGCCCGCTCTTCGCCGAGAAGGGTATGGACTGGATGTATGCCAACTGCTCCACTACGGCACAGCGTGGCGCGCTCGACTGGGCTCCTCGTTTCCGCGAGGCCATCAAACCGGTCATGGAATGGCTGTATCTCTCGGTGCAGAATGGTACTGAAGCGCAGATTTCCATCGACAGCAACTCCAAACCCGACTACCGCGACAACCTCAACAAAGAACTTGAGGCCATGCGCAATATGGAGATGTGGCGCGCCGCTGAAACAGTGCGTAAGCTGCGCCCGGAAAACAACTGATATTGGACAATACAAATAAAGAAGAGGGACTTGCCACATGGTAAGTCCCTCTTTGCTTTTTATCCTTTATTCCTCACTTCTTTCTCAATTCTCCTCCGTCGATGAACACTTTCTCTTCCTGTACCAGCCATTCCAAAGCCTCATCCATCTTGGCTTTCGTCAGGGACAGCTTTCGCAACTCGCTGATAGGGTGCGCACGACCGTCGCCCAAAAGTTCCAAGATCTGCTCGCGGGCATCCTTGCCCACGGGACGCTTCTTTAGGCAGACATCGCAATGGCCGCAGTCTTCACTGTCGGTCTCACCGAAATAGTCGAGCAACTGACGGCTGCGACAGACTGTGCTGTCGGTGGCGTAGCGAAGCATGTGGTTGATACGTGCCTCGTATTGCGCGCGCCGTTCCTCGTAGACTGAGGGAGGGATGACGATGTTGCAACCGTCTTCACGGCGCAGGGTGTAGGTAATCAGTGGGGTGCTGCTCTGCGGCACGTAATCGAGGATATGACGCCGGCGCAGTTCCTTGAGCGTTTCATACACCTCCTGGCGGGTGAGCTTGGCCTGCACTGCCACATAACTCTCCTCGATGTAACAGTAGTCGGTGAACAAACCGCCGTAAAGACGAAGTAGGGCGGTAATGACCCGTTCCTCATTGCCCACCAAACGCTCCAACTGGTTCAGCTCAAAGCGGTTAAGCAGGAAAAATAGGCGGGAACGGTTGTCGGGGTCGGTGTCGTAGTGGATATATCCGCAGCGATCCAGAATCTGCAGGGCGGCATGGGCCTGTACTGGAAAATGCCTGAACACGCGACAGAACTTCTCAATGTCGAAGGCGAAGGTGGCACCACGTCCACTGCCTACACCTATCTCAAAGAAATAGGCCAGATGGTCGTATATCTCACGAATCGTTTCCTTTTCGGGGAAGGTGTCGAACACGCGCTTGTGCAACTTACGTTGGTCGCTGCTGTTGTAGAGCAATACCGCCCACGAGCGTTGATCGTCGCGACCGGCACGACCGGCTTCCTGGAAATAGGCCTCGGGGGAGTCGGGGCAGTCGATATGTATCACTAACCGCACGTCGGGCTTGTCAATGCCCATGCCGAAGGCATTGGTGGCCACCATCACTCTCACTTGGTCGTCATGCCATTCTTTTTGCCGCTCATCCTTGACGGCGGGTTCCAGTCCGGCATGGTAGTGGGTGGCTGGGATACCCTCTTCGGTGAGCAACTCGGCAATCTCTTTCGTGCGGCGGCGACTGCGCACATAGACGATGGCGCTGCCGCCCATCGACCGTAGGATATGCAGCAACTCGGCTTCCTTGTCGGGTGCGGTGCGCACCACATAACTGAGGTTCTTCCTCTGGAAACTCATGCGGAACAGCTTGCCATCCGTAAAAGCCAGCTGGTGTTGTATGTCATCTGCCACCTGCGGCGTGGCGGTGGCGGTGAGAGCGAGGACGGGTATGCCGGGCTTGATTTCGCGGATATGGGCTATCTCCAAGTAAGAGGGACGGAAATCATAACCCCACTGACTGATGCAATGCGCCTCGTCGACAGTGATGAAACTCACTTGCATGTGCCGCAGTTTCACCTGGAAAATCTCCGAGGCTAATCGTTCGGGTGAGACGTACAGCAACTTCACGCCTCCGAAAATGGCGTTCTCTAAAACGGTGATGATCTCCTGACGGCTCATGCCGGAATAGATGGCGGAAGCCAGGATGCCACGCTTGCGCAAATGGGCCACCTGGTCTTTCATCAGGGCGATGAGTGGGGTGATGACGATGCACACTCCTTCGAGCATGAGGGCGGGCACCTGGAAACAGATGGACTTACCGCCACCCGTGGGCATCAGCCCCAAGGTGTCGTGCCCATCTAACAGACTGTCGATGATATCACGCTGTATGCCGCGGAAATCATCGTAGCCCCAATAACGTTTCAGTACCTTTCTCGGCGTGTCCATTCAACATTCTTCCGGACGGATATCCTCAATCTGCAATTGGATGCTGCCGTGCTTGAAAATGTTGTCTTCCATGGTATAGACGATGTCGAAGCTGCGGCGCGACTTGATATAACGGGCTGAGGCACTCTGACCGAAGGCGATGCCGTTCATCACGTTGTTCGATTTCGAATCCACCAGTTCCAACTTGATGTGCTCTTGGTCACGGCCCACCACCTTGCTCGTGCCAAAATCGTAGACACCCACCGTACAGAACCGGGGTTTCTCATTGCCGGGACCGAACGGGGCGAAACGTTTCAGGTCGTTGTGCAGACGTTTTGAATTGATATCCTTGAAGTCGACCACGGCGTCGATGTCGAGGATGGCTTCCTTCTGGTCGGGTTGGATATGCTCCTCCACATATTTCTGGAATCGGCGGCGGAACTCCTTCACGTCGGCCCAACGGAGGGTCAGACCGGCGGCGTAGGTATGTCCACCGAAGTTCAGCAACAGGTCGCGGCAACTCTTCACGGCGGCGTAGACATCGAAACCCGCCACGCTGCGGGCACTGCCCGTGGCCAAATCGGCATCGCGGGTCAATACCACCGTCGGACGGAAATATATCTCCGTCAGGCGCGAGGCTACAATGCCGATCACTCCTTTCTTCCAGTTCTCATCGTAAAGCACGATGCTTGAATGGTGTCTCAGACTCTCCAACTTCGATACTATCTGGTTGGCTTCCTCGGTCATCTGCTTGTCGATGTCCTTGCGCTGCTCGTTGTATTCGTTGATGTGGCTTGCCTTGCTCAAGGCTACGGCGAGATCGCGCTCGATGAGCAGGTCGACACTCTCCTTGCCGTTCTCCATACGCCCCGAGGCATTGATACGGGGACCAATCTTGAACACGATGTCGCTCATAGCTATCTCACGACCGTTCAGACCGCAGATGTCGATGATGGCCTTCAAGCCGATGTTCGGGTTCTGGTTCAACTGTTTCAGACCATGGAAGGCGAGAATGCGGTTCTCGTCGGTCACCGGCACGAGGTCGGCGGCGATGCTCACGGCGCAGAAATCCAACAGGGGGATGAGGCGCGAGAAAGGGATGCCGTTGTTCTTGGCAAAGGCCTGCATGAACTTGAATCCTACACCGCAACCGCATAATTGCTTGAAGGGGTAGGTGTCGTCCTCGCGCTTGGGGTTGAGGATGGCCACGGCGGGGGGCATTTCCTCATCGGGCACATGATGGTCGCAGATGATAAAGTCGATGCCTTGTTCCTTGGCATAGGCTATCTCCTCGATGGCCTTGATACCGCAGTCGAGGATGATGATGAGTGTTACGCCCGTTTCCTTGGCGTAGTCGATACCTTTCCGACTCACACCATACCCTTCGTCGTAACGGTCGGGTATGTAATAGTCGATGTTGGAATAGAACTGTTGCAGAAATTTATATACCAACGCTACGGCGGTGCAACCATCCACGTCGTAGTCGCCATACACCAGGATGCGCTCCTTGCGGCCCATTGCATCGTTCAAACGGTCTACCGCCACATCCATATCCTTCATCAGGAATGGGTTGATCAGGTCAGCCAGTTGCGGTCGGAAGAATCGCTTGGCCGCCGATTCGGTGGTGATGCCGCGCCGGATGAGCAATTGCGCCAGCAAAGGACTCATGCCGATTTTCTCGCCAAGTTCCTTAGCTGCTTTCGTCTGCTCGGGTGTAGGGGGTTCGTAATTCCATTTAAAATGCATTTATGTTATTTTTTTATTCTTTCCGGTAGTAAAGATCACTCTCATCTTCCAATTATCTCCCTTGGGGAGTGGCGGGGGATAGATAAAAAGCACGCCATTTCTGCTTGGTGCATAAAATGGCGTGTAAAGTTACAAAGAATTTTCGAGAAATGATTCTCGTTAAAGATAATTAACGTTCAATGGGGATGTCCTGCTCTCATCCCATAGGATGTTCTATCGTTTTTGCCATCATCTCGGCATTGCTCATGGGGGTGCTGCCGCCACCACTTTCATCGTCGTCGTCACCACCGCATGAGGTGAGGCTCAACGGCATAGCCAACGCCAGCAGCATCATAATATGATGCTTGCCAGCCAATGCATCTTGTCTTTCATAATTGTACTGTTTTTTTAGTGTTAATGGTGAAAAGTGAAAAGAGTTGCCTTGCTTTTCACTTTTCACGCTTAGTAAGATGATTGTTTCTCAAATCTTTAAAATTTCCTTAGATTCCCAGTTTCTTGCGGATATCCTTGGGGATGGCATTCTTGTTGATCATGAAGTCCATGGTGTTGTGGGCCACGAAAGCCTTGGTCATGTACCATGTGCCTTTGTAGTCGCCATACTCACCCCATGAGTTCTTCACCATGTAGTATTCCTTGCCGTTCTGGTCCTTGGCGATGCCGTAGATGTGCATGCCGTGGTCATCGGTCAGTTCCCAGTTGTCGAAACGCTCCTGGCGCTTCTCCTGGGTGGGCACGATCTCGGGGGCGTTGACACCTAAGGAGTCGAACTTCTCGCTCTTCTGCGACGAACTCAGACGCAACCATTTGGCGGCATCGCTGCCCGTGAGGCTCTGCACGGCCTTCGTGTCGTAGGCGATACCCAGACCCTTGCGGGTGAAACCGTCTTCGCTCACGTCGCCACCCCAGGCCACGGTGTAACCGTTCTCAAGGGCGTTGTCGATGATGCGCATCATCTCGTCCATGGGCACGTTGTAGCTCAGTCCCCAACGCCAGTTGTCCTGAACTTCCACGGCAAACTGGGTGTAGAAGGGATGGTGGGTGTAACTGGTGATGCATACATAGTCGTTCCAGTCAAGGCCGAGACTGGCGGCGAAGGATTGCGGGGTGTAGGTCTTGCCCTCGTAGGTGAATGTCTCGGGGCACTTGCCCAAGTAGGCATCGATAATGCCTTGCAGACCCTCACGCCATTGGTTGGAAATCTTCTTGGCCTTGTTCTTGGCCACAGCGTCCACATAGGGCTCCATCACGCTGAAAAACTCGTTGAAGTTGGCCAGCGAATCACCCTGCATCGTGCCGGGAAGCGGCATGGCTGTCTCGGGGCAGATTCCGTGGGCCTTGATGATGTCGAGCACATCCTCGGCGCTGCCGCCTTGTGAGAACTGGCTGTCACCATGCATACGCACGGTAAGCACGGCACGCTCCATGTAGTCCTTGTTGGCGATGAACATCTCACATAGGTCGTAGGTCTTGCCGGTCTTCTTCAGGATCTCGCTCTCGAAGAACGAGAGGGTGGAGTAGGCCCAGCACGTGCCCGAACGGTTCTGGTCCTTGACACTGGTGATGGGTAGTTCCTTCACTGTGGTGAAGACGGGTTTGTTGTCTTGCGCGAATGCGCCGATGGCGAGCATAAAGCTCAATGCCAAAGTCATGATTTTTTTCATTTCTTTTTTTTATTATTTAGTTTATTTTTTTTGGTATTGCTTGATGGGCGTTACTTCGTTATATCGTTATGCCGTTATTACGTTATTACGAAAAACTTGATTCATTTCTTCTTTAACTCTTCCTCCAACTCTCCCACATGATAAGGGATTCGCTTCTTGCCCAAGAAACGGCAACCATCGGCGGTGATGAGCACGTCGTCCTCGATACGGATACCGCCGAAGTCCTTGTAACTCTCTATCTTGTCGAAGTTCAGCCATTCCGCACAATGACCCTTGGCACGCCAGTCGTCGATGAGGGCGGGGATGAAATAGATGCCGGGCTCGTCGGTCACCACGAATCCCTCTTCCAAGCGGCGGCCCATGCGCAGGGCATTGGTGCCGAACTGCTCCAGGTTGGGACGGGTCTCATCGTCGAAACCGACGTATATCTGTCCTAACCCTTCCATGTCGTGAACGTCCATACCCATCATGTGGCCCAGTCCGTGGGGGAGGAACAGGGCATGGGCTCCGGCCTTCACAGCTTCGTCCACATCGCCCTTCATCAGACCAAGGGCTTTCAGACGCTCGGTCATCAGGCGGCAGACGGCGAAATGCACGTCCATATATTTCACACCGGGCTTGGCCACGTCGAGCACGTAGTCGTGACATTCTTCCACGATGCTGTATATCTCGCGTTGGCGCTGGGTGAACTTGCCGCTCACAGGAAACGTGCGGGTATGATCGCTGCAGTAATGCTCCATGGTCTCACCGCCACAGTCGCACAACGCCAATCGGCCGTCTTCTAAAGGAGCCATAGTAGGCACACCGTGCATGATCTCGCCATGTTGGGTGAAAATGGTGGCGAAACTTACCTTGGCGCCATAGGCGTTGGCGGTGCCATCGATGATGCCACCCACGTATTTCTCCGTCAATCCGGCACGCGCCACGCGCATGGCGGTGGTCTGCATCTGATAGCCTATCTCTGAGGCACGCTCCAACTCTTCTATCTCTATCGGCTCCTTGGTGGAACGCATCTTCACCACGGCCTGGATGAGCTGGAGTGAAGCCGAGGCTTTTTGCTGCGAGGGGTGGATGCCCAACAGGTCGTGTATCAGTATCATGTGGTCGTGGCGATAAGGAGGCAGGAAATGGATGGTCTGACCCTGAGCCTGCGCCTTGTTCAGGAGTGTGCCCAATTCCTTCATCGGACAATGATGAGCCACACCTACCTGCTCGGCCATGTCGCTCATGCTGTCCACGGAACCATACCATACGATGTCTTCAATGTCGATATCGTCGCCTACTAAGTATTCCTTGTCGTGGTCAATGTCGATTACTCCTACCAAACCGTCGCGCTTCTGTCCGAAAAAATACAGGAAGGTGGAATCTTGCCTGAAAGGATAATAGGCATTGTTGGGATAGTTGCAGGGCGACTCGTTGTTGCCGAACAACACGACTAAACCGCGACCCATCAACTTTCGGAGGGTGTCGCGGCGACGAATATATACTTTCTTATCGAACATGTTGTGTGTTTTTTCAAATGATTGTTCATTTTTTTGCAAAGATAACTTTTTTTGTGCGAAAAAGATGTTATCTTTGCATTAAAAATTGTAAATCACAGTTTTTCGGGGGTACAGAGGATGAAAAAAGTGACGAGAAACACAGGATTGGTGCTGCAAGGGGGAGGCATGAGAGGGGTCTTCACCAGTGGTGTGCTCGATGCGTTCATGAAACACGAACTGTGGTTCCGATATATTGTGGCGGTGTCGGCGGGCGCGTGCAACGGGCTATCATACATGAGCAGGCAACCACGGCGGGCGCGTATCTCCAATATAGACCTCTTGGCCAAGCATGATTACATCGGACTGAAACATTTGGTGACCAAAGGGAGCATCTTCGATCCCGAACTGCTCTACGACCGCTTCACCAATGAGATGTTGCCCTTCGACTATGATACGTGCTTTGCCAATCCGGCCACCTTCGAGATGGTCACCACCAACTGTCTTACGGGAAGGGCTGAATATTTGGAGGAACGGAAAGACCGCGAACGGCTCATACGTATCTGCCAAGCTTCGGCAAGCCTGCCCTACGTGAGCCAGATTGTGCGGGTCGATGGCATACCGATGCTCGACGGTGGCATCGTCGATGGCATCCCCGTCATGAGGGCCATACAGCAGGGACATGAGGAGAACGTGGTGGTGCTCACGCGCAATTATGGATACCGCGACAGTATGGCCGACCGTAAGCTGCCAAGGCTCATCTACAACAATTACCCGAGGCTGCGTGTGGCGCTGAGCCGGATGAACAGGGTCTACAACCAACAGATGGATCTTGTGGAAAAGTTGGAGAGAGAGGGACGTGTCGTGTGCATCAGACCCGAACGACCGATGGAGGTGGGGCGCATGGAAAAGAATGTCGACCGTCTCGAACGTCTCTATCAAGAGGGCTTTGCCCTCGGCGAGAAATTCGTAGGACAATATGTAAAGGACTGATTATTCAACACTCATCACTCGACATTCAACATTTAAAATTCATAATTTCTTCATTGCCGTAGGCGACCATTCAAAATTCAAAACTCAACATTCAAAATCATTATATGAAGTACTACATTATTCAAAACGGTCAACAAATGGGACCGTACACCGTGGAGCAACTAAAGTTGTACCACGTCACACCTGAGACGGACGTGTGGACAGAAGGTATGGCAAACTGGGTGAAGGCGAAAACCGTACCTGAGCTCTCTCCGCTCTTCGCCGGGGCAGTGGGTGCCGCCGGGGCAGCATTCGGCGCTTCGCAGGGTTATCAGGCACAGACAGCCAATCCCAGACAATCGGCCAATTCTGGGCAACCTGCCAATTATGGGGGCTATCCGCCGAAATCGTGGACGGTCGAGGCGGTGCTGGTCACGCTCTTCTGCTGTATGCCCTTCGGTGTTGTAGGCCTGGTGCATGCCACCATGGTATCACTCTACTATAACCGTGGTGAGTTCGAGGCGGCGGAACAGGCCAGCAAGACGGCTGGAAAATGGGTGAAGATCGCTTTCTTCCTCGGATTGACCATCATCATTCTTTATGTTATCTTCATTTTGGTCATGGGAAATATCTTCACTAATGCTTATAGAAGAGCGGCCTTCGGATATTAAAGTATTGGTTTGTGGTAGGGGCGGTGCCACCGTGCCCGCCCGCACAATGAAGTCAAAAATAGAAGTTTCTATATGATAGTGAATAGTTATTTGTGAGGTGCCTCTTCCGCGCGTAGGGGATGGCTTTATGCCTGCCCTCTCGTCAAAGAGCAATGGGAAGACCAACATGTAGAGTATTCTCTCACCTCTCACCCCTCACCTCTCACCCCTAAACCCTCAACCATATGCAATACTATATCATTCAAAACGGACTGCAAAAAGGACCATACTCGCTCGAAGAGTTGAGAATGCTCAATGTCACCCCTGAAACGGAGGTATGGACCGAAGGCTTGACCAACTGGACCAAGGCAAGGAATGTGGCGTCTCTGGCTCCTCTTTTTGCAGGAATGGGTGGCTCTCAAACTAATTATGGTCCGCAAGGCTATCAACAGGCAGGCACCCAGCCGCCGGGTTATCAACCTGGTTACCAACAGTCGGGCTATCAGCAGCCCGGTTTTCAACAGGCTTACCAACAGCCGGGATACCAACAGCCCTATCAGCAGCAACCCATGAACGGAGGCTATCCTCCCAAGACGTGGATGGTGGAGTCGATACTCGTGCTCATCTTCTGTTGTCTGCCCTTCGGCATTGTGGGTGTGGTCTATGCCTCAAAGGTCGACGGACTGTATCACTCCGGCAGGTATGCTGAGGCGGAGCAGGCGAGCCGCGATGCCGGCAAATGGACGAAGATAGGCTTCTTCATCGGACTGGGTGTGCTTATCCTTTATATCATACTGATTGCAGCTGGTGCCATAGGCACGGCTTCCTTGTACGGCCTCTATAGTTAGGACCCACGTCCTAACGGAGTTCAGACACCTCGTTCAGGCGGATTCGCAATCCGCCTGCTAAGACCATAAGCTTTGCAATGCGCAACAACAAACGACGCATCATACTGGGTGGCATCCTCTTGTTGGTGGCGGTCTATGTCTACATGGCATACGACCCCGCCAAGAGTGCATGGTTCCCCAAATGTCCCTTTCTTGTACTCACCGGCCTGAAATGTCCGGGGTGCGGGTCGCAGCGGGCCATACACAGCCTGCTCCATGGCGACATAGGGGGGGCGTTCGCTTTCAATGCCATCCTTGTCCTGTCCTTGCCGCTTGTGGCTTTCCTGTTATACCTCGAATGGGTACGGAAAAAACGACCCCGTCTTTACAGCGGGTTCTATCAACCCTGGACACCACTCGTGCTCTTCGCCATCTTCCTCGGATGGGGCATCGCCCGCAATATTTGGGATTGGTAACTTCCTCCCCTCCTTTTCTAAAGGAGGGGAAGGGGTGGTTTGACAAACAATGTCCCAACCTATTATATCATGAAATACCTCTGCAACCTTCTTCTCCTCTGTTTCTCTTTGACGGCTGCCGCACAGTCGTCGCATAGCGACAGCATCGCACTCTCGGAAAAACTATATGCCGAGGGCGTCGACCTCTATCGTGCCAAGGATTACAAGAAAGCGGCCAAGACCTTCGAACGCCTGCGTCCTATCGATGAGCAACTCTACGATTCGCTCCACCATTTTTATGGCTATGCCAAAGGCTGGTTGGCTCGCTGTTATCATATGCTGGGCAGGACGAAAGAGGCCATCCCGCTGTCGCCCATGTTCGAGATGGATCCCTCTGACCGTAGACCGCGCATCTTGGTCGACTCCCTTGGGGGAATAGCTACCAAACGGTTCCTGGAAGGTGATCTCGATGGGGCATTGGCTCTTTATCCGGAGATAGAGAGGATGGAGATAGCCCTCGGTGGGGAACAAAGTCCGGATTATGCCGCCACACTCACATTCCATGGTTATGTGCTTCTCTATAAGGGTGATCCCGAGGGGGCTTTGCCCTATTGCCGGAAAGGGGCGGATATAATGGCGGCCATTGCAGGGACGGATTCCTATGCCTGGACTTATGCGGAACAGCCCACTTTGATGGTGCTTCCTGAATTGGGGAGATATGAGGAGACGGCGGAACTCTCAAAAAAGATGTTGGCGGTGTATGATAAGTTTGGCGATCACTCCTCTACGGATTATCTCAGCACACTTTATGCTTATGTGGTGGCGATGGCAAGCGGGGCTTCCAACGACCCTGACGAAGTGTTGAGAGCAGCCCAACTGCTAAAGCAAAGGTGTGAGGAGTCGAATCACACCAGTCATTACCTTTACGCTGTGGCCATCGGCACGATGGGTGAGATGTATTTCTATAAAGTCAATCTGCCCCTGGCTACGGATTGTCTGCAACGGGCGGAAGAGCTGTTCCGGGGATATGACAATGCCGATTTTTCCTGGCAGGTGAGATTCTTGTCTTTCCTGGCGCAGATAAAGGCGACGGAAGGCGATTATACGACGGCCAAAGCCTTGGCGGAGAGGGGAATGGATCTTTGCAAAGGACCCATGAGCGAGAGCTATTTATACAACCAGTTGCTCATGGTGAAAGGGGCATCGGCTCTCGCCCTTAACGACAAATACAGGGGATTGATGTGGATTGACCAGTCCATTGAGCGCTATCGCAAGTCAGGACAGGTGGATAAAGTCTATGTCGATGGATTGATGGCCATGTCGAACTATTACAGGACTGTGAACAATCATCAGAAGGATTTGGAATATTCGCGCTTGATGGTGGATGCCTACCAGGAAATGCCGAATGCGGGCGACTCGTTGGTCCTGACAAGCATGATGAACCTCACCGGGTCTTTGGTGGCGTACAGCGAGATGGATTCGGCCAAGGTGATGCTGGCTCGTACGGTGGCAAAGGCGGAGACCATCACTCCGCACAACAGCACCTATGGCTCTGTAATGCAATGGGCGGCGCAAATGGCCATCAATCTGGCCTTGTTCAACCAAGGGGCGGATTATGCACGGCGGTCGATTGAAACCTTCAGCGGTATCGGCGATGAACAAAATATGTATTTTTCCCTCTCTGTCTTGGCCATGGCTCAGTACTCCAACAATGATTTCGTCGAGGCTGCCGAATCGCAACGGAAAGTGGTGGATTATGCTAAACGTAAATATGGTGAGGAATCGCAAGATTATACCAATGCGGCTCAAGGTCTTGCCATGATAGAAATGGCGCTGGGCAATGTGCAGCAAGGGCAACAGCTGTTCAGTGATGCCCATTATGCTTCCGATTATCATCAGAAAGAGGAAAACTACAATGCCAATGAAAGACTCCAACTCGGCCAGCAACTCCTCACCATGGGGCAGACGGATTTGGCCAAGGTGGTTTACAAACAGGCCATGGAACTGCTCCGACAAGATAGCTTGCAGCGAACGGCTTCTTATGCCTCGGCTCTCTTCGGTTTGGCGCAGGCGGAAGCAAGAAGAAACGAATACCAGCCATCGCTCATGCATGCCGAGGAGGGTATCGCGATTATGGAGAGCATCTTCGGACGGGAGAAGGCGCTCATGAACAGCACGCCTTTGTATGTGCTACAGGGTGAGTTGCTGCTGAACGCAGGACGAACCTCCGAGGGCTTCGCACAAATGCAAGAGGTGGAGCGGGTGATTTCCAAATATGTGGACGATGAAAATATGGTATGCTTACAGGCGGGATGGAATGTCTGCAACGCGGCCATCATGGACAATAGGCCTGAGGTGGCGGTCGACTATGCGGAAAGGCTCTCCGCTCGGTTGCGTGAATTTATCCTCTCGAAGTTCACCACCATGTCGGCGGCGGAACGTATGGGCATATGGAACCAGAACGAGGTCTTCTTCAATGGGGTGCTCCCTTACCTGGCCGACCGGTATAGAAACAATGGACCGCTGGCCGGCCGCATGGCTGATTGTGCCTACGACGGACAACTGCTGAGCAAAGGATTGTTGCTCACCACCGAGATAGAGATGAACAGGTTGCTCATGGAGAGTGGCGATGAAAGGGCCACGCAGACATTCGCTGAACTCAAACGGCAGCGGACACTGCTCGACCAGCAGGTGGCCCTGCCGATAGAACAGCGCAGCATGGATGTCGATTCCCTCCGACAGGTAGTCAATCGCCTCGAACGCCAACTCACCGCCATGTCGACCACCTACGGCGATTATACCAGACCATTGCGTACCACTTGGCAACAGGTGCGCGATAAATTGGAGAAAACGGATGTCGCAGTCGAATTTGTCAACTTCTTTCCGCAGCGCGAAGACAGCCTGCAAATACCCGCTCTCGGAGCGTTGGTGCTGAAGCGGGGCATGGAGCATCCGGTCATGGTTGGTCTATGCGATGATTGGCAGGTGCGCGTCATCAGCCGTGATGGATGCTATGCCTCCGACTCGCTTTCTCTTCTCATATGGAAACCTTTGGAAGAGTATCTGAAAGATGCCCGGAGGGTGTTCTTCTCCGCTGCGGGCGCTCTCCATGACTTGGCTGTCGAATATGTGCCTTATGATGGCAGCAAGACTTTCTCCGAATGTTTCGATACCTACCGCCTCTCTTCCACGCGTGAAGTGGTGACGGCGTCAAAAAGCAAACCCTTGCAGAGCGCACGCCTTTTCGGTGGGTTGCAGTACAACGCGAAGATGGAGGACGTGAGCGCGGCCAATCAGGTGGCAGGACTCACCACCGACGTTCCGTTGATGGCCAGTCGTGCGGTGGTCGATTCTCTACTCCTGCGTGGAGGCGCAGGCTACCTGGCTTATACATTGAAAGAGGTGGAAGAGATAGAACACCAACTGAATGGAAAAGTGGGTGATGTGCGAACCCTCGTAGGGGTGCAGGGGTCGGAGGAGGCTTTCAAGAATCTCTCCGGTCATGCCGCCGACATCCTGCATGTAGCCACGCATGGCTTCTTCTGGACCGAGGAGGATATCAAGAGGGTGGGCAACCTCGCGTTCCTCCAGACTGCCGGTGGCACGGCTACCACCGAAGAGGATAAGGCGCTCTCACGCTCGGGACTGCTCTTCGCCGGGGCCAATGCCGCTCTCATGCGCAAAAGCATACCGGATAATATGGAAGACGGAATACTCACCGCACGTGAATTGGCCCAGATGGATCTCCGGGGCACATCCTTAGTGGTGCTATCGGCGTGTCAGACTGCACTGGGTACGGTCACCGGTGAAGGGGTCTTCGGACTGCAACGGGGTTTCAAGAAAGCGGGGGCGAAGACCATCGTCATGAGCCTCTGGAAGGTGGACGACCAGGCCACGCAGATACTCATGACGGCATTCTACCGTCATCTGGCAGAAGGACAGTCGTCCCGGAAGGCCTTCGCCGAGGCGCAACGTCATCTCCGGCAGGTGGAGAATGGCCGCTTTGACCAACCCATCTACTGGGCGGCTTTCATCCTCCTCGATGCCATGGAGAAATAGCGTCGGAGCCTTTGTCGTTTATTATACCGAGATTATCTATGTTGGCTAATTCCATCCTCCCCGAGGGGAGGGCCGGGTTAGGGGCATTCAAAAAAGCCGCTCATCAGAGCGGCTTTTTTCTGTTTCCCGAAATTATTTAAGTTGGGCTTTTTACGCCCTCCCCTCGAGGGGGAAGGGTAGGGGCTTCTTCTTTTACTGGAAGTCGGGATATTTGGGCGACGGACCATACTGGTTCATGCCGGGCTGGCTGTCTTTGACAAACCAAATAAGCAGGATGATACCAAGTACAAGGGCTGCCAATCCTACGATAATCATCGGGATAACCAAGGAATCATGAGTGGAGGCTGCGGAGAAATCAAGAGACTTCCAAGCCTTCTCTGCCAGATACGACTGATATTTTGACAAAATCAGTGTCACGACATACACGCCAGAGTAGATGTAAATCATTGTGTTACCCTTGCCGATGTCATGGAGACGACGACACTGGAGGGGGATGGTGCATACCCACAGGATCAGAGAGAGAATCCATCCAAAGGGGATAAACGCCAGAATGATGTTCACGATAAACAATGCCAACATTGTCCACCAGAACTCACTGCGGCGGCTGCGGCCTTCCATGTCTTTAATACGAGCAATCGCCAATTTCACGGCGGTCACAAAGTCTAACTGCGGAATAGGTTGTGCCATAATAAAATTGTTTTTTTAGTTAATAATTATTGTGAATAATAAATTTTATATAGGTTGTAGGTTAAACTTGTTTACGCCACAAAAATACAATTTTTTTCACAAAAAACAAATAAAAGGCAAAAAAATGTTATAAAACATTTGCTTTTTTACATGAAACCCTTTTTCCCCCTTCCCTTTGATGTGTCTCTTCTCCCTCCCTTAGGGAGGGCCGGGGTGGGTATGATGGGTCAGGGGTGGGTATCACTTTTCAAGAAGATCCGGCCTCAGTCTGCGCGTGCGTTCCAGGCTCTGCTCCATCTCCCAGTCCTTGATCTTGCGCTCATTGCCACTGAGCAGTATCTCCGGCACCTTCCAACCCTTATAGTCGGCAGGGCGGGTGTAGATGGGAGCCGACAACAGGTCGTCTTGGAAGCAGTCAGACAGGGCACTCTGGTCGTCGCTGATCACTCCGGGCACCAACCGCACTATCGCGTCGGCCATCACGGCAGCAGCCAACTCACCGCCAGTGAGCACGTAGTCGCCGATGCTGATCTCGCGGGTGATGAGATGGTCGCGAATACGTTGGTCGATACCCTTGTAATGTCCGCAGAGGATGATGATATTGCCCAACATCGACAGGTCGTTGGCGATATGCTGGTCGAACTGCTCTCCATCTGGCGAGGTGAAAATCACCTCATCGTAATCACGCTCGGCTTTCAGCGCACTGATGGCGCGGTCGATGGGTTCGCATTGCATTACCATACCCGCAAAACCGCCGTAGGGGTAGTCGTCCACCCTGCGCCACTTGTCCAATGTGTAATCGCGCAAGTTGTGCAGGTGGATCTCTGCCAAACCTTTCTGTTGCGCACGCGCCAAAATGGATTCATGAACGAATCCTTCAAGCATCTCTGGCAATACGGTGATGATATCTATCCTCATATGTGTACAAAGATAGCGAAAAAAAGTTAACCGAGAATAAAATATGCGTTAAGATTTGTTAATTCTACGAAAGGCTGTTGCTCCTTTTTGTAGTCATTTTTCATACTTTAGCCCTGAATTTCAGTAAATTGTAACTTTTTTCCTGACATATGAACCTCCTGTTCCTTTGTCCGTTTCAGTTTTTTTGTGTAATTTCGCAGCGAAAAAACAGCCTTTCTACTTTATGTTTAAAACACTCTATCGACAAATCGGGAAATATAAGAAAGCATCCCTGCTCACTCCCTTATATACTTCTTTGGAAGTGGTCATGGATGTGCTCATACCCTATGTCACCGCCATGCTCATCGACCGTGGCATCAATGCGGGAGACATCAACAATGTATATCTCTATGGGGCCATCATGATAGGCATGGCCTTTCTCAGCCTCTTCTTCGGCATCATGGCGGGACGATACGCGGCTTATGCCTCGTCGGGATTTGCCGCCAACCTACGCGAGTCGATGTATCGTAACATACAGACATTCTCCTTCTCCGACATCGACAAGTTCAGTACTTCGGGGTTGGTCACTCGCATGACCACCGATGTGTCGAACCTGCAAAATGCCTACCAGCAGATTCTCAGGGTGACGGTACGCGCTCCCTACCGACTGATACTCAGCATTGCCATGTGCTTCTTCATCGACTCGCGATTGAGCATCATCTTTTTCGTGGCCATGCTCATCCTCGGTGTGGTGCTCTTCTTCGTCATCTCACGCGTGGCGAAACTCTTCTCCAAGGTGTTCAAACAATATGATGAACTCAACGCTTCGGTGCAAGAGAATGTGGCGGGCATACGCGTGGTGAAGGCCTTCGTTCGCGAGGAGTATGAGAACACAAAATTCGGACGAGCCGCCGAGGGACTATATAAGCTTTATGTCAAGGCGGAGAGTCTCATGGCTGTCAACCACCCCGTGATGAACCTCGTGGTATATGGCTGCATCATCGCCCTTTCGTGGTTCGGGGCGCAGTTTGTGGTGGGTGGCACACTCACCACAGGCGAGCTCACCTCGCTCTTCACTTATGTCATGAGCATACTCATGTCGCTCATGATGCTCAGCATGATTTTCGTTATGCTCACGCAGAGTGCTGCCAGTGCCAAACGCGTGGCTGAGGTCATCGAGGAAAAGGCGGATATCCTCAACCCCGACGAACCGCTCACCGAGGTGGCCGACGGAAGGGTCGACTTCAACGAGGTGTCCTTTTCCTATAAGGCGGGAAGTGGCGAATATGCGCTCAACCGCATCAACCTGCATATTAAATCGGGCGAGACGGTGGGCATCATCGGCGGCACGGGCAGTGGCAAATCGTCGGTGGTCACGCTCATCAGTCGGCTCTACGATGTGTCGCGAGGCAGCCTCTGTGTGGGAGGGAAGGACGTGCGCCGCTACGACCTTACCACGCTGCGCGATGCCGTGGCGGTGGTGCTGCAGAAGAACGTGCTCTTCTCGGGCACCATACTCGACAACCTGCGATGGGGAAACCCCGAGGCAACGCTTGAGGAATGTCGGGAGGCATGCCGACTGGCCTGCGCCGACGAGTTCATCGACCAGATGCCACAAGGCTACAATACGGTGATTGAACAGGGCGGTGTCAATGTGTCGGGCGGTCAGAAACAGCGTCTGTGCATCGCACGTGCCTTACTCAAGAAACCCAAGGTGCTGGTGCTCGACGATTCCACCAGTGCTTGCGATACCGCCACCGACGCCAAGATACGCAAGGCTTTCCGGGAGGACATACCCGACGTGACCAAGCTCATCATCTCTCAGCGTATCTCCAGCGTGAAGGATTGCGACCGCATCGTGGTGATGGACGGTGGCAAGGTGGTGGGCTTCAATACCCACAGTAAACTGCTCAGTGAGAATAAGATTTACCAGGAGATTTGTCAGATCCAGGAAGAGGATGGGGGCGACTTCGATGAAAAACGTAAAAAATAACGGCCATGGCAAAGACTTTCGGAATGCGCAACCATAACGACCGTTTCGCACCGCAGAAAACGGCCAAGAACAAGAAGGCGACGCTCCAACGCCTGCTCAGATATGTGTTGGGTAACTATAAGGTGTCGTTCCTCGTGGTGGCGGTGTGTATCATCGTCACCTCGGTCACCACATTGGTTTCCACACTCTTCACGCGAACGCTCATCGACGACTATATCGTACCGCTCACCCAAGTGGCTCATCCTGAATATAGCGGGCTGGCCAAGGCGCTCTTCACGCTGGCGGCGGTGCTATTGGTAGGTGTCGTCTGCTCTTACGCCTACAACCGCATCATGATCAACGTGAGCCAGGGCACGATGCTGCGGCTGCGCAAGGATATGTTCTCCCACATGGAGAAACTGCCCATCAGCTATTTCGACTCTCATGCACATGGCGACGTGATGTCGCGTTTCACCAACGATGTGGACACGCTCAGACAGGCCATAGGTTCATCGTTGCCTCAGGCTTTCAGCTCGGTCATCACCCTGGTGGCCACATTCACCAGCATGGTGGTACTCAGCATACCGCTTACCATCGTGAGCGTGGTCATGGCCGTGGTCATGGCCGTGGCTACATCCTACCTGAGCAAGAAATCGCGCAAGCATTTCCTCGACCAGCAGAAGAACCTCGCCGCGGTCAATGGCTTCATAGAGGAGATGATCACCGGGCAGAGGGTGGTCAAGGTGTTCTGCCACGAACAGGTGGCCATCGACCAATTCGAGGCGCTCAACGAACAACTCAGGTCGAGTGCCAACGATGCCAACAAGACGGCGAACATAGTCATGCCTGTGAATGGCAACTTGGGTAACCTGGGCTATGTGCTCATCGCCGTGGTGGGGGCTACCATAGCACTCTCGGGCGACTATGGTCTCACCTTGGGTACCTTGGTGTCGTTCCTCACACTCAATAAGAACTTTTCGCAACCCGTGGCACACGTGAGCCAGCAAATCAACAGCATCATCACGGCATCGGCGGGTGCTGAACGGCTCTTCGATCTGCTCGACGAACAGCAGGAGAAGGATGAAGGCGAGGTGACGCTTGTCAAGGCGACAAGAGATGCCGACGGGCAACTGCATGAATCGGAATCACAACAACAGACCAACCTTTGGGCATGGAAAAAGCCGGATGGCTCGCTGGTGAAGGTCGAGGGGGGCGTCACCTTCGATATGGTCGACTTCAGCTATGTGCCCGACAAACAGGTGCTCTGGGATATCGTGCTCGATGCCATGCCCGACCAGAAGATAGCCTTCGTGGGAGGCACTGGAGCGGGCAAGACCACCATCACCAATCTCATCAATAGGTTCTACGACATACAGGACGGGAAAATCAAATACGACGGTATCACCATCAACGAGATAGCCAAACCCCATCTGCGCCGGAGTTTGGGCATGGTGTTGCAGGAGATACGGCTCTTCACAGGTACTGTGATGGACAACATACGTTATGGACGTCTCGACGCTTCCGACCAGGAGTGCATCGAGGCGGCGAAACTGGTGGGGGCCGATGATTTCATCCGACGTCTGAGCAATGGCTACCTCACCATGCTCAACGGCGATGGCTCTAACCTCAGCCAGGGTGAACGGCAGCTGATATCCATCGCACGTACAGCCATCGCCGACCCGCCTGTGCTCATCCTCGACGAGGCTACTTCGTCAATAGATACTCGCACGGAAAGGATGGTGCAGCGGGGTATGGATTCGCTCATGAAGGGGCGCACCACCTTCGTCATCGCCCACCGACTGTCGACCGTGCGAAACAGCGACTGCATCATCGTACTCGAAAAAGGACGTATTATTGAGCGGGGCACGCACGACGAGTTGCTGGCGCTGAAAGGAAAATATTATCAACTATATACTGGTGACGGCATCACAGCCTAAAAAACATTCGTAAATGGACGAGAAACAAAGAATAGAACAGTTGCGGCAGCAACTGCATGAACACAACCATCGTTATTATGTGCTCAACCAACCCCTCATCTCCGACCAGGAGTTCGATTTCCTTATGCACGAGCTGCAGGAACTTGAGGCACGACACCCCGAGTGCGCCGACCCCAATTCGCCTACACAGAGGGTGGGGAGCGACCTCAACCAGGAGTTCAAGCAGGTGGCGCACCGCTATCCCATGCTCTCGCTGGCCAACACCTACAACGAGCAGGAAGTGGCCGAGTGGTTCGCTTCGGTCAGTAAACTGCTGGCGGGGGAACCCTTCGAGGTATGCTGCGAGATGAAATACGATGGCTTGTCCATCTCGCTCACCTATGAGCGGGGACGGTTGGTGCAGGCAGTGACTCGAGGCGACGGAGTGCATGGCGATGATGTCACCGCCAATGTCAAGACCATACGTTCCATACCTCTGGTGCTCAATGCCGACAAAGCGATAAAACCCATCCCCGACAATTTCGAGATACGGGGCGAGATTCTCATGCCCTGGGCGGTGTTCAGACGACTCAACGAGGAACGTGAGGAGGCGGGTGAACAGCTGTTCGCCAACCCGCGCAACGCCGCATCGGGTACGCTCAAGAGCCAGAAGTCGGAACTGGTGGCGAGTCGTCAGCTCGATGCTTATCTCTATTACCTGCTTGGTGAACAGGTGCCCGAGGATGGCCACTACGAAAACTTGCAGGTGGCGCGTTCCTGGGGATTCAAGATCAGCGAGGGCATGCGCAAGGTGACCACGCTCGAAGGAATTTTCGACTTCATACATTATTGGGACCAAGCGAGGAAGGACCTGCCGGTGGCTACCGACGGCATCGTGCTCAAGGTTAACTCGCAACGACAGCAACGTGCACTGGGATTCACGGCGAAGAGCCCGCGCTGGGCCATAGCCTATAAGTTCAAGGCGGAGAGGGCTCGCACACGCCTCAACGAGGTGACCTATCAGGTGGGACGAACGGGGGCTGTCACGCCAGTGGCCAATATGGAACCGGTGCTCCTGGCGGGCACCACGGTGAAACGGGCCACGCTCAACAACGAGGATTTCATCCGTTCCTTCGACCTTCATATCGGCGATTTCGTGTTCGTGGAGAAGGGGGGAGAGATCATTCCGAAAATCGTGGGCGTGGACGTGGAAAACCGTCCTGAAGGGGCGGAGCCGGTGCGCTTCATCACGCATTGTCCGGAATGTGGCGCACAACTGGTGCGTTATGAGGGTGAGGCAGCATATTATTGTCCCAACGATACAGGTTGCCCGCCGCAAATCAAGGGGCGCATCGAACATTTCATCGCGCGCAAGGCGATGAACATCGAATCGCTCGGACCGGAAACGGTGGATGATTATTTCCGCCGCGGACTGGTGCATAATGTGGCAGACCTCTACGATATACGGGTCGACCAAATCAATGGAGACGGCTCGCGCGAGAAATCGGCGCAGAAGGTGGTCCGGGGCATACGCGACACGGTGAATGTGCCTTTCGAACGGGTGGTCTTCGCCCTGGGCATACGCTTCATCGGCGAAACATCGGCGAAACTGCTGGCGCGTCATTTCAAAACGATGGACGCACTGGCCCATGCGTCGCTCGACGATCTACAGCAGGTCGAGGGTATCGGCGAGGTGATGGCGAAAAGCATCGTGGCTTTCTTCCACAACGAGGAAAACAGGCGTATCGTGGAACGGCTGAGAGCCGAGGGCGTGCAGATGGCTCTTTCGGAGGAACAACTGCATGGAGTGAGCGATGCGCTGGCAGGGAAGAGCATCGTCATCAGTGGGGTGTTCACCCATCACAGCCGCGATGAATACAAGGCGCTCATCGAACAACATGGGGGCAAGAACGTGGGGAGCATCAGCGGCAAGACATCATTCATACTCGCTGGCGAGAACATGGGACCCTCGAAACTGCAGAAGGCGGAAAAACTGGGTGTGCCCATCGTTGGCGAGGAGGAATTCCTCGCAATGCTTGAATCCCCAACCTCCAGTTCCCAATCTCCAACTTCCGACAAACCAGTCCCCCTCCTACAGGAGGGGTTGGGGGAGGGCATAAATTCTCCAACCTCCAAGTCCTCATCTCCCATCCAACTCTCTCTCTTCGACGACTAAATTTGTGTTTCTATGAATATCATCGTATCACAGGAAATAGAAACGGTTTGCCCGCAGTTCGTGGGGGCGGCTGTTGAGGCGTATGTAGTGAATTCTCCTTATCATGAGGCGTTATGGCGGGAGATCGATGCCATGGGTGAGAAATACCGTGCCGAACTGACTACCGAAACGCTCAAACAACTTTCTGGCATAGAGGCCACGCGACGTGTCTACCGTGCGTGCGGCAAAGATCCTTCTCGCTATCGTCCGGCATCGGAAGCGCTCATCCGCCGTATGCTCCAAGGCAAACCGCTCTATCAGATAGATACCCTGGTCGACCTTGTCAATCTGGCGAGTATCGCCTATGGGTATAGCATCGGCGGTTTCGATGCCGACAAGTTCGTGGGCGACACGCTCACGCTGGGTATAGGGCGCGAGGGGGAGCCCTATGAGGGTATCGGACGGGGTATGCTCAACATCGCGGGGTTGCCGGTTTATCGCGATGCGAAGGGTGGGGTAGGTACGCCTACCAGTGACAACGAACGTACGAAGATAGGCATCAACACCACCCATCTGCTTGTGCTCATCAATGGCTACGATGGGCGTGAAGAACAAGTAAGGGAGAACGCTGAATACATCCTTACATTATTAAATAAATATTGTCAGGCCCACGACGCTCATTATAATATTTACAGGTAAATTCCCCTCCTTTTCCAAAGCTATCTATCTCCTTTCCCCTCCTTTTCCAAAGCTATCTATCTACTTTCCCCTCCTTTTCCAAAGCTATCCATCTCCTTTCCCCTCCTTTTCCAAAGCTATCTATCTCCTTTCCCCTCCTTTTCCAAAGCTATCTATCTCCTTTCCCCTCCTTTTCCAAAGCTATCCATCTCCTTTCCCCTCCTTTTCCAAAGGAGGGGGTAGGGGTGGTTTGTAAGATAATGTCCCAACCTCTTTTCCATCTCCCTCCCTTTGGGAGGGCCGGGATGGGTGATCTATATCCGTTCCAATAACTTCCTATCCGCTTCCGTCCAGTCCAGACCGTCCATCTCCGACTTCTTGAGCCATTGGTAGTCAAGGTGCTCCAATAGCTTGAACTGCCCTTTGCCGCCTTTGCAAAGATAAGCCTCTAAGGTGATGCTGAAGTCGGGATAGTCGTGTGTGACAGAGCAAAGATGCCTGCCTACGAAGATATCCCAGTCCATCTCCTCCTTGATTTCGCGTAAGAGGGTATCGTAGGCGCTTTCGCCCTCTTCAATCTTGCCTCCGGGAAACTCCCAATGCATTGAGATATAGTCGCGATCACTCTTGCAACGTTGCATGCACAGGTATCTACCTCTGCTGTCTTGTATCACAGCCGCTGCCACATGATAATGTTTCTTTTGTTCTTTCATGGGATAATAGATAATTGTAATTTATAATGTATTTTATAAGCAAACTTCTGTTGAACTTAGGGGTAACTTACTCCCCTCCTTTTCCAAAGCCAGCTAACTTCTCCCTTCCTCTTCCAAAGCCAGCTAACTTCTCCCTTCCTCTTCCAAAGCCAGCTAACTTCTCCCTTCCTTTTCCAAAGCCAGCTAACTTCTCCCCTCCTTTACCAAAGCCAGCTAACTTCTCCCTTCCTTTTCCAAAGCCAGCTAACTTCTCCCTTCCTTTTCCAAAGCCAGCAAACTTCTCCCTTCCTTTTCCAAAGCCAGCTAACTTCTCCCCTCCTTTTCCAAAGGAGGGGCAGGGGTGGTTTGTCAAATACGGTCCCAACCTATGGAACAAATCACATTGAATAATTCATCATCGCGAAGCGACAACTCAACATTCAACATTCAACAATCGAAATCTTCTCCACACCCACCGTGGTATCCTGCGCCAGAAGGCGGTAATCACCCGCCACCGCCAGTCTATCACCTGGATATGTCGGCCTCGCTCGATGGCTCGCACGGCTTTACGCGCCACATCTTCTGTCTGAAGCATCAGGGGATAGTGGTGACCATCGTTCAGCAGTTCGGTGTCGACAAACCCGGGACGGATGTCGGTGAAGCGGATTTTCAACCGACGTTGGTTGGCCAACTGTTCCAGTGCCTGGATGTAGGTGTTTTGCAGCGCCTTGGTGGCACTGTATGAGGGTGCCGGACCCAGACCTTTTGTGCCGGCGATGCTGCTGATCACGGCAATATGTCCGCCACTATGCTCCGCCATATAACGGAAGGCGGCTCCCACCATACGGGTGAACCCCATCGCGTTGGTGTTGGTGGTGCGTAGTTCGATGTCTTCGTCTAAGGAGGGATTCTGATGGCCGATGCCCGAGGCGTGGAAATACAGATCCATGCCCCCGGTGTCAGCTATGAGTTGCTCCAACAAGGTGGGGGCGTCGCTGTCGGTCACGTCAATGGCCTTGGCATGGACACGTTCCGGAGCCAAAGCCATAACCTCTTCAAGCTTGTCCAACCGTCGGGCGGCAATGCCAACATGCCATCCCCGTTGGATGAGTTGCTCGCTCACTGCCCTGCCGATGCCCGACGAGGCTCCAACGATGATGGCATGTCTAGTTACCATGGTGAAAAGTTTAAAACATATCTCTTGCTCCTTGCCCCTTGCTCCTTGCCCCTCTAATTAGTTCGCTGCCTCGAACTCGCGCAGGAAGCGAGTGTCGTTCTCTGAGAACAGACGCAGGTCGCTCACCGAATATTTCAGGTTGGCGATGCGCTCCACACCCATACCGAAGGCGTAACCGGTGTATACCTTGCTGTCGATGCCGCATTTCTCCAGCACGTTGGGATGCACCATGCCGCAACCGAGGATCTCCACCCAACCGGTGTGCTTGCAGAAGCCACATCCTTCGCCGCCGCAGATGAAGCACGAGATGTCCATCTCGGCGCTCGGCTCGGTGAAGGGGAAATACGATGGACGCAGGCGGATGTCGGTGTCGGCACCGAACATCTCACGGGCGAAGGTGAGCAACACCTGCTTCAGGTCGGTGAACGACACGTTCTTGTCGATGTACAATCCCTCTACCTGATGGAAGAAACAGTGGGCGCGGGCGGTGATGGCCTCATTGCGGTAAACGCGGCCCGGGCAGATGATGCGGATGGGGGGCTGTGTCTTCTCCATCACACGCGCCTGGACGCTGCTGGTGTGCGAACGCAGCAGGATGTTCTTTGTCACGTCGTCGGGATGCTGCGATACGAAGAAGGTGTCTTGCATGTCGCGGGCGGGATGGTCGGCGGCGAAGTTCATCTTTGTAAATACGTGCAGGTCGTCCTCCACCTCAGGACCATCGGCCAAGGTGAAGCCCATACGCGAGAAGATGTCGATAATCTCGTTGGTCACGATCGACAGGGGATGTCGGGTCCCCAACTCGATGGGGTAGGCGGTGCGGGTGAGGTCCAAGGCGGCATTCGTCTCGCTCTTGCCTGCACATTCCTCCCTCAGGGCGTTGATACGTTCAAGGGCGGTCTGTTTCAGTTCGTTGATCTTCATGCCCACCACCTTCTTCTGGTCAGCGGCCACATTGCGGAAGTCGGCCATCAGGGCCGTGATCTCACCTTTCTTGCTCAGGTATTTCAGTCGCAATGCCTCTATCTCCTCTGCATTCGATGCATGCAGCTCTTTCACTTCTTTGAGCAACAGCTCAATCTTGTCAAGTATCATGTCTTGTCGTTTTGTTTTCTCGTTTCAACCTGCAAAGATACACATTTTTCCATAATAACACATCCTGTGCTGGGAAAAATATCAATATTTGATTCTGAGAGAAGGAGTAATGGGGGGAGAGTAATCTGGCAATTCCTCATTTTAGGACTTTGAACATCTGATTGATGCATTTTTTCTTCTGCTCCATATTCGGATGGACATAGAGATTGAGGGTAGTGCTGATATTGGCATGACCAAGAATGACGCTGACGGTCTTGTAGTCACATTGGCTTTCAATGCACCTTGTGGCAAATGAATGACGAAGCCCATGGAATTTCAGATTGGGAATCGCAAGGTGTTTCAGCAGTTGCTTGTAATAGTTACGGTAGGTACGTGGTTCGGTAGGTTTCGCCTCATTGGTTATCACAAAAAAGTCGTCATTCAGAAGTCTGTTGTTGGATGTAACTCCCACTCATTCTTAAATTCTGGGAATCTCAAAATTGGGACATTAAGGAAAGCCTTTCCTTGATTTTTCTCATGCTCGGCAGAATCGGAGCAAGCGCCATTCTGATCTTGCTTATCCGAAAAATTGAGGAATTTATCTTGTTTATCTGCTGCCATTGTCATTACTTCTCATCCTGTGAATACTTGATGTGCATAGCCTTTTCTGTTAGGCGATAACGTTGATGTGGATGATTTGGCTGATCGGGATGTTTGCGCTCTATGATACCGGCATTGAGAGCTGGAACAATGTAGTTGCGAGTAAACCGTATTCGGTCTTTCCTCTTACATAAATCCATAATTTCAATTACAGACATGTAACTAAAGTTCATTACTTCAAATAACAGCCTTAGCTGTTTTGAGCTTATGCCTTTTTCGAAGCTTATGCCTTTTTCGGAACCCCTTCCTTTTAGGGTGGTAGCTGTACTTACTCCCAACTGCGTATAGCTTGACTTGTCGGCAGGACGCTTGAAAGTGACCCAAACAAAGTTTGGGTTAGTCTGCCAAACAGGTTCTTCAACTCCGTCGGCAGCACATTAATAAATAATACGACGAACACCAGAACCCCAACTTTCAAGGAATGTGCTTCTGTAGAGGAAAGTAGCAATCAGTGGATTGTGTGGGTAGGAGTTGAAGTGGCTTGAGTCCGATAATATCGGGTCTAACTGTTCTTCCGATAGCTCCATACGGCCCATGTTCCCATGATGAGGGCGAAGAGAGCCAACGCTCCTATCTGATGAGCGATGTCGGCAAAGCCTCCTCCTCGGACGAAGACGGTGCGGATGGCGTCGATGAAGTAATGCATGGGATTGACATAGGTGGCCTGCCGCGGACAAACCCCGTTGGGTCAAAAACTCGACCTTACTAAAGTTTATATATGGGACGGATTAGATAATCTAAGTTCTACGGCCTGAAAATAAATTGTCCAACACAACAGACTGATTGACAATGCTGGCGTGTTCCCCTCGAGCAACGCCCATCGTCGTAATCATCACCAACTGAATGCTGTGCGTCTTGTTGTGCATCTTGCTTGCGGCATAGGCCTCTATCTTATTCAGGAAATCCTCTTCATCGGTTTTCGTTATGGCGTATTTGCCACCAGTGAACTTCATTTCACAAAGATAGTCCGTCCTGTCAGCCCTACTTTCCAGCAGCAAGTCAATCTGAGCCCCCCTTCCGTTTTTATTTTAGACTCATGCATCTTTTTCTTAAAAATCAGCGAAAACGAGAAATATTTTTTGAATTTCGCTGATTTTTAAACATAAAAACTACACAAAATGGAAGTGATAATCACCCTTGTCCGGCTCGTCTATCACGATGCTGCCAGTATCAGGCTGAAACTTGAAATTGCGGATGCTGTCAAGTTCTATGTCTCTCATCACGTCTGGAAACATCCTCTTGATGAAGATGGCGCGTACTTCGCCTGTGTAGTCTTTCTTGCTGCCCAGTCTCTCGGCTATGTTCCATTTTTTTTCAGTCTTTTTATCTTTCAGGACAGTATAGCCGGTAAAGATATGAAAAATTCAGGGCGAAAACGACGCTACCACCCTAACTGTTCTTCCGATAGCTCCATACGGCCCATGTTCCCATGATGAGGGCGAAGAGGGCCAACGCTCCTATCTGATGAGCGATGTCGGCAAAGCCTCCCCCTCGGACGAAGACGGTGCGGATGGCGTCGATGAAGTAATGCATGGGATTGACATAGGTGGTCAGGTAGGCCCATGAGGGCATGGAACGGGTGGGAGTGAACAGCCCACTCAACAACAACAGGATGACCACGAAAAACCACATCACGAAGATGGCTTGTTGCATCGTGTTGCTGTAGTTGGAAACAATCAACCCGAAGGAACTGAAAAACAAGGCGAGCAACATCGCCAACACGTACACCCATACGATGCTGCCCTGGCAGGTGATACCGTAGATGGCCCAGGAGAGCAACAGACATACGGTGATGATGAAAAGGGCGATGAGCCAATAGGGTATCAACTTGGCCATGATGAACGACCATTTGCTCACGGGCGTGACATTCATCTGCTCGATGGTGCCCGTCTCCTTCTCACTCACGATGTTGAGGGTGGGGAGGAACCCGCACATCAGCATCATGATGATGGCGAAAAGGGCGGGTATCATAAACACCTTGTAGTCGAGATGTTTGTTGTAGAGGTTCAACGTCGACACGGCAGAGGATACCGACATGGTCGTGGGGGCGACGTGGGTGGTGACGATCTGCGTGAGATAGGAGGAACCGATGGCGCCCTTGGTGCCGTTGACGGCATTGGCGGCGATGAGCACTTGAGGCTGTCGGCCGTTGGCCAGGTCGCGACTGAAATGGGGCGGGATGACCAGGGCGATGTCGGCCTTGCTCTCCTCGATGTCGTGGAGCGCCGACTCGTAACTCCCCTTCTGACCATGGAAAAGGAAATAATTGGATGAGGCCACTCCTTCCACGATACGACGCGAGAGGGTGCTGTGGTCGTTGTCCACCACATCCACCACGATGTTCTTCACCTCCATGTTCATCACCCAGGGCATCACGCACATGATCATGATGGGAAACACCAAGATGAGCCTGGGCAGGAAACTGTTGCGTTTGATCTGCAGGAACTCTTTCTGTATGAGATATTTCAGCATCATGTCAGGCAAGGCGGTTTTTGAATTTGGCAAGAGAAAGGGTGAGCAGCACGAGGGCCATGCCGCTAAGTATCAACACCTCGCGGAGGACATCGCCGATGCCCACTCCCATAATCATCAGCTTGCGCATCGCCTCGATGTAATAGCGGGGAGGCACGATGGCGGATAGCCATTGCAGGATACGGGGCATGGACTCTACGGGAAACAACATGCCGGACAACATCACGATGGGCATGAGCAACACCATGGCCGACATGAGAAGGGCCATCAGCTGGCTGGTGGCGATGTTGGAGATGAGCAGTCCCAACGACAGGGCCAGGAGGATGTAAATGAGCGACACGAGGAAAATCCAGACCAAAGAGCCTTGGATGGGCACATCCAATACGAATCGACCCATCAAGAGGATGGTGACGAGAATGGCCAGGGCCAACACGAGGTAGGGGACGGCCTTGGCGATGATGATCATCAGCGGACGCACAGGGGAGACGAGCAGCACCTCCATCGTGCCGCGCTCCTTCTCGCGGACGATGGACACGGAGGTCATCATGGCGCAGATGAGCATGAGCAACATGCCCATGATGGCGGGCACGAAATTGTAGGCTGATTTGATGCGGGGATTGTACAGCATCTTGCTGTTGACAAGGCCTCCCTGGCCGTTCAGGATGACGGCGGTGGCATAGCTGGTCCACTGCTGGGCCATGTTGGGGTCGGCGGTGTCGACGATGAACTGCACCCCGCTCTTCGTCGAGGCGAAACGTTGGCCGAACACGATGGCCATGTCGGCGTGCTGGCTCCTGATGAGCCGTTCGGCAATCTCCGGGGTGGTGGCGGTGGCCGTGATGGTGAAGTATTCGGAGGCTGCCAAGCGGTCGATGGCACGCTGGGTGAGATGGTCGGAGGAGGAACACACCACCACCGTGCGTACATTCTTCACATCGTTGGTGATGGCGAAGCCAAAGAGCAGCATCAGCACGATGGGCATGCCGAACAGGATGAGCATCGTGCGCTTGTCGCGCAGGATGTGCCTTGCCTCCTTGATGATAAAACTGACAAACTGTTTCATCGTTAATGTGTATGGTTTAGGGTCGAGGGTTTAGGGTCGAGGGCTTAAAGTTCTGAGCATATCTCTCACCCCTCACCTCTCACCCCTCGACACCGTTCATTCTCCTCTTTTTGCTTGTCGCGCCAGGTAGGTGAACACATGGTCCATGTCGGGCTGGTGCAACTCTTCCTTCAGTTGCTGCGGCGTGCCGATGGCTTTGATCTTGCCGTCGACCATGATGGAAAGACGGTCGCAATATTCGGCCTCGTCCATATAGTGGGTGGTCACGAATACGGTGATGCCTTTGGCGGCGGCTTTGTAGATGAGGTCCCAGAACTGGCGGCGGGTGGCGGGATCGACACCGCCCGTGGGCTCGTCGAGGAAGACGACACTCGGCTCGTGGAAGATGCTCACCGTAAAGGCCAGTTTCTGTTTCCATCCTAACGGTAGCGAACCCACGATGCTGTGCTTGTGGTCGGCGAAGGCCAACTGTTCGAGCACTTCATCTGTCTTCCGCGCGATGGTCTTGTCGTCCATGCCGTAGATGCCGGCGAAAAGGCGGATGTTCTCCGCCACAGTCAGGTCGTCGTACAAAGAGAAACGTTGGCTCATATAGCCTATCCTCTTCTTGATGTCCTCGTATTGGGTGCGTATGTCGAAACCAGCCACCCTGCCCGTGCCACTCGTGGGCTGGTTCAGTCCGGTGAGCATGTGCATGGCGGTGGTCTTACCGGCGCCATTGGCTCCTAAGAAGCCGAATATCTCTCCTCTTTTCACCGTAAAGGATATGTCGTCGACGGCATGGAACGACCCGAAGGCTTTCACCAGATGTTCCACTTCTATCACATTCTCTTCTTCCCGGAGGGCGCTCTTGCCGCCTGCTTCGTCTGTCACCATTATCTTGGTACGTGCCTTGGGGTCGAAGATGTCGGCAAATTCGTCGAGGATGTGTTCTGGTGTGCCGATGCCTTGAAGGCGGCCTTGATGAAGGAAGGCCACTCGCTCGCAACGCTTGATCTCGTCGATATAGGGGGTGGAGGCCATGATGGTGATGTCGCGCTCCTTGAGCATGTCGAGCATCTCCCACAACTCCTTCCTGCTCACGGGGTCGACACCTGTAGTGGGCTCGTCGAGGAAAAGCACGGAAGGCTGGTGCACCAAGGCGCAGGAAAGGGCAAGTTTCTGTTTCATGCCTCCCGAGAGGGCGCCTGCCTTGCGGTTCTCAAACCGTTCTATCTGTGAGTAGATGGCTTTGATGGAATCGTATCCTTCATCGACGGTGGTGCCGAACAGGGTGGCGAAAAACTCGAGGTTCTCGCGCACGGTGAGGTCTTGGTAGAGGGAAAACCTGCCTGGCATGTAACCCACGCGCTTGCGTATCTCTGGGTATTGTCTTACCACGTCGAATCCGTCGACACTGGCGCTTCCTCGGTCGGGCAACAGCAGCGTGCAGAGTATGCGGAACAGACTGGTCTTGCCCGCACCGTCGGGGCCGATCAGGCCGAACCGCTCGCCCTTGCCAATGGTCAACGACACATCGCACAGGGCCTGTACCTTGCCGTAACTCTTGTCGATATGTTCTGCTCGGATGCTGTCCATCGCTAAAACTTCACTTCGCCATACATGCCTATCTTGATGTTGCCGTCGTTCTTCACGGCTATCTTCACCGCATACACCAGGTCGGCCCGCTCATCGTCGGTGACGATGGTCTTGGGCGTAAATTCCGAACGGTCTGACACCCATGTCACCGTTCCTTCGTATTCTTGTTTGTGGTCGCCACCATAAGTGCACCTCACCCGTACTTTCTGACCTACTTTCACTCCTGCCAACTGCTGGCTGGTGACGTAGGCGCGCATCACCATGTTCTTGGTGTCGCCGACCTTGAAAAGGGGCTTGCCTACGGTGACGAACTCACCGCGCTCAACGTATTTCTCCAGGATGGTCCCGCCGAGGGGCGACCTGACGATGGCATTGGCCAACTGGTCGTCGATCTGGGCTATCTGTGCGTCTATCCCTTCCATCTGTGCATCGAGTCCTTCCATCTGCGCGTCGAAACCCTCACTCTGTCCCGAGAGACTGGCATTGTTGCTGCTCACTTGGTCGGCGGTGGCGGCCAATTGGCGCTCCAACACACTGATCTGATAACCTATCTCGTCCACCTGCTTCTGAGCCACGGCTCCGTCGCGGGCCAACTCGCTGTAGCGCTGGTATTCTCTTCGGGCGTTGGCTATCTGCTGACGGATGACGGCCATCTGCGTGTCTTCATTCAGTCGGCGACTGTCTGTGGAACTCTTGGTGGCGGCGGTCTGTTGGCGCGAGGCACCCAACTGGCTCTTTTGGGTGGTGAGCTGTTGGCGGCGCAGTTCGGTCTGTCGCATGTCGATGCGTCCCACCTCGGCATTCTCGTCCACCGTTTGTCCTTCCTGGAGATTGAATGTCATCAGTTCGCCGGAAACCTTGGCGGAAACGGTTACCTCCGTGGTTTCAAACGTGCCGGTGGCGTCGAAGGCATTGTCGTCGCCGCCACATGAGGCCAGGGCCATGCAGCCCAACAATAGTGGTATCAATGATTTCCTGTTCATATCTGATTTGTTTTTATTCAACGTTCAATATTCAATGTAATAAGCAGGTCGTACTGCTGCTTGAGCCATTCTATCATGTGGATGTTGCGCTGTATCTTGGCGGCATGCTCGTTGTTGATGTCCCTGACAAGGGTGGGCGCATCGATGATGCCATGGGCCAACTTCGATTCCGATGCTTTGCGCACTCTGGCGCGTAAGTCCACAATGTCATCGTCGTGGTTCATCTGTTGCCTGTAACGCTCGATGGCACCGTTTTGTTGGATAGTCTGCAAACGATTGTTGAAAAGGAAAGTCTCCCGTTGTACTTCGGCCATGGCGCGTTGGGCTTCCAACTTGGCCTTGTCGCACTTGCGGGTGTATAGGGCACCGATGTTCCATGTGACGCGGGCACCTATCATGCCGTTCCAGGTCCAGTCGTGCGAGAACATATCATGATACATGTCGTAGCCGGGATAACCGTAATAGCCACTGGCGAATAGGCTCAACTTGGGCATCAATGCGCCATTGAGGGCTTTCTCCTGGGCATTGAGCAGACTTATCTGTTGGTCGATGAGCGACAATTCGGGACGGTTGTTGGACATGCCGTTGACGGTGGATGGTGTGGAGGGGATGACGGGATTTTTTACTTCCATGCCGCAGAGCGTGCTTAGCTGCAGTGAGGTGTCATGGAACAATCCAGCCAGTTCTTCCTCTTGTTGCTGGGCAGTTATCCGCTCGGCCTTCACGGTATTGTAGTCGCACTCTGCCGCCGCACCCTTGCTGTAAAGGGATTGCAACTGGCGTTCGCTGGCCAGTAGGAGGGTCAGACGGTCTTGCGACAATTCACGTTGCTCTTTTGTAAGCAATAGAAGGAAATATAGGTCGTTCACACGCTGGCGTACCTGGTAGATGTCTACCGCCGTACGGGCGGCCTCCACCTCGCCCTGTCGGCGCGACACTTCTTGCTGTTGACTTATAGACCCTCCATCGAAAAGGGTCTGGCTAAGGTCCAGCCCGACCCTGTATTGGTCTTTTCGGAGGCCTTTCATGTCGACGCCTGCCTGGGTGAGCATATTGCCCATGGCTTCGGGCAGGGTGACCACATCGCTCTGCCAGGTGGCCTGGGCCATGGCTGACAGTTGGGGCAACCAACTCTTGCCTATATTGCGGACACTCTCCTCCGTCTGCCGCCCGATGAGGGCATAACGCTTGATTTGCGGGTAGTTCTCGGCAGCGGCCTGCTGACATTCCTCCAAAGTCTGTCCTCGCATCACCAACGACAGCATCACCATTATTATGCTAAAAACCTTTCTCATATTTCTCTTTTATCTTCATTCAAGTCCTTCTTTCCCCTTTTCTCCTTTCCCGCTGCAAATATACAATGAAAAACACAAGTTGCCGTTGTCTTTAGGGAGAGAGTATTGTTCTTTTTGTACGATTTATTCCATTTTCTTGGTACAAAACGGCCTGAATTTGTTATCTTTGCGTCGGTTTATGAAAAATAATTATGGTAAAACGACCAAAAATAATGGATTATGACTTCATCAACGAAGTCGTCAATCAGATGGACAATATCCAGGAAGAGCACTTTGTCATCCGGCCTGAGATGGCTGTTGTTAGGACCGGTAATATGATATTCCATCAGGTGAAAGCGAAAAATCCGCCTTTCATCATCAATGATTATCGCATGGGTTATCTCCATAAGGGATGGATGCGTGCGGAATTCAACCTGATGGAAAGAAAGGTGGAGGAAGGGATGATCACCGTGCTCCTGCCGGGGACGATCGTCGACCCCATCGAGATTTCCGACGATCTGGAGGTACGGGGCATGATGCTCTTTGATTCCTTTCCCATGCCTTTCTCTGCCGACAAGATGCCGGCGGCGTTTTCCGGGCAACGCCGGGATTTCTCGATAATGGCAACTCCCGACGAAAGGGAGATGTGCCGGATGCTCTTCGATACGTTGTGGCTGGCCGTTCATCAACAACCTGCTGACCCCGACATGATCAATGCGCTCGTCAAGACCATCATGTGCCATTTCGATGGCATCTACATGAGAGGGCAGGGGCTGCAACAGGGTGGAACGACCACGGCCAACAATCTCTTTGGACGTTTCTTCCGGCTGGTCAACCTTTTCGGGAAGAAAGAGCACCGATTGGCCTTCTATGCCGATAAGCTGTGTGTCACACCAAGATACCTCGGAACTGTAGTCCACGAGGAGAGCGGGACTACAGCCAAGGAATGGATAGACAGGGCTACCATCGCCGAGGCCAAGGTGATGCTGCGTCACGACAATACGCCAGTCTCGCTCATTGCCGACGAACTGAATTTCGCCAATGTCAGTTTCTTCTGCAAGTATTTCAAACGACTTACCGGACTCACCCCGCAACAGTTCAGAAATGGGAAGGGATGATGGTTCGTGCTTTCTACTTTCTTCAACAATAGTCGTAAACTCTGCTTTTTTCGGGCGATATGAAAATAAATCATCGGAAATAGGCGGTTTTAATGATTTTTTGAATTACTTTTGCAAAAATTTAAATATTATAAGTAGCTTACCCTTGTTTTATGAAGCATCTGCTTTCATTATTTCTCCTCTTGGTGTTCATCACACTGTCGTTTTCGTACGGGTGCTCCAACAGGAAAACCAGCGACGACCCGAACGACACCCTCGACGTGCGTATCGACTATGCACCGGTGGATACCGACACCGTGCCCATCGACACTCTGGAGTCGATATTGGCGGAGACACCCATGCCCAAAGCCGCCGATGAACTGTTCGACGATTTCCTCTTCAATTTCATTGGCAACAGAAAACTGCAAATCGAAAGGGTGAAATTCCCTCTTCCCGTCATCAAGGGGAAGAAAACCTCTTACCTCGCGCAAAAGCAATGGAAAGTGGAACAGTTGTTCATGAAGCAGGGTTTCTATACGCTCATCCTCGACAATGAGAAACAACTGGAATTGTCGAAAGATACAACCATCGACCATGTGGTGGTGGAAAAGGTGCAGCTCGACTCGAAAACCGTCCAACAGTTCATCTTCAACCGTGAAGAGGGACTGTGGATGCTCACCGAAATCAACTACGATGGTATGGCGCAGAACAACAACGCCTCGTTCCTCGATTTCTATGCACGTTTCGCCGCCGACTCACTCTTCCAGGTGGAGAGCCTGAGCGAACCGGTGAAAACCACGGTACCTGACCCCGATGATGATTTCCACATGATCGACGGGGAGTTCTATCCCGAGCAGTGGCAGGATTTCCAGCCACCAGTGTTGCCCAAAGGCTTTATCTATACCATCATCTATGGTCAGGAATACAAGCAGAGCAAACAGAAAATATTCATCATCCGAGGCATTTCCAATGGCCTGGAAACGGAAATGACGTTCCAGAAAAAAGATGGGAAATGGAAACTGGTGAAAATGCTTCAATAACCTCTTTTCAGATGAAAGATTTACTTCATTACGATTTGACGGCACACAACACCTTCGGCATCCATGCGCATTGCCGACGCTTCATCGAATACGCTTCTGCCGAAGACGCTGTGCAAATAGCATCAATGCTCACTCCCGACGACATGCCTTTGCTCATCATCGGAGAAGGCAGCAACCTGTTGCTGCGGGGCGATTTCGAGGGGACGGTCATCCATGCAGCCGTCAGGGGCTGTACAGTGCTCGATCGGGGGGGGGATGTACTGCTGCGATGCGGGGCGGGCGAGACCGTCGACGATATCATCGACCATGCCATTACCCAGGGTTGGCACGGCGCGGAAAACCTGTCGCTCATACCGGGCGAGGTGGGGGCGAGTGCGGTGCAGAACATCGGTGCTTACGGCGTGGAGGTGTGCGAACTCATACACACCGTCGAGGCGGTAGACCTCAGCACAGGTGAACTGACCACGATTCCTGCCTCCGACTGTCAATACGCCTACCGCGACAGCCGCTTTAAACACGAGTGGAAAAACCGCTTCCTTATCACACATGTCACCTATCGACTCAGCAAACAATTCATACCTCGACTCGACTATGGCAATATACGCTCTTTCATCCAGGAGAAAGGATGCGATGAGCCTACGGCTCGCCAATTGCGAGATGCCATCATCGCCATACGCCGCGACAAACTGCCCGATGTGAAGGTGATTGGCAATGCGGGCAGCTTCTTCGTCAATCCCGTGGTACCACGCAGCCTGTTCGTCAAACTCCAACAACAGTATCCCGACATGCCGCATTATGAGGTGGGAGTCGACAGGGTGAAGATACCTGCGGGATGGCTCATCCAACAGTGTGGATGGAAAGGGCGTAACCTCGGTCGTGCGGGCGTCTACGAGCGGCAGGCTCTCATCTTGGTGAATAGGGGAGGGGCGACGGGCGAAGACATATTCCGCCTGTGCGAAGCCATTCGGCAGGATGTGTTCACACGCTTCGGCATCACCATTCGTCCGGAAGTGAACATTGTATGATATAAACCATCAACACTGTTCCCTAACTCCTCAACCCTCAACTCTTTTCCCTCACATGCAACTCACTTTTCTTGGTACAGGTACATCGGGGGGCGTACCCTCCATCGGATGCCAATGCAAGGTCTGTACCAGCTCTGATCCGCACGACAACCGACTGCGCTCCTCGGCGATGATAGAGACGGAGAACACACGCGTCATCATAGACTGCGGACCCGATTTCCGCCAACAGATGTTGCGGGTGCCGTTCCGCAAAATCGATGGTGTGCTCATCACGCACATACACTACGACCATGTGGCGGGCATCGACGACCTGCGACCCTTCTGCGCCATCGACTACCCCAAACTCTACGATATCGATATCTTCGCCAACGCCGACACCGCCAAGGCGCTGCGCCAGACCATGCCTTATTGTTTCCACGAAAACCATTATCCGGGAATACCAAAACTTTTGCTGCATGAGGTGCCGCCACACCAGACGTTCTCTATCGGCGATATCGAAATAACACCCTTCGTGGTCATGCATGGACAATTGCCTATCTTCGCCTATCGCATCGGGCCATTGGCGTATATCACCGATATGAAAACCATCGATCCAGGCGAGATGCCGTTCCTGGAAGGGGTGGATACCTTGGTGGTCAATGCGCTGCGCTTCGAAAAACCACACCATTCACACCAACTTGTCGACGATGCCGTGCGTTTCGCACAAAAAGTGGGTGCGCGTCGCACCTATCTCATCCATGGATCGCATGGTATAGGCCTGCATGCCGAATCGGTCAACCTTCTGCCGAAGGGCATAGAGTTGGCTTATGATGGGCTTTGTGTTGAATTGTAATAACAAAGCGGCTCTCAAGTGGAATTTAAAGTTAAAAACCGTTAAATAACTACGATTTCTAAGTGAAAAGTTTGTGGAATGAAATATTCTGCTTATCTTTGCCATGTGTTTTTCATAGTATTAGATTTAAGGTTAACAAAGGTTGGAGTACGGCGGTACTCCATTTTTTTTGCCCTTTTCCAAATTCTCCCTCTTTGATCAGCAAGTCTCTCTTCCCTCAATAGGAGAGGTTGAAGTGGTCAACCCGTCTTCTTTTATCCAAATGGACGATTTCTTTGTCATAAGGAGAACAAAGCGATGGCTGACGCTATAATTATTCATATCTTTGCAACGGAAAAATTAGATACTCATGGCAATAGATTTTACTAACCCCATCCTTACCATCACTGGTAGCGACCCCACCAGCGGGTCGGGTATCCAGGCCGACATCAAGACCATTACCTCGCTCGGAGGATATGCCCTGACGGTCATCACCTCTATTACGGCGCAGACTTCTTACGGCATACAACAGTTCTACGACATCCCTGCTCATATCGTAAGTAGACAGGTGGATGCGGTGATGAACGACTACCAGCCGAAGATAGTTAAAATAGGTATGGTTCGCACGACCGACACCCTTGAGGTGATCATTGCGGCATTGAGGAAATATCGGCCGCAACATGTAATCTATGATGTGGTGCCTGTGTCCTCACAAGGCGACGAGCTGATGGGTGATAGGGTGATCGAGGCCGTCCGTCGCGATCTACTTCCTCTATGTACTTTGGTGCTGCGGCTCGATGGCAGGCAGATGCACGGCATGGCAAACCGATATGCCAGCGCCGTGGCGGTCTACCTTAGTATGGGAGCGACGGTGGAAGAGGCGCAACGACAGGCGCAGGCCTACATCAATACGCAGATAGTGAGGACGAGCCATCTCGAAGGACGGGGTGCCGAGCTCTATAATATGTTTATCGCACACCTCGATGCTCATCATCGCGTAAATCGTGACGTGCATTTCTATGCCGACTTGCTCAACGTGAGCAGCAGATACTTGGCGCAGGTGACACGACGCATCGGAGGAAAGGCGCCCAAGGCTATCATCGACGAATACTTGGCGGAGGTGGCGCAGCGGCAACTGCTCAACACCGACAAGACGGTGCAGCAAACAGCCTATGAATTGGGCTTCTCGTCGCAGGCTCACTTTACCAAGTTCTTCAAGAAGATGAAAGGGCTTAGTCCCACGGCTTATAGGAAAAAGGATGTTGAACGTTATTAAAACGTTATTGACACGAATGCACGAATGATTCTTAACGAACACGTATTAACGTGAATGGCCCGCGAATTATTCATGAATTTTGAACACGAATTAACGTGAATGACACGCGAATTTTTCGTGAATTTTACGAACACGAATTAACGTGAATGGCACGCGAATTATTCATGAATTTTGAACACGAAAATATGTACGAATCTGCACAAATTGAGGAAACCCCTATTCGGCGGAAAGGTAACTTCTCCCCTCCTTTTCCAAAGGAGGGGCAGGGGTGGTTTGTAAAACGATGTCCCAACCTCTTTAGTGTTCAATGCTCAATGTTCACGACTGTTGGAGTATTTCCACACAATGATTTTCCATGTTTTCCTTTTCGTTAGCTTCTGGACTATTGTCTGAACTCCTCAACTCCTGAACTCCTGAACTAAATAATAACTTCTAATAAAGAAAACAATGAACAGACAAGACTTGAACCGCAACTTGGCTCAGATGCTCAAAGGCGGTGTGATTATGGATGTGACAACTCCCGAACAGGCCCGTATTGCCGAACAGGCGGGAGCTTGTGCGGTCATGGCTCTCGAACGTATTCCTGCGGATATACGCGCTGCGGGGGGTGTCAGCAGGATGAGCGACCCGAAGATGATCAGGGGTATCCAAGAGGCGGTGTCCATTCCCGTGATGGCGAAATGTCGCATCGGACATATCGCAGAAGCACAGATACTGCAAGCTATAGAAATCGATTATATCGACGAGAGCGAGGTGCTCAGTCCCGCCGATAACATCTACCACATTGACAAGACGAAATTCAACGTGCCTTTCGTCTGCGGTGCGAAAAACCTGGGCGAGGCACTCCGGCGTATCGCCGAAGGTGCCACGATGATTCGTACCAAGGGCGAACCAGGCACGGGTGACGTGGTGCAGGCCGTGACACACATGCGTCTCATACAAAGTGAGATACGGCGTGTCGTGTCAATGTGCGAGGATGAACTGTTCGAAACGGCCAAGCAACTGCAGGCTCCTTACGAGTTGGTGCGCTTCGTCCACGACAATGGCCGCCTGCCGGTGGTCAATTTCGCCGCGGGAGGGGTGGCCACCCCTGCCGACGCTGCGCTGATGATGCTGCTCGGTGCCGAAGGGGTGTTTGTGGGCAGTGGCATCTTCAAAAGTGGCAACCCTGCCAAACGGGCGGCGGCCATCGTCAAGGCTGTGACCAACTACGACGACCCGAAGATGTTGGCGGAACTGAGCGAAGACCTGGGCGAGGCAATGGTGGGCATCAACGAGCAGGAAATCGAACTGCTCATGGCGGAACGTGGAAAATAAACACATTGACATGAAAATTGCTGTATTGGCTCTGCAAGGGGCGTTCGCTGAACATGAGGCGATGCTCCGCCGATTAGGCGTGGAAACGTTTCTGGTGCGCAAATCTGACCATTGGCTCCAACACAAGGATGCTCTTGTCATTCCGGGAGGGGAGTCGACGGCACAAATGAAGCTGTTGCGCGAATTACATCTCGAATCCGCCATCCGCGATGATATACTCCAGGGATTGCCCGTGTTCGGCACATGTGCCGGACTCATCCTGCTCTCGCAGTCGCATCTCGCCACGATGGACATCGAGGTTTGTCGCAATGCCTACGGGCGACAGTTGGGCAGCTTCCATGCTGTCCATCACGTAGAGGGGATAGGGCTCGACATCCCCATGACCTTCATACGCGCTCCTTATATCAGTCGTGTCTTCGGCAAGGCCAGGGCCATGGCATCCCTCGATGGACGCATCGTAGCGGCACGGCAGGGCAATCAGCTCGTCACGGCTTTCCATCCGGAACTGACAGACGACCTTCGCCTTCATGAGTTCTTCCTGCAAATGGTGGGGCGTACCGTGGGAGATACATATCTCTCGTAATAGTCGACAAAGGCTTGGTTCACCAAGCGTGTTCCCCCGGGGGTGGGATAGTGGCCGGTGAAATACCAGTCACCAGGGTGATGCTTGCATGCATGATGCAATCCTTCAATGCTTTGGAATACCAATTCGATGGGCGATTGCATGCCTTCAGGACGGAGCATCGCCACAATTTTGCGGTTGAGGTCGCCGACGCTGAAAGGGGCCTCCGTAGAAAAAGGACAAACCAGGGGTCATCATCAACACGAATATGGTGGCCGTTATCAACCATGCGACATCTGCGGCCGAGATGGTAGACCAGTCGCACTCAAATGTGGGCTCGCCAACAAATAGTCCAGAAAGGGCGATGATCGTCATCGACACCATTAGGATAATCCATCGTTTCTTAATCTTCATACCTTGTTAGTTTTAAGTCTTGATTCGTAATTTTTCGGGACAAAAGTACGACAATATGTCATGATATTAAGATAAAATTCTCCAAAATGATTGAAATATTTTCGTAAAAATTGCAAAGTGTTATAATAATATGATTAATAGATTTCAAATTGTTATTCAATACTGGTTTTTCACTTCCAGTTTGTTATTTCTCTTTTGGGCCGCATGTTTTCCTGGGTGTTTTTTTGTAGGGGGCGGTGCCGTCGTGCCCGCCCGCAAAAATGAAGACAAAATGGAGCATCTTTATCCCAAATCGGTCATTAGAGATTCTGTCAAGGCTGTTTTCTAATGACCGCCATTAGAAAACCTCAATTGAATTTGTCTGATTTACAATTATTTACTACCTTTACCACGCGAAAAACATATAAGAAAATGTTGCGTGATTATAACATAAAGTTCGTGAACAAGGAGATTACCCCTTTTGGCGGTCTCTCCCTGTTTTTGAAGATGCTTGAGAAATGCCGTTTTGCTGAGCATCTTGAAATGTGCGGTATTCCGTCCCAGGGTTCCAACAGGGGTTACAAGCCTTTACAGCTGATACTGGGCATGTTCGCCGGAGTATGGTGTGGTGCAAGTTGCTTCGGTCACCTTGACGTCGTCCGGTATGATTCAGCCCTGTGCAGGCTTCTGGGGTGGAAGCGTGGAGCAGACCACAGGGCTTACCAGCGTTATTTCAACAAGTTCTCACAGGCCGTCAATGAGCGTGTGTTCGGTGAGTTGTTCAGATGGTTCTTCTCCGAGCTGATGTTCGACAACTATACGCTTGACTTTGATTCCACGGTCATGGTCCGCGAGGGCAATCAGGAAGGGGCTGTCAAGGGATACAATCCTAAACGTCCCGGTCGCCCGTCCCATCATCCGCTCCTTGCCTTTGTCTCGGACGTGCGCATGATAGCAAACTACTGGCTGCGTCCCGGGAACACCTCTGCCAGCACCAACTACCTGGCCTTCCTGGAAGACACGCTGTCGCGTCTCCAGGACAAGAAGGTCGGACTTATCCGCATGGACAGCGGCTTCTTTTCTGGAAGCATACTTGAATATCTGGAACAGAAGCACTTGCACTATATTGTTGCCTGCCGCTTCAACAACCGCATCAAGTACAGTCTGACGCATGAGAGGGTCTGGGCAGAAGTCGCAGACGGTCTGGAAATTGCAGAAACGACTTACCAGGCAGAAGGTTGGGAGAAGCCCAGGCGCATCGTCATGGTAAGGCAGGAGGTCGAGAAACGCCCGAAGGCGGCAGGCAAACAGGTCAGACAACTGGAACTGTTTGAGGATGAGAAGGATTACGGGAAATACAGATACAGCTGCTTTGTCACAGACCTTGAACTACCAGCCAAGATCGTATATGACTCGTATCGTGGCAGGGCTGACTCGGAGAACAGAATCAAGGAACTGAAGTACGACTTCTCAATAGACGACTTCGTGTCCCACAACTTCTGGGCGACTGAGGCATGTGGAAATTTCATCGTCATGGCATACAATTTCATGTCCCTGTTCCGCCATGCCTTGATCAACTCCGACAAAAAGAAGTTCCTCAAGACTATCAGATACGAATTGATCTCCACTCCTGCATATTTGGGGAAAACGAAGGATAAGCACATACTGTACTTGGCGAGATCACTAAAGACCAGAAAAGCCTTCCTATCTATATGGGAAAAACTGAAAGATTTCTCACTGCCATACAGCACCGAAAAATCCTAATGACCGATTTGGGTTTATGGAAGTTTATACTTACCTTTGCCGAATAAATCATTCAAGTAATCTATAAAGAATGGATAATTTTGCTGCGATAGATTTTGAGACCGCCAACAGCCAACCTTCCTCGGTTTGCTCTGTAGGGGTGGTAGTGGTACGCGATGGCGAGATAGCCGACACGTTCTACTCGCTCATCCAACCTGAGCCTAATTATTACTATTATTGGTGTACTCGGGTGCACGGGCTTACCCATGCCGATACCGACAATGCGCCCGTGTTTCCCGAGGTGTGGGCGCAGGTCGAACCTTTGATAGAAGGACTGCCCTTGGTGGCGCACAACCATCGGTTCGACGAAGGATGCCTGAAGGCGGTGTTCCGCGTCTACCAGATGGATTATCCCGATTATGTGTTCTACGATACGCTCACCGCCTCACGGCGAAAAATGCGCTATCTGCCTAATCACCAATTGGATGTGGTGGCTGAAGCCTGCGGCTATCGGCTGGAGAACCATCACCATGCTCTCGCCGATGCTATGGCTTGCGCATGGATAGCCCGGGAAATCATCGACAATCCTTAGTCATGGATGAAAAAATCGTACATTATTTTGCAGGATGGCTATTTTTAATGTAATTTTGCGACGGATATGAACAAAATACATTTTACGAAAATGCATGGAGTGGGCAACGACTATATCTATGTCAATGCCATGGAGTATCATATTGCCAACCCCGTACAGACGGCCATACTATGGAGCGACCGACACAAAGGCATCGGTTCTGACGGACTGGTGCTCATCGGCCGTTCGGCGGTGCCCGAGGCCGATTTCTCCATGCGCATCTTCAATGCCGACGGCAGCGAGGCGATGATGTGTGGCAATGCAGCACGGTGCATCGGTAAATACCTCTTTGAGAAAGGACTGACCCATCAGACGGTCATCAGGTTGCTGACGCTCTCGGGTGTCAAGACGCTCCAACTCGAAGTGGTGGACGGTTCGGTGCTTTCCGTCACTGTCGACATGCTACAACCGGTGTTCGACAACGCTTTGCAGTTCATTGCCGACCACGATCCGGGCCTTGGCACCTTCGTGTCGATGGGCAACCCGCATTACGTCATCTTCACCGACGATGTCGATCAGGTGCAACAGATGGGGCGCTCGCTGGAGTGTCATCCTGCCTTCCCGGAGCGCTGCAACATCGAGTTTGCGCACGTGCTCGATGATGGTAGTCTGCGTACACGTGTATGGGAACGGGGCAGTGGCATCACCATGGCCTGCGGCACTGGGGCATGTGCTACGGCGGTGGCGGCGGCTCTCACGCATCGGGCTTCACGCTCCTCTCGTATCATCATGGATGGTGGGACGCTGGATATCGAGTGGCGTGAGCACGACAACCATGTCTATCTCACGGGACCAGCCTCCTTCGTCTTCGAAGGGGAAATAGAGTGTTGAGTGTTTAGTGTTGAGTGTTGAGTGTTGAGTGTTGAGTGTTGAGTCTGCTAATTTCCTCCCCTCCTTTTCCAAAGGAGGGGCAGGGGTGGTTTGTAAAGAACAATGTCTCCACCTATTTTCTTTATTTATCTCTTTTTCTTCTTTTTCTTCTTCCCGAACAGACCGAACAGACCGCTGCTCTTCCTGACGGCGGTGGTACCACCATGGAAACGGTTGAAGAGCTTATAAGCTAATATAAGACCATCCACAAACGTTGCTCCTTTGGTCATCATGCCGATGAAACGTTGGCTGGGAGAATAGCTTGTCTCCTCCTTCTTGAATAGGGTGGTGGTCAGACCGTGCATCGACGAGGTGTCCTGACGCAGCTGCATGCGCAACTGGGCCTTGCGAAGACGTATCTCCTCCAAAGAACGGTATACGGGAGGCATCTGAACCTCCGGGGGATTGGGATTGGTTGGTATGTCTGCCATGTTATTCCTCTAATAAAATGCCCGCCAAGAAACGTACCAACGGTTTCTCCACCCAACGGCGGCGGTTGAGCAGGAAAATAATCAACAAAAAGAGGTAAATGCCGGCCACGATGCAGAAACTGCCGACAACACCCACATAGGGAGTCAGGGCGTGGGCCAAAGCCACACTTAGGCAAAACATGATGAACAACAAGATGAACATGCAAACCAGGACCACGGCCAAAGCGGTCAACAATCGTACCAACTTCTCCACGGTGTCCAACTTCACATACTCAGACTGCAAACCGATGTAATGCTTCATCGATTCAGCCAACTGACTGATGGTCTCTACATTCTTGTCGCTCGATAACATAACCCCGAATTTTACGGTTACCTTTTTTACTTTTGCTCCTCGCCTCTTGCCTCTTGCTCCTTGCCCCTTGCTCCTAAAGATTGGGGGCCAAAGCCCCCAATCAAAAAAGAATTAGTCTTCCACAGCGACGTCCTTGATGTCGTCCACCAGGTCCTCAACGTCCTTGCTGCTCAACTTCAGGTTGTGCTTCTTGCAAAAATCGCTCACGGTGTCGGAAATCTTGGTACGGGTGTCTTCTCCCTTCTCAGGAGCCAGGAGCAGGCCTAAAGCGGCTCCGGCGATGGCGCCTCCGAAAAATGCGCCGATGTAACCTAATGCTTTCATGTGCTTAATTATTAAAAATGTTAATAGATAAATCCTTCATTTGCCCAAAAAAACATTCGCGTGCCCTTGGACGTTTTCGAAAGCAAATTTAGTAAATCTTTTCCAATCAGCAACGATTATTCAGACATTTTTTGTTAAAAAAGTTGTATTTTCGCCATTTAACAAACTTTATAGCCGCAAATCTTACATATTTGCCCTTTTTTGTGTAATTTCGCACAAAAATATAGTTAATGTCTAATTTAAACATATCAATTAAGTCATGAAAAAATCCATGGTTATCTGCGCAGGTCTTTGCGTAGCAGTGGCTTTCACAAGTTGCAAAAGTAGCGAAAGTGCTTATCGCAAAGCCTATGATGCAGCACTGGCTCAGGGTGGCACAACAACTACTACGACAACAAGTAACAACAATGGCTACGGCGACAACAACGATATTCCCGTCGTCATGCCTCTCACCGAGAACCCCGTCACAGACACACGCGTGACCGACAACAACGACAATGTGCCCGTGCGCACAGAAAACCTCAGCGTGGTCGACGGTTCTGGTCTGCGCAACTTCAGTGTCGTCGTGGGTTCCTTCTCTGTCAAGGCAAATGCTGAAAGCCTCATGCAACGACTCCGCTCACAAGGACTCGACGCCCAGCTGGCTTATAACTCCGACCGTGGCATGTACCGTGTCGTCGCATCCACCTACGATGATAAATCAAGTGCCGTGGCCAGCCGCAACTCACTGCGCAACACCTACGCCGACGCTTGGCTGTTGTATAAAGGAAAATAAACGCCCGTGGCCCGCATACTGGCTATCGACTACGGGAAGAAACGAACAGGAGTGGCAGTCACCGATCCGCTGCAGATCATTGCCGGCGGATTGGCGACTGTTTCTACATCTTCGCTCATCCAATGGCTCGCCGATTATCTGGCCCACGAACAGGTGGAACGTCTCGTTGTGGGTGAACCTCGGCAGAACGATGGGTCGCCCAGCGAAAACCACCAGAGGGTGATGCAGTTCGTCAATACGTTCAGAAAACGATTTCCCAATATTCCCGTCACGCTCTATGACGAACGGTTCACGTCGGTACTCGCCCACCAGGCCATGATCGACGCCGGACTGAAGAAGAAGGCGCGACAGAACAAGGCGCTCGTCGATGAGATCAGCGCCACCATTATCCTACAGAGTTTTTTGCAATCCAGAAATAGATGATCTTACCGATTTACACTTACGGGCAACCCGTGTTGCGCAAGGTGGCACAGGACATCACGCCCGACTATCCCGACTTCAAGAATTTCCTCAACGATATGTTCGAGACACTCGACCAGTCTGAAGGCATCGGACTGGCTGCCCCTCAGGTGGGCAGGGCCGACCGCATAGTGGTCATCGACCTCGATGTGCTCTCCGAAGACTATCCTGAATACAAGGGTTTCCGCAAGGCTTTCATCAACCCGCATATCATCGAGAAGGATGATGCGAAGACGCTCACTTCCGAAGAGGGTTGCCTCAGTCTGCCGGGTATCCACGAGAAAGTGGTCCGCCCCACACGCATACATGTCACCTACCAAGACGAACAGTTCAACACCTACGACGAGTGGGTCGAGGGCTATCTCGCCAGGGTCATGCAGCATGAGTTCGACCATCTCGAAGGAAAGATGTTCATCGACCATATCTCGCCGCTGCGCAAACAAATGATCAAGGGCAAACTCAAGGCCCTGCTGCAAGGACGAGTACGCTGTGCCTATAAGGTGAAAGTGCCACAGGTAAGGAAGTAAACCACCATAGCCATGCTTCGACGGCTACTGCTCATACTCTTGCTCGTGCCGCTCAACGTGGCGGCACAGTTCAACGTCGACCGCCTCATCATCAATGGGCGGAGCGCGTTGTATTATGAGGATTATGTGCTGGCCATACAACATTTCAACCGTGCCATCAGCTCCAAACCTTATCTCTATGAGCCGTGGTACTACCGCAGCGTGGCGAAATACTATCTCGACGATTTCTATGGGGCGGAACAGGACTGCTCCGAAGCCATACATCTCAACCCTTACATTAATAGTATGTATGAGTTGAGAGGGCTTTGCCGTATACGCCAGAAAAAATACGAGGAGGCCATAGCCGACTACGACATAGCCATACACAACGATTCCACGGCGCAGAACTTCTGGTTCAACCGCATGCTCTGCCGCTTCGAACTCAAACAGTACGATCAGGCGCAACTCGACCTTGATACTATCATCCAACACTGGAGCCACAACGCCAGGGCTTATTCGGTCAAGGCACAGATCTTCATGCTCAATAAAGACACCACGCAGGCGGCCACCTGGCTCAACAAGGCACTGGAAATCGACCCCTACGATGCTGAGGGCTGGATGACGGCGGCCCATATCTCGTTGGCACGGGCACAGTGGAGCGATGCCGAACGGCAACTCTCCGAGGCCATACGTCTGCGACCGAAGATGGTGAGCAACTACGTCAACAGGGCGCTCGTGCGACTCAACACCAACAACCTCAAGGGAGCGATGTCCGACTACGACATGGCCATTGAACTCGACCCCAACAACTTCCTGGCACACTACAACCGGGGACTGTTGAGGGTGCAGGTGGGCGACGACAACCGAGCCATCGACGACTTCGACTTCATCCTGCGTATGGAACCGGGCAACCTCATGGCTACCTACAACCGGGCGGTGCTCCATCATAAGACGGGAAACCTGCGGGCGGCCATCGCCGACTATACGACGGTTATCAACCAATATCCCAACTTCTGGGTCGGACTGAAAAACCGTGCAGAGTGTTACCGCCGACTGGGCATGACCAACCAGGCGGAGATGGATGAGTTCCGTATCTTCAAGGCACAGATGGATAAGCACATAGGCATCCAGCCGCGATGGACGGCGGCGCAGCGGCGAGCCACACGTAAGAAGAGCGAAATCGACATGAGCAAGTACAACCAGATTGTGGTCGAGGACGAGGAAACGGTGGAACATGAGTTCAAGTACGACAGCCCGTACCGCGGGCGTGTGCAGGATCGCGAGGTGGGCAGCGATTTCCAGCCGATGTACCTGCTGGCTTATTCAAAATATAATAATGTGGTGAAGGCTTACCTGGCTTTCGACAGCTCGGTCGATGCCTTCAACCAGAAAGGAAAACCACGACACACCATTTACCTTACTTGTAATCCCGCTCAGGTCGATGAACGCACATCGAAGGCCTACTTCGCGCTCGTCGACTCACTCTCGGCTGATATAGATGCCGAACGCGACATGTCCATCATGCGCAATCTCCTGTTCCAGAGAGCCGTAGCCCATACGTCGTTGCAAAACCTCGACGATGCGGTGGCCGACCTCAACACGGTGCTCTCCATCGACTCCACCATGATGTTGGCCTACTGGCAGCGTGGCGTGTGCCTCTCGCTCATGATTCCCGTGGTGGCACAGGGCACCGACATCAGGATGATGCAGGAGCGTGTCATCGACAACTTCAACAAGGCCATACGTCTGGCTCCCCAAAACGCCTACCTCTACTACGACCGCGCCAATATCCATGCCCTTAGGGGCGACTACCAGCAGGCCATCGACGACTATACCAAAGCCATCGAGATGAATGCCAACCTGCCCGAGGCGTTCTTCAACCGTGGACTGGCCTATGGCAACATGGGTGATAAGGAGAAGGCGGTACGCGACCTCAGCACCGCCGGCGAACTCGGTGTCTATGGTGCATACAATCTTATCAAACAATTCTCAAAATAAGAAATCTGAAATAAGAAATCTGAAATAAGAAATCTGAAATAAGAAATCTGAAATCTGAAATAAGAAATATGAGAACTACCTCCCATGTCACAAGTAACTTTCTCCCCTCCTTTTCCAAAGGAGGGACAGGGGTGGTTTGTCAAAAAATGTCCTAACCTTTTTCAATATTCAATATGAACATAACTCTTCCTTTCCTACCCAAAGATCTCAATGAGATGATGACCCTTCCCGGAGCCGACCTACAGAATGAGTTTGCGGTGGCTGCCCTCTGCGTGGCTGCCCTCTGCCAGTGGGAAACCAATCCTGACGCCACAGTCGAGATGATCAACTACTTACGCGGACCGCGCCCCCTGTCGGTCTTCGACCAGCAGTTCCTGCGCGACCGTCTTAGAGGAAAACAGTATAAGACCTTCTCGTTCTTCCGTGGAGCAACGGTCGACAACAACTACACTCCTGTTACACCTTACACCATCGAGGTGGTCACGAATCCCTATTCCTACGACCAGGAGAATATGGCCACGCTCTACCTCAAGTCGGCAGGCGCCGACAGCGTGCGTCCCATCAGCCTGCGCAAGAAACCGAGCACAGGACAGTGGTTCGTTTGGGAAATCACATTCCTCTCCGATATCCGCGTGCCGGTGGCACAGGACCCCTGGGCATAAGGGCTTCAGCACCTTCTCCTCATGGCTCTCAATTACATCTGGGCGGCATTGTTCATCCTCGGGGCTCTCGTCGGTTTGTGCCGGTGGATCTTCGAGGGCGATGCAGTCATGGCCGATATCGTGCAGTCTACCTTCGACATGTCGAAGATGGGTTTCGAGATGTGTTTGGGACTGACCGGTACGCTCACGCTCTGGATGGGCATCCTCAAGATAGGGGAGGACAGTGGCCTCATCGCCCGTTTGGCGAGGTTCCTCAGCCCGGTGCTCACCAAACTCTTCCCTGATATACCCAAAGGACATCCCGCGTTGGGCTCCATCTTCATGAATGTGTCGGCCAACATGCTGGGGCTCGACAATGCGGCCACGCCCGTAGGACTGAAAGCCATGCAGGAACTGCAAACCATCAATCCCGACAAACAAACGGCGAGCAACCCGATGATCATGTTCCTCACCCTCAATACGTCGGGACTGACCATCATACCCGTCTCCATCATGGCGTATAGGGCGCGGGCGGGGGCTCTCGACCCTACGGATGTGTTCCTGCCGCTGCTGCTCACCACTCTCTGTTCCACGGTTGTCGGACTGCTGGTGTGCTCGGCATACCAGCGCATCAATCTGCTCAACCGTTATATCCTGGCACTCCTCGGAGGCATCGCCCTGTTCGTAGCGGCGCTCTTCTCCTTCATCATCGGTATGACCAATGGTCAGGTGCAGGACTTCTGCCGCGTGCTCACCAGCATCCTCATCCTGGGCACCATCATGCTCTTCATCTGCTCGGGGGCGGTGCGGCGTTGCAACGTCTACAATTCATTCATCGAGGGGGCGAAGGGCGGATTCCATGTGGCGGTCACCCTCATCCCTTACTGCGTGGCCATCCTCGTGGCGGTCGGTGTGTTCCGTGCATCGGGCGGTTTGGAACTGTTGCAAAACGGTCTCGTGTCGTTGGTCGAGGGCATGGGAGCCAACAGCGACTTCGTGGGTGCCTTGCCTGTGGCGCTGATGAAACCGCTAAGCGGACCGGCGGCGCGTGGCATGATGCTCGATTGCTTTGCCAATTATGGTCCTGATTCGTTCGTAGGACATCTGGCAAGTGTGTTGCAAGGTTGCACCGACACAACTTTTTATATCCTTGCGGTGTACTTTGGCAGCGTGGGAATTCGTCGTTATCGCTATGCCGTCACCTGTGGACTTTGCGCAGACATCGCCGGCATGCTCGCCGCTGTCTTCATCGCCTATTTCTTCTTTGGCTGAAAAACATCTCTAATCTGATGTTTTCCCCTTTGAAGGGACGACACCGCAGTGCCTCGTGCCCGCTAACGCAATCTGAAGAATTGTAAAAATGGGGGCGTGCCTTTATCTTCTCTTATCTATCATCCGCGATTCGAGAAACTGACGGAAAGCCTGTAGGTAGCCGTCGGGTATATGGATGATTTCATTGCCGATATAGACACAATCGTTGCGGTCTACCTTCCTAATCTTGTCGACGGCTATAATGTAGGAGCGATGGATGCGGAGAAACTTGTCTTTGGGCAACATGTCCTCTACGGCTTTCATCGTCAAGTGGGTGATCAGGGGCTTAGGCTCGCTGTCGAGATAGAAGAGCACATAATCTTTCATGCCATTGACGTAGGTAATCTGGTCGAGAGGGATATTCCTCCATTCGCCATCGACACGGATGAATACGGTGTTAGCCTGTTGGACGGGATGGGTGGGCTGGACTGGGGTCTGTTGGGCGTTAAACAGATTCCTTGCCTTTTCAACAGATGCCAGGAATTTGTTGTAGCGGATAGGCTTCAACAAGTAGTCGACGGCGTTCACCTCATAACTCTCAAAAGCGTATTCCTTGAATGCGGTGGTGAAAACGACGTGTGTCTCTTCGGGCAGACTATGTGCCAACTCCATACCGTCGATATTCGGCATCTGGATATCCAAGAACAACAGGTCGGGTTTTTGTTCCATGATGGCTCGTATGGCCGTGATGGAATCAGTGAACGAGGCCACAAGTTGTAGGTCGGGGGTCATCTCAACGTATGATGTCAGGAGACGGACGGCCAGTGGTTCGTCGTCGACGATGATACAGGTCAGTGGTGTCATGGTTGTATGGTGATCTTGACGTGATAGATGTTTTCGGGCGTAATGGTCTGTTCCCAGATGTAGCGGCCGGGATATAGCAGATCCAGGCGGCGGCGGGTGTTGGCAAGACCGATGCCTGAACCGCTGCGGTCCTTGGTGGGCTTGGGGTTGTTGGTGTTGTCGCAGAGAAAGACGAGACTGTCGCCTTCTTGTGTCAGGCGGATGTCGATGGTGGCAGGCTCATTGCTGTTGACCCCATGCTTGAAGGCGTTCTCGACAAGGGATATGAAAAGCAGGGGAGCCACCTCCTGCTGTGGGTTGAGGATGGTGAATTGTGTGTCGACGGTGGTCTTCTCGTTGCAGCGCAGCTTCATCAACTCGATGTAGTTGCGCATGAATTCCACCTCGCCGTCTAAGTGTACTTTCGGCTTGTTGCTCTCGTACATCGCATAACGCAACAGGTCGCTCAGCTGCATGATGGCTTCTTGTGTCTCGGCTCCGTCTATCTGTGCCAGGCAGGAAATGTTGTTGAGCGTATTGAAAAGGAAATGGGGGTTGATCTGGTTCTTCAGCCATGCCAACTCGGCCTCCACCTCTTTCTCACGGCGTTCTTGGCGGCGCATCATGTAACGCACGCCGACGGCTATGCTCATGGCCATCAGGCAGAGTAGCAAGGAGATGATGATGAACGAAGAAAAACTGGCTCGCGCATAGTCGGGCAAATCGCTGATGTCGTTGTGGAATAGGTGTAGGTTGCATATGGCTATCAACACCATGTTGGCAATGCCAAACAGCCAATAACGGTGACGGAACCACAACAAGGGTGCAAAGAGATGGTAATTGGCGAGGTAGACAATCATCGAAGGGGCCAACCAGAATAAGGTTATCCATAGCGATTTTTTGGCGAGACTGAAATCTCCGCTGCTGATAAAACTGATGAGCGCGGGGGAGAGCATGATTAGCGACAGCAGCAGCAACTGTGCAAACAGCATCCATAGTTCTTTTGCTTGTATTTTTTTCATTTAAAGACAGTGAGATAGATTTCGACGAAAGCGGCATGTTGGAACTCGGTGCTTATCGATGCAAGAAAGGATAAGATCGGTAATAGGGACTCTTTCATGCCGATGTGCCGTTATATGATTGCAAATGTATGAAATGTTTTTCAGATGGCAAAATCTCTCCCGCAAAATAGCTGTGCGGGAGAGATGAAATACTTAAGTATGGAGGTTTCAAAGACTCTTATTTATTTAGCCGCGGCGGACTCTTGCGTCATACGTATTATTGTGTTCTTGGCTGTCAGTTCGAATTGTTTGACGTATTTTTCGTACTGCTTATCGCTTAAGATCTGTTTCATGGTGTTCATGTGGCGGGTCTTGATTTTCTCCCAAGCTTCGGAACTCGTCGATGGGTTTTTTAGATAGGAGGATTCCATCGATACGTTGAACTGCGCGATGGCGGTCTTGAAGGGCTCAATCTGGTCGGATGTCAAATCCAAATAGCTGCTCACACGTTCGAGAGAAATAGTACTCTTGTCGTCGATACTCTGGGCGTTAACACTCATCGTCATTGCGAACATGGCCACGAGGGCGATAATCATCTTTTTCATAATCTTTACGTTTTTAATTGATTTGTTCCTTAATTGCTTTTTGCTTCCTCCGGGCGAAGTGCTTGGCGCAACCTCGTTGGTAAAGCTTTGATGTCTTTTTGACGATGCAAAGATATGAAGGAAAATGACTGCTCGCAATTCGCTTTAGACGTTTGACCACACGTCTTTCGACGTTTAAACCGTCATATCACTTATTTTGGTCGGGCAAGTAGCACCTTGACGAAATCCTCGGGCAAGAGGACATTCTCCATGTCCATCGCTTTCTGGAACAGCGGCGCTATCTCTTCCGGAGTGAAACCAGCGATGCCGCAACCGATGCGGGTCACAAGGAAGGTGTATTGGGGATGATCCTTGGCAAACCGTATGAACTCATCCACGTAGGGCTGGATGGTTTCCACGCCTCCCTGCATGGTGGGGATGCCGTAGCTACGGCCTTGCATCCCCACACCTTGACCCCATTGCGCTCCGAAACGGAGGTGGGCTATACGGGCGGCTCCGCCGCCATGGTAACCGGTGAGGTTGCTGCCGAAAACGAAAATCTCATTCTCCTGCAATTCGGAGATTCTCTCGGGTGTGTATGCTCTGTTGTACATGATAGTGGGTGTTGATGATGATGTTGTAGATGTAGATGAGGACACAAAGATAGTGCAAGGTGAGCGAAAAACCAAATTTATTTGAGTTTTTCCTAACCGATGTCTATTTTATGGAAAAGTAATCATTTAATTCCCAAATCACATGTTTTTTCCTGTTTTTTGGCGGGTATTCAATGATAAAATATGTAACTTTGCACCGAATAATAAAAAACTATATTTGTATGTTAGTAAAAATCACTTTTCCGGATGGCTCCGTGCGTGAATACGAACAGGGCGTTACCGGCTATCAAATCGCCGAGAGCATTTCGCCGGCTCTCGCCCGCGACGTTGTATCTTGCGGGGTGAATGGCGAGACAGTGGAACTCAACCGACCCATCAACGAAGACGCTACCATCGCGCTCTACAAATTCGACGACGAGGAGGGAAAACACACGTTCTGGCACACTTCGGCTCACTTGCTCGCCGAAGCACTGCAGGAACTCTATCCCGGCATTCAGTTCGGATTCGGACCTGCCGTGGAGAACGGCTTTTTCTATGACGTGATGCCCAAGGAGGGAGACGTCATCAGCGAGAGCGACTTCCCCAAAATCGAGGAGAAGATGCGCGAACTGGCAAAACGCAACGAACCGGTGGTGCGTCACGACATCAGCAAGGCGGATGCGCTGAAGGAGTTTGAGGCCGACGGACAGACCTATAAATGCGAACATATCGACCAAGACCTCGAAGACGGCACCATATCCACCTATACGCAGGGAGCCTTCACCGACCTCTGCCGCGGTCCGCACCTCGTGTCGACAGGCGCCATCAAGGCCATCAAGATAACAAGCGTGGCAGGTGCCTTCTGGCGCGGCGACGCCAAACGCGAGCAGATGACGCGTATCTATGGCATCACCTTCCCGAAGAAGAAGATGCTCGACGAGTACCTCGTCATGCTCGAAGAGGCGAAGAAACGCGACCATCGCAAGATTGGCAAGGAGATGGAACTGTTCATGTTCTCCGACCGAGTGGGCAAGGGCTTGCCCATCTGGTTGCCCAAAGGCACCGACCTCAGACTACGGCTGCAAGAGCTGTTGCGCAAGATACAGAAGAACTTCGGCTATCAGGAGGTCATCACACCGCATATCGGAGGCAAGAACCTCTACGTGACAAGCGGTCACTACGCCCACTATTCCAAGGATGCTTTCCGCCCCATCACCACACCGGAGGATGGTGAGGAATATATGCTCAAACCGATGAACTGCCCGCACCACTGCGAAGTGTTCGCTTGGAAACCGCGTTCTTACAAGGACCTGCCGTTGCGTATCGCCGAGTTTGGCACGGTATACCGCTATGAGAAGAGTGGTGAGCTGCACGGACTGACCCGTGTGCGCTCCTTTACACAGGACGACGCGCATATCTTCTGCCGTCCCGACCAGGTGAAGAACGAGTTCATGCGCGTGATGGATATCATCAAGGCTGTGTTCTCCATCTTCCATTTCGACAACGTGGAGGCGCAGATCTCACTCCGCGACCCCAAGGACACGGAGAAGTATATCGGATCGGATGAGGTCTGGGCAGAGAGCGAACAGGCTATCATCGATGCGTGCCGTGAAAAAGGATTGGAGGCAAAAGTGGAATATGGCGAGGCAGCGTTCTACGGACCGAAGCTCGACTTCATGGTCAAGGATGCCATTGGACGACGCTGGCAGCTGGGCACCATACAGGTGGACTACAACCTGCCCCAACGTTTCAAACTGGAATATACGGCGGAGGACAACTCCAAGCAGACTCCGGTGATGGTGCACCGCGCTCCCTTCGGTTCGATGGAACGCTTCACGGCGGTGCTCATCGAACATACCGCCGGACACTTCCCCTTGTGGCTCGCACCCGACCAGGTGGCCATACTGCCCATTTCGGAGAAATTCAACGACTATGCCGTTGAGGTGGCTAAATATCTTGACAGCGTGGGTGTGCGTGCCACCATCGACGACCGCAACGAAAAAATCGGACGTAAGATCCGCGACAATGAAATCAAACGCGTGCCTTACATGGTGGTCGTTGGAGAAAAAGAGGCTGCCGACGGCACCGTGGCCATGCGTAAGCAGGGTGGCGGCGAACAGGCTGTTCTCTCAAAAGAGGAATTCGCCAAACGCATTCAGGAAGAGGTGGCGGCACAACTGGCAGCTGCCGACCTGCGACCGGAATAAGTTCGGGACTATCAAAAGAACCCATCAAACAATCGAGGGGCACCATCCGGTGCCCCTCGATTAGTATATATATGGTTGAAACTAACTTCCTTCCCTCCTTTTCCATCGAGCATTCTTCCTCCCCTCCTTTTCCATCGAACATTCTTCCTCCCCTCCTTTTTTCAAAGGTAATTTCACTCCCCTCCTTTTCCAAAGGAGGGGCAGGGGTGGTTTGTCAAACAATGTCCCAACCTCTTCCATTCCAAATTGAATAATTCCTCATCGCCGCAGGCGACAATTCAACATTCAAAACTCAACATTCAAAACTCATGCAGGGGTGGTTTGTCAAACAATGTCCCAACCTCTTCCATTCCAAATTGAATAATTCCTCATCGCCGCAGGCGACAATTCAACATTCAAAAATCAACATTCAAAACTCATGCAGGGGTGGTTTGTATAATAATGTCCCAACCTCTTTCCCCACTCCCTCCCTTTGGGAGGGTCGGGGTGGGTATTAGGGCTGGTTTATATTTAATCTTCTACGATTTTAATAACTCTCCCGTCCGACAGTTTCACAATGTTCAGGCCTCGATGCGCTCCATGAAGACGAGCACCATCGATGCTGTAGCGGGCCACCACCTCGGGACGCTCTTCGCCGGTAATACTCTTCACTGCGGCATTCTTGGAATAGACGAAACGGATGGTAATCGAGGCGGCGGCGACAAGACCGACCTTCACGCTCAACTCGCTGTTCATCTCACCGTATTGGGTGGGAATGATGTCGAATTGCACTGGGATGCTGCCGCCAGCGGGGATAGTATACGCTTTCTGGTAGGTGTCGGTACTGAACGCTTGGCAAGCACTACCCATGCACCACTGCTTTTCGTCGGAACCTAAGGTGTTCGACTGGACCGTAATGGTGGCATTGCCGTTAATTTCGTGGTCGGTCAGGTTATAGAGACGCAGGTCGTCGGTACCCCCGGTAGGATTGGTGTTGATGGATACACCCTCCCCGAAAGGGTCTTCCTCGGCATAGAAGGTGACGGTCTCACCATTGCCGATTACTTGGTCGTTGTTCCTGAACTCAACAGTCTGGGCCTGTACCACTTCAAAGGTGGCCAGCAAACCCATGATAAGTGTAAAAATTTTCTTCATATAATTCGTATTTGGTTTCCAAACTAATCTCTCACCCCTCAACGTTCAATGTTCAACGTCTCACTCCTCACTCCTCACCACTTGCACCACTCCTTGGTCGTTGTAGATGAACGCAACGACGGCGATGTTCTCTGCCGCCCACTCCTCATCGAGCGTGATGCTATGGTGAACCTCGGTGCTCTCTCCTTCCTTTAGGGTGATATCCTCGCCCCACGCTCCGTTGATGGCGGCGCGGAGCACATGGTTGTGTACATAGTCGTAGTTCATCGTGTTGTCGGGCATCTGCTGGGGAGCCACGACGGCATCCTCGGTCAACCAGAGCTGCAACTTGCCACTCATCGTTTGCGAACTGAGGACATGGGTGTCGATGGTGAGGGTGCGCGTGGAGCCGTCGTAAAGGGTGGCGACACTGAGCTCCACGGGCGATGTCTTCTCAAGCTCCGTGCGCACCATGCCGGCCCACTGGTCGGGAGTCGTGGGCTTGCCTCGACGGTCAACAAGTCCTGTGGGCCAAGCCTCCACATTCCAATAGGTGTTGTAGTCGTCGCCTAAAGTGGTGCGCAGACCTTTCACCTTGCTGTTGGTGTAGACGGCAAGTGCCCCGCCATGGATGCCCACGGCTATCACTTTGTCGGAGCCGTACTGCTCCTGCAGGTGCTTGATTTCCTCGGTGGCGTTCGGACAGTTGAGACAACGCTGACCTGTGAAATCCTCGATGAGCACGGCACGGCTCACCTCGGCGGGTTTCACATATACCAGTCGGTCCGCCTTGTCCACTTCGTCGCAGCCTATCAACAAGCAGCATACCGCCGCCATCACCACATATAATATATTCAATCTTCGCATCGTTCGTTGGTTTTATTCTGAAAGACTGGCATCATCTATGCCTCTTAAATCGAAGGGATATCTATCTCTTCTCACCCCTCACCTCTAAAAGTTATAATTATACGACAACATGAACCCCTTGCTGGCTGGCACGTAACGGCATACACCGCCCGAACAGTTGTAGCCGGCACGTGTGCGACCGAAACCGCCTTGTATGCGGTGGGCACCGATGTTGTAGGTCACCGACCCCATGTAGTAATGAAGGTCGGTGGCTCCGCAGTTCCATTCGTCGCTCACGGTGAACATCCAATGGGGGGCCAAGGAGAGCTCCAGCAAGCCAAAGAGCCAGTCGCCCTCGTCGCCACGAGTGGTCAGGTACTGCAATTCGCCGCGCAGGGTCAGTTTCTTGTTGAACTTGTATTTTCCTTCGGCCACGAAGATGTTGGAGTGGATCATGCCGCCCTCGCCCTCAACAATGGTTTTGTTGTAGAACTGGTTCATATACATCAGGTTGAGCTTGAAGTCGCGGGTCAAACGCTTCTCCAGCTGTATGTTCAGGTCCTGGTAGTACATCTGGTCGCCCCATTTCCAAAAAGCGGAACCATAGCCGTCGCTGCCACGGAGTGTGCTGCCGGCAAGCGGGGCGTGCTCATGACGGTCGATGGCGTGTACGTGCGAGAAGTTCACCTTGATACCGGTGCCATATTTGCCACCCAGAAGGGTGTTGCGCTTGAAGGTGTAACCCACTTCGGCTTGGTAGGCCCATTCGCCGTCGGGATGGGTGGCATAGGGGTAGAGGGCGGCCAGCGTATAGGTGTGTTCCATGGTGAAGGCGGGCAGATGGTTGATGAACGACGAGGTGCCGGTCATCGAACGACGGCTACGGAATGACATGTTGTCGGAACGCTTGGCCTGGGCCAACACGCTCAAACCGCTCTTCGAATAGGAGAGGGAGAGCATGGCCACATGGCCGCGGCGATAGATGTAGTCGTTGTCGTAAGAGGGGTCTTGGGTCTTCTGGGCATATTCGGCCAACACGCTCACAGGACCTTTGGTCAGTTGGGCACGGATATCCCACGCATTCACGTTCTCAGGCAGGTTCAGACGATGGGTGGGGTCGGCGAATATCTCGTCGTCGCTGGCCTTCTCATGCTTGTTCACAAACGAGGCTCCCAGGGTGAGGTAGGTGCCGCTGGCTTCCAGACCGTGAATCCACTGGTCGAGGTTCACCTCCACATCGCCGCCGCTCACCCAAGCGTGGTTCTGGTTCCAGTAGCGGCGCTGGCGACCGGTGAGGGCTTTCAGCTGCACACCCTTGACGGGCTTGACAACCAGACGGCCACCGATGAGCGAGTTGTCGATGCCCAGCGAACGCTCCTCATAGGTGCGCAAGATGAAGCCGGAACCGAACTGCTCATAGAAATGGCCAAGTGTCAGCTCCACGTCTTTCAATTTGCCCTTCACATAGAAATAAGGAACACCCCAACCCTTGAAGTCGTTCTCAAAACCGGGTAGGGGGTGCTCTAAGTATTCCAATCGGGCTCCCGCGTCCACATATTTGCTCATCACGCTCACCTCGGCATAGCTGTTGGTGAGCACGTCGTCGCTCGTGGGCAAAGTGCCTATCTTGTCGTCGTCCTGGGGTATGAGTATGTCGCTCTGAATGCTGCCCGTCACGGTGATGGGCTTGTCGGTCTGCGCCGTTGCGGCCAGGGCTACGCAAAGGACACCGACGAAGAATAATGGTTTCCTGAGGGCCATCGTTGTATTATTTGTTCACCAATTCACGCACTTTCTCAATCAGCTCTTCCTCGGCTCCATCGGTGTAGCCGTTGTGCTTGTAGACGATGGTGCCATCGCCGTCGACAATGAGCACGTAGGGTATCATCTGGATACCCAAGGCGCGTTTGAAATCGCTGTTGGGGTCGAGCAACACCTCGTAGGGCCAGCCATGTTGGTCGACAAGTGGGCGCACCTTGTTGATGTTCTGTGCCTGGTCGATGCTCACGGCGATGAGTTTCACACCGGTTTCCTCCTGCCATTCCTCATATACCTCGCTGATGGCGGTCAACTCGCGGTTGCAGGGTTTGCACCATGTGGCAAAGAAATCGATGATGATGGGGCGGCCGTTGTTGCTCAACGTATCGGTGCGTACGGTTTTGCCGTTGATGTCTTTCAGCGTGACTGACGGGAGTTGGGCGTTGATATTCAGCTGAAGACAAAAGAATATAATTCCGGATAATAATAATTTTTTCATATTTCGTCCTTTGGTTGTAAACGCCGACTGGATGCGCTTAATTATAAGTAGGGATATTTATAATCCATCTTGTTGAATACTGCTTTGCTCGTCTCTACACGAAGGGTCTTCTTGTCGAAGTTGATCAGTTTGTCGGGGTTGATGCCCAATGCGTAGGTCAACCACCAACCGCCAATCTGGCTGCCCTTCATCACGGGGTGGGAACCGTCGGTCTCAGCTACAGCTCCCGGGTGTTCGCATATCTTTTCTCCTTTGTTGTTGTAAACAGTGAAAGGAATTCTCGACACGCAACCAAATTCGTAGTCCTTATCGTTTTCGGGGGTGACCCCGGACTTTTGCTTGAATTCCACTTTCAATGAGAATTCAGCAGGCATCTGAGAGGCTGTTATCGTGCGTTTCAGTGTCCATTGCTTATCGGTCATCATGATGCTCTTCGATTCTCCGTTCTCATCGAGGTAAATCACTTCCACATCGGCCAGTTCCAACGTGTTGGCTCCGAGATCCACATAATATGTCACCTCGGCCTTGGCGGCTGTATTGTCCTTCACCTCTGTTTGGGAACCGCCTTGGAAATCATCGTCATCGTCGCTGCAGGATGTAAGGGGTAAGGTGGTGCCACAAACGAGCAGGATGGTGGCTAACATCCATGATAATTGCTTTTTCATCGTTATAAATATTAAATGTGCTTGATTCGTCTTATTATTCTTAGTCGTTCTCGGATGCAAAGGTACACCTTTTTTTTATAATATCAAACACCTATTCATTAAAAATGCCAAAAAGAGCCACAGTCTTTAACACAATAAAAGATGCTATAGTCAATCTGTTGTTGTTTGCTGTATTCCTTTTACGCGATTGTGAAATTATTTTTCCTTTTTTCTTTGTCAATTCATTGGAAAATACTAACTTTGCAGCCGCTAAACGTAAAATAGCTTGATGAAGAACGACAAAAAACAGAATCAGTACCGCGTGAATGAGCAGATTCGCGTGCGTGAGGTACGTATCGTAGGCGAGGGGGGATCTTCTGTGATGCCCACACGTCAGGCGTTGGAAATGGCACGGCACCAAGGAGTTGACTTGGTGGAGATATCACCCAATGCCCAACCGCCTGTATGTCGTCTCATCGACTATTCAAAATTCCTCTACCAGCAGAAGAAAAAGGCCAAGGAAATGAAGGCCAAGCAGGTGAAAATAGAGGTGAAGGAGATTCGGTTCGGACCCCAGACGGGTGAGAATGACTATGCATTCAAACTCAAACATGCCAAGGAGTTCCTCGAAGAGGGCAACAAGGTAAGAGCGTATGTCTTCTTCAAGGGTCGCTCCATCCTGTTCAAGGAACAAGGTGAGGTGCTCCTGTTACGTTTCGCCAACGACCTCGAGGAATATGGCAAGGTAGAACAGCTGCCCCAACTCGAAGGTAAGAAAATGGCTATCTTCATCGCTCCCAAAAAGGCGGGAGTGGCGAAAAAAAGCCAACAGAAGATGGATCGTGAGCGCCGAGAGGCAGAAGCACGCGAACAGGCCAAACAGGCAAAGGAGAACACTGCACAACAAGAACCCGATGCCGAGATGCCTGCCAACGGCGGCTTGTTTGCCAATGCCAAGATCAGTGCCGACGCCTTGAAGAAACTCACCGAGAACAAAGAAGACTGATCTCTCACCACTCACCTCTCACATCTCAACCCTTCAACGAAAATAGAATGGTGCGTAACGCCCGGTATATGCGTTGCCGCCGATTATTAACAATAAATAAATAAAAAACAATGCCAAAAGTAAAGACCAATTCCGGTGCGAAGAAGAGATTCCGTTTCACCGGTACAGGTAAGGTGAAAAGACATCACGCTTACCACAGCCACATCCTGACGAAGAAAACCAAGAAGCAGAAACGTAATCTGGTTCACCAGGCTATCGTCGACAAGTCAAATCTCAAGCAGGTGCGCGATTTGCTCTGCCTTCGTTAATTCTAAGTCAAACATTTAAAGGAAAAAAAATTATGCCAAGATCAGTAAATCATGTCGCTTCAAAAGCTAGAAGAACGCGCATCTTAAAACTTACCAAAGGTTACTTTGGTGCCCGCAAGAATGTTTGGACTGTAGCGAAGAATACTTGGGAGAAAGGTCTCACCTATGCTTATCGTGACCGTCGTAACAAGAAACGCACATTCCGCGCACTGTGGATCCAGCGTATCAATGCCGCCGCTCGTATCGAGGGACTGAGTTATTCGCAACTCATGGGTAAACTCCACAAGGCTGGTATCGAGATCAACCGTAAGGTGCTCGCCGACCTCGCCGTCAACAATCCCGATGCCTTCAAGGCTATCGTAGAGAAAGTGAAGTAAGAAAACCTCAACATACGCTTTCGCGCCATCCTCAAACGAGGATGGCGTTTTTTTGTAAATTCAACATCCAGAAGAAAAAAAACTTTCCTTTATTTCTTACTTCTTGTTTTTTTGAGTATTTTTGTAGCGTCAACAAGAAATATCCATAGATAAAACCTATACGACAATGAAAAAAATATGTATCATACTGCTCTTCTTCCTCCCCATGATGGCTATGGCACAGGCACAAGTGGTGGAAGAACAGAAAACGGAAACAGTGGAACTGGGCACGGCCTACGACTATTATCGTAAGCAGGACAAGAAAAAGAAGGGTGAATATTACCTGGCCAGCAGACTCTTCATGCGGTATGTCAAGACGGGCGACAAACTCATCAAAACATATCATTTCAGGCAGGCTCGATTCTCCTATATGGAGGCTGTTGAGTTCTTGGTGCGCACACGCGAAAAGCCAGACCTCACCGCGCTCAACCAGCAAATAGCCATTTGCGACAGGAGCATAGCAGCAGGACTCGATGCAGACGATGCCAAGTAGAGAATCACCATCCCCTCCTTTTCGAAAAGGAGGGGATGGTCGTATTGTAAATAATCACACCCCTTTTTATTCCTTTAATCTAATCATTTAATCTTCTTCATGCTTAGCGAGATTCGCCCTCGGCGGTGGTCTATTTCCGTCACCCTCACCTTTACGTGCTGGTGGAGATGAACCACCTCGCTGGGATCTTTCACGTAGCGGTCGGCCATCTGCGACACATGCACCAAACCGTCTTGGTGTACACCGATATCGACGAACGCACCGAATTTGGTGATGTTCGTAACGATGCCGGGAAGAACCATTCCTTCCACCAGGTCGTCCATCTCCTTCACATTGGGGTCGAACTCAAACTCTTCTATTTGCGCACGTGGGTCGCGACCGGGCTTCTCAAGCTCGGCCATGATATCCTTCAGCGTGGGTAGACCGATATCGCCTTCCACATAATCGTTCAGACGGATGCCCTTACGTTTCTCGGCATCGGCCATCAACGTGGCCACTGTGCAACCGCAGTCCTTGGCCATCTTCTCCACGATATGGTAACTCTCGGGATGGACGGCACTGTTGTCCAACGGGTTCTTGCTGTCGCGGATGCGAAGGAAACCGGCGCACTGCTCAAAAGCAGAGGGACCCAACCGAGGTACTTTCTTCAATTGGGCGCGCGAGGTGAAGGCACCATGCTCCTTGCGGTAGTCTACAATGTTCTGGGCGAGCGTAGGGCCCAGACCACTTACGTAGGTGAGTAGGTGGCGCGAGGCGGTATTCAAATCCACACCTACCATGTTGACGCAGTGCTCCACAGTCTGGTCCAAGCTCTTTTTCAGCTTCCCTTGGTCTACGTCGTGCTGGTACTGTCCTACACCGATGCTCTTGGGGTCGATTTTCACCAACTCAGCCAGAGGATCCATCAGGCGGCGACCGATGCTCACGGCGCCGCGCACCGTCACATCCTCGTCGGGGAACTCCTCGCGGGCGGTTTTCGATGCTGAATAGACGGAGGCGCCGTCTTCACTCACCACAAAGGTCTGCACGGCATGGTCGAAATGCAGGTCGCGGATGAAGTCGGAGGTCTCACGACTGGCTGTACCGTTGCCGATGGCGATGGCTTCGATATGATAATCCTTCACCATCTGTTCCACATGAACGGTGGCTTGCATGCGGTGGTTTACTGGTGGATGGGGGAAAATGGCCTCGTGGTGCAACAAATTGCCCTGTGCATCGAGACACACCACCTTGCAGCCCGTGCGGAAACCAGGGTCGATACCCATCACGCGCTTCTGGCCCAGCGGGGCGGCCAACAACAACTGCTGCAAGTTGTCGACGAACACGTGGATGGCTTCCTCGTCGGCCTTTGATTTGCTCTCCGAGGCGAACTCGGTCTCTATCGAAGGGCGGAGCAAACGCTTGTAGCCGTCTTCCACGGCTTCGCCCACCAAACGGCTGCATGGACCGTAGCCGTGCAGGAACAGGCGGTCGAGACGGTCGATGCATTGCTCGTCGTCGATGGTGATGCTCACGCGCAGGATGCCATCGCTCTCACCGCGGCGCATGGCCAGCAGTCGGTGTGACGAACAACGCTTCAGGGGCTCCTCCCAATCGAAATAGTCGGAGTATTTGCTGGCTTCGTCGCTGTCGGCCTTGGCTTTCACCACTTTCGAACGGATGATGGCTCCCTGGCGGTAACCCTGACGCACGGTCTGGCGCGACCGCTCGTCTTCACTCACCTGCTCGGCGATGATGTCCTGGGCTCCGTGGATGGCTGCCTCGGCATCGGCCACCTCGCCTTTGACAAACCGACGGGCGGCTTGCCACGGGTCTTTCTCGCGCTGCAACAGTAGAAGGGTGGCCAGAGGTTCGAGACCTTGTTCGCGTGCCACTTGCGCACGAGTGCGACGCTTGGGCTTGAAGGGGAGGTAGATATCCTCTATCTCTGTGGCGTTCCAACAACTCTCTAAACGCTGACGCAGCTCGGGAGTGAGTTTGTCCTGTGCTTCGATGGTCTTGAGAATGGTTTCTTTACGCTTCTGCAATTCGGTCAGGCGCTCGTACAGGTCCTTCACGGCACCTATCTGCACCTCGTTCATCCCGCCCGTGCGTTCCTTACGGTAACGGGCGATAAAGGGGATGGTGCATCCTAAGTCCAACAGCGCTAAGGTGTTGTCTACACTCTCTTTCTTTAGGTTCAATTCCTTGGCTATAAGTGGTGTAAGTGTGTTCATATCGTTGTAGATTGTTTAATCTTTTAATCTTTCAACCTCCATCACCTGCTTGCGGTAGACCGAAGGAGTGATGCCCACGGCTTGCTGAAACTGCTTGTAGAAGGTGGCGGGCGAGTTGAATCCCAGGTCGTTCCATATCTGTTTCAGTGGCAATTGGGTGTTGGGGTCGGAGAGCAGGCGGATGGCCTCGTTGATGCGGTGGCTGTTCACGAATTGCAGATAGGTCATACCGCTCTTTTCTTTCAGTATCTTGCTTAAGTAGGTGCGGTTGGTGCCTAAAAGCTCTGCAAAACGCTCACGGTTGAGCTGAGGGTCGGCGAACAACCGTTCTTTCTCCATCAGCATGCAGGCGCGCTCATACAATTCCTGGGCGCGCTCCTCGTCGTCGACCAACGAGCGGGGTTTGGCACAGTCATTGCTCACAGCTTCACTCTCACTCATCTCTATGGGATTCTCGGCGTCAACGGCTGTCTCTCCCTCCATGGCATTGCTGGATTGTTGCTCTTCCAATAGGGCTTCCAGCTTGTCGATGCGCGATTGTAGCTCATCATGGCGGGTGATGGCATGGGAGTTCTGAATGACGATGTTTTTGTATAACCGGTTGCGCCGACGGTAGTTCACCCAGATGACAGCCAGCAAACCGGCCAGCACAAGGGTGGCAACGATCAAGAGAAGGTTGAGCTTACGTTGGTCGGCCATCTGTTGCTTGCGTACTCGGGCATCTTGCTCTTTCTGGTTGATATCCGACAGGATGTCGTACTCATGGCGCAGACGCGACATGTTGATGCGGGCGAGAGTGTCCATGGCGTTGTTGGCGCGCTCCAGATAGCTCAGGGCCTGGTCTTTCATTCCCAAACGCTGACAGTTGCGGGCGATGAGCTGATAGCAGGGGATGCTTTTCGTACGACTCGACGACTGCTCCACGGCCATGAGGGCTTGTTGGGCCACTTCGTTGCTGTGGGCATATTCGCCCATGTCATGCAGGATGAGGGCATACTGCAGGTAGGCATCGGGCAGCAATAACGCTTGGTTGTACTCCTTGGCCAGGTCGATGGCTCGTTGGGCATACGACAGGGCACCCGAGCGGTCGCCCAAGTCATTCTTCACCTTGGCGTAGAGGGTGTAGACGGAGGCCACGTCGTCGTAGCGGTAACGGTCATAAAGAGCGAGCGACTCGTCAAGGTAACTCACGGCACGTTCGTTTTCTCCCTTCAGGTTGTAATACATGGCCAAGTAGTAGGCTCCCATGAAGGTCTGCTCGAAATCATCGTGGTCCTTGCCGTATTCGTAGATATTCTGCGCGTTTTCCAGTCCTGTGGTGTCGTTGTCGGCATGGGTCAGGATAAGCAGGTTGCCATAGACGCGGCCCTTCACTTGTTCGTAATGCGACTTCTCGGCATATTCCAGGCTTCGGAAGAAATATTGTTGGGCTACGAAGTTGTTGTTCTCGGTCATCGCATGGTAGATGCCCATGGCATTGGTCACCAAGGCCAACACAGAGTCGTTGCCCGCCTCCTCTGCAGTCTCGAAGGCTTCGCCCAACGAACGCATGGCTTCGTCTTTCTGGCCGGTGAACAAACGGGCCAGTCCTTGGTAGAAGAGTGCGTAGGGCGCATAACGCTCATTGCCCGACTCGCTGGCAAGGCTTTGCAGGCGGGTCGACAGCGTGAGCAAGGTGTCGTAATGGCATAAGCTGCGGGCTCGTTCGCAATCCTCCCAAATAGCTGCTGCTGACAATTGCCTGTCGGCACCGGCTTGCGCGTATGCTCCCGTGCCGCTAATAATATATAAGGAGGCAAGGAGCAGGGTGATATGGAGGATTATCCTTTTCATGGAACGATTTGATATGCAAAAGTATTCAAATTCGGCAAAACCGCAAAATTATACGCGAAAAACTTGCATTTTCTGTTCAAAAATGACAATTTGCCGAAAATGAAAAGAATTGTTGGGGCGAAGAGTGGAAAAACCAATTTTTTTTCGTATTTTTGCGGAAATAATTATTTTAAATCTATTAACAATATGAACAAATTATACCTATTTGCTATCATTTTATCTGTTTTTTCGGTCACAAAACTTCAAGCGGATACCTTGACGGAAGGTTTTGAGGATGTGGCATTGACAGATGCCGAAGGCAATCCGTTGGCCAACTCATGGAGCTATGGGTATGGTTTGTCGAATGGATGGAAAGTGGTTGGTGGGTCTATCTATGGATATGCCGGCAGCACCAATTACGGACTGTGGACCACAGCTCATACGGGTGGTAAGTCGCTCGAGGCATCGTATAGCGCCTCCAACGCGGCGTTTATCGCCATACCCACCAAACTGACGGGCTCCTTCTCTTTCTGGGCAAGGAAAACATCGTCGAGCTCGTCGACAAAAGGCTATGTCAACATCTGGGAACTGGAGGAGTCGGAGGGCACTTACACCAAAAAAAGCACCCTGCTCGAACTGAGCAACCTCACCACCACATGGACGCAATACACGGTGGACCTCGGTACGAGTGGCAAACTCGTGGGTATCAACATGATCCGCGCCGGTATCGACGATATATCGGCGGAAATCTACGAAGAGGCTCCTTCGGGCACAGCCATCCTGGTGTATGAGGATGCTGAGGCTTCGAAAAGGGTGTCGACGGATATTTACGACTATGGATTCCAGAGTACTGCCGCCGACAAGACGTTCTATATCAAAAACGATGGCGCGGCCTCTCGCACTTACAATTTCATCGTGCCCGCGGGCTATAGCGCCGATGCCTCGCTTGAAGTGGCTGCCGGACAGGTGGAGCCTTTCACCGTTACGCAGACCTATGGTGAGGGTGACTATGGATTCAAGGAGGGGACGCTCACCGTGTCGTCGACTGACATGGACGATGTGGCGATTTCCATCAAGGGCATAGCCCGCGACCCGGAGAAAATCTATCTCGACTTCGAGACTGAACCCGAAGGATGGACTGTGGAGGAAGGATGGACCATCAACGAAGGAGTGGCTACCGCCGATTACAACAACAAGAGCATCTTCAGCCCGATGGTGGAAGTGAAAGAGGGTGATAAACTCTACCTGAAGTATAACTTCAACAGCACCTATGGTGAACTGACCATCAAATATTCCACCGACAACAGTGCATTTACGCAAGTCACCAAGATAACACCCGACCAGAGGGATGTCTGGGGCGATGTGGTGGTCGACGTTCCTGCCAACGCCCATTTCTTAGCCATACAGGGTAAGTATGTGCTCATCGACGATGTCTACGGACTCTCACTCTCGCAAAGCGCACAGATGACCATCGACGTCAATCCCCTGGCATTCGGGATGATCAATGCGGAGCAGACGCTCACCAAGGAGATTGGCAACATCGGTACGGCTGATCTCACCAATATCTTGGCGACAGTCGACAACGCCAACTTCCAGGTGTCGGTAGAGACTACTACGGTGGCTCCCGAGGCTACTACCAATATCTTCGTCAAGGCTTTGCCCAACGCTCTCGGTATGCAGGAGGGTGTCGTTACGGTGACTGCTGATGGGCAAGACGACGCCTCGTTTGCAGTGAGCGCTTATGTCTGCGACCCGGAGCAGATGCTTGCCGACTTCAATGATAATGCCCTGCCTGAGGGATGGACGACTGATGGATGGACCTTCGTCAACGGCGAGGCTTTCTCGGGCAACGACAAATATATCACCACTCCGATGCTCTCCGTGGGCGAGGGTGAGCAATTCGCTTTCATGGCTAAAGGTTCGAGTTGGCTCAAGGAGTTGTCGATGGAAATGTCGACGGACTGGGGAGAAACCTGGACGGAGGTGAAGAATTTCAACGACGACCTGACCGACGACTACCAATTGTTCCTGGTCGACGACATCGCACCAGGCAATTATATGTTCCGTTTCAAAGGCTATAACATCTATGTCGATGCCATGGCGGGATACCGTCTGGCCACCATCGACCATCAGCTGGTGTTCAGTCAGGTGGATATACCTGCCGAAGGACGGCAATATTCCGAATATACGGCATCGGCCACCATCCGCGAAATGGCGGGCAAGAATGAGGAATTTACGGCTTCGCTCTATATCGACGGTGTCACGGTGGCTACACAGCCGGGCACTGTCAATGCCTACGAATCGCAGGAGCTGACGTTCACGTACATTCCTGCTGAGCCCGTCGACAATGCCTCGGCATACATCGAAGTGACGTATGGTGAAACGTTACCCGTCGACGATTCCTCGGCGTACACCGAAGCGGAAATAATCACGACGGAAGTGATTTCGCTTACTATACTGCCGGCTTATACACTCGACGACGCGGTGGCTAACACCGTGGTGGCGGGAAAATACGATGCCGTCATCGTCAAATATGATGGCAAGGAGGGATGGAACACGGTGGTGATGCCGTTCAACGTGACAGACCTGAGCGTCTTCGGCGAAGGGGCCAAGGCGTATGAATATAAGGGCATGGATGGACAGGCTTTGGCCTTCGATCCTGTGACCGAACTCGAAGCGGCAACAGCTTATGTGCTCTACCTACCACAAGACATCACCGAACCCTTGCTCTTCACCGATGTGGAGGTGCCTTATTATGCGCAGACACCCTACACCGTGACTACCGACGGGGCTACCTTCGTGCCGGTGTATGCTCCCATCGACGCTCCCGACATGCAAGGTAAATACGGTGTGGTTCCCGAAACAGGTAGGATCTTGCGTGGTACCGACACGGCATCGCTGCGGGCCTTCAGGGCTTACTTCGATATGCCTGATGCTTCGGCGCCCGAATACGATGTGGTGTTCAGCGATGGAGGCGTGCCTACTGCCATCAGCTCGGTTTCAGTGCTCAACGATGAGCCGGGTGTGGTCTACGACCTCAGTGGGCGTAAGATGAACACTGGCAAGGCCCTGCCTTCGGGTGTCTATGTGAAGAATGGAAAGAAATACGTGGTCAAATAATCATATCTGCAACTAACGAATAAAACTGAATATAAAAAATCAATTCAAAATGAAAAGAAAATATATCGTACCGCAACTGAAAATGCTTGGCATAGAGGAGGAAAGTATCATGGCCAATACCCGATTCGACAAGGATATGGGACAACAGAGCGTGATACCCACCGAAGATGAGGAATATGATGGGGAGTTCGGAACCAATGAGGCTTTCTGGGCGGAGGTGGACCACTACCTCATCTATGATGAATAATGGTTCAGACAAATTGAGATCTTCAGAATAAGGGAAGATAAATGAAGATGGAGGACATTACCTTGATGAAGGGTTCTAAGCTATTGTCATCTAACTCCTTCTAACTTCTTCTAACTCCTTCAAATTCTATACAACCGAATAATAACAAAAACAAACGAAAATATGAAAAAACGTCTATTCTTAATGACCGCAATGGCTGCGATGATGGCCATGCCGATGATGGCCCAACTCAAAATCAAGGGTGTGGGACATGACAACCGTTATAAAGTGGGTAGTGAAACCCGTCAGATGGAAACACAATATGTGGGCTGGAACTCTCAACTCGGAAAGGCGATCTTCGTTGTCGAACAGGGCATATATGCCATGACATGGGATGGTGCCGCTCTCTCTACACCGGTGAAGGAACCGCCGGTGGTTATCTCCGACTTCTACAGCGGGGGTCAATATACCGACAATGACAAGGCGCTATGGGCGAATAACTTCAACCTGATGAATGGCAACTCCGGGGCTGCTTACGTCGATGGCAAGATCGTGACGGTCATGTCGCGTGATGAGCAGTCAACCGAGGATGATGTGCTCTTCGCCGTACGTAAGTGGGATGCCACTACGGGCGATATGCTCACAGGACCGGAAGACTATTTCCCCAAGGCTCGCAATATCGAGTCGGCAGGCATGTCGTACAATCCCCTCGACGGGAAGGTCTATGGACTGTTCTATCTCACCGAGGTGCAACTGGGTGAGGAAATCACCAGCGACCCGGATTTCTTTGTCGACCAGGATGGCGATGCCACCAGCACCGATGCGGGCTACTGCCTCTGCACCATCGACCTCAAGACCATGGAGGTGACACCCATCACCCCGGGTCTTTATTACCGCAACTTCGTGGCCTTCGCCATCAACTCCGAGGGCAGGGCCTTCGCTATCACCAGCGGTGGAACCAGCGGATATATCGGCGAGGATGGAAAGATGCGCAATATCGACAATGAGCTGACGGGTGCCGAAATCTATGAGTTCAACCTCAATACGGGTCTCATGGTCACCGTGGCCAAACCGGCTGTCGACCCTGAATCAGGCGAAACATACTATGAGGAGGTCAATCCTTACCCCGCCCTGGGCTACTGCTCGAAGTACAAACGTCAGAGCGCTTGCTTCGCCAAGAGCAATCCTAATATCCTCTATTGGAATGGTTATTACAACAGTGGTAAGGGTATCAACAGCTATGGCTCGTGGGGAGAGCTGCCCGACAGCGAGTGGCTCACCAACGGCAAGTATGATACCTGCCTCTATCAAATCGACATCACCACGGGCGAATGCACACGCCTCGCCCTCATCCCTAACCGCTGGGTCTTCTCCTGCATGTGGGTGGATGGCGACGACTGCAGCGATGGCGCAGGACTCGATATCATCTCCGGCATACAGACGGTCAACGCTCCCGCCGCCAACGGATCGGTGCAGGTCTACAACACCGCCGGACAGATGGTCTATTCGGGCGAAGCGGCCAACATGAACCTCAACAAGGGTGTTTACATCATCAACGATGGCGCTCAGACCCGCAAGGTGATGATCAAATAACTTAATCAACTAACTCTTAGTATTCGAAATCGGCCGGTTCACATCATCGTGAATCGGCCGATTCTTCTTCCTCCTACTAAGGTAATATCTCTCCCCCCTTTTACAAAGTGTTGGTTTGTGGTAGGGGTGGTGCCCTCGTGCCCGCCCGCAAAATGGAGGTAAAATAGATGTTTCTATATGGAAGGTAACCAGTCCTCCTCCTACAGAAGGGGTTAGGGAATGTCAGAATTCTCTCTCTGCACCCTCACCCTTGACAACTAATAAAGGTCGAGTTCCCCGTACGGAACTCGACCTTATTCCTATCATACATGGTATCCTTCTCATCTCCCCACCAGTTGCCTCACGGGAAAGGTGAAGTAGGTGTCGGGGTAGGGCTCGTCCTTCAATGTGAAGTGCCACCACTCTGAATAGAGGGGCTTGAAACCGTGGGCGAGCATGGCACGGCGCAGGATCATACGGTGGGCGAACTGCTCGGCGGTGATGCTGCGGTCAGTGGGCGATTTCGAGTTGTCGCCGGTATATTCGCCGGTCTCAGGATTGCCGCAGAAATCGGGATGGCTCTCCGGACCAAACCAGTCGAAGGTACCGCCCATGTCGAGTTCCTTGCCTGTACGCATGTCGAAAAGGGTCAGGTCGACGGTCGAGCCGCGGGTGTGACCGCTCTTCTCGGCGATGTAGTCCTGAACGAAGAGCACGCTCTTGTCGAGGTCGGCATAGAAGTAGGGCTTCATCGTGGTGCTGGGTAGGTCGGCGGCCCAACGCACGAAATGGTCGACGGCTTTCTGCGGACGATAAGCGTCGTATATCTTCAGACGATAGCCCTGGCGGCGCACATCGTCGCTGACGGCACGCAGAGCCTCGGCAGCCTGACGGGTGAGCAGCGCCGTGGGTGCCTCGTAGCCGTCGATGCGCGTTCCTACGAAATTGTAGGTGCTGTAGTAGCGGATTTCGAGGATGGCATCGGGCACGGCCTCGCTGATGCTCACAAACTGGCTGTTGTCGTCCGTAGGACTGACAGCGATAGATGGTTGGGTGTTTCGACTCGCGGCACAAGCCGAGCAAAGGATGATAAATGTGGCGAATGACCACCAACTTGTTCTCTTCATTATTTCATATTTCATATTTCTCATTTCCCATATTTCCTGACGCGTTCGTCATTGATCACGCCTTTCCAGTTCAGGCCGTAGGCGAAATCGTAGGTGTGACCGTCGGCATCGCGATAGCAGCGCATGTCATGGGGCACATCCTCACGCTGAGTTTCCACGGTCTGCATGTCGGCGGGCATCTGGAAGGGCAACAGGGCGGAGGGCTCTGCCTGACCGCTGATGATGTCGAGCAATGCCTGGTGTTGTACGCCGAAGGATATGAGTAGGGCATCGCACGAGGGTTCTATCTCGGCCAACACGAGGGGCCTGCTGACCTCGACCACTACAACGACGGGTTTCTGACCCATCGACTCCTTCGTCTGACGCACCAGCAACAGGTCGTCGCGGTTGTAGGTCTTGATGGTCTTGCCTTTGTAAGTGCGGTTGGTAGTCTGCTCCAAAGGGTCGCCGCCTGCCAGGCTTACGGCACGGGCTTCGGTGGCGGTATAGTCTTCGTACTGCAGGCTGACGGGCACGTAGCCGTTGCCACCGTTCTTGGCTTCGTCCATTGAATAGCCGATGCCGCTGCTGGGTTCGGCGATGATGCAGAGGGCGAAATCGGCAGCCTCGGGACTGTCTACCACATCGAAGTATTTCTTCACAAGGTCGAGACTGACGGGATAGTCGGTCTTTTCTTCCGACTTGCCGCCCCAGATGGCGGGGATGGCGGGGAAGTGGCGCTTGGGCACGTACACCTTCTGACGTTGCTTCAAGGGTAGGGTAGTGCCTCCGTGGTTCTTGAGCATGACCACCGACTTGAGCTGCGCCTGATAGCCTGCTTCCATAAACTCGGCCTTGCCTACGGTCTGCGTACTCTGCTCGGGGTCGAGGTAGGGATTCTCAAATAGTCCCACGCGGAACATATTGAGTAACAGACGACGGGCCGACAGCTCGAAACGCTGACGCGCACTCTCTTTACCGAAGTCTTTTTCCCACATGTGGTAAGCCTCGACGATGGGGCCTATCTCATTGTTGCCACCGAACTGGTCGACTCCGGCTTGCAGGATGCGGTAGTGGCGCTCGGCCACACTGAGTTTCTCCACGCCCCAGGGCTTGCCACCGCCGGTATAGTCCATGGCGGTGTTGTCGGCGGTGATGGCCCAGTCGGTGCATACCACACCTTCGAAATGGGCCTCATCGCGCAACTGTTGCTGGATGAGCCAGCGGCTGTAGCTGCCGCCCACGTTCTCGCCGGAGGGATCCTGCTTCCAGAGAATACTGTAGATGGGCATGACAGCGGAAGCCATCGACGTACCACCGGACAGTTTGAAAGCTCCTTCGGTGAAGGGACGTTTATGCATGGCAAGGTTGCCGCCGGGGTATACGGCGAACTTGCCGTGGGCGAAGTGGGAGTCGCGCCCTGATTCCTGGGCTCCGTAGCCATACCAGTGCTTCACCATGGCATTGACGCTCAATCGGCCCCAACCCTTCTCACCACGGGTCAACAACTCCTGGGGAGAGGTCTGGAAGGCGTCGCAATAGGCCTGCGCCATGTCGGTGGAGAGCTGAGGATCTTCTCCGAACGTTCCGCTGAATCGCCACCAACGAGGTTCGGTGGCCACGTCGACCTGGGGTGACAGAGCGGTGGCGATGCCTAAGGCGCGATATTCCTCCGAGGCTATTTCGCCAAACTGATGCACCAATTGGGGGTCGAAGGTGGCGGCAAGACCTAATGAACTGGGCCAAAGGGATATCTGACCACCGGCTCCCGCATTGAACTCGGCACTGGCCTTGGTTTCATGGCGGGGGTCGGAACTGGTGTTGGCGGGCACGCCGTGGTCGAGACCTTCTACAAAGGCTTGCAGGTTATTGTTCCATCGGGCGGCATCGGCAGGGCTCTCCACGAAGGTGATGAGCACGGCACGCAGGTGGTCGTCCTTGAGAAACTTTTTCTGCTCGTCGGTCAGGTCGCTGGCTTGGGCTCCGCTCTCCTCAAACGTCTTGCCGCCGTAGTGGGCGGGCGAATAGGCCTTGCCTTGGCTCATGGGGATGGCTTGGTGGGCGCTGTAGAGCATCAGGCCGGCGATTTCTTCTATCGATAGTTTTGAGGCCAGGTCGGCGGCACGTTGCTGCGACGACAAACGCCAGTCTTCGTAACCATCGAGGCTGTCGTTGCGGTTCAGGTCCTTGAATTTCAGCCCGTCGATAGTGAGCACCTTAACACCCGACTGAGGTGAATAGCCAAGGGTGGGACCGCCCTCTTGTTCTACGGTTACATAAGTGCTCTTCTCCTGCTGACTGCAAGCCGCCAGCATCACAACGACCAAAAGGGCGAAAAGGGTCTGCAGACTCAATGAATCTCTCACAAATGCCGTTTTCATATTTCTCATTTCAAATTTCCCTTAATCCATTCCATCTGTGCCCGGTTGGTGGCGTCGGAGGTCCAATGCTCGTTGATGGGGGTGATAAGTGAGGTCTTACGGCACTGAAGCACGTTCCATACGGCATAGCTGGTGGTGGGGGGACAGGTGTTGTCGTTGAATCCCCAGGTCAAGTATGTGGGACAGCTTATATGCCGAGCGAAGTTCACCACGTCGTAATACGACATGGTGCGCAATGTGGCCTCTGTGTACTGACCACGGTCAGCGCGGAAGTGGGGATAGCCGCTGGTCTGACCTGTGCTGCCTGCTCCCATGTCGCTCAGGGCGGGATGGTTGGCCACGCATTGGGTGACGCGGTGGTCAAGGGCGGCGGCTACAATCGACAGGGCGCCACCTTGACTGCCTCCCATAGTGATCACATTGCTGCCATCCCATTCGGGCAACGAGGTGAGAAAGTCGATGCAACGGACTAACCCTAAATAAACATGGCGCATGTAATAACGGTCGCGATCGTCTAATCCTCGGGTCAGATAACCATGGTCCTTGCTTTCGAAGGCGCGGCGCATCTCCTCGAAATAACTCTCGGGCATACGGGGGTCGAGACCATGGATCTCGGTCACGAAACGTATCATACCATTCTCTTGATAATAGGGGCGTGAGGTTACTTCCTTGATGGTCTTCACTCCAGCTCCGGGTGGCGTAAGTACTACGGGACAACTGCCTCGCTGGGCATCCTTGGGCATCAGCAGATAACCGTAGAGCGACTGGCCCTGGGCGTTCAGTTCAAGATGGATGAGCCAACAGTCGGTGGTGCCGTCGGACATCTCGGGGATGAACTCCTTGGTGTATTTCAACGGGAATTTCTTGTCTTTCTCCATGGCCTGCCGCCAATAACCGAGGAAGTCGGCGGGCTCTTGGGTGAAGGGCTGTATCTTCTCGGGCGAGAATCCTACTTTCACATGGTGGGTGTATCGTTGGTTGTCCACTTCTATCTGTAGGCGCAGGTCGCGGAATCCAGGGGTCTTCATCGTTCCGATGTTGATGCTGGCTCGCCCGTTCTTCAGGGATGCCATTCCCTGGTGGTCGCTCTCAAGTAGGTCGGTGCCCACGGAGTAGTTGACTACGCCGTCGCGTGGTATACCGTATTTATAGAACTGCACTTCGATGATGGCGTCTTCGCCGGTCTGGTAAAGCCAGTCGGCATGATTGGGTACCGTCACCCAAAGCGCATCACTTCTGTAGGGGTAGTTCTCGGCACGGCCGGATATGATGGCCGTCAAAAGGCAAATGGTAAATAGTATTTTTTTCATAATCGCTTGTTATTCGTCACTCGTCACTCATCACTCGCCACTCATCACTCGTCACTCATCACTCGTCACTCGTCACTCATCACTCGTCACTCATCACTCATCACTCGTCACTCATCACTCGAAAAGGCATCCATGATCACCGTGGGACGATGGTTCTTGAAGGCTCCCAGGGGATAGGGCTCTTCGGCCTCGGGTGCCCAGTAGAAAACTCCAAGACAATGCCCCTCGGTTTCGTTGCGCAACTTTCTTATCAGTTCGGTAAGAAAGGCCTTTCCTTCTTCCGGACGACTGCTCTCGTAGCCGGTCTCCACTACCATCACGTCGGTGCCGAACTCCATGGCTAAGTAGTAGGCGTTTCTCGGAGCGTTTTCGAGAGTTTCACGCTCGACATGCACGTGGTGGTCTTTTAAATCCCAATAAGGATAGACGCTCATGCCGATGATGTCCCATTTGCCGCCTTTATCGCGCAGGGCGTTGAAAAAATCGCGGAAGCGGGAGAGTACGGCACCACAATCCAGATGCACGATGCATTGGGCGTGGGGGTAGACTTTTTTCACGGCGTCGTAGCCGCTGTTGTTCAGCAGGGCGTAGTTGGTCATGTCGGGCCACGCGCGCCCCATCTCCCATAACATGCCACCTGTGGTCTCATTGCCTATCTGTACCCACCGTACATCGATATGGTTCTTCTTCAGCAGCCGGAGGGTCTCGAGCGTGTGACGGGCCAGGGCCTTGCACATCTGGCGTAGGTTCATGCCTTGCCAAGCTCGGGGGATGGTCTGCTTGGCGGGGTCGGCCCAGGAGTCGCTATAGTGGAAATCGACCATCACGGGCATGCCCAAGGCCTGGGCGCGCTTGGCCAGCACAAGCATGTCTTCTTTAGATGAGAACCCACCAGGAGGATCCACCCAGACACGCAGACGAATTGCGTTCATACCTAGTTCTTTCATCAGGGCGGTGTTCTCTCGGGGCTCTCCCTGGGCGTTGTACAACTGAACACCCCTGGATTCCAACGCGGTGGTGCCACTGATGTCGGCACCTAACCAAAATGGTTCATCCTGCGCTTGACAGTCGATGGACAACGCCATCAGCGCAACTGCAAGCATGAATATCGTTCTCCTCATGAATTGGTTTAAGGTTGAGTGTTGATGGTTGAATGCTTTTGCAAAAATACTACTTATTTCCGATTTCTCAAAAAAAAGGATAAATAAATGGTAATCTCATTTATTATTACTAATTTTGCCCTCTCTGACATTGATGTTTATTTATCATGGATATATTGTTGAAAAGATCTTTCGCGTGCTCGCTCATGATAATGGCGGCCATGGTTATCTCGGCACAGGTCACCACATCTGCACTTGGAGGTAGGGTGGTGTTTTCCAATACCGGCGAGGAAGCCATAGGTGTTACGGTAACTGCCAAGCACCGGCCTTCGGGCTCACAATATCAGGGCATCACCAATTTCGATGGCTCCTATTCCCTTTCGGGATTGAGGGCGGGAGGACCCTACGAACTGACCTTTTCCTATATAGGATACCAAACGAAATGTGTTCAGGACATACAGCTGCCCTTGGGACAGACAATCATCATCGATACCGAACTCGATGAGGAGGATGCCACGCTCGCCGAGGTGCTGGTGGTGGCCCACGACAATAAGACCTTGAGGGCTGACCGTTCGGGCACCGTCACCTCAATCGACGCACAGCGCATGTCGGTGATGCCCTCCATAGGCCGGTCGGTGGCCGACCTCATCAGGATAACACCGCAAAGCAGTGCGGCGTCGGGGCTCTCCATAGGTGGAGGCAACTACCGGCAGTCGTCGGTCACTATCGACGGCGCGTCGTTCAACGATGCTTTCGGATTGGGTACGACATTGATGCCGGGAGGGGGCACGCCCATCTCCCTCGATGCTATCGAACAGATGACCGTCTCCATCACTCCTTACGATGTACGCCAAAGCGGATTTACGGGCGGCGGGGTCAATGCGGTGACCAAAAGTGGTACCAACGAGTTCAAAGGGTCGCTGTACTCTTACCTCACAAGCAATGCGCTCAAAGGGAAAAAGGTGGGCGATGTGGATCTCAAATTGGGTGATGGACACACCAATACTTATGGACTGACATTCGGCGGGCCTATCATCAAAGACAAACTCTTCTTCTTCATCAATGGAGAGATAGAGGATAATGTGGCGGCGGGACCGCTCGACAGGGCGGGCAACGGGTCTACTCCCTACAGCACGACCAACCACCGTCCGCAACTTTCGGAATTGCAAAGTCTGTCCGATTATCTGCTGGCTAACTACGGCATCAATACAGGAGCATGGCAGGGCTTCAACGCTAAATCACCGACATACCGTATCTTGGCGCGCATAGACTGGAACATAAATGCCAATCATAAATTCAATGTCCGCTTCAACAATTCCAACCGCAAGGTATCAAATAGTACCAATTCTTCGCGATCGATGGGTAGCAACCAGGCTACGGCCATTTACGGGGGTAACCAGAACGCTTACGGCACGGGGTCGTATTATTGTATGAATTCCTTGTCGAGCCGCTTTTTCTCGGAGTATCGCTTCACTTCGTTGGCGGCGGAACTGAACAGCCAATTGGGCAAGGTGCATAACACGCTCCGAGCCACTTATTCCTTCCAGGACCAACCGCGTTCGAATGAGTTCGGAATGTCGGTGCCGGTGGTCGAGGTGGTGATGGACGACGGACAGGGTCACTTCCCGGCATGGGCGCAGACCGGCGACATATTCACCTACGGCAACCTCACACAGACAAAAACAACGGTCATCACCGACGAGGTGAACTTACATTTAGGCAAACACAATCTCTTCGCGGGCATACAATATGAGCATAACTATGCAGTAAACCAATATGCGCCGACAGCGGCTGGATACTACGTGTTCGAGGCCTCGCAACAGCAGGTGAGCAACGGGGAATGGGCTTCGGTGTTCAACGCCAAACCACGCTTTTTCGCCATCACCTACGGCAATGGGACCGACCACTCGATTTTCAAACAGACGATGTCTACCAACCAGTGGTCGCTGTATCTGCAAGACAACTTGACGCTCAACGACAACCTGCGCCTGTCGGCTGGACTGCGCATGGAATGGCCGTCTTATCCTTCGCTCGACAACAATTTCAACCCTGGTTTCTACAGTATAGATTTCGGAGGAAGGCATTTCCGCACTGACAATTTACCAGGCAATAGTGTGAGTCTCTCACCGCGTCTGGGTTTCAACTGGGATATCACGGGACAACGCAAGTATATACTGCGAGGTGGTACGGGACTCTTCGTGGGCCGCATACCCTTTGTGTGGCTCCTCTCGGCGGTGGGAAACTCGGGCATGGGACAAACCACCTATATAGCCACACAAGCCAATGGAAAGACAATGCCCTCGCTCACCACCAACCAAGACGAAATGCTACAGCAAATAGGGGCGACAAGCGAGATAAAGGTGCCCGCAGAACCTACCATTTTGGCGGATGACTTGCAGAGGCCGATGTCGTGGAAGGCATCGCTGGCTTTCGATGCCAAACTGCCGGGAGATATCGACTTCACCGTTGAAGGTGTGATGAACCGCGACCTCAACCCTGTGGTGGTGACCAACGGTAATGTGTATTGGGATGGCTCGTCGACCATAGACCTGGGACATGGCGACATACGTCATAAGATGAGCACATACCGCAGCCAAGCGGATTATCCCGATTTGCAATTCACCTCGCCAGGGCTGGGAGCGTATGTCTTGGAAAACGCCGGTGCCAAAGCTTACTACATGTCGCTGACATTCCAGCTGCATAAGGCTTTCGACTTCGGACTCGACCTCACCGCTTCTTACACCTTGTCGAAGGCGAAAACCTATACTGAGGGGATTGGCAACCAAGTGTCGGCCTCGTATGGCGTTTACCGCTATTCGGTCAATGGGGTGAATGAGAATGAAAGAGGATATGCTACATTCGTCGCTCCCGGACGATTGCTCCTGGCCTTGAATTATAAACTCAACGAGGGCAAAAACGCCTCGTCTACATTCAGCTTGCTCTATGATGGCTATCAATACGGCTTCTTAGGCAACTATTCCTTCAGCCGCTATTCCTATATATTCAGTTCCAACGTAGTGGGCGACCCCTCGGCTCCGGGTAACCTTATCTATGTGCCGGCATCGAGGGAGGAACTTGAGAATTGGGATTTCAAAGACAATGGCACCGTCGACGGACAGGTGTATACGGCGCAGATGCAACGCGACGACTTCTGGACATTTATACAGCAGGATGATTACTTGAAAAACCGAAAGGGTATGTATGCCGAGAGGGGCGGGGCGAAGATGCCGTGGCACCACCAACTCGACTTCAAGTTCATGCAGGAGTTCTATCTTGCTGTCGGAAAGACCAAGAACACGTTGCAACTGGGGGTCGACATCATCAACTTGCCCAACCTGTTGTGCAAGGACTGGGGAGTGTTCAAACAGGTGACTCACGACGCTCTGCTCTCTTATTCCAGCGATGGGAAATACACTTACAACTTGGCCAATGGGGAACGTCACACCAAGACGTTCCAAAATTTCCAAACCCTCAGTTCGACCTATCAGGTGATGTTCACGCTGCGCTACATATTCAACTGACGCTCAATATTTTAAATATTTAATCATTAATATTTCAATCATTTAATATTTTAATCTTCACATGTATCCCAAACAAATCATCGACGCGCTGGCTACAGTCACTTATGCCGGAACGAAAAAAAATCTCGTGGAGAGTGAGATGGTGGCCGACAATATACGTATCGACGGCAATAAGGTGTCCTTTTCTATCATCTTCCCCCGCGATACAGATCCCTTCCTCAAATCAACATTGAAGGCGGCCGAGGCAGCCATTCATTTCCATGTAGGAAAAGAGGTGGAGGTGGTCGTCACACCGGAATATAAGTCGGCTGCAAGACCCGAACCGGACAAGTTGCTGCCTGAGGTGAAAAACATCGTGGCGGTGAGTAGCGGAAAAGGTGGAGTGGGAAAAAGTACCGTGGCGGCAAACCTGGCCATAGCCTTGGCGCGATTAGGATATAAGGTGGGACTGCTCGACGCCGACATCTTCGGACCGTCTATGCCTAAGATGTTCCATGTGGAGGATGCACGGCCCTATGCGGTGAGGGTGGGCGAACGCGACCTCATCGAACCCATCGAGCAATATGGGGTGAAACTGCTGAGCATAGGTTTCTTTGTCAATCCCGATACGGCTACTTTATGGCGCGGGGGAATGGCATCCAACGCGCTCAAGCAACTAATAGGCGATGCCGACTGGGGGGCGCTCGATTATCTTATCCTCGACACTCCGCCGGGCACGAGTGATATCCATCTCACCTTGCTGCAGACATTGGCCATCACAGGGGCGGTTATAGTGACCACACCGCAGGAAGTGGCATTGGCGGACGCGCGAAAGGGCATCGACATGTATCAGAATGATAAGGTGAATGTGCCTATTCTCGGACTGGTGGAGAACATGGCTTGGTTTACACCTGCTGAATTGCCCAACAACCGTTATTATATCTTCGGAAAAGAGGGTGGTAAGCGATTGGCAGAGGAGAAGAATGTGCCTCTGCTGGCGCAGATTCCATTGGTGCAGTCGATACGTGAGAAGGGGGATGAGGGTGTGCCGGCGGCACTCGATTCGGAAAACGCTTCGGGTCTGGCGTTCATCAATTTCGCGCAGGCCGTGGTCACTACCGTCAATCGGCGTAACCGCGAACAGGCTCCAACAAAAAGAGTGGAAGCGAAGTAATAGCAACCTAACTTTTTCCCCTCCTTTCCCAAGGTAACCAGTCCCCCTCCTACATGAGAGGTTAGGGGAGGTCAATATTTCAAAGTATGCTAACATCTCCCCTCCTTTTCCAAAGGAGGGGCAGGGGTGGTTTGTCAAACAATGTCCCAACCTCTTTCTAACCCCGCATTCACATCCTCTTCTTGATATACAATTCCTTCTCCTCACCGCTTTCCGACACCAGCGTGAGCGTATGCTCTTGGCTCATGTCGAGGTTCATGTAGGCACAGGGATTGTCTTCTATGTTAATGCCGTCGATATGTGTCAGACGGTCTCCAACGCGTATGCCACGACGCCAGGCATCGGTATCTTCCCATACCAAGGTAACCTTGTAATGACTGCCATCGAACATCAATACCACGTTGTGGTATTGGTTGCCGATGGTGATGCCACGGTCGTATTCATAGGGCTGGTAGATGATCTCGTGATGGATGTAGTCGATGACCATTGTGCCATATTTCAGGAAAAGGGAACCGATGCTTGAACTGTTCGACGATTGTACGTTGGTGGTGATGTCGCGAAACACGCAACCGCCGATACTGATGCTGTCGAGGTGGATCTTGGCTATCGACTGCGAATGGGTCTGCCCGTAGATGCCGGCATTGGTGGCTCCCAGGGCGGTGTCGAGGGTGTCGATGGAAAGCAGATCCTTGGCGCGAACGGTGATGATGCCCGGGAAACCGGTATCGAACATATAACGGCGCTCTTTGTCGGCACGCGTCTTCACCATGACATAAGGCACATGCATCTCCGTCTCAAAAGGAATGCGGAAACCGCTCTCCCCGGCGAAGAGCGTAGGGTCGTCGCTGACCACCATTTCGCCGCGGCGCACATCGATCTTCACCATGCGTTTCTTGTCGAACAGGTCGCCGCCGATGCAACCTACGATATTTTGGCAGTCGTACTCCTGGCGCATCATGCTGTTGGGGGGACTGATAATGACAGGGTACCTCTTGACCCTCAGCGTGCCGATACGAAGATTTGGGAGACGTTTCTTGCGGGTCAGTTTCACATGACCGGCGGCATCGCTCACGAAAGCGAAGGAGAACAGGCCGCCCTTCTTCAAACTGACGGCTTTGTCGGTGAAGAGCAAGCCGCAACTGCATCCCGTGTCAAAAACAAAACGGTGCTCTCTGCCGTCAACCTCGACAGGCAGGAGAATGCGCCCGTTCGAGAAAGTGATGGGGATGGTGTCGGCTTGGTTGGCAAACGATGTGACGGCCATCCATAACGGCAATACAACAAGGAGGATTCGATGGTGATATGTCATTGGATAGTTCCTTCTTTCGCTTGCCGGGCTTGCCGTGTCTTTTCCTTGATACGTTCCATACGCTCTAAGGCATGACGGCGGGCATGGAGTATCTGGCTGCGGTAGACAAGGCAGGTGGCGAAGAAATAAACCACTACTTGGATCCACAACATTTGATACTCATGCTGGATATCGGCAAGCGAGGCTCCCATCGTGTTGATGCGCACGAAACCGCGCACACCAAAAGTCGAGGGGAACAGATAGGCGATGGAACGCAGGAAACCGGGCATCGCCGACTCGGGCCACGACACTCCGGTGAGAAACAGCAAGGGAATGGAGGTGAACACGATGAGCAGGATGACATTCTCGCGATAGCGGATGATGCAACTCAGCGTCATGCCAAAGAAAATGCAAGCCAAGATGTAAGGAATCATCAATCCCAGCAAGGCATGGTGCTCGGGAAAACTGATGAAGCTGAACAGGCGGGGGACGACCATCGTCAGATAGGCGGACATGACCAAATAGACCATGAAATAACACAACGACTTGCCCAGCACGATGCGGAAAATACCGTTGTAGTGCCTGCTCACTGGCACCAGGTCGCGATAACGGTTGGTCTCACGGGCGGTGCCTGCCGACATGCCGATGCCTAAAAGCAGGGTCTGCTGGATGATGAGTATCAGCACGGCGGGTATGATGAAATGACCATAACCACCCACGGGATTGAAAATAGGCACTTCGGTGTAACCCAATGGTTGGCTGGCTACCTCTTCTTCATGGGCTGTGTAATGGTGGTTCAGCTTCACCTGGATGGTCTTGTTCATGTCGAGCGACACAGAGGTGGCGGTGGCATAGATGGCCTTGTAGTTGAGCATCAGGCTCATGTCGCAATATACACTGACCATCGACTGTTCCAGCCTGTTCAGGCGGGTGGCGAAATCGGGAGGGAAATACAACACACCGCGCACTGCCTGGTGCCCTACCAAGGCCTCGCCTTCTTTCAGGTTGTTGCAATGGTAGGCTACCTTCACCTCGGGAGAGGCATCGTACTTGCGGATGAACTCTCGACTCTGCGCGCTGTGGGAGAGGTCGACAACGGCCACAGGCACTTCTTCCACCTTCTCGTTGTTGTAACACCAGGAATACAATAAGGGATAGGCCAAGGGAACGATGACGCAGAAGATGAGCACGCCTTCGTCGCGGATGAACATCGCCATCTCTTTCTTCCAGATGTAGCACATGTCGTGCACTCCTTCTATAATCTTATGAAAAAAACTCTCGTTTCGTTCCATCGCTCGACTTAGGGGATATATTCATATTCTACCATGGCGGTGCGGATGCGACGGTAAACGAGCAAGGGCAGGGCGCCAAAGGCTACCAAGGCTACTATGTTGACCCAACAATCAGTCAGGGGATGACCACCCAAGATGGAGGTCTGGTATATCATATAATAATGACGCATGGGGAACAGATACGACAGGGCTTCTATCGGGGCATCCATGGCGCTCACCGGGAATGCACCGCCGGCTACGGTGAAACTCAGCACAGCCCATAATGAACAAACACTCATCGACATGCGCAATGAGGGAAGGATACCAAAGATAAAGGTGCCGAAACCTTGCGAGGAGAACACGGCAAGAAAGGCCAACAACAGGATGACACCCCAACCGCCGGGGTGGGGGAAGTTCAAATGACCGAAGATGTAAATCATATAGCCCAACATCACCAACATGAAGATGATATGCTGGGGAATCAGCTTTCCCGCAAGGGCCACACCGCCCCGACCGCCGGCCATCGATATCCATTCCTTGGAACGGTTGAATTTCAGTTCGGTGCCTATGCTGTAACTGGTCACGAGGAACATGAACAACATGATACAGGCGGGTACAAGATAGGTGCTCAGATACACATTGTAACTCACCCAAGGATTGCCAAGGGGGTGGAGGTCGATGGCGATGGGTTGGAGAAAGGCCTTGATCTGACTGTCGGTGAATCCCTTGGCCTGCATCGTCGCCTGCCCCACAGCGGCACTGCCCAGGGTGCTCACGGTCTTCATGTCGCGGAAAATAAGGGCACCGGCGGCCAAGGTGGCATTGCTGTAGTAAAAGGAGATGTTGGGCTGACGCGACGACATCAGGTCGTCGGTGGTGTGCTCAGGGAAAAACATGAAACCGTAAATCTCATTACGCTGAACAGCCTGACGGGCGGAGTTGATATTGGGGTAATGACTCACCACATGTGAGGTCTGGAAGGCATCCAAACGGCGAATCAGGGCGCGTGTGGTGGCACTGTTGTCCTCGTCGACCACACCGATGGGCAACTCCGTGGGCAAACCCTCACGCATCATCGATGTGAAGAAAAGAATGACAACCACGGGAAAGATAACCATACAAAACCAATAGATGGGGTTATGTATGAGAATACTTAACTCGCGGTTGAATATACGCAATATCTGACGGATGGTCTTCACGTCGATGTCTATTTTATGTTAGGGGTTCTCTATTCCTTGGATGAAGAATCAAGCTTGCCACGGATGATCAACGACATGCCGGGGCGCAGGCCTTCGAATTTATCCAAAGGACGGGCTCTCACCTCGAAGGTCTTCAAATCGTACTGGCCGTTGGTCTTCGTGGCTTTCCATACAGCATAACTGCCTTCGTCCTTGATGAAGTAGACTTTCATGCGCAACTCCTTGTCGAACGCGGGGGAGTAGGCGGTGAAGGTGTCGCCGACCTTCAGACCATTCAACTGGTCTTCGCGTACATTGAAAATGCCCCACATGTCGTTCATCTCGGCGATGCTCATGATGGGACTGCCCGTGCCTACCAGTTCGCCTTCCTTGGGGTAGATGTTGCTCACCTCACCGTCGACAGGGGCAGTCTGGATGGTCTCCTTGATGTACGAGGCTACCTCATGAATGGCTCCCTGGGCCTGGCGTACCTTGGCTGCCGCAGCCTGGCGTTCCTCGGCACGGGCTCCGTTGGTGGCCATGTCGTACTGACTCTTGGCGGCTTTCTCCTGGGCCTCGGAGGCTTTATACATGGCGTAGGCCTCGTCGCGCTTTTGGGCGGTCATCACACCGGCATCGTACAAACGTTGCACACGGTCGTACGACTTCTTGGCTATCTCCAGGCCGGCTTTGGCTTGCTGCCATAGCTCGTAGGCTCCGGTAACCTGTTCCTTGCGGGCTCCGTTGGCGGCCATGTCGCTCAATGCGGCGGCGGCGGCTTCCACACTGCGGGCTTGCTCGTCCTTGGCCTTCACCTCGGGGGCGTCGAGTATGGCCACGGTGTCGCCCTTGTGCACAAAGTCGCCTTCCTTGACACATAACTCAAGAATGCGACCGGGCACTTTGCTGCTGACACGGTATTCGCTCACCTCTACCTCGCCTTGGATAATCTCTTCGCTACGGTCGAGGGCGAAAAAGCCTATCAGGCCCACAACGCCTACCACAAGGATAAAGGCGATGATGGCCAGGATGATGTTGTTGTGTTGTGATTTCTTCGACATGTTATATTTGTTTTTTTCGTTTTTTTGTTAATAATAGAAATCGTGCGACAGAATGTGAGATGTGAGGTGAGTTGGTGAGTGGTGAGTGGTGAGTGAATAATCCATAGAACCCTCAACCTTCAACCCTCAACCTTCAACCCTCAACCTTTTCAACCCTCAACCTTCAACCCTCAACATTTAATCACAATTCTCCCAATGCCTTACGAAGGGAGGTCTGACTCAACTGCACCTCGGTCTCGGCATCAATCAGCTGGCTGTGGGCTAACTGCCAAGCGGTCTGGGCGGCCAACACGTCGGTGGAACTGATCACGCCCTCATGGAATCCCAAGGTGGCGCAACGGAGGTTCTCCTCGGCACTGGTGATGTTCTTGGTGGCCATGGCTAATCGTTTCTGGGCCTCCGACAGCTTATAGCGGCACTGTGATATCTGAAGGTTGATCTTCTCGCTGGCATCTTCATACTCCAACTCGGCGAGGGTGGTCATGGCACGTGCGGCATTGGCCTTGTAGCGACCCTCATGCCAACTCCATAGGGGCACGCGAGCCACGATGCCTATGTTGAAGATTCCCTTGAACTTGTTCTCGAAACCATTGTATACACTGGGGTTGCTGATAATGTAACCGCCGGTGAGGGCTATCTGCGGACGATAGAGGGCACGGGCCAACGTGACACCCTCGCGACTGATGTCGATGGTGTTCTGTAGGATGCGCAACTCCGGACGGTCTTCGCCAAGGGTGCTGATGCTGTCGTTCTGGTGTTGGCTCACGATACCTACGATGTGGTCGGCTTCTTCGTCGGCCAAGGTAATCTCGCTCTCCATGGGCAAACCGCATAACTGACAGAGCAACATCTTGGCCAAGGAAACTCCGTCGTTGGACTGCGTGATGTTCATGTCGGCTTCGTTCAGCCGAACATCCACTTTCAATCCGTCGGCACGGGTGGCCACACCTTCCTCGATCATCTTGTGCACATCGTCGTTCAACTGCTTCACCAGAGCGTAAAAACTGCGGGCCAAACGTTGCTTGTGGCGCAAGGAAACAACCAGCCAATAGGCTTCTTCTATGCTGTAGAGGGTGGCCTGACGACGAAGGTCAAGGTCGTTGGACGCCATCTCCTCGGCGATGTCGGCGATGTTGTTCAGGGCGGTGATCATCCCTCCCATGTATATAGGCTGGCGAACCATCACACTGCCGGCGAAGAGGTGGTGGGTGTCGGTCTTGAAGGCATCACGGATGCGCTGGCCGATGGCATCGCCGCCCTGGGCTAGCTCGCTGGCCATAGGACCGATCCTCTGCTGGATGTCTTGCACTGCCTCGGGACTGATGATGCCTTGCTGCACCAACTGGGTCAATAGCCCGCCCAAAGCTTCGGTGCCTGCTCCCACAGCGTTGGTGCCTAAATGGCTGAGGGCGCTCTTCTGCGAGTCGTTGAGCAGGGAAATCTGCCTGCTCGTATATTCATATCCCGCCAAGGCGTCTACCTTGGGCAGGTATTTCGTGCGGGCGGCTTTCCGGAGGTTGGAGGCCACTTCCTGTTTCGCCTTGCTGATATGCAATTGCTTGTTGTTCTCAAGGGCCAACGCCCTACATTCGTCAAGGGTCAGGGTTTGCTGGGCGCAAACGGGTGTCACGGCAAAAACAGAGAGAAGAAAACTATAAATGATTCTCATACACATGTGATGTTGATGGGCTTTTAAGCGTTGCAAAAGTACCATATTTTGGACTTTCAGACAAAAATAATGTTCGTTCTTTCCTTAATATATCTTTAATTTATGATTTTTTTGGAAAAATCGAACAATCATCGATGGTGGACGCTTGATTCTCGAAAAAAAATGTTATATTTGCAGAAAGTTTATGTCAATCAAGAAGGTGAATACATGGCATGAAAAAATCGGGTTTTCTCTATAAGGCTTTCGATCTCTATTACGATGGATTCAGGAACATGACCCTGGGCAAGACGCTGTGGACGGTTATCATCATCAAACTGTTCATCATCTTCGTGGTACTCAAAATCTTCTTCTTCCCCAATTTCCTCAAAACCAACGCGGGAAAAGGCAATGAGGCGGAGTATGTGGGGAAACAACTGGTTGACAGGGCTCGGTGATATCGACGGTAAACACTTATTAATGAACTCATAACCCCATAAAATCATCAACTATCATGCTAAATCTGTTAATGAACATCGATGCCGGGACGATAGATTGGTCGAGGGCGCAATTCGCGCTTACCGCCATCTATCACTGGCTCTTCGTTCCCTTGACGCTGGGACTGGCGGTCATCATGGGAATAATGGAAACAGTTTATTACCGGACAGGTAATGAATTGTGGAAGGATATGGCCAAATTCTGGCAGAAACTCTTTGGCATCAACTTCGCCATGGGGGTGGCTACGGGCATTATCCTCGAATTTGAGTTCGGCACCAACTGGAGCAACTACTCGTGGTTCGTGGGCGATATCTTCGGGGCACCGCTCGCCATAGAGGGTATCGTGGCCTTCTTCATGGAGTCGACTTTCGTGGCGGTCATGTTCTTCGGATGGAAAAAGGTGTCGAAGGGATTCCACCTGGCTTCCACCTGGCTCACCGGACTGGGAGCCACCATCTCGGCATGGTGGATTCTCGTGGCCAACGCGTGGATGCAGAACCCCGTAGGATGCGAGTTTAATCCCGATACGATGAGAAACGAGATGGTCTCCTTCGCCGATGTGGCTTTCTCGTCATTTGCTGTCAACAAGTTCTGCCATACCGTCACCTCGGCATGGATCGTCGGGGCGGTGTTCTGCGTGGCGGTAAGCGCTTGGTACCTGCTGAAAAAACGGGAAAAGGAACTGGCGCTGAAAAGCATGAAGATTGGGGCTGGCGTGGGATTGGTGGCCTCGCTTCTGGCATTCATCACCGGCGACATGTCGGCTCATGAGGTGGCGCAGAAACAACCAATGAAACTGGCGGCCATGGAGGCGCTCTACAACGGGGGAACGGACCAGAGCCTCACGGCGGTGGCGTGGGTCAACCCCTTTAGGCAGGCAGACTACGAGAGTGGCGAGGAACCGCCTCTGCGCATCGGCATCCCTTATGCGCTGTCGTTCCTGGCCACGCACGATTTCCATGGATTCGTGCCGGGCATCAACGACATCATCCAGGGGGGGTACACCAACGCGCAGGGGGAGGTGGAGCCGTCGCTCCAACAGAAAATACAGATGGGACAGACGGCCATCACCGCTCTCAACGCTTACCGCAAACTGAAGGAGCAGGCAAAGGGTAAGCCCTCGGAGGCGCAAACGGCGCAGCTCAAGGCGTATGCCGACGCCATCAATGCCAACATGAAGTATTTCGGCTATGGATATATCAAGGATGCTTCGCAGGTGGTGCCCAACGTGCCTGTCAACTTCTGGGCCTTCCGCATCATGGTGGGTTTCGGCTCTCTCTTCATCCTCTTCTTCATGGTGGTGCTCTATATGCTCCACAAGAAGGATATATCGGTCAGGAAATGGCTCTTGCGACTGGCCATCATCCTCGTGCCATGTGTCTACATAGCCAGCGAATCGGGGTGGCTCGTGGCGGAGTTCGGACGGCAGCCATGGACCATACAGGATATGATGCCGACATGGATAGCCGTGAGCGACATCAATTCGGGCAGCGTCATGCTCACCTTCTTCCTCTTCCTGCTTCTTTTCACCACCATGCTCATCGTGGAAATAAGCATCCTCATCAAACAAATAAAAAAGGGACCGGACTACACCCCCTCAACCCTAACCCCTCAACCCTAACCCTCAACCCCTATGTCATACGATTTCTTGCAACATTACTGGTGGTTCCTCGTATCACTCCTGGGCGCACTCCTCGTGTTCCTGATGTTCGTGCAGGGAGCCAATTCCATGATATTCAGCCTGGGGCGGTCTGACGAAGAACGGCGGCTGCTCATCAACTCCACAGGCAGGAAGTGGGAATTCACCTTCACCACTCTGGTCACCTTCGGAGGGGCCTTCTTCGCTTCCTTCCCTCTCTTCTATAGCACAAGCTTCGGTGGCGCCTACTGGCTCTGGATGATCATCCTCTTCTCGTTCGTGCTACAGGCGGTGAGCTATGAGTTCCAAAACAAACTGGGCAACATCCTCGGCGCCAAGACGTTCCAGTGGTTCCTCATCATCAATGGCATACTCGGACCGCTGTTGCTCGGCGGGGCGGTGGCCACCTTCTTCAATGGATCCAATTTCGTGGTCGACAAGATGAACCTCACCGATTCGCTTCAACCGGTCATCAGCCATTGGGCCAATGCGTCCAACGGACTGGATGCGCTCCTCGACCCGTGGAATGTGGTGTTCGGACTGGCGGTGTTCTTCCTGGCCAGGGTGCTCGGCACATTATATATTATAAACAATGTCGACGACGAGAACATACGTAGCAGGGCATCGGTGAGACTGGTGGGGGCCATCGTGCCGTTCCTCATCCTCTTCCTGGCTTTCCTCGTGCGCACACTGTTCAAGGACGGCTTCGCCTATCAGCCCGAATCAGGTGAGATATTCATGGCCGAACACAAGTACCTCGACAATTTCCTGTCGATGTGGTACGTGCTGCTGCCTTTCCTCATCGGCGTGGCGCTTCTGCTCTATGCTGTGGTGAAAACGGTGGTCAGCAAGACGTATATCAAGGGAATATGGCCGGCGGGCATCGGCGTGGTGCTCGTGGTGCTCTCGCTCCTGCTCTGCGCGGGATGGAACAACACGGCCTACTACCCGTCGAATGTCGACTTGCAGAGCTCGCTCACCATAGCCAACTCGTGCAGCAGCGAGTTCACCCTACGCACCATGGCATGGGTGAGCCTGCTCATTCCTTTCGTGCTGGCTTATATCTTCTATGCTTGGAGAAGCATCGACCGTAAAAAACTCAATAAGGAGGACCTGAATGATGAACATGCGTATTGATTCCTTCATACGGCGAATGATCGTGATGGTGGTTGGCTGCCTGGCTATGTTGCAGGCGCAGGCACAGCAACAGGACCAAGTGCCGGTGCAAGACCAGGAGAGACGTGAGGTGATGATTGAAACGTCGTTGGGCAACGTGCGTATCGCTCTCTACAACGAGACTCCGCAACACCGCGACAATTTCCTGCGGCTCGTGGAGAGTGGATTCTACAACGGCATAGCCTTCCATAGGGTCATCTATGGATTCATGATCCAGGTGGGCGACCCTGCACAACGAGACAGCACGGTAGAGGCTCCGCAGGTGGAACTGCACAAGGTGCCGGCGGAAATCGTCTATCCGCAGTATTTCCATAAAAGGGGGGCACTGGCGGCGGCTCGTGAGAGCGATGCGGTGAACCCTGAGAGAATGTCGTCGGCTTCTCAGTTCTATATTGTTTATGGTAAACGGCATGATGATGCCATGCTCGACAAAGCACAGCGGCAACTTGACAAGAACACGCAAGGACAAGTAACGCTGACGCCAGAGGTGCGCGACGAATATAAAAGGGTAGGGGGAACACCTCATCTCGATGGACAATACACGGTCTTCGGCGAAGTGGTCGAAGGACTCAATATCGTCAAGGACATAGATTGGGTGCAAACCGACGACCAAGACCGACCGCTCGAACCGGTCAGGATAATACGCGCCTCCATCGTCAAATGAATCACGGGGACGGAGATTTTGATTCACGAAATAGGAAGAAAGGAGCAAGAGAAAAACCAAATTTTTTCTTGCTCCTTATTTTATATATAATTATGTCCATCTGTCCCTGTGTCTGAAAAATATGCCCATTTGTCCCTGTGCCAGAAAGACTGTTTCTGTGTCAGGACAATG
>ONDS01000007.1 GCA_900316685.1 uncultured Prevotellaceae bacterium | reverse complement strand
CGACGTGTCGGACCTGAGAGGAAAGAGGATACAATGCCACTACTGGAACCGCGCCAACACGTACCCATACGCTTTTGTCACAGACTGGGAACTCATTGCTACGAATGAGTCGGCGCAGACCAACGAGTGGTCGGAAATCGCAGTGCTCAAACCTTCCGGCCGAAACTCAACGTCCGGCTATGCCAATTCATTGCGCCTTACGTCGCAAACTGGGGAGTGCAGCAACCGGCGAACGCTGCTGAAAACGGCTACAACTGGTGGTTTAAAGACTACACGAATAAAAAGGTACGTCTCATCGGACTCGACTGCATGCAGCGCAACGCCACACAGCTCGCATGGCTAAAGACCGTGCTCGCTGATGCAGCCAACGAAGGGCTGACAGTCGTCATCGCCTTCCATTCTGGGCCTGTAAAACTTGTTCTTTCATCATCGAGTTCTTATTAATATATCGAAAGCAAAGATAACACTTTTTTCGCCATCAAACAAGTTTTGGGACTAAAAAACTATTTTGAAAGAGCAAAAGAAGGATTTTTTTGTATCTTTGCAACTCATCTATAAGGAGTGAAGACAAATGCATTGTTTTGGAAGTTATCGAGTGAAGGTGTGAAGACTTAGGTGAGAAAAGCTATTCGGAAAGTATGGCATGGAAGAGGAAATATCGCTGTAAGCGATGCGGCTACGAGGCTGAGGTGTATGACGGCCAAGGACTGTTCCGTCAGCACATCACTGCCATGTGGTGTGGCGACTGTCATTCGGTAGAAAACATCGTGGTGGGAGGCGTCATCGCCGATGTTGCCCCGTCGTATAGGAGCGAGGTGGGTAGGTTATGCCTTCGTTGTGGCAGTGCCAACATCAAGATATGGAACAGGAGCACCTGTCCGAAATGCGAGGGAGAAATGGAAGATACCGGCGAAAAGGAATTCTGGACATAAAGGATTAGGAGTTCTGGAGTTCGGAAGTTCAGACAATAGCTTATAAGTGAAGGAGTGAAGAGATGACATTAGGAATTGACAGCAGGAACTTGAATACATTAAATTGAGTAAAAACAACAGCTATGAATTTTTTAGAGTTAGTAAGTAACAGATACAGTTGCAGGGACTATCAGGCCCGTGCTGTGGAAAAGGAGAAACTGGATTATATCATAGAGTGTGTGCGTCTTGCCCCATCAGCGGTGAACAAACAGCCATGGCGCTTCCGCATCGTCGACAAGGAAGAAGGAAAAACCTTGTTGCAACGGTGTTATCCGAGGGATTGGTTCAGAAGTGCCCCCATGTATATCATCGCCAGCGTTCTTCATGATGAGGAATGGGTGAGAGGCGACGGCAAGCACCATGGCGACATCGACATAGCCATTGCCGTCGAGCACCTTTGTTTAGCTGCCACGGAACAAGGGTTGGCCACATGCTGGGTATGCAACTTCGATGCCGTGTTGTGCAAGGAGCTGTTCGGCCTGACGGACAACGAGGAGCCTGCCGTAATCATCCCGCTGGGTTATGCCGCCGATGAGGCCAAGGCGAAGAAGCGGAAAGACAAGATTACGTTGAACGTTGAGGGTTGAGGGTTGAGGGTTGAAGGTTGAGGGTTGAGGATTGAGGGTTGAGGGTTGAAGGTTGAGGGTTGAGGGTTGAAGGTTGAGGGTTGAGGATTGAGGGTTGAGGGTTTAGGGTTAGCGGATGTAATGGGTTTCTACGAGAGACTCCTGGATTTTGGGGGAGCCGAATTGTTGGAGCCCCAATCGGATGGCCTTGATCATGAACGCCATGTTGAGTGCCAGCTGTCGCATGGTCTGCATGCCCTCCTCATCCTGTGTCACCTCGCCCGGTTCGGTACCATGTGCGATACTCCAGTATTGCGACGGCACCACGGGCATGTTGGTTTTCAGGAAATACTTGTTCATCACATCCATGGTGGTGGTCGCCCCACCCCTTCGTGCGATACTCACCGACGCCCCCATCGACGGAGACCGCGAAGCGGTTGCTTCGGTCCGTAGCCACGGGCCACATAGGCACTACAGAGATACAGAGGGGTTGTAGGAAGTAAAGAGAAATTATCGTCGTCGAAGTATGACATAGATGATGACAGGTGCGCCGACGAGCGGGGTGATGGCATTGAGCGGTATGATGCCATGTTCGCCGGGCAGATAGCAAAGCGCATTGCAAAGGAGGGCCACGACAGCCCCCGTGAGCATGGTGGCCGGCAGGAGCAGACGATGATTGTCAGTGCGCAGGAGCAGGCGAGCGATATGTGGCACCGCCAGTCCGATGAAAGCTATCGGTCCACAGAACGCCGTGGTGATGGCCGTGAGGAGTCCAGTAGCCAGCAGCAGCAAATTGCGCGTACGCCGTGTGTTCACCCCCAGGTTTTCCGCATATCGTTCGCCGAGCAACAGCGCGTTGAGCGGTTTGGTGAGCAGCAGCGCCATGGCCAGTCCGAGCAGCGTGACGATGGTGAACACCGGCAGGTGCGTCATCGACACCCCGCCGAAATTACCCATTCCCCATACCATGAATGACTTGACCCCTTCTTCCGTCGCGAAGAAGTTGAGTAGCGAGATGGCCGATGAAGCGAGGTATCCGATCATGATGCCTATGATGAGCAGCATGACATGGTTGCGCACCATGGTTGAGAAGAAAAAGATGATGGCAGTGACCACCATCGCCCCGATGAATGCCGCCAGGAGAATGGCCATGAATCCCGATGCCGAGAAGACGCTCGTCTGCAGTTGTCCGCCCATGAGCAGCATGACGAGTGCCACGCCCAGTCCGGCACCATTGCTGATACCGAAGATGGAAGGTCCCGCCAGAGGGTTCTTGAATGCCGTCTGCAACATCAGTCCGCTCACGGCAAGCGCCGCTCCGCAGAGTATGGCCGCCACCGCCTGTGGCAGTCGAGACTGGATGACGATATATTGCCAACTCTCCTTGGCCGAGTCGTCACCCAAGAGAATGCCGAATACATCGGCGGCAGGTATATGTACCGAGCCCACCAACATGTTGACAGCCGCCAAGCAGACCACCAGCAGGGTCATGAAGATGAAAAACAGTCTGTGTTGCACTATGAATGATTAGAAGATTAAACCCACCTCGGCCCTCCCAAAGGGAGGGAGAGGAAAGATGGTGGAGTCATATTATTGGATGGGTGCATAGTATTTGGGTGAACCGAGAGAGAGGTCGGGATGGGCGAGGATGATGAAGTCGCGCAGGAGCCAGTCGGGCCTGAAAGGTGTCTCCTCGAAGAAAGGCTGTTTGGAAGCGTTGCAACCATACACCTGATGTTCGCGCACCGCCTTGAGTTGGCTGTAGCCCTGATACTCCGCCAAGAGGTCGCTGTAGGTGAAGGGTCTGTCGCCATTGTATTTGAAGAGCCATAGGTCGGTGTCGCCCGCCTTGTCGAGCACCGCCTCGAAGGAGAGCGAGAGGCTGCCCGCCTTGTCGTTGTCGGCGAAGGCGTATCCCGCGTTGGCATCTTTGATGACCTGTCCGATAACGCTTTTTCCACCAGCCACATACCACACCGAGCCCGTTTTCCGTTCAGTGATGATGGAGCGCCCTTTAGGCAGTGCCGCCGCCTGCGCCATCAAGGCATGGTATGAAGAGTCGACCTGGGCGAAGAGCGCATCGGCTTGCTGCTCTTTGCCGAAGAGCAATCCATAGAACCGCATCCATTCGGCCCTGCCCAACGCTGTGGGTTCCATATAGTCGGCACACTCTAAATAAGGGATGTTGATTTCCTCGACTTTTCCATATCCCCCTGCATTCTCAAAGGGTGAGAGGAGGATGATGTCGGGCGAGAGGTCGATGATTTTCTCGATCATGGGGTTCATGCCGTCACCGCAGTCTACCACCCCACCCTCTTGTATGCGTTGGAGGATGGAAGGGATGACCATATAGCGGCTGTCGCACACCCCCACGATCTTATCATCCGCCCCAAGGAACCGGAGCAGTTGGCAATGTGCCGTGGTGAAGATGACCGACTTCTGCACCGGCACCTTGATGACATCACCCTCGGGCAGCCGATCAGGCATCGGTTTGTTGCGATCGACGAGCACATAACGGTGCAGGGTCTGTCCCTCCTTCCATGGGTTGTCGATGCTCACGGTGGTGTAGTCGGCATACTTGACCACATGAAGCAGCTGAGCATAGGCCATGGATAGCGTATCGCCTTCTCCTTGCTGCGTCTCGTTCTTGGCCTGTCGGCAGCTTGGGAGAATCAGGAGCGATATAAAGAGGAAGATGAATTGTATTTGTTTCATGATTCTATTGTTGAAATGCCCTCTCCTGATCCCTCCTAAGGAGGGGGAAAGGTTACCGTTGGATTAGGACTGATGCTGAATCTGTCGGAGCGGTAGGATGAGCCCTTGGCAGCCATCTTCGATAAGGTCGAGCGCCCATTCGAAATCGCGGTCTCCTCCATAGTAGGGATCAGGCACCGACGTTTCGCCTTTAAAGCGGACGAAATAGTCCTTCATGCGCCAGATTTTATGCCGGTCGGTTTCCATCCTTGCCTGTCGGCTTACCGCTTGGTAGTTTTCCTCATCCATGACCACGATGACATCGAATCGTTGGAAGAAGGATGCGTTGAACTGCTGGGCGCGGCTGTCGAGGGTATATCCTCTGCGTGCCGCGTGTCGTCGCATACGGCTGTCGGGCAAATCGCCCACATGCCATGGTCCTATGGCTGCTGACTCTATGTGTAGCCACCCGTCCATTCCATTGTCGGCAGCCACCTTTTTCATCACCGCCTCGGCTGCCGGCGAGCGACAGATATTGCCAAGGCAAATGAAGAGTACGGAAATAGATTTTTTGTTGTTCATGGTTGCAAAATTACTTAATTTTGATGGAAAAGGAGTATTTATCAAGAGAATTATTTTGAAGGGGCGTGAGGCAAGAAGTGAGGTGTGAGAGAAAAGTTACTACATCTCGGCATAAAAAACAAACAAGTTTATTTTGTTCTGCGCTCGATTATTCGTAACTTTGAAGCCGAAAAGGAAAACCTCTAAAAAACGACAATATGAAAAAGATTTTATTAGTAGCGCTAAGTGCTTTCGCCTTGAGCATGGTATTGCCCCAAACAGCGACTGCCACAGAGTATCAGTCGATCGTCATGCCCGACAAGCATTTCACCAAGCAAGAGAAGAAGGGTATCAAGCTGATAGAGAAGATATACAAGAAATACTGGAACAAGTGGGCAGACAACAACGACACTGGTTTTCTTTCCATCATGACCACCAAGTGCGCCAATAAGTTGTATGCGCTAAATCCGTTGAACGGCACAGGTTATGCCCTGTGGATGTTCTGGCCTCAGAGCATCGATGATAGTGCGGGCGCTTTCATCGACCGCTCCATCGTTCCTTCGGGCAATGGTTGGTTCAGGGTGACCACCCGCCATAGCAACAAAACGACCGTCATTCGAGTCAGGGTGATTGAATCGAATGGCGATCTGAAGATTGACGATGTGACGGAGAACTAAGTTCAGAATCCCGCCAGCGCCTTTATTTTCTCATCAGGTGTCAGGTTGAAGTCGCCTGGTATCTGGTTTTTGAGTGTTGCCGCGGCCAAGGAGTAGTCAAGCCACTGCTGCGGATTGTCGGCAAAATGCAGTGCCGCATGTATGCTACCTGCCGCGAAAGCATCACCCACTCCCACGGGATCGACGATATCCTTGATATCGTGGATGGGAGCAGTGATCATCTTGCCATCGGCAATCATGATGGCCGTGAGCACATGATGGCGTGGTTCGGGTTGGCTCCTTATCCCGATGATCATGCGTTTGCATCTTGGGCAGAGGGCATGCAGTTCCTTGCACCACTCTTCGTAGGCCTTGAGGTCCATCTTGTAATCGGCCGATGTAGCCTCGAAGGGAATGCGTTTTCCCGTGATATATTCAAACTCGATGACATCGCCGAACATCACGTCGCAACGCTGCATCATGCGAACGAGTGTTTGCTTGGGGTCGGCACCGTAGTTCCATAATGCGCTGCGGTAGTTGATATCGAACGACACGGTCAGTCCCATCTCATCCGCCACATCGAGAGCCTCGAAGGTGGCATCCGCCGACGACTGCGATATGGCCGCCGAAATGCCCGAGGTATGGAACACCTTGGCACCCTGAAGTATGGTATGCCAATCGATGATTCCCGGTCGTAAGGACGAGAAGGGTGTATTATCACGATCGTAGACTGTTTTAGATTTCTGTCGCGACGCGCCCTGCTGGAGGAAATACGAACCGATTTTTCCTTCGGAGCGTAGTACGCGCGACGTACCGACGCCATAAGAATCGAGTCGGTGTACCGCCGCATTGCCTACTATGCCTAGGGGCAATCGTGTGACGTAGCCTACGCTGTCGCCGAGCGTGGCCAACGATACCGCCACATTTGCCTCGCTGCCAGCAAACTTCACTTCTTCGGGATCAGATGTCTCTATCGACTGGCTGGCATCGTCCAGTCGCATCATCAACTCGCCGAAACATACAACATCCATGTTCTTCATTTTTTATAGGAATTGATAACTACGGGGCAAAGATAATAAAAAATTTTGAATTTTGAATTTTGAATGTTGAATTGTCGCCTGCGGCGATGAAAAAATTGGGAATGTTGAGTGTTGAGTGTTGAGTGTTGAATGTTGAGTGTTGAGTGTTGAGTGTTTAGTGTTGAGTGTTCAGTGTTCAGTGTTCAGTGTTGAGTGTGCAGTGTTGAGTGTTCAGTGTTGAGTGTTGAGCGTTCAGTGTCGCTTTCGGCGATGAAAAAATGGGAATTGGGAATTTTGAATTCGTCACTTGACCATCAAAATTCCCAATGCCACATTCGTAATCGTGTGAGCAACCTCTCGTCACTCGTCACTCATCACTCGTCACTCATCACTCATCACTCATCACTCGTCACTCATCACTCATCACTCGTCACTCATCACTCGTCACTCATCACTCGTCACTCATCACTCGTCACTCATCACTCGTCACTCGTCACTCATCACTCGTCACTGTGCGGTGAAGGTGTTGGACGAGGATGTCATTTTCAAGAAGTTAGAGCCTTGTGCCGAGCTGCCCAGATAGACGCCATGGAAAGCCGTGGTGGCATCGGTGGGAGCCGTACTTCCGTACTTCACCTGATAGGTTCCCCCCTTGGTCATGCCCTTCGCCGTGATGAGCGACAGCGAACTGGAGAAAGACACAGGGAAAGAGTATGTGACCAAGTTGTTGCCATTGGCATCCAGAAGCGAGTAGTACTGACCTGCGGCATACGACAAGTTGTTGGTGCAGAAATAATACCCCTGCGCTGCATTGGAGATGGTGGTGGAGGAACCACCCCATCCGCCGCCGCCACCTTGGTTGGCACCCGCCGATATGGCTATACCCTGACCCGTGATTCGGATATAACTATTGTTGTCGCAGTCGAAGCCCTCTTCGGGAGCCCCCCTGCTGCTGTAAGCCAGTACCACGCCATCGCCGATGGTGATAGCCCCCGCCTGACCCGCATTGGAGTCGATGGCATCATTGCCGTTGGAATAGCATACCGTGATGCCCCCATTGAAGAATATTTTCCCGGAGGAGTTGATGCAATCGTCGTAGCACTCGAAATAATGCTGTCCGCCATTGACGGTGATGCTCGTCTTCGATTCCAGTCCCTCCGCCCCATCGGTTGTCGTTTTCACCTCCGTGGTACCTCCGTTAAGAGTAATGGTGCCTTGCACCTTGATGGCCTTTGCCGAACCACCCGAACTCTCAGAGCCGGGACCCCAGCCCCAACCACCGCCTGACGAGTTGCCGAAGCGGCTGCCCGTGGTCTTCACCGTGAGCGTTGGTCCGTTGCCATCCTCTGTTCCCTGAGTATACGCGCCATCACATTTGATGCCTTTGCCACCATTACCTGTCATGGTGATGGAGATGGTGCCCGCATTGAGTGCGATATCGGCATCCGCCTTCAGGCCTTTGGCCGTATAATCGTCGGAAGTGCCCGATTGTCCACCCGCCGAATTGGTGATGGTGAGCGTGCCCCCATTGGTGGTGATATTGGTGGAAGAAATGCCTCGGCTTGCCGTTCCCGACGCCGTGATCTTCACCGTTCCATCGTTCTGGATATAATCCACCGCCTTCACCCCCATACTGTACGACGCATCGCTGTTGACCACCCTCATGCCTCCGCTGGGAATGAGCGTGATGTTGCCTCCGTTGATGGTTGTCGTGGCCTTCGACTTGATGCTTTTGCTCATCTCTCCGCTGTTTTTCACCGTGATGGTACCGCCGTTGATGGTCACGTTACCATCCGCCTTGATGCCCGCAGCATTGTATGATTTGCCCGAATCTTCCGACAGGTCGTCGCTGCCGGCATAGGTGCTTGTCACGTTGGTGATGCTGTAAGTACGTGTGGAACCGCTTGTGGTATAGCTGTTGGATATGCTGAGATAGATATCAGCGCCCGACGTAGGTCCGGAGAAAGCGGCCGACTTGATGGTATAGGTGGTGCCCCCACCCCATCCGCCACCGGAAGTATAATTGTCGCTTTGGAAATAATACGTCCCATTGTCCGCCTGCTGGAAGTCATAATAATAAAAGGTGGTGGTATAATATCCCGTAGACTTGGTGACTGTATTGGTCAGTTTCTGCACCAAGGTGCCATCACTCTTATATAGGTAGACGTTGGTCCACGCCCTATTGCCACCGCCCGGGCCACCTCCACCTGTCGTGGGAATGCTCACATACACCTTATAGGAAGCCGTGGTGCCCGTATCGCCCGAGGTGTCGATATCCGCCACTCCCCCATTGCCATTGGCAGTGATATTGATGACCGTCGTGGCGTTGCTCTCGTCGATGTTCACATCGCCATCGGCACTCAGTCCCTTGCCCCCCTCCGCTGTATTATTGATGGTGAGTGTGGAACCGGAAATATTGATGTTGCCATCCGCCTTGATGGCCGTGGAGTAGCTCACATCGTCGCCCTCGACCACGATGCCGCCCGTCTGTTCGATATTGATAGACCCTCCCATGATGTTGACATCCGCTTCCGCCTTGATGCCCTTGACCCCATCGCCCGTGGTGACGACATGGAGCGTTCCACCCTTGATGGTGACAGAGCCCGTATTCTCCGCATCCTCCTCAATCACATCATTGTCGTCGGTCTTATAGCTCACTTGTATGCCATCGTCGCCCACGCCCGCGATGTTCACCGTACCTCCATTCATTTGGAAATACTGGTTGACATTGAAACCGTCGCCCACCGCTCCGAGGATATTGATGGTACCCACCGTCTTTTTCACTTCCACATATTCTTTTCCCCAGAAGGCGTGGGCAGAGCGGCCCGTGATGTTGAGTGTGCCGCCCCCCTTGAACTCCGTGTGACCCTTGACGGCAAAGCACCCTTTTTGCGGTCCCCCGACGCCATCAGTCAGTGTATTTTCCGTACCGTCGACCAACTCGACGTTGATACGTTTGCCATTACGTATGTTGATGGCCGCGCTGTCGGGGTTGTTGAGCGTCAGGCCATTCATTACGAGCGTGGCCTTGAGTTTGCCATCCATGTAGAACGAGCCGTTGTCGGACTGTCCGCTCAGGGTATAGGTAATCTCACTGGCCACGTCGGCGCTCTGTACGATGGTCACGTGAGCGCCATTTGCCACGACGGTAAGGTTTTTCGCCAGGGTTCCCGGCACCTTCACCTCGGCAGCATTGCCATTGTAGGCCACGCTCACCGCATTGTCGGTGACCGTGCTCCCGTCGATATACATCCTGTCGATGTCGGCTATGGTATAAACCTTGTCAAGTATGGTCAAGGTGGAGCCACCTTGATACAGCATCTCCCCGGCCTGTGCCGCCGGTATCTGGTAGGTCACCTCGCCCACCTGCACATTCAACGTCTGTGCCACTGCCGACATGGCAGCCGTCAAGGCCACGATAAAAGAAAGCACCTTTTTCATCTCACACAGAATTTAGCGGTTTTACCATTTTGCTTAACGATATAGACACCTTGCTGGAGACGCTGTTGCGCCATTTTCACGTTGTCGAACGTTCCCACTTCGATGCCAGAAAGCGAATAGACGGTTACGGGCAGTTCGGCAGTATTGAGTTCGTCGATGCCCGTGCTCGTGTCGGCTGTTTCCGTGAACTGCATCGATGCCAGGTCGGCCAACGACAAGGTAGTCGTTCCCTCGGCATTGGTAGCCAACAGGTTGCCATCAGAGATTGTGATTTCCAAGCCATCGACTGCGATGGCAGTTTGCTGTCCTTGGCTATTGGTGAACACCAGGTACGGATATGTATAATCATCGGCGTACATCATTGAAGCCAAGGCCAGGAATAAGGATAAAAGAATCGATTTTCTCATATTTATTGACGCTTTGTTATCATCTGTCGGCAAATATACGAAAAAAACTGAAGAATCATCAAAAAAATATAGCGAACGGGGGTGGAAAAACTACGATAGTCGCAAATTGAGGGGGAGATAGTTCGTGATGAAAAAGAAAAGTTACTACATCTCGGGATAAAAAATGAACGGGTTCGTTTTGTTCTCCACTCGATTTTCCGTAACTTTGGATAAGTTACTACATCTCGGGATAAAAAATGAACAAGTTCATTTTGTTCTCCACTCGATTTTCCGTAACTTTGCAACGCAAAAAAAGAAATGCACATCATGAAGAAGATATTTATTACGGTGGTAGCCGCCATGATAGCTACCATAAACGTTGCTGCACAAGGCAATGTGACTCCTTATTTCAGTGTCGACGAGATGCCCGACCTAATCAAGTGCCTGCCGCCGCCACCCAGTTTCGACAGTCCCGAGTTCGCCAACGATATGATGCGCTACTCTTGGGGCAAGCAACAACGCACCGACTCTGTGAGGGCGGAGATAGCCAAGGGCGACGCTATATGGTCGTATGAAGCACTCTTCCATCAGTTTGCCGGAGCTTTCGGGCTGGAGGTGACCCGCGAAGGCACGCCAGAGATTTGGAACCTGCTGGAAACGGCCCTGACCACGACCGACGCCATGCGCGTGAAGCCCAAGGCCCACTACCTTCGCCAGCGCCCCTTTGAACGTTTCGACGATGCCATGCTCACAGGCGAGGAAGACGAGTTGCGCGGCGAGGGCAGCTATCCCTCCGGCCATACCATGCGCGGTTGGACCTGCGCACTGCTGATGGCTGAGATAGCCCCGATGCGTGCCGACACCATCTTCGCCCGCGGCTGGATGTACGGAGAGAGCCGTGTGATAGCAGGTGCCCACTGGCAGAGCGACGTGGATGCCAGCCGTGTGGCCGCGAGCATCGCTTACTGCGCCCTCCAGGGCAGCGATGCCTTTCGCAGGCAGATGAAACGCGCCCAGGCGGAATATCTGGTAAAGGCAGGACAAAGCACAGACATGCAGAGAGCCACCATCATCGACAAGGAGAAGCCCTCCGCCCGTTCGTACCGCCCCGACGGCGTACGCTCCAGCGATTCATCAAAGGGCGTAACCATTGAGCGTCAACACAAAGTATTGAGGAGGTAATACGCCCTAATGATTGTTTGTATCGCAGAGAAGCCGAGTGTGGCTCGCGACATCGCCAGGATTATAGGTGCGACGAGTCAGAAGAGCGGATACATGGAAGGCAACGGTTACCAGGTGACCTGGACGTTCGGTCATCTGTGCACCCTGAAGGAGCCCCATGACTATACCGACGCCTGGAAACGTTGGACGCTGACCTCATTGCCCATGATTCCCCCACGCTTCGGTATCAAGTTGATAGAAGACGACGGCATCAAACGCCAATTCGCCGTCATCGAACAGTTGATGTCGAATGCCGACAGCATAGTGAACTGCGGTGATGCCGGCCAGGAGGGTGAGCTTATACAGCGCTGGGTGATGCAAAAAGCCAAGGTCACCTGTCCTGTGAAGCGTCTGTGGATATCGTCGATGACCGATGAAGCCATCCGCGAGGGATTCCAGCGTCTGAAAGACCAGAGCGAGTACCAATCGCTTTACCTTGCCGGTTTGAGCCGTGCCATCGGCGATTGGCTATTGGGTATGAACGCCACGCGTCTGTACACCCTCCGTTACGGCCAGAACCGTCAGGTGCTGAGCATCGGCCGTGTGCAGACCCCCACCCTCGCACTCATCGTGAAACGCCAGAAGGAGATAGACAGTTTCACGCCCGAGCCCTACTGGGTGTTGGCTACACGTTACCGCGACACCGTGTTCACCGCCACCAAAGGTCGTTTCTCGGTAAAAGAAGAAGGCGAGCGCATGTTCGCCACCATCGCCGGCAAGCCCTTCACCGTGACCGACGTGCAGAAGAAGAACGGAACGGAAGCGCCACCCCGTCTTTACGACCTGACCAGCTTGCAGGTAGACTGCAACAAGAAGTTCGGCATGAGTGCCGAATTCACGCTCAACACGATCCAGTCGCTCTACGAGCGCAAGCTGACCACCTATCCCCGCGTCGACACCCAATACCTGAGTGACGACATCTATCCCAAATGTCCCGGCATCCTGAAAGGGCTGCGCGGCTACGAAGCCCTTGTCGCCCCATTGCTCGGTGCTCCCCTACCCAAGAGCAAGAAAGTGTTCGACACCTCGAAGGTGACCGACCACCACGCCATCATCCCCACCGGAGTGGCCGCCACAGGCCTGACCGACATGGAGCGCCACGTATACGACCTTGTGGCCCGCCGCTTCATCAGTGTGTTCTACCCTCCCTGTAAGTTCGCCACCACCACCGTTGTCGGTCAAGTGGAGAACACCGAGTTCAAGGTCAGCGGCAAGCAGATACTTGATGCCGGATGGCGTGCCGTCTACGCCAAGGACGTAAGCCAAGGTGATGACGACGAGGCCAAGAAGAAAGACGAGGAGCGAATCCTCCCCCCCTTCACCAAGGGCGAGAGCGGACCGCATGAACCCACGCTGACCGAGAAGATGACCACCCCCCCCAAGCACTATACCGAGGCCACACTGCTACAGGCCATGGAAACCGCCGGACGATTTGTCGACGACGAGGAGTTGCGTGCCGCGATGAAAGAGAACGGCATCGGTCGTCCCTCGTCGCGCGCCAGCATCATCGAGACCCTTTTCAAGCGTCATTATATCCGCAGGGAGAAGAAGAACATCGTAGCCACGGTGACCGGCATCGAACTGATAGACCTCATCCGCGAAGATTTGCTGAAGAGTTGCGAGTTGACCGGAATATGGGAAAAGAAGTTGCGCGAGATAGAACAGAAGAAATACGATGCCGGACAGTTCATCAACGAACTGAAAGAGCAGGTGAGCGCCATTGTGCATCAAGTGATGACCGACCCCACCAATCGCCGCATCACCGTGTTGCAGGAAGAAGACCTGAAGGCCAAGAAGAAACCCGCCGCCAAAACCACCGAAGGCAACAAGCCCTCCAAGCCGCGCACCCCGAGGAAGAAGACGACCGCTCCGAAAACTGCCACCCCACCCGCTACAACGACACCTGCGCCCTCCGACGCCCTTATAGGCACACCTTGTCCGCTCTGTGGACAAGGTACACTCATCAAGGGCCGCACGGCTTATGGCTGTTCGAACTGGCGCAACGGTTGCCAGTATAGGATACCATTTGATTAGGAGAAGATATAGGGGCTATAGAGACTATAGAGGCTATAGAAGCTATAGAAGCTATAGAAGCTATAGGAGCTATAGAAACTATAGAAACTATAGAAACTATAGAAACTATAGAAACTATAGGAGATAGATGTCAATAGTAGAGAACAACAAAAAGAACTTGAGATAAGAGTTATGCCAAAGACACCACCACCATACCATCCGCAAGGACAACCACCATACAATCCGCAAGGACAACCACCATACCATCCGCAAGGACAGCCACCATACAATCCGCAAGGACAGCCGCATGGCTTGCCGTCCAGCGGTCCGCCGCCCTATTCCCAACAACAGGGCGATGCCTACCAACAGGCCTACCAGGAAGCTTATGAGAAAGCATACAAAGAAGCACAGCAAGCCTTCCTGCAATCACAGGCAGGCACCTCGCAGGTACAGCAGCTCAGAGACTCAGGATCGCAGCCACCCACTTCAGGAGTGCAGCCGCCCCATCGGCGTACACGTTTCAAAAGGAGAAAGAAAAATATGCATTCCGGTTTGGGATGCGCCACTTTTATCGTTGGTTTTCTTCTATTAGGCAGTCTCGGCCTGCTCTTTGACTTAGGTGAAGACAAAGATGCAGCGACATCAGGCCCCACCCGTTTCATCTCCAATACCGACAGCACCATCGTCAGGGAACAGGTACGTCCCCATGCCGGAAAGATATGGACCATCGACGATGTGCCGATGGCACACCTTGAGCACAAGAACGAGTATGTGAGCGACCCCGACGGTTATCTGAGTATCGCCCAGAAACAGTTTGCCGACAGTTTCCTCTATCTGTTGGAGCATCAGCAGCACACCCAGTCGGCCTTCATCCTGGTGGGCCATGTGAAAGACAAAGACACCTACCGTTTCGCCGTCGACTTAGGCAGGAAATACGGCATCAGCACCGCCGACGAGCATAAGGGAGTGACCGTGGTCATCGCCGTGGGCGACAGGAAATACACCATCGCCACGTCGCAAGGAGTGCAGGGCGTGCTCACCGATTTGCAATGCAACCGCATCGCCCAACAGTTCATCATCCCCAACATGAAAGCCGGCAACACCGCCGCCGCCGTGATACGCACCGCCCAAGCCCTCTATTACACCATGGCCGATGGCTTCCCCCATCTGGACGGCGACAGCACCACGCTTCAGGAATATGAGGACCTGGCACGCCAGGGTGTGGTCAGTCAGCCCCCCATCTCGCGTGTCGCCGGTACCGAAGAATTGACACCGGAAGAGGCACATCGAGCTGGAGCCATAGGCACCATCATCAGCCTTTTGCTGGCAGCCCTGCTCTATTGGATATATAAGAAGAAAAAGAAAGACGAGCTCTACTATGCCAGTGGAGCCTACGTAGGCAGTTACAGTGATGATTATGATTACACCGACGATGATGACTACTCCAGTTCCTCCAGTTATGACTATGATAGCGACGGCGGCAGTTATGGCGGCGACGACAGTTACGACGGTGGCGGTTCGAGCGGCGGTTGGTGAGGATGATACAATAAAGCGAGGATTAGTTCGTTATTATTAGGAGCAAGGGGCAAGGAGCAAGGGGCAAGGAGCAAGGAGCAAGGAGCAAGGCACAAGGAGAAGAGAAAGATTAGTTGGGGTATAATATGATTCGAAAAAAAGAAAAGACATATCTCGTGATGATGTTGGTGGCCATGGTCACCCTCATCAGTTCGTGCAGTGCCGACCGCAATCTCAAACGAGGTGAGAAATATCTCGCCTTGGGAGAGTATTACGATGCCGGCAACGAATTTAAACGGGCCTATTCGAAGACGCCACCGAAAGAGCGGGCCCGGCGCGGACAGATATCCCGCAAGATGGCTTATTGCTATGAGCGCATCAACGCCACGCAGAAAGCCATCGCCGCCTATCGCAACGTGATACGTTACAAGCAAGACGATGGCGAGACCCACCTCTCCATCGCCCGCCAGTTGCTCAAGAACGGCAGCTACAAGGAAGCCGCCCAGGAATTCCGTCAAGCCCTCGACTCCATGCCCGACAACCGTCTGGCCCGCGAAGGACTGACCGCCGCCCTTCACGCCCCCGAATGGAAGAAAGAAGGCTCACGCTATACCGTGAAGAAAATGGAGCTGTTCAATTCGCGCAGGGCCGAATACTCGCCGATGCTCTTCGGTGACCAGTACGAGCAACTCTATTTCACCTCGACGCGCAACGAGGCGCAAGGTGATGAGCTGAGCGGTATCACGGGCACCAAGCCCGCCGACATCTTCATGTCGCAGAAGGACGACAAAGGCAAATGGAGTCGTCCTGAGGCCGTGAGCAGCGGTTTGAACAGCGAGTTCGACGAAGGAGCCTGTTGTTTCTCCGTCGACGGTAGAGAGATGTATCTCACGCAATGTGTGACCGACGCCCAATACCCCCGTTATGCCAAGATCATGACTTCAAGCCGCAGCGATGCCGCCTGGGGCAAGCCACAGGTATTGGAGTTGTCGAAGGACACCCTATCGAGCTTCGCCCACCCCGCCATCTCGCCCGACGGTCGTTGGCTCTATTTCGTGAGCGACATGCCCGGTGGCCAGGGAGGTCTCGATATCTGGCGTGTACGACTGACCAGCGCCGGTCTGGGCGGTGTGGAGAATGTAGGTACCCCCATCAACACCCCCGGCGACGAGATGTTTCCCACGTTCCGCCCCAACGGCGACCTTTACTTCTCCTCCAACGGCCATCCCGGTTTGGGCGGCCTTGACATCTTCATCGCCAAGGTGGGCAACGACCGCCGTTGGCACATGGAGCATCCCGGCTACCCCCTGAACTCGTCGGGCGACGATTTCGGCATGACCTTCGAGGGTCCACACAACCGCGGTTATTTCAGTTCGAACCGAGGCGACGGTCGCGGTTGGGACCATATCTACAGTTTCGAGAAACCAGAGATTATCCAGACCGTGAAGGGCTGGGTGTATGAACAAGACGGCTATGAGTTGCCCGCCGCGCAGGTGTATATGGTGGGCGACGATGGCACCAACCTGAAGCTCTCGGTGAAGGGTGACGGTTCGTTTGAACAAGTGTTGACTCCCGGTGTGAACTACATTCTGATGGCCACCTGCCAAGGGTTCCTCAACCACAAGGAAGAGTTGCACGTGGTGCCCACGCAGGAGTCGGAGGAGCATGTGCTGCAATTCCCCTTGGCGAGTATCTCCGTGCCCGTGATGATCGACAATATCTTCTACGATTTCGATAAGGCCACGCTCCGCCCCGAGTCGACCGCCGCCCTCGACGACCTGGTGAAGTTGCTGGAACAGAACCCCAACGTGACCATCGAACTGAGTGCGCACTGCGACTACAAAGGCAGTGCCGCTTACAACCAGCGTTTGTCGCAGCGCCGTGCCGAGTCGGTGGTCGACTATCTCATCAGCCACGGCATCAGCAGCGACCGTCTCACCCCCGTGGGTTATGGCAAGGAGAAGCCCAAGACCATCCGCAAGAAATTGGCCGAGCGTTTCGACTGGCTCAAGGAAGGCGATGTACTGACCGAGGAGTTCATCACCAAGCTCGATGAAGAGAAACAAGAACTGTGCAACCAGTTGAACCGCCGTACCGAGTTCATCGTGCTGCGCACCACCTATGGCATGTTCGACCAGGACGGCAACCTGAAGAACCCGCCCCCATCGACCAAATCCGACCGTAGGGAGTTGGAGCCCGACGGCTTCGACATCGATTTTTGAGAATAGCCAAGAAAACAGGTATGAACATTGAGCGATGAGACTGCCAGAGAGTTTTTGCGAGCGTACCCGGGCATTGCTTGGCGATGAGCGATGGTCGGTGTTGGAGCACGCCCTTGGTGAGCAACCAACGGTGAGCGTAAGATACAACCCCTGGAAGCAACCTGGATGGCAGGCAGATGGTTGGCAGATAAATGGACGTGTGCCTTGGTGTCCAGATGGTTTATACCTGAAGGAGCGTCCATCGTTCACCTTCGATCCCCTGTTCCACATGGGCAAGTATTATGTTCAGGAAGCCTCATCGATGTTTGTAAGCCATGTGGTGAGGCAGTTGGCAAGCATCTTGGAGAACCAAGAACCAACCGTTCTGGACATGTGTGCCGCCCCCGGAGGTAAGAGCACCGCCATGATCAGTGCGCTCCCTCAAGGCAGCCTACTTTTCGCCAACGAGCCCATCCGTTTACGAGCCAATATCCTGGCCGAGAACCTTTCCAAATTCGGTTATCCCCATGTGGTGGTGACTAACAACTACCCCAAGGACTATGAGCGTAACGGTTTGCTCTTCGACTTGATACTTTGCGATGTGCCCTGTTCAGGTGAAGGGATGTTTCGGAAGGATGCCGTAGCCATAGAAGAGTGGTCGGAAGAGCATGTGAAACATTGCAGTCTGTTGCAGCGGGAGATCGTGGAAAGCGCTTGGAAGGTACTTCGTCCCGGTGGTTTTCTCATTTATTCCACCTGTACGTTCAACCGTGAGGAGAATGAGGACAATATACGTTGGATGATGGATGAACTGGATGCCGCCCCATGGTCTATCAACATCGATAGCGAATGGGGTATCCAAGGCTCGATGACAGAAGCCTACGGCCGCCCCTGCTACCGTTTCCTTCCAGGTTTCACCCGAGGAGAAGGGTTGTTCATGGCTGTTATGAAGAAAGGGGCATGGAGCAAGGAGCATGGGGCACGAAACAAGGAGCATGGGGCACGAAACAAGGAGCAAGGGGCACGGAGCAAGGGGCAAGAGGCATGGAGCAAGGAGCATGGGGCACGGAGCAAGGGGCAAGAGGCATGGAGCAAGGGGCAAGAGGCAAGAAACTGGTTGGATCGTGCTGAGGATTACGAACTGAGAAAGATGGGCGACACCCTATACGCATTGCCAAAACGATGGTCGTCGCTGATACAAAAGACATCATTGCGCATCATACAAGCCGGTGTGGCCCTCGGCGAACAAAAGGGCAAAGACCTTCTGCCAGACCATCGCCTGGCGCTATCAACAGCCCTGCGTGACGACGCTCTCCCCCATGTGGCCGTAGACTACACCCAGGCCATCAGCTATCTACGCCGTGAAGCCCTCACGTTGGAGGACGCGCCACGCGGTATCGTGCTGCTCACCTATGAGGACATGCCATTGGGATTCGTAAAAAATCTCGGCAATAGGGCCAACAACCTTTATCCGAAAGAGTGGAGGGTGAGGAGTTAAATGAGGGGTGAGAGGTGAGAGGTGAGAAGTGAGGGGTGAGGGGTGAGAGATTAGCAGGACAAAATATATAAAATAAAAAAAGAGAAAAAACAATCATGAGGCAATATTTAGACCTTCTGGAAAGGATTACGAAAGAAGGAGTGCGTAAGACCGACAGGACCGGCACGGGCACCATCAGTGTGTTCGGCCATCAGATGCGTTTCAACCTGGCCGACGGTTTTCCGTTGCTCACCACGAAGAAGCTACATCTCAAGTCGATTATCTATGAGTTGTTGTGGTTTCTGCGCGGCGACACCAACGTACGTTATCTCCAGGAACATGGTGTAAGGATATGGAACGAGTGGGCCGATGAACAGGGCGAACTGGGTCCTGTGTACGGTCACCAGTGGCGTTCATGGCCCGACTACTCCGGTGGCACCATCGACCAGATAGCCAAGGTGGTAGACACTATCCGCAAGAATCCCGACTCGCGTCGTATCATCGTGAGTGCATGGAATGTCGCCGAGGTAGACCAGATGGCTTTACCTCCCTGCCACACCCTTTTCCAGTTCTACGTAGCCGAGGGTCGTTTGAGTCTGCAACTCTACCAGCGCTCCGCCGACACCTTCCTTGGTGTGCCCTTCAATATCGCCTCGTATGCCCTTCTCCTTCAGATGATGGCGCAGGTGACCGGTCTTGAAGCCGGCGACTTCGTCCATACGTTTGGCGATGTGCATATCTATCTGAACCATTTGGAGCAAGTGAAGTTGCAACTCACTCGTGAGCCCCGTCCGCTGCCCCGCATGATCATCAATCCCGATGTCAAGGAGTTGACCGACTTCAGGTATGAGGACTTCCAGTTGGAAGGCTACGATCCCTGGCCCCATATCCCTGGTGTGGTGAGTGTTTAGTGGTGAGTGTTTAGTGGTGAGTGTTTAGTGTTGAGTGTTGAGTGTTGAGTGTTTAGTGTTGAGTGTTGAATGTTTAGTGTTTAGTGTATTATGACAATCAGCATTATAGCAGCGGTGGCCAAGAATCGCGCCATCGGTTATAAGAACAAATTATTGTATTGGTTGCCCAACGACCTTCGCCGTTTCAAGTCGTTGACCACGGGTCATACCATCATCATGGGTCGCAAGACTTTCGACTCATTGCCCAAGGGCGCGCTCCCCAACCGTCGCAACATCGTGTTGAGTCGTCGCACGAAGGCCCTGGCAGGCTGCGAGTGTTTCCGTTCATTGGAAGAAGCCCTTGCCCATTGCGATGCCGAAGAAGAAGTATACATCATCGGAGGGGCCAGCGTATATGAGCAAGCGTTGCCCTTGGCCGACCGTCTTTACCTGACCGAGGTTGACGACATCCCTGCAGAGGCCGACGCTTTCTTCCCCCCTTACGACGGATGGAAGAAAGAGAAGGAGGAACAACACAAAATCGACGAGAAGCACACCTATCGGTATGCCTTCGTCGATTATGTCAAGTTTTAAAGGATTTAAAGGGAGTCAATCTTCATCATTAGGCAGGTCGATGATGGGCAATTGCCTGTCAATGGCCGCATTGAAGGAGATGACCGTCTCGCTTCGCGACAATCCCAGCGGCTGCAATTTATCATGTATGATATTGAGCAGATGGTGGTTGTTGCGGGCATAAATCTTGATGAACATATCGAATCCCCCCGTTGTATAGTGACATTCCACCACTTCGGGAATTTTCTTCAGTTCCTCGACCACTCGGTCGAAGTGTTCGGGATTTTTGAGATACAGACCAATATATGCGCATGTTTCATATCCTATTTTTTCAGGATCGATGATGAACTGCGAGCCCTTGATGATACCCAGGGTGGTCAGTTTCTGAATGCGTTGGTGGATGGCCGCTCCACTCACATTGCACACACGCGCCACCTCAAGGAAAGGAATACGCGCATCCTCGGCGATAAGTCTAAGGATTTTCTTATCCAAAGCGTCTAAACGATGAGCCATGTAAATTAATTATTTGAAGTTTTAAGTTAGATAATTGATTATATGTTAGTAAAGAAATTGGAGTATCATATATTTTCTGCAAAGATACATTAAAATCTCGCTATTTGCAAATAAAAAGCCAAAAAAACTTTCAATCTATCATCAGAAAAGCTTTTAAGCTCTATTTTCCGTGATATTCCTCAGCCGAATAATTGATTCTTAGGGCATTGGCACGCCGTAATTGCTGTTTCACATCGGTAATCAAACCCATAGGTGCTGATCTGTCGGCCTTGATACTGACTGTCATATTAGGCAGGTCGGCAGGGCTCATTCTATCCCTTTCCGCCGCCACATACCCTGCGATGTCTTCCACCTGGGCGAACTTATCATTGAGTTGCACCTGCATGTCGTTGCCCTTTTGTCCATTTCGCTTGCCGATATGTACGTAAGACACCGCCGTTTTCTTGGTGAGTCGTGTCAGTTCGGTTCCCTGTGGCACTTGGTATTCCACTTTGAGCGTGACCTTGCGCATGTGTGTGACGATCATGAAGAAGAAGAGTACGGTGAAGATGAGGTCGGGCATCGACGCCGTGTTGAGCTGTGGCACCCCACCCTTCTTATGGCGATAGATTCTCATGGCTGTTCCCCCTTTCCTTCAGCATATACCTCGCTCACCCTTTGGGGGTAGACCTCGCGCAGCGCCTTTTTCTGATTGTCGTCGCATTGGTCGTAGGAGCGATGGAAGCGTTGTCGTGCCAGATTGTCGCGCAATCGTTTGTACGCCCCTACTATGGTGTTCTGTACCTGGAAATACAGGTTGTAGCTGCTCGTTCGCGCCGCCTCAAGTTGTATGACATGCCGGTCTGTCACGCTGCACTTCCCGAGCAGGGGAACATTCTTCTCCCTTTTCTCCGGCAGGTCGGAAAGATTGTCGGGATTGTCGATGAACATCATGAGTTTCTCACCCAATCGCCGTGTATCCATCTGTGTGCCATCCACTATCAGGCGGTCCTGTTCGTCGATGGTCACCTGCATCACGTTGCGTTTGTTCACATCCCTCTCCTGCAGCGCCTCATCCTCGGCGATGGGTGGCAATTGCCGCGTAAGTCCCTTATCCACATCCATCGAGGTGACCACGAGGAAGAGGATGAGCAACATGAACGAGATATCGGCCACCGATGCCGTGTTCAGTTGCGGAACGGACCTTTTATGACGGAGAAACATTTGGAATGTTGAATTTTGAATGTTGAATGTTGAATTTTCGCTTCGCGATGGGGAATTATTAATTATGAAATGGGAAATTTGAGATGGGAAATGGGAGATGGGAAATGGGAGATGGGAAATTTGAGATGGGAGAGATTATGTCTGTTGGTTATGTCGTGAGCGGTAGGAGGAATATATAACGGCTACGATGGTAGCAGCCAGTAGGATGAGCACCGAGTATACGAACATGTCGGCCGTTTTGAGCCAGAAGGAATCGCTGAAGGGATGGCCGTTGATGAGCATCTCGCGGCTTGATCCTACGAGCCACGTGACGACCATGATGATCAACGCCCCGACGGACACTCCCAACGCGATGCGTCGGGCTGGCACCCCATTGTCGTTGGTGAGTTCACGTTGGCGTGCGTGCAGGCTTTTCACCACGCTCCAAACCGCCACAATGACCGCCACGAGCAAGAGCAAAAGGACGAACGACACGACAGTACCCGTGAGCCATGGTTCGCTGAAATTAGGATTCTCCTCATAGGGACGGTCGTAGCCCACGAGGAAGAAGAGAGCGAAGACCACGGCGATGACCGCCATGAGAGCATATAGCACCCATCGTCCTATTTTTTCCGGTTGCTGTCCTCTTATATTGAGTTGCATCATTTCTCTTGGTGTTTGACGAGCGCATCAAGCAGCGTGATGGCCGCTTCCTCCATCTCCGCTGTGAGCCGTTCAATCTTAGTGAGGATATAGTTGTAGAACACTTGCAGAATAAGAGCAGCGATGATACCGAAGATGGTGGTGATGAGTGCCACCTTCATGCCCGCAGCCACGATGGTGGGACTGATGTCGCCCGCCGTCTGTATCTGGTCGAAAGCCATGACCATTCCGATAACCGTTCCGAGGAATCCCAGTGATGGAGCGATGGCTATGAACAGCGTTATCCACGAGCATCCCTTTTCCAGGTTGGCCGCTTGCACCGACCCATACGCCGCCACCGAGCGTTCCACCTCGTCGATGGGTTCATTGGCCCGGAGCAGCCCTTGGTAGCAGATGGAAGCAACGGGTCCGCGCGTGTTACGACTGAGGTCCTTCGCCCCCTCGATGTCGCCCTCGATAATCTTCGCATCGATGTCGGCCATGAATTTCTTCGTCTTGATTTCCGAGAGGCTGAGGTAGATGATACGTTCGATACAGAATGCCAGTCCGAGCACCAGGGCCAACGCCACAAGCGACATGAATCCAGCGTTGCCTTCGATAAATTTCGTCTTTAGCGACTGATGCAGTCCGCCGCTCTCCATAGGCGCCACCAAGGTATCCGTTTGTTGCACGGCCGCCTGTTCGAGTGAAGCATCGAGCGAGTCGTCCTCCTCATTGGCCACGCTATCGGCAGCCATGGCCGTTTGAGCCGTTGCCACATCAGTATTTTGCGCCCCTATGGTCAGCGAGAAGAGGCACAGCAAGGCTATGAGCCAAGAAGTCATTAATTTTGACATATTCTATTCTTTATTGACGGACAAAAGTAATCATAATCTTTGAGAATAACGAATGATTTGGGAATATTAACCAAAGTAAAGCATGACGATCCCACTTTGCTGGTTTGCGAAGTGGGACCGTTGCATTGGTTGAAGCGAGATAGCCGCTTATCGCCTGACCATCTTTGTGCTATGGTGAGAGCCATCGGCCATCACCCTTGTCACGATGACGATGCCTTTATAGGAAGACGACACCCTTCGTCCCATTAGGTCGGTGCAGTATTCGCTCACCACATCATCGGACACAGGAGCATCTATGCCGTCGGTCGATTGGTTAATGGTGTACCAAACCACGTCGGAGAGGTTACGCACGCCGCCACCTTCGTACACACTCTGCACACCGATCTTGTCGAACGTATTGTCGGGGTCGTACAATGCCACGAAGCTGCCCCCACGGTAGAAGTCATAGCCATCTTCGAACATATAAGGTACTGTGGTCATGGGCGAAGTCACCCCCTCGTAGAGCGGAGCCTCGAAGGTCATTTGGCTGACCGTCCCCCCTATTTCCGTGAACACATTGTAGCCCAGTTTATCCATCAGTATGCCATTGCCCTCGTTGTCCTGTGTAGGTATCTTGAAGCAGACATAGCCATACTGAGCATCGGTGTTATAAGGCTGGTACTCTACGACCTGCGGATTAGCCGGTATGGCCGCCACGTTGGGTATCCTTGTGATGGTGACCCCTGCATACACCTCGTAGGGAGCGCTCACCGCAGGTTGCGAATTGAGGATGAGGTAGAAACTGCCGCCCGAGAAGGTGAATGTTGAGCTGTTCCAAGCCATATCCATCGATGCCAAGCTATTGAAGATGAGACTACCGAAATAGAATTTCTGTCCGAGTTTGGTTTTCCCATAGAACTGTCCGGCATCGAAGCGATAGGCATCGTCGTTCTTGGTTCCTTTCACCCATGCGTCGGGGAGGTGTTGGGTTAGTCCTTGAATATAGACATCCTGTCCTGAGAACCCCACGCGCACGTTCCACGTAACAGGTGTCATGGCAGCCACCGAGCCATCCATATCATATTCGATGGAGGTGGCCTTGAATTGGTATTCCTGTGTAGTGAGTCCCGCCGGCGGTGTGACCAGCTGTTCCGTCGGGTCGGGCGTGTCCTCGCCCTTTTTGTAAAGATATACATTGGTGAGTTGCAGATATGCCACATCATCCGCCGACACTGCGAGGATATACGCCTGTGCGGTGAGCGTGCCTTTCTCCGCATCGTAGTCGAACACGATGTCCGTTTCCGCCCCGTTGTAGCCTATCATATACAGATCGGGCGATCCGTATCCCGAGCCCATGAGTTGTCGTTTCGGGAAAGTGGCCTTTGCGCCACTGATGGTGCCCTTGAGCCAAGCCGAAGGCACGTATCCGCAGAGCCCCTGTATCCATATATTTCCATCGGAGATGGCCACTTTTACCACCTCGTTGAGTTCCTCGTATTGAGCCTCGTTGCTCGGGTTGGTGTTGCGCCCTGTGAGGATCCAGTCCTCCTGTTCGACCGATTCTGGCGGAGTGAGGGATGAGTCAGGATTCACCGACCCCTTTGTGACCACCACATCGGTATAGTAGCACCAAGGCGAGTTGGCCGTCGTGCTGCTGTTGATGAGCACATAATAATCGGTGGAGAAGATGCCTTGCTCGCTGTTGTAGTAGAACACCACATCGCAGAGCCCACCGTCAGCCAATCCGTCGAAGTAACCCGTATATCCATTGTTCGAACCGATGAATTGCGAGCGCAGGAAGACCGCCGTCGACGAGGTGAGCGAGCCTTTGACCCATGCGTTGCCCGTGATGGGATTGGGCAAATTGAAATAGACATCCGTTCCGTCGAAGACCACGCCCATCGTTTCAGAAATATTCTCCGTTTGTTCGCCCGCATTGTCGTTGTAGTGATACACGAAAGAGATGGTCCAATCCTCCACCTCGGCGTCAGCCGGCGGTGTGACCAATGTTTGCGCCTGTGCCATCATCGGCAACAACGCTACCAAAAGAAAAAGCGTAAGTTTTTTTATCATAGCATTTATTTAATAGATTAGCAATAGTTATTTCTGACAGCTTGCAAAAATAGGGAATAAAATTTCATTTTGGGAAGCCTGTTTGTTAATTTTTGCAAAAGCCCTTATGATGGTATAGAAAAAAGCCGTTTCTAACGAAACGGCTATACTTTTATAACAATATAGATGATTATTCATATACATCGAGAATATCGTCGTCGGTCTGTTCGACGCGTTCATCGCATGGTTTGAATTCCTTGGGCACATCAAACTTCACCCCTTGGCTATAATTAAGGCTCGCGTCGGAATAGACCTTTCGCATATATCGTCCCCATATAGGCAGGGCCGCCGCAGCACCCTGGCCAATACCCGTGGAGTAGAAGTGAATATCGCGGTCTTCACCGCCTACCCACACACCGTTGACCAGTTCGGGTGTCACACCCATGAACCAAGCGTCGGCATTGGAGTTGGTGGTACCTGTCTTTCCGCCCATCTCAGCTTTTACGCCGTAACCGCGCACCCTTCTACCCGTACCACTTTCGACCACGCCTTTGAGCAGTACGAGCATCTTGTAGGAACTTTCCTCGCTGATGACCTCGTTGTATCGCGGTTGGAAGTTGGCGATGATATTGCCGTCACTATCCTCGATGCGTGTCACCATGAGAGGAGCCGAGCGTATGCCTTTGTTGGCGAAAGCGGTGTATCCACTCACCATCTCACCCACCGTCACCTCGCAAGGTCCGAGACAGAGCGACATCTTCGCCTTGATGTTGGGGTTGTTGAGTCCGTACTTATGTAGCAGGTCGACGAGCGACTGCGGTGTGAATCGGCTGATGAGATAAGCCGAACACCAGTTGCTCGAACGAGCCAGACCCGTGCGCAGCGGCACCATCGCCCCGTTGCCCAGACCGCCACCGCCCTTGGGAGTCCATCGTCCACCATCAACGATGTAGGTCTGCATACGGTTTGGTATCTTATCGCAGGGGTTGTATCCATTTTCTATGGCCAGCGAATAGAGATAGGGTTTCATGGTCGAGCCCACCTGTCGGCGTCCCACCATTGCCATATCGTATTGGAAATACTGGTAATTAGGTCCGCCAACATAAGCTTTCACCGCTCCGGTGCGCGGGTCCATGCTCACCATGCCCGCCCTGAGGAACTGCTTATAATATTTGATGGAGTCGAGCGGCGTCATGGTCTTCTCCACATCGCCATGATAGGTGAACACCGTCATCTTGACCGGTGTGTTGAACGACCTACGGATTTCCTCTTCCGAGGCCCCTTCAGCCTTGAGCACCTGATAGCGTTGGCTCTGTCGTATGGAACGGTTCATCACTCGCTCATAGTCTTCTCTCGACATGCGCGAAGAGAACGGTCCGCGGGGGTTGCCCCTTGTCTGCGCGTCGAAGGCCGGTTGCAGTGTGCCCGAGAGATGTTCGAGCACTGCCTCCTCGGCATAGCGTTGCATGCGCGTGTCGATGGTGGTGAAGATACGCAGACCATCATTATTAATATTATAAGGATGTCCGTTGCGCTTGAGGTTTTTGTTGCACCATCCGTAGAGCGGGTCTTCCTCCCAAGCGATGGAGTCGATGACGAACTGCGCCTTTTTCCAGCTCGGATAATCTTTCTGTTCCGGTTTCACCGCCATCATATACTGCCGTATATACTCACGGAAATACGGAGCAATGCCATCTTGCAGCTGGCTCTTGTCCGTCTTGCGGAAATGCAGTTCCACGGGTTGTGCCGCCAGTTGGTTGTAGTCGGCCTCGGTGATATATCCCACTTTTTCCATTTGCGAGAGCACGATATTGCGTCGCTCCCTACATCTTTCGGGGTATCTCACCGGATTATAGTATGACGGGTTTTTGCAGAGTCCTACGAGCGTGGCCGCCTCGTTGATGGTCAGGTTTTTGGGGTCTTTGCTAAAATAGGTGAAAGCCGCGCTTTTCACGCCAATGGCGTTATAGAGGAAATCGAAGTAGTTAAGATACATGGTGATGATTTCCTCTTTGGTGTAGTTTTTCTCCAGTTTGATGGCTATGACCCACTCTATGGGTTTTTGGAAGAGACGTTCCATCTTGCTGTGGGCCGTTTCGGAGTAGAGTTGTTTCGCCAGCTGCTGGGTGATGGTGGATCCACCACCCGCACTCTCCTGCCCCATGAATCCGCGTTTGATCACGGCACGTGTGAGCGCGATGAAATCGATGCCCGAATGTTCATAGAAACGCTCATCCTCAGTGGCAATGAGCGCATGTATGAGGTGAGGCGACATATTGTTGTACGACACGGATATTCGGTTGTCCCTGCTGGTGGAATATGTACCCATCAATTTTCCATCCGACGAATACACCTGTGATGAATAGCGGCTGATGGGGTTTTGCAGGTCCTCGATGTCGGGCATGTAGCCAATCCATCCGTTCCAGATAGCCAGGAAGAGCAGCGACAGCGCTACCACCGACGTGCCCAAAATCCACCACAATATGCTAATGAACTTTCTTCTCATGTGAAAAAACTTGGTTGTCTAAGCCGAAATTTACTTAATGCGGTGCAAATTTACAATAATTCTTTTGAATAATGCCAAATAAATAAAAAATAATGTGTAACTTCGCCGTCGAAAACTGCAACAAAGAACCAATTTGCGATGAAAGAACATGACTTTGTGACCTTCGCCGACATGTCGAGAGAAAAAATTCTCTACATGATTCGGTTGGCCCAGGAATTTGAGAAACACCCCAACCGCGACATTCTCAAGGGCAAAGTGGTAGCCACGCTGTTTTACGAGCCCTCCACTCGCACGCGCCTGTCGTTTGAGACGGCTGCCAACCGTTTGGGCGCCCGAGTGATCGGCTTCAGCGATGCCAAGGCCTCGAGTGTGTCGAAGGGCGAGACCTTGAAAGACACGATCCTGATGGTATCCAACTATGCCGACGTGATAGCCATGCGCCATTACATAGAAGGAGCCGCCCAGTATGCCAGCGAGATATCGCCTGTACCCATCATCAACGCCGGCGACGGAGCGCACCAGCACCCCTCGCAATGCATGCTCGACCTTTACACCATTTACCAGACACAGGGCACGCTTGAGAACCTGAACATCTGTTTGGTTGGCGACCTGAAATACGGTCGCACGGTCCATTCATTAGTGATGGCCATGCGCCATTTCAACCCCACCTTCCATTTCGTGGCCCCCACCGAGTTGGCCATGCCCGAGGAATACAAGCTGTATTGCCAGGAGCGCGGCATCCGCTATCAGGAGCACACCGACTTCAGCGAAGACATCATCGCCCAGGCCGACATCCTATATATGACGCGCGTACAGAAGGAGCGTTTCTCCGACCTGATGGAATATGAGCGTGTGAAGAACGTGTATATCCTGAAGCGCGACATGCTGAAGGGAGCCCGTGAGAACATGAAGGTGCTGCATCCGCTTCCCCGAGTGAACGAGATAGCCCTCGATGTGGACGAGGATCCCCACGCCTACTATATCCAGCAGGCCCGCAATGGTCTGTATGCCCGCGAGGCCATCATCTGCGATGTCTTAGGCATCACATTAGAGGATGTGCAGGCCGACGAGACGATTATTGAGGGTTGAGGGTTTAGGGTTGAGGGTTGAGGGTTGAGGGTTGAGGGTTTAGGGTTTAGTGTTGAGGGTTGAGGGTTTAGGGTTTAGTGTTGAGGGTTTAGGGTTTAGGGTTTAGTGTTGAGGGTTTAGCGTTGAGGGTTTAGGGTTGAGCGTTGAGTGTTGAGTGTTAAGTGTTGAACATTTGGAAGAATTTAATGATATGAACAAGAAAGAGAGATTGGTAGCCGCCATTGAAAACGGCACCGTGATAGACCATATACCCTCGAACAAAACCTTCGAGGTGATCAACCTGCTGGGTCTGCAAGACCTGAAGACACCGGTGACCATCGGTTACAACTACCCCTCGACCAAGGTGGGCCAGAAAGCCATCATCAAGGTCAGCGACCGCTATTTCACCGACGATGAGATTTCACGCCTGTCGGTAGTCGCCCCCAACGTGGTTCTGAACATCATCCGCGACTATGGTGTGGTGGAGAAGAAGACCGTGGAGACACCCGACGAGTTGCGTGGCATCGTAAGATGCAACAACCCCAAGTGCATCACCAACAACGAGCCGATGCAGACCCTGTTCACCGTGTTAGACAAGGAGCACGGCATACTGAAGTGCCATTACTGCGACAAGGAGCAGGTGATGGACAAGGTGGAACTGGTTTAGAATGTTGAGTGTTGAATGTTGAGTGTTGAATGTTGAGTGTTGAGTGTTGAGTGTTGAATGTTGAGTGTTGAGTGTTGAGTGTTGAGTGTTGAATGTTAAACATCAAACATCATTTTATATATTTATGAAGAGAGACAACCAAATTTTCGAGTTGATTGAGCGCGAACACCAACGCCAGTTGAAAGGCATGGAACTGATCGCCTCGGAGAATTTCGTGAGCGACCAAGTGATGGAAGCCATGGGTTCGTATCTGACCAACAAATACGCCGAGGGCTACCCCGGCAAGCGCTATTATGGCGGTTGCGAGGTGGTCGACGAGGTGGAGCAGTTGGCCATCGACCGCGTGAAGGAACTGTTCGGTGCCGAGTACGCCAATGTGCAGCCCCACTCCGGTGCTCAGGCCAATGCCGCCGTATTGTTGGCCGTATTGAAGCCCGGTGACACCTTCATGGGTCTGAACCTCGCCCATGGCGGCCACCTGTCGCATGGTTCGTCGGTGAACACCTCTGGCATTCTCTACAAGCCCGTCGGTTACAACCTGAACAAGGAGACCGGTCGTGTGGATTACGACGAGATGGAACGTCTGGCCCAGGAACACCAGCCCAAGCTCATCATCGGCGGCGGCAGTGCCTACAGCCGCGAATGGGATTACCAGCGCATGCGCGCCATCGCCGACAGCGTAGGAGCCCTGCTGATGATCGACATGGCTCACCCCGCCGGTCTGATAGCCGCCGGTCTGTTGGAGAATCCTGTGAAGTACGCCCACATCGTGACCTCGACCACCCATAAGACCCTTCGCGGTCCGCGTGGCGGCATCATCCTGATGGGCAAGGACTTCGACAACCCGTGGGGTCTGACCACTCCCAAGGGTGTGGTGAAGAAGATGAGCCAGCTGTTGAACTCCGCCGTGTTCCCCGGCCAGCAAGGTGGTCCGTTGGAGCATGTCATCGCCGCCAAGGCCGTAGCCTTCGGCGAGGCGTTGCAGCCCGAGTTCAAGGAGTGGGCCAAACAGGTTCAGAAGAATGCCAAGGTGCTGGCCGACGAGTTGACCAAGCGCGGCTTCACCATCGTGAGCGGCGGCACCGACAACCACTCGATGTTGGTTGACCTTCGCGACAAGTATCCCGAGTTGACGGGCAAGGTGGCCGAGCAAGCCTTGGTGGCCGCAGACATCACCGTGAACAAGAACATGGTGCCCTTCGACACCCGTAGCGCTTTCCAGACCAGCGGTATCCGCTTGGGTACTCCCGCCATCACCACCCGTGGTGCCAAGGAAGACCTGATGGTGGAGATAGCCGAGTTGATCGAGGAAGTGCTCAACGCCCCCGAGGATGAGGCCGTGATTGCCAGCGTGCGCCAGCGTGTGAACGATCGCATGAAGGATTATCCCCTGTTTGCGTATTGATTCAACTTTCGCAGGCTTCAGCTGTCAGGAGTAAAAGGAGTTAGGAGAAGTTAGGAGAAGATAAAAGACGATAGACTTTTGCTGATCCAACGCTCCGCTTCTACCAAGAATCGACGCCTTACAATTAAGGATATAAAAAATCCCTCCCCAAGCGTTTGGGGAGGGATTTTTTGATGAAGCAAAGAGGAATAGGGAAATTTGAAATAAGAAATAAGAAATGAGAAATGAGAAATGGGAAATGGGAAGAATGTTATTAGGATGCATGAAGTAGACTAAAAAATCCATGATGAGAATAGTAGATATTCGCGGAAAATATGTATTTTTGCACTCATTGATGGGCAAATTCTGAAACAATAGTTGCCCTACCCTATCAAACGCTAATTGAAACCGACCAGCAGGAATGAAGAACAACAGTCCATATACAGCATCAATAACAGGAGGTGGTTTTCTTTTCTACGAGTTCAAACGCATTTTGCCAGTTTTGATGTCACCAGAAGCCGAAAGTCTATTGAAGGATGAGATTGAAAACAATCATATTCTTCATGTAAATTCCATGTCATCTCGTAAACGCTTCCTTGTCGAGTTCAAAAGACGTTTTGAAACTCTACCCGTTCATTTCTGGCAAGCATGGCAGGGATGGAGCGAAGAAGGTCAACGAGCTGGTCTTTTCTATGCAATCCTGAAAACCTACAAGCTCGTCTTTGATTTCCACTTCAATGTGGCCATCAAGCGTTGGAATTCCGTTGACCACCTGTTGACAAAGTTTGACATTATGATGGAGTTCAATGAGATTGCTGCCCATGACGAATTTGTGGATAGTTGGTCTGACAACACCAAAGACCGCTGTGCCAGTGCCTATCTCACCATCCTTCGTCAGGCTGGTTTGATGACAGAGAAGACGAATGAACTTCAGTCCATCCATCCTGACGATTCAGAATTAGAATACTATTTTCGTTCTGGTGAGGAGTGGTTTCTTGAAGCCTGTTTCCTCTATCCATACGAGATTAACGATATTAAAGCCAAACTATCATGAATTATTTGAGTAAGCGAGTGCAGAAAGAAATAAGTTTCATTTCTGCCGAGCGTGAAAATAATCGGGCGAAGACCAAGAGAATGACCGTTGAAGAGTTGTACAATTACCTCTGCTCACCACAATTCTTGGATGAGAAGAGCGGTAATATCTTCTACAACTATTACATATACCAGTACCCTGCCAGCAATGAATATGAAATGCGTAGGCAGATTCAAGAGTTCCGAGAGAAGTTGGAGCGTCCTACCAATTTCGTCAATGCCTTAGAGCTTGACCTGTTCAAGGTGTTCTGCGAATATCTCAGCAATGAGAAGTTTGGTGACACCTCTTTGTTGGAAGACACCTTCGAGGGAGACAAGACCCATCCTGAAATGGTCACGACCGAGTTGACCTCTGAAGCCAACTCCGATAATTTCATCCGTTTTGTGCGCGACAAGATAGAGGCACACATGGCTACCAATGACGGTTACAACAAACCATACGTGTTTATTCACGGCATTGGCAAGATGTTCCCATATATGAGAACCAACGTGTTCCTGACTCGCTACGAGAAGTACAACGACACTTCACGATATAAGATCATCCTCTTCTATCCCGGTCATCAGGAGGGCAACTCATTCTCACTCTTCGATACCTTGGAAGATGCCCATACCTATCGTGCCATCCTATTAGTAAACAAATAACTCACAAATAGCGAAAGACCCAATTGCAAAGAGAATTCTTCTCAAATTCTGTAATTCTTGATATAAATAAAGATGAAATTCAAAGATTTATACGAAAAAGGGCTTGACCGCAAGGTGAATCCTGCCGTCTCAGCCTCCGACCTCAGTGAAGACACCGTGATGACTGAAATTGTGGAGTATGTGTTCACCGAAGAAATTGTTATCAATCTCTTCGACATACTCACCAACATCAAGCAGAACCAAGGTAGCCACGTTGGTATTTGGATCAACGGTTACTTCGGTACTGGTAAGTCTCACTTCCTGAAATATGTCAGTTACTGTCTTGATGGGCATTACAGCGAACTTGCCTTTATGCGTTTGGAAGAAGCCATTGAGGAAATCATCCACAACAGCAACGGCATGACCAAGCTCGATGACCACGGTGTTTCCTTGTCGGAAGTTAAGTCTTTGAGGAAATGGTATTCTACACAGGCTGAGGTTCAGATGGTGATGTTCAATATCGGTGACGTTCATGATGCCAATTCCAACCAGGCACAAGCGTTCACTACCATCTTTTGGAACCAGTTCAATGCCCAGCGAGGTTACAATTCCTTCAATCTCGCTTTGGCTCAGTATTTGGAGAAAGCATTGGACGATGATGGCAAGTTTGACGAGTTCAAAGAGTATGTCAAGGGCAAGGGCTACGATTGGGAGCGTAATATCTCTCGTTTTGCAGCTGGTCGTCTTGACTTGGCTCTGCAGATGGCTAAGGAGGTTGATCCAGCATTGGCAACTGATGTCATCCGTACCAAGATTGTCAACAACGATGTCAATGTGTCTGTAGAGTCCTTTGCCGCTGAAATGAAAGAATACATTGATGCCAAGAACAACCGCAACTTCCGTTTGCTGTTCTTCGTCGATGAGGTGAGCCAGTTCATCGGACAGCATCGTGACCTCCTGCTACAGCTTCAGTCACTCGTAAAGCGACTGGATGAGGTTTGTGAGTCTAAGGTATGGATTGCATGTACAGCCCAGCAGACGCTCGAAGAGGTGGTGAGCAATGTGGGCGGTAATGCCACCAACCCAGAGGATGAGGTCGGAAAGATTCTTGGTCGTTTCGAGGTTCGTGCTTCATTGCAGGGTACTTCTCCTGAATATATCACTCAGAAGCGTATTCTCGACAAGAAGGGCGACGTGGAAATCATGCTTGCCGATATGTTCAACAAAGATAAAGCCAAGTTGGATGCTCAGTTCGTTCTACCAAGCACCTATAAGACCTATAAAGACAAAGACAACTTTGCGGCCTATTATCCTTTCGTTCCGTATCAGTTCCAGCTCATCAAGAATGTGCTTGATGCTTTTGAGCAGCTGAACTATGTCGATAAGCAGGTGAAGGGTAATGAGCGTTCGCTCATCAACATCACCTATTCCATTGCCCGTGACACGCAGGAAATGGAGGTTGGTGAGTTTATACCGTTTGACAAGTTCTTTGGTGCCATGGTACAAGGCTCCATGCAGCACTTGGGACAACGTGCCTTCCAGAACGCACGTCAGGCTCTTGATGTGATTGAAGATGAGAAGAAACAGGCATTCTATCGCCGTGTTGTATATGTTCTATTTATGATATGCAACCTGAAGGAGGAAGATAAGCAGCAGTTCTCGGCCACCATTGACAATGTGGTTACATTGCTTATGACAAAGATTGATGCCAGCAAGGCAGCCATCAAACAGGATGTATCTTCTGTACTGGCTTATCTTATTGACAAAGCCGTTATTCGTAAGGTGAAGACCGATTCCGGCTCTGAGATTTACGAGTTCTTCACCGAGGAAGAGTCCAAGGTAGCCCAGATAATCAAGAATCAGCAGGTGGATAGCAACACCTATAGCGACGAGTTGAGGAAGATTTTCTTCGACCACTTTGGCAATCCATCCAACAAAGAGACTTTTGCCACACGTTCTTTCAATGTAGGTATCAGTATCGATGGACGCAACTATCTCAGCAATAATGCCGATGTCAATGTTGATTTCGTCACTACGGCAAGCACCGATTCACCTGACCAATATGGCTTCAGCTTGAACAACACGCCACAGGGAACACACCTCGTGTATTTCCTCTATCCGATGTTCAAGGACAATCAGGAGCTTCGTGCCAACTTCCTCTACTATTGTCGTGTGCAGCGTTTCGCCCAGGAACCTGCCATCAGCGAGGAGCGTCAGCGTACCAAGATGCTCTTCCAGCAACGCGCCAAGGACTTGTATGACAAGGAAATCAAGCCTCAGTTCCAGCAGATGCTCGACTCTTGTCCTATCATTTCTTGTGGTGCGGTCCTTTCTCCATCAGAGACAGGTACGGACAAGAAAGCAGAACGCTACAAGAATCTTCTGTCTCGTCATATGGAGTCACTATACCAGTTTGCAAAGCTTGTCGACAACCGCGAAGTGCCCAAGACACAATCCGACCTTTCCGCCAAGATTCTCCGTCCTGTAGAGGAAACGACCGTCACCCTTCCTCTCAGCACCCCAGAGAAGAAGATCAAGGATTGGCTCGACCGCCAGCCCCATGATGTGACAGTGGCCGATGTTGTCCGTATGTTTGCCAAGGTGCCTTACGGTTGGAGTGACTTCGCCACCATTTATTTCCTCAATGAGTTGGTGCGTCGCCATCAGTATGCGTTCAACTATAACAACAATCCAAATGTCAGTCGTGAAGACACGGCCCGCAACATTGTCCGTGATGCCAGCAAGTTTACCGTTGAGAAAGCAAAGGCAATCTCTCAGGAAGTGTTGAATGACTTCATCGAAGCTTGGAAGCATATCTTCAATGTGATGTCCGTCAAGGGCAGCAATGACAGTACGGAGTTGTTCCGAAATTGTAAGGAAACAGAGGACAGCGCGCTCAACCGACTGCTGAAGAACTACCGTGAACTGTCACGCAAAATCAATGGTTGTCCGTTTGCCCACACCATTGACGAGGCTATCACCCAGATGGAGCAATGGCTGACAGTCCGTGACCACTTGAAGTTCTTTGAGACCATCATTGCTGCCAAGGATGAAGCCAGCTTGCTCTTCGACAAATGCAAGAGCATCAACACCTTCTTTGGCGACCAGTTTGACAACTACAGTCAGATACGCAGGTTCATTGATGAAAACCGAGACAACTTCGCATTCCTCACCACCGAACAGCAGGAGGCAGTTGTGGCATTGAAGGCCATCAATACCGATGAAGAGCCTTGGAACAAGATGCCTTCGTATATGAAACTCCGCAAGACCATCAACGCTCAGTTGCAGGCGAAGAAAATGGAATTGGTGGATAGCATTGTGGCCAAATACAATACCGTCTTCGATGAACTGGAGCAATACGCCAGTGAGATGCATGTCGCCCGCGATAAATTTGCCAAGAAGGATGTCACCATCTCGCTGAAGACCAACACCAACAATTTCTATGCGCTACAGGCCAACGCCAACACCGCCGACTTCTACGAGGAGCAGATGCACCGCATCAATGCCGCTGTGGTCACCAAGCCCGCACCGTCATATCCACCCGTCCCCAGCGATGGAAGTGATGCCGCTCACGACAATAGCGGTCAGCCCTCACCTCCACAGCCCCAGCCACGAGTGCGCAAGGTTGTTCATCTTGACACACACACCACCAAGCCCATGCATACAGAAGCTGATATTGATTTGTATCTTAAGGGACTCAAAGCTGAGTTGATGCAATATCTGGGCGATGACGTCGACATTATCATCAATTGAGACACAAAAAGATGACAATATATGAATAACATTGAACTCAAGAGCATCCGGTCATTATCGGGAATGAATTTCTTCATTCCCGATTACCAGCGTGGCTACAGGTGGTCAAGCGAACAGGTTGAGCAAATGCTTGATGACTTTAAGGAATTTTGCAAAAGGATAGACAAGAAAGATGTAGAGCGTGGGGAGTTTTACTGTCTTCAGCCCATTGTCGTGAAACCAAAGACTTGGGAAAACATAGTCAATGGCAAAACAAGGATTTTAAAGGGATATGAAGTGATAGATGGGCAACAAAGGCTCACTACACTGTATATTATTTTAAAAAAGCTGGAGGATGCGAGGAGATTTATGTTCAAGAAGTTCTCATTATATACAATCAACTATGAGACTCGCCTTGAATACAACTCACAGGCTTTTTTGGAATCCATTAACGATTCTAATCAGGATGCCAATGAGTTTATAGATTTCTATTATATGAAAAATGTTTATCAGGCAGTTGAAAGATGGTTTGATAAGCAAGATGATATTGATGCCAACATTTGCCAGGTCCTGTTAAACCAATCGATGGACGAAACGACGAATGTTGACATTGCCAATAACGTCCGTGTGATTTGGTATGAAGTGTTGGATCAAGAATCAGCATCCTCCATCGATATCTTTACTCGTCTGAATATAGGAAAAATTCCGTTGACCAATGCTGAATTGATCAAAGCGCTGTTGCTCAGGAAAGGCAATTTTGCAGAAAAAGAATCAACGATGAGACAACTACAAATTGCAGCTGAATGGAATCATATTGAACAGACACTCCAAGATGATTCATTTTGGTATTTCCTCTACCGAACAGACCATCCTTTCACCTATGAGAACCGAATAGAATTCATATTTGATTTGATGAAGGATAGGAATAAGGATTCTGAGTTCTACCACACTTTCAATGAGTTCAACAAAGATTTGGAATTGCTCCAGACTGATCATAACACATACTATAACGACCAGTTAAGGATAGACCATATTTGGTCTGGAGTAAAAAAAGTATTCCAGACGTTTGAGGAATGGTTTGAAGACAGGCAATTGTACCATTATATCGGATTCCTCATTGAGTATGGAATGGACATCAAGGCATTGATCGAAGCTTCTCTTTCAAAAGATAAGTCCGTCTTCCTTGACTATATCAAAACACTCATCAAGGAAAAGCTGAAAGGTGTAAATTTGGAAGACTTGTCTTTCAATGACAGCAAAGGCAATATCAAGAAAGTACTTCTACTCTTCAATATCCTGACTGCGTTGAAGGATAAAAAATCTGATATGCGTTTCCCCTTCAACAAATACAAAACTGAAAAATGGGACATAGAGCATATTTGTTCTCAGACAGATAAAACAATTTCCGATGATAAACAACGTCTTGTATGGATTAATGACATGCTTGATTATTTCGTGGGAGATAATGATGACGATTCTGTTTTATGTTATATTGAGGTCCTGAAAGAACAGATAGCAACTGAAATGGAATCTGAAGGCATTCAAAGTAAAGATAAAGTAGTTTCATTGAAGAATGCACTTCGGATGGTGACATCAGTGTACCAACTGAGACAAGAAAAGATTAATGCGACAGAGTTTGATGAAGTGTTCAACAACATTCAGAAATATTTTGGTGAAGATAAAGAAAAGATAGCAGATAAGGACAGCATCAGTAATCTTACACTGCTTGACCAGGAAACCAATAGAAGTTATGGCAATGCCTTTTTCCCAATCAAGCGGAAACGAATCATTGCCAACGACAAGTTGGGTGTTTTTATTCCGATTGCAACAAAGAATGTCTTTTTGAAATATTACTCACAACGTAGCACGAATCTGATGCATTGGCAGGAGTCTGATGCCGCTGAGTATTTAGAGAGTATGAAAGTCATGTTAAACGATTTTATTGATGGTTAAATATGGAACAAAGTGCTAATGATTACAAAGGAGAGCGATTGTCCTTCATCAAGATATTCTCTCAAAAGAAATATAAGTTGGTTGTTCCTATCATCCAACGTGACTATGCCCAGGGACGAATCAGTGAGTCTGTAAAGGAAGTCAGAACAGAATTTCTCGATTCATTGTATGCCTACTTGGAAGAGAACAAACCAAACCGGGATTTGGATTTTGTTTATGGAACACTCCAACACGACGATGATGACAACAGGCCACATTTCATACCACTTGACGGTCAACAGCGACTAACCACGTTATTCTTGCTTCATTGGTTTCTTTATCAGATTTCCGACAACGTAGAGTTGAAAAAGAGTTTCAAAGAAGCCCTCTTTGATGGGAATAGATCTCTATTCACATACGAGACACGTCAGAGTTCCACGGATTTTTGTGATGCCTTGATGAGAGCATCCATCAATATGGACAAGCTTTTGACCATTACCAAAAAGAAAGATAAAAAGGAGGTTGAAATAAATAGTCTTTCGGCGACGATAAGGAATCAGTCATGGTTTTTCCGCATCTGGAAAAACGACCCGACTGTGCAATCTATGCTGGTAATGCTCGATGCCATCTATAATAAGTTCAATGGTCGCGCGGAGTTCTTCAACAGGTTAATGGACGAAGAAAATCCTGTTGTCACCTTCATCTTTATGGATTTAAAAGAGTACAAACTGACAGACGATCTCTATATCAAGATGAATTCACGTGGCAAACCGCTCACGAAATTTGAAAACTTTAAAGCAAAATTTGAGCAATACATCAAGACCTTGTTTGAGAAAGATGCTGATTTGAAAGCCAAGAGATTTACCCTTGATATGGCATCCGCCAAACAAGAGGTGGACCTGCATCGATATTTTTCATATAACATCGATACCAAGTGGACAACTTTGTTCTGGCAATATTGCAAGAATGGCAAAGAGAAACAACTTGACACATATATCGAAAACTTCATTAGGGTTATTGTTACTGGTTATTACGCTTCCATCGTGGAGTTGCCCAATAAATCCACCTCAGATGAAACTTTCGATGTGCTGATGAGTTCTGACCCCGAATTAAGGAGTCTGTCTTTTGGCAAATACGAATCGACCAAAGCGATGAATACAGAAGCCGTCCTCGAAATCGTCAAGGCGATGGATGCCCTTTATAACGGGAATCAGAAACTCCGTCACTTGATGAATGAGGAGTATCGGTTCTATTATGACGAGGAAGCTATCTTTGCCAAAGTATTGAACAACAATCTCACCAGGAATGAAAGAATACAGTTCTATGCATACATTCAATTTATCATTCATAACAATGGGGAAGTAAAAGGTATTGATGAATGGATGCGTGTAATTCACAACCTTTCACATCCTGAGAACACAATCATCGATGGTAATGATGATATGGCTCGCGGTATTAAATCTATAAAGTCACTCTTACCATATTCATCAGACATTATTTCCTATTTGCAGAACAACAGCATCTCAGGCTTCTCATCCTGGCAAGGCGAAGAAGAACGAATAAAAGCCAGGTTGGTTGATCGTCAAGACTGGAAGGTAGCCATCGAGAACACAGAGAAGCATAATTACTTCAATGGTCAAATTGGATTTATTCTTGAATTTGCAGGTATCTACAAAGCATATAAAGAAGACAAGGCATTATTGTTGACACAACAACAAAATGAAGAGTATCTAAAGGCATTCAACCGTTACGCCAAGATTTCATCGTTCATTTTCCTTCTTGGAAAGAATGGAGTTAGGGAAAACGATGTTGATTACTGTTTCGAGCGAGCAGTTATGAGTCATGGAGATTATCTGCTTGAAGCATCCAATAACAGGTGGAACCTGCTTTCAACTGAAACCGTTGCCAAGAACGTGAAACGTGACCTAAGTTGGAAACGACTGTTACGTATCAATGAAACAAGGGAAGATTTATTGGAAGCTAAAGATTTTGTAAAGGAAACGATGGATGACATTGTAAATGTTGATGATATCGTTGATTCTCTGGAACACCAATGTCAAAACAAAGAGACAGAAGATACTTGGAGAAACATTCTTATAAAATCCCCACAACTTATCAAAGTATGCGAGAAAGGCTTCATGACTTTCAATGAAGATCAAGTGCTGTTGTTGCGTTATTGGTTTACCAATGCAACCCACTATGAGCTTTTCACATATTACCTATGGAAGGAGAAAATTGAAGAGGAAGTAGATTCTTTCCCTGGCTTTACTGCGAGCTATGCTTGGCAAAAGACGGTGGATATTATTCCTCATATTGAATTCAACGATTTTACATATCATCGAGCCAAATATTATATACTCATTGATACGCTTTTGAAAGATGATTGCCAATTTAACAAATTCCGTGTTTCGTTTGCTTTCGTCAACGAGAAGAGAACTGATTATCCAGCCGAAATTGAGGCGATTATGGATTCTATGGGCTTCGAACGTAGTGAAATCGATAATTCCTATGAATGGCTGTCAAAATCAGTGAATAGTGTTTACAAGCAAGTTAAGGAATTGACAGAACAATTAAATGATTTGAAGTGACATTATGGATACAAACCGATTAAAACGCTTCGCTACTGAAGCTCGCAATATACTGATGCAGGGTGTTGCCCATCGCTTTACGGCTTTGGGCTTTCTCCCTGATGGTAACGTAACGGAAGAACCGTTACCAATGGGTGGCGGCGCAACCTTTATGGGCGATACCGTGTCTGAAGACTTCTATCAGAAATGGTGCTCACTCCAACGTGCCGTAAAAGCACACAGCATTGAGGAGGTGGCCGAGGAAGCTGCCTACACCTGGTTCAACCGTATGGTAGCCATCCGGATCATGGTAAAGAACGGACTCATTGCGCCCGTCCTTCAGTATGAAAGCGAGGGCGTACATATTCCCCTCCTTGTGAGCGAGGCCCGTCAGGGACGTATGCCAGACATGAGTGCCGATGAGCAGAGAAAGCTTGAAGACCTGCTATTGGATGATAGCAAGACCGATGAACAGTTCCGCATCCTCATTGTGGCATTCTGTCATGCTAATCCTGTCATCAACAGCTGTTTCGGTCATATCAGCGACTACACAGAGTTGCTTCTGCCAACCAACATCTTGGCAGAAGGAGGCTTTGTGGATATGCTCAACAATACAGAGTTTATCAGCGAAGAAGACTATCATTCGCCTGAACTCATTGGCTGGCTCTATCAGTTCTATATCTCCGAGAAGAAGGACGATGTGTTTGCCAGCTTCAAGAAAGGCAAGAAAGCCGAAGCCAAGGACATTCCAGCAGCCACTCAGATTTTTACGCCCAACTGGATTGTGAAGTACATGGTGCAGAACACCATCGGGCGTATCTATCTTGACAACAATCCTTACGAAGAAGATGTTCAGAAAAACTGGAAGTACCTTGTTGAACCATCAGAACCTACACCCAAAGAGAACATCCTACACTATGATGACCTGAGGGAATTGAAGTTTGCCGACCTTGCTTGTGGCTCTGGTCACATCCTTAACGAGGGCTTTGATATGCTCTATGACCTCTATGTCCTTGAAGGCTACAGCCGTAGTCAGGGCATTGAGAACATTTTCCACTACAACCTCACTGGTGTTGACATCGATACTCGCGCCAAGCAGTTGGCACAGTTTGCCCTACTGCTGAAAGCCTGTCAAAAGGACAGCAGTTTTGCTGATGCCCACATTATGCCTCGCGTATTAGATATGCCTGAGCCATATCCATACAAGGACAACCTGCGTGACACGCTCCCGCACTTCTTCCTTGGTAGTAATCAGGAAATGATACAGGAGGTATGCGATGCCATCGACCTCATGGACCAGGCCAAGAACCTCGGCAGCATTATGAAGTTCAATATCTCTGAGCGAACGCGCAATGCTATCATGATTCGTATGGAGGAATATGAGAAAGAAACTCATGTTCCAGAAGCTATTCGCCAGTTGATGCCATATATGAGTATTATTCTCGCTCTGACAGAGAAGCATTCTGCTTTGGTTGCAAATCCACCTTACATGGGTAGGGGGAATATGAATCAAAATCTTTCTTCCTATTTAGATAGAAACTATCCTGACGCGAAACAAGACTTATATTCTACTTTCATGCAAATGATGTTGGATAAAACAGCCAATAATGGTCGTACAGCATTCATTACTATGGAATCATGGATGTTTCTTACTTCATTTGAAAAGTTAAGAAGAAACTTACTGGATAATTACTACATTTCTTCATTAGGCCATTTTGGTTGGCACATCATCGGTATTGCCTTTGGCACGGTGATGACTGTTTTTCAAAAAACAGAGCCGAAAAATTATAAGGGGGAATATTCTTATCTAACTATTGATGATATTGACAAAGACAGCAATAAACCATATGTTTATCCCAAAAAGGATAACAGAAGATATTCTATTATTTCCCAAAAGAACTTTGAAAAGATTCCAGGATGCCCAATAGGATATTGGGTAAGCGAAAAAGTTATCAAAATATTTGAAAATTTAAATTTATACCCAACGACTATTTCGGATGGACAGACAAAAACAGGTGATAATAACCGTTTTTTAAGAGAGTTCTGGGAGGTTAATAAAAACAAAATTGGACTTAATCATAAATGGCTTTTCTATGCTAAGGGAGGTGGATTCCGTCGGTGGTATGGTAATTTGACAACAACTATTAATTGGTCTCAAGAAGCAAGAGAGTTCTATAAGAAAGATAAAATTGCAAGAATTCTTCCTGAATATCTATGGGAAAAAGAAGGTATTACATGGAGTTATATTTGTTCTTCTATCCCAAGTTTTAGAGTCTTACCTTCTGATGCCATTTTTGATGTTGGAGGGTCTTCTGTCTTTTTTAAGAATGAAACAGATCTGCCCTACATCTTGGGCTTCTTAAATACAAAAATGGCTTTTGGATTACTTAAGATATTCAATCCTACAATAAATTATCAAGTTAATGATATAAGATCGCTCCCCATTAATCCTGTAATATATGAAAACAAAATAATAAAGGATGCAGTAAATACCAATGGTAATTTAAGCAAATATGATTGGGATGCCCACGAAACCTCTTGGGACTTCCAGCGCAATGAACTTTTGACGATGGATGAACAGGTGTTGTTTGACAATCTTGACTACATCATTGACAAACACTTTAAAGAAACTGGAGAACAAATCTGTATAGACCCTGCTGCCCCACAGCCAGAGAGTGTGGAATGGTGTTACGACACCTATTGCACCAAATGGGAACGTCTCTTTATGAAACTCCATGAGAATGAAGAGGAGTTGAACCGCCAGTTCATTGACATCTACGGACTGCAAGATGAATTGACTCCAGATGTTCCTCTGGATGAAATCACCATCCTGCAACAGGGAGAAATTTCGATTGAGCGAGTGCAGAGACCAAGCTCGCTTGGGGCTATGCCGAGCGAAGAAGAAATTGGGCGAAGCCAAATTAAGATAGAGGACGGCAAACTGAAGTGGAACGCCGACGTAGTGATGAAGCAACTCATCAGCTATGCCGTAGGCTGCATGATGGGACGCTACTCCATCGATAAACCCGGACTCATCCTTGCCAACCAAGGTGACGGATTGGAGCAATATAACGAGCAAGTTCCCAATAGTCGTTTTGAGCCAGATGATGACGGCATCATACCGTTGATGTCAGCACAGAGTGACTTTGCAGACAATGCCACCATCCGCTTCAAGCAATGGCTCGTAACAGCCTTTGGCGAAGAAACTTTGGTGGAGAACTTGAACTTCATCGAGAAGTGTCTTGGCAAGAGTATCGATGACTACTTTGTAAAGGACTTCTGGAAGAACCATAAGAAGATGTATCAGAACCGTCCCATCTACTGGCTGTTCTCATCGAAGAAGGGAGCCTTCCAGTGCCTGGCCTACATGCACCGCATGGATGCCTACACAGCAGAACGCATCCGCACGAAGTACCTCTTGCCTCACATCGAATGGTTGATGCAGAAACAAAGTGAGATGGAGGCCAACGCTGCCAACCTCAATGCCCGTGAGCGCAAGGAACTTGATAACATCGGCAAACAAATTGAGGAGTGCCGTGAGTACCACGACCGCCTCCATGTCATAGCCGACGAACAGATAGCCTTCGACCTCGACGACGGCGTAGTAGTTAATTATGCGAAGTTCGGTGATGTATTATCAAAATTAAAATAAAAATGGATAAAGATTTAGAACGTCTTATAAAATACATACGTAAAGAAGATGTAGCCCTCTTCATAGGCTCTGGCTTTTCATTCAAGGCTGGAGCTCCACATGTATGTGATATAATAGAAGAAATCCTTAAAGAAGGAGGTGAAAAATTCGCTTCAGAAAACAAGGATAAAAACCTAAGAGACGTTTCTGAATCTTTTGTAGAGTATTGCGATGGTAGGAACGATTTAATTTCATTGTTAGGCAGATTGTTTAATTTTGAAGTTAAAGACACTTCCGATCAGGATGCCCTTCGTAAAATACCTCATTTCAACACCATCTTTACTACAAATTACGATACACTTTTGGAAAACGCCTATCCACAAGCAGAAAGAGTTGTAATAACAAGTAATGCAGGTAGCTCTTATGCTGATGATAAGAAAGTAAACATATATAAGGTGCATGGTGACATAACAACACTTAATGCGCCAGATGGAATAATAATCACAGAATCAGACTACCATAATTACTTCAAAACAGGCAGATATGAACTTATTTGGGAAACTCTCAAACTTGCTTTTTCAAAAAAGCACATGTTGTTTATCGGCTATAGCCTTGAAGATGACAACATTATCGATATAATTAAAAGTGTTAGAAGTTGTATTGGACAAAGCATGAAAGGGATGTTTCTCGTTGCGCCAGGATTATCAAGTTCTAAAACTGAACAATTGAGAGCAAATCATGTTGCATATATTGATGCTTATGCCGATGAAGTTCTTTCAACTGTGTTATCATCAATAAAAGATAACATTGCCGACGATGTGCGACACAATAATGTTAGCAAAGAAACTTACGATAAATTTGTAGAACTTAATGGAGACCTCTTCTCTACACTTCATAAAACCGAAGATGGAAATGTAATTAAAGACGTTGAAGTTAGAAAAGGACAAAAGCGTGAAGACACCATTCAATTCACAATTCCAATAGAGTTAAAAGAAACTATTGAACAACATCATTTTAATGATAAGATAACTGTAATCGGGTCTTCTATTCAGGTACCAGCATACCGTATTGGGGCAGAAAAGATGATTAGATTTAGTCACTATATAAATGGTATTAAATTTAACAGTAAAGAGGATATTTCGTGTTTGTATGTAGCCCCTAAGTTTGAGAAGAAAGAAACAAAATTAAAAGTGCCTTCAATAAAATTTGCAGAACCAGTTATTGTTGTCAAATATGCTGAAAACAATATTTTACACATTGATATAGAAACTCCGATATGCTATATAAAGTTTGAGATTCATTTTGGCAGCAATAGAATACATGATGTTTCATCAAGGGTAGAAAGTAAAGACACGTACACCAATAATACAGATGCCTTAAAATGGATTGATGCCCTTATTGCAATGTCAAAGATAGACCAGTCTGTAAAGATTGATGGAATAGAAATTAAGTCTAACAATACAAATAAACGTGCAATTGCAGATTATAAAAAAATAAAAGAGTACTATTCTACTATACGCGACATTGAGAACGACACAGATGTCACGTTTACGATGTACAACCAATACTCTGAAGCAAATTATATTAATGCTCTTTACGTGTATCATTACCTCACTGGTAAGGGATTCAAACGTGACGTACCTAAAAATGCTCGTCTAACATTTGTTATTGATACGAGGAATGAAAACAATATGCCAATCGAGAAATTCAAAACTGATACTTTTGTTATGATTCAATGTAATCCACTTGGTACAATAGAATTAAATGGCAAACATTTCAATATTCCTTATAGGACTACAGCATTCATGGATTGTCATGCAGATAGCGTAACTCCCTTGAATGATTTTGAATATGAAATAGTTATGCAGGATGCAAAAACCAGTTACCTAACTTGGTGTTCTGACACTCAGCCTAAACAAGAAGGCAACACGTTAAACATTGGATGTAAAGAATAGCTGTATATGGACACAGGAAGATTGAAACGCTTCGCTACTGAAGCTCGCAAGATATTGATGCAAGGGGTTAAGAACCGCTTGCAATCGCTAGGCTTTGATTTGAAGACAAGTCAGGCTGAGGAACTGCCACAGGAGATGGAGGGCGGTGCCGTGTTTATGAACGATGTGGTGAGTACAGACTTCTATCGGAAATGGATGTCGCTCTACCAGAATGTTCAGGCTCGAAACATCCGTGAGGTTGCCGAAGAAGCTGCTTACACCTGGTTTAACCGTTTCATGGCTATCCGCATCATGGAGAAGCGTGGGTTCATTCCTCCAGTTCTCGAATTTGAGAGCAATGATATACATATCCCTGCCATCGTGAACGAGGCCACGCAAGGACGATTGCCACAGATGACGGAAGCAATGCGCAGTCAGTTGATGGAATTGCTCGATGATCCAAGTAAGGTGTCTGAGCAGTTTGCCTTGCTGATCGTGTCTTATTGCCACGACAATCCCATCATCAACAAGTGTTTCGGGGCTATTGCCGACTATACAGAGCTGTTACTGCCTGTCAACATCTTGTCTGATGGTGGCTTTATTGATATGGTCAATGAGACAGAATTTATCACTGAAGAACAGTATGCCAGTGCTGAACTGATAGGTTGGCTCTACCAGTTCTATATCTCTGACCGTAAGGATGAAGCTTTTGCCAAGAAAGGAAAGTATGACCCAGATGAGATTGCCCCTGCCACGCAGATCTTCACGCCCAACTGGATTGTGAAGTACATGGTGCAGAACACCATCGGACGCATCTATCTCGACAATAACCCATACGAGGAAGAGTTGAAGGAAAAATGGAAGTATCTTGTAGAACCCACAGATAAGATACCTAATGATGCCATCTTCCATTTCGAAGATTTGAAGGACTTGAAGACTGCCGACCTTGCTTCTGGTTCTGGCCATATCCTTAATGAGGCATTTGACTTGCTCTATGACCTCTATGTCAATGAAGGCTATAGCCGGACAGATGCTATCAAGAACATCTTCCGTTACAACCTTGTTGGCATTGACATCGATACTCGTGCCAAGCAACTGGCCACTTTTGCCTTGCTGATGAAGGCTTGTGGAAAAGACAAGTCATTCCTCAATGCCAAGGTTATGCCAAGAGTTTATTCTATGCCTCGCCCTATCAACGAAGTATTGCCTAACTACGATGCCGAGCTACCCAACTTCCTGATGGGCAGTAACCAAAAGATGTTGGAGGAACTGAGGCAATCTCTGAAGCTGATGTACAGTGCCGATACTTTAGGTAGTATCATGAAGTTCAATCTGTCGGATGCTGCCCGAAACACGGTGATGGTTCGAGTACAAGAATACGAAGAACAGTTGGAACAAGGTGAGATAGTGACAGAAGAGAACCGTCTGTTGCTTCCATATATGCGTATCATCTTGGCTCTGACAGACAAGTATGCTGCCATCTGTATGAATCCGCCATATATGGGCAGTGGCCGCTTCGACACTACGCTTTCCAAGTACGTGAAAGACAATTATCCCAAGAGTAAGGCTGACCTCTTTGCTGTGTTCATGGATGTTGCCATCGACCGACTGGCTGATTGTGGCAAGTACGGTATGATAAACATGCACTCATGGATGTTCTTATCATCTTTTGAGCAATTACGCAAGTCACTTCTCGACAACTATCATCTTGATTCACTTCTGCATCTTGGCCCTCGCACATTTGACGAATTGAGTGGTGAGGTGGTTCAGAATGCGGCTTTTGTGGTCACGAATTGTTCATCAAGAATTAGAGAATTAGAGAATTATGGCATTTACTTCCGTTTGGTGGATGGACGTAACTGTGGGGACAAAGAGCGTATGTTCCTTGACGCACAAGCCAACCACACGGAAAAGGTTTATTATCCCAATGTGGAGCAAAAGAACTTTGAAAAAATTCCAGGGTGCCCGATTGGATATTGGGTTGGAGAGAAGGTTATCAGTCTTTTTGATAATAAGACCATTGATGATTATTATGTAACAGGTCATGGAATTCTTACAGGACATGATGAAGACATGATAAGATATTGGCATGAAATAGAGTTAAAACTATTTACATCCAATTTTAACTCCGCTGATGACATGCATAATACAAATCAAGTATATGTTCCTTTAGCAAAGGGAGGCAATTTCAGGAGATGGTATGGAAATCAAACTCTGGTCATTAAATATGACAAGGGAACTATTGATTATATGCGGAGATTCCCCAAATTCACTTTGCAAAATGAAGATTATTATTTCAAGGAGGGGGCATCCTGGGCATTTGAATTATACGCTGGTACTTTAAGTTTACGTTTTATGCCCCAAGGAAGCATTTTCTCACACCGAGGCCCTGCCGTATTTGCAAAAAAAGGAAATAGCATTTATAGTGCCATCGCATTTTTGTCAAGTAAGACATGTGGATATTTCCTGAAATTCCTTAATCCAACCATTTCTTGTAGTGCAGGTGTAGTTAAGATTATTCCAGCTATCGGCTTTAATCGGATAGATAATGATGTAGTAAAACAAAATATACATATTAGTCAATTAGACTGGGATGCCCACGAAACCTCATGGGACTTCGAGGCCAATCCCCTAGTAGCCCTCCGCAACGAGAAAATGTCACGAATTATCAAATTAAAGAATACCGAAAAAGAAAAATTCGAAAATTCTCAAATTCTAGATAATAAAAAATATCGTCTTGAAGACCTCGTGGAGGAGTTCGAGACCCAATGGACGGAACGTTTCATGCAGCTCCACGAGAACGAAGAAGAGCTAAACCGCCAATTCATCAGCATCTACGGCCTCGAAGACGAACTGACTCCAGATGTTCCTCTGGATGAAATCACCATCCTGCAACAGGGAGAGATAACAATAGCTGACGACTGACAACGATAATTTCCCCAACTTGAGGAACAATTGAATAAGCAAAAAACAACGCGTTATGACAAAAGAAGAATTATTCAAGATAATAGGCTCTGCAGAGAGTTATCGTTTGGAGAAAACTGTCTCCACCTCAAACATGGACAAATTTCAAGAAGCCATTTGCGCTTTTGCTAACGACTTGCCAGGAAAACGGGAGAAAGGCTATCTACTGATAGGTGTAACGGATGACGGTCATATAAGCGGTTTAAGCATTGATGACGCACTTATGAAGAAGATTAGCGGCATCCGTTCAGATGGCAATATACTTCCTCTGCCAGTGATGTCTACAGAGAAGGTTACAACAGACGAGGGGGATGTGTTGGTGGTAGAGGTGACACCATCGTTTGATACACCTGTAAGATATAGAGGACGTACGTTTGTCAGGATTGGACCTCGACGCGACATTGCGAGTGCCGAAGAGGAACGTATCCTCGCTGAACGGTGTGCAGCCAGCCTGCCAACCTTCGACACCCGGCCATGCCGCGAAGCCACTATCGACGATATTGATACGGACATGATAGTGAGGGAATACCTGCCAAAAGCCATCGATAAGGAAGTGCTGGCCAACGACCATCGGCCGCTTAAGGAGCAGTTAGCGGCTCTGCATCTTTTTAATATGCAATTTGACTGTCCTACGTATGCATCACTCATTATGTTCGGACGAAACCCCCGATATTTCATGATGGGTGATTTTATACAGTTTGTCCATTTCCGTGGCAACGACAATGGTGGAGAAATACTCAATGAACGTCGCTTTGAAGGCTGCCTCTATAAGGTGCTGCCCCAAGTGGAGAATTTCATTCGTGATGGCATCATTACTAAGCGTCCTGTCCCTGTTAGCATACTTAGGGAGAAGAATGTATATAATTATCCCTTCAAGGTCTTGCGCGAGCTGACGATGAATGCTCTGATGCACCGTGATTATCAGTCGAATATGCCCATAAGAATTTATCAATACGACCATCATTTGGAAATTATGAATCCAGGAGGTCTCTATGGTCAGGCTCGTCCGGAGAACTTCCCAAATGTCAATGACTATCGAAATGGCGTAGTGGCAGAGATGATGAGAACGCTGAACTATGTCAATATGTTTAATCATGGCGTACGTGACGTACAGCATCTCCTGGCAGAGAATGGCAGTCCTGCCGCAGAGTTTAAAATCGATCTTATGACCGCTTTTAGCGTGATAGTAAAAGAGTTGCCAGAACATAACGATGTCACTGTAAATGTCACTATTGACATCATGTCGCAACTATCAGAGAGACAGAAACTTGTATACCGCATGATTGGCGATTCAGCATCGCAGGATGTCACTGTAAATGTCGCATACTTGTCACAGAAGCTCAAGGTGTCACGACGCACCATTCTTCGTGATTTGTCTGTGCTTACTTCTAAATCGATGATCCGCCGCGTCGGATCTGATAAGAATGGCTATTGGGTTGTCATTAAATAAGATGCCGAGATAGAAATGAAAAAAAGTGAACAAGACCATGGAACAATTCGAAAACACTCAAAGTCGTGAAAAAAAGCAGCACATCGTATGGCACGAGGACGTGCTGATGAAGCAGCTTATTAGTTATGCTGTAGGCTGCATGATGGGACGCTACTCGATAGATAAGCCTGGACTCATCCTTGCCAACCAAGGTGACGGTCTGGAGCAATATAACGAGCAAGTTCCCCACAGCCGCTTTGAGCCAGACGATGACGGCATCATTCCGCTGATGTCAGCCCAGAGTGACTTTGCCGACAATGCCACCGTCCGCTTCAAGCAATGGCTCGTAGCAGCCTTTGGTGAAGAAACATTGGTAGAGAACCTGAACTTCATCGAGAAGTGTCTTGGCAAGAGCATCGATGACTACTTTGTGAAGGACTTCTGGAAAGACCATAAGCGGATGTACCAGAACCGTCCCATCTACTGGCTGTTCGCTTCGAAGAAGGGAGCCTTCCAGTGCCTCGTCTACATGCACCGCATGGACAAATACACGGCTGAGCGCATCCGAACGAAGTATCTTCTTCCTCACGTCGAATGGCTGATGCAGAAGCAAAGTGAGATGGAAGCAAATGCCGCCAACCTCAATGCCCGTGAGCGTAAGGAACTCGACAACATCGGCAAACAAATTGAGGAATGCCGTGAGTACCACGACCGCCTCCATGTCATTGCTGACGAACAAATAGCTTTCGACCTCGATGACGGCGTGGTGGTCAACTATGCCAAGTTTGGAGATACATTGGCAAAAATAAAGTAAGTACAGAAAACGTTTTATTAAATGGAACAAGAAATAACAAGATATGCAGATGCTGTTAGGCAAATCAAGCAGGCTATCCTTCAGAGCCAACTAAGGGCTGCTCATGCCGTAAACAAGGAACAGCTTGCACTTTATTATGGCATTGGAAAATACGTATCGGAGAATTCGCGCGAAGGCACTTGGGGTACTGGAGCTATTGAGACCATTAGCCAGCAACTGAAAGCAGAACTGCCTGGACTAAGAGGATTCAGTGCTACAAGCATCAAGAATATGCGCCAATTCTACGAACAATGGAGCGTACTTACAAATCGCCAGCCGTCGGCGGGCGATTTACAAGATGCTGATAATCAGGAAACTATCAACTCCACACAGTTGCTTGCTTTAAATCGCCAGCCAATGGCAGGCGATTTGGACTTGTCAGACTTCTTTTCCATAGGATTTACCCTGCACATGGAGATTCTGAACAAAACGACAACGATGGAGGAACGGTCATTTTACATTCATCAGACCGCAACTCTATATTGGGACAAATATACCCTGAGAGACAATCTGAAAGCAGATCTGTTTCATCATCAGTCGGAAATGCCCAACAACTTCCTGCGAACCATTCCCAAGCGTCAGCGTGCCTTACGAGCCATTGAGCTGTTCAAGGATGAATACTTGCTCGACTATATCAATGTGGAGGAACTAGATGTGCGCGATGAGCAGGACATAGACGAGAGAGTGATAGAGCAGAGCATTGTGCAGAACATCAAGAATTTCATTATGACCTTTGGGCGGTCATTCACCTACAAAGGGCATCAGGTTCACTATGAGAAGTTTGGACACGAACATTGGGTGGATTTGCTCTTTTTCAATCGGGAAATCCAGTCCATGGTGGTCGTAGAACTAAAGAAAGGCGCCTTCAAACCTGCCTATTTGGGTCAGCTTGCAGCTTACCTGCGTGTCATTGATGACAAGGAGCGGTTAGAGTGTGAGAATCCTTCCGTTGGCATCATCCTCTGCAAAGACGCAGACAAGGCTTACGTAGAGTATGTGCTTCAGGACTACAACAAACCAATGGGTGTAGCCACCTATCGTGTCACTCAGGAACGTTTGCGTGAACTGTTGCCACCAGAGGAGGAAATGAAGAAACTGATAACGTCAAACGAAGATTGATTTTGTCATGCAGAAGATGAATGTCGGAAAGATGTCGGAAAGAATGTCGGAAAGGATGTCGGAAAGGATGTCGGAAAGGATGTTACCGATGTCACCAGTAATGTCACCAGTAATGTCACCAGTTCAACTTACTGGCAGGTAGATGAAAACATTCAAATTGTTAAAATACAATCTTTGAAACAGATAAAAGATTAAATATATGGTACAAGACAAAATATATCAATATTTCGAACGAGACCCTGAGTTGAAGGTGCTGTTCATCTTCAACAATGAGTTTCTTGCCGCAGAACTTGCTGACGTGGAATGGCGTACAGGTTATCGTTATGTGGATTTCAAAGGCGACTGGTTCACCGTGAAATACAATCTCGATAACGATTGGCAGTATGACAAGGTAATCCTGATGATGCACCAGCCTTCGCCCCTGCAAGTAAAGTCCCTGCAAGCAACTTTCCCATTGATGGACTTATTGGTAGCCAATATGGAATACCATAGTCAGGACTATGCAGCATTCATCCAGCAGAACGGACTGCCCGACACCGACAAGAAAATGGTACGGTTCATTGAGAAGAACATACAGCAGCTACAGTCGGACAAGATGCAGAAGCTGTTTGCTCCATATTACCAGGACAAGAGCATCACTACAGATAAGTTCGTCCGTGGTTTCCTCAGCAGTTACATGGGACAGCAGCGCATCTTAGACTGGGATGCCATCATTGTGCGTCTGCTTCTGATGGGACGTGACAGTGAGCGTCAGAAGCAGACCGACTTCTTTATCAAGATGAGAGGCTGCAAGGATGTTAGTGATGCTCTGAAGCAGAAGTTGACAGACATCTTTGGTGTTTCCTACGATGAAAATACTGAAGCAAAGGTGGGCGCGGTTGTAAAGGTGCTGAAATATAATGCCATCGTACAGAACTTGGCTCCTGTGGATGCTGACAATTACAAGCAGAATCGCATCAATGACAGTCTGGCTTTGCAGCAGATGAACCGTATTCTGGAGTTGGCACTCAGTCAAGAGAAGTCAGCCAAAGCGTTGATGGAACTATTCGAAGAGTTGGGGGCAGACATCCGCGATGAAGAGCTGATACGCTGGTATGGAACAGAAGCCAACTTCTATTTCGTGCCTGAAGCCTTGTGTCTGCCTATCATCAAGACGCTCTTGGAAAAGAAGATCGAGACAGAGCCAGAGATTGTCACGAACCGTGTAGAAGACTTACTTCTGAAACACAATGACCACGGTGTGATGGCACAGGTGATGGACTATGCTCTTCTGGTGGCAAGGTTCTATCAGAAGGCACTCTCACTTGGCTCGCTCACGCTCAACACTCCAGATGAATATGTGATGCGGTATCAGGAGGACTACTATGTTGTTGACCAACTTTACCGTCAGGCAGAAGAGTTATACTTCAAGATTGACCCCTCTTGTGAACTATTCACCACCATACAGCAGACCAAGGGCAATCTTGACCAGAACTATGCCAAACTATGCAATCGCATGAACCTGGAGTGGACACGTTGCATCAAGGATGCCGGTGGTATGCAGGAGGTTCATCTCCTTCGTCAATATGACTTCTATGACGAGCGCATCAAGCCCATACAGAAGAAAGTTGTTGTAATAATAAGCGACGCACTGCGCTATGAAGTGGCCCAGGAACTGATTGGCGAGCTGGCAAAGTCACGCCATGTAGCCACATTGAAACCAGCCCTTGCCATGCTTCCTACGGAAACAAAGTATTGCAAACCATCGTTGCTGCCACACAATGAGTTGAAGCTCTACGGACAGGGCGATAAGCAGGACATGGCTGTTGACAATCATATCCTCGACACGACAGAAAAGAGGTCAGACCATCTACAGAGGTATAGAGATGGAGCCATCTGTGTTCCGTTTGAGACAGTTGCCGAATATAACCAGGACAAGAACCGTGAGATTTTCAAGCACTCTTTGGTCTATATCTTCCACGATGTGATAGACAAGACAGGACATGATGGCAACGCCAAGCAAGTGACCCAAGCTTGTCATGAAGCCATCACAGAACTGGGCACGATGATTCCGAAGATACACGCTTCCTATAACGTCACGGAGGTATATGTGACCAGCGACCATGGTTTCCTCTTCAATGACATCGTGTTTGCCGAAAAAGACAAACACAAGATTGAGGAAGATACCTTGGAACGCAGCTCTCGCTACTATCTCACCACTTCTGATAAGGAGGTGAACGGTATCATCAAGTTCCCATTGGATGAAGTGTCAGCCATGGTAAACGTTGGTGACGTGTTTGTGGCCGTGCCACAAGGAACCAACAGATTGGCAGCACCATCAGGTGGATATATGTTCACACATGGTGGAGCAGCTATGCAGGAACTCATCATACCAGTAATCACAAGCCGTCAGGAACGTGCAGACAACAAACAGCCTGTAGGTGTGATGGTACTTGACAGGAAGCTCTCCATGCAAGCTTCACGTCTGCGATTCAAGCTTTTGCAGACAGAGGCAGTCTCAATGGATATGAAGGAAAGGATTGTCAATGTGGCACTCTACTATAATGATGAAGCGGTCACACCTATCAAAACAATCCCACTGGATAAGACAGACCCGTCACTTGACAATCGAAAGATACAGGTTGACCTGACGCTCAACAGGAATGTCGATGCCAAAGTGCTTCAGTTGAAGGTCTTTGACATGACGGATGAACTCAATCCGCTCATCAAGGAGAACGTGACGAATAACACATTGATTGAAAACGATTTTGACTTCTAAATCATGAAATAATCAAGAATTAGAGAATTGGAGAATTTTACGCTAAAAAAAATTCTTAAATTCTAAAAGTATTGATAAAATAATAAATGAATGATGGATTTACAACATAAAATCATGAACGCCTTTGTCGGCAAGGTAGTAAGAAAAGACTTGGCTTTCCTCGTGAAGGGAGGTCTTCCTGTGCCGACATACGTACTGGAGTATTTGCTGGGACAATATTGTGCCAGCGATGACGAAGAAGTGATCAACGAAGGGCTGGAAAGAGTGAGGCTGATCATCAAGAACAACTATGTTCATCGTGCCGAGGCGGAGTCGGTAAAGGGTTTGATACGTGAAAACGGACAGCACAGAATCATCGACAAGGTTACTGTCATTCTGAACGAGAAGAATGATGAGTACAATGCCACCTTTGCCAATCTCGGATTAACGGGAGTGCCTATAGGAACGGATTATGTGCGCAAGAATCCCAAGTTGCTTTCCGGGAACGGGGTTTGGTGCATCGTCACCATAGGCTATGTAGCAGGCCAAGACGTCAAGGTACGCTGGTTGATACAGAAGCTGAAGCCCATACAGATATCCAATATCGACCTCGACGAATATATAGAGCAACGTCAGAACTTCACCACTGAGGAATGGATAGACTTTCTCGTTCATACGGTAGGCCTGAATCCCGATAATTTGAACCGAAGGGAGAAGTTTATCGTGTTGTCTCGTCTGCTGCCCCACGTTGAGAACAACTTTAACTTCATGGAACTTGGCCCGAAGGGTACGGGCAAGTCGCATGTGTTCCAAGAACTTTCTCCCTACGGTGTCCTTGTAAGCGGTGGGGATGTCACCTCTGCCCGTCTCTTCGTAAAGATGTCGGGCAACAAGGAAATTCTCGGCCTCGTTGGTTACTGGGATGTGGTGGCATGGGATGAGTTTGAGCAACAGAAAGGGCGTGCTACGGATGCTGTCCTCATTGACACGATGCAGAACTATCTGGCCAACAAGTCGTTCAATCGTGGTAAGGCCACGCACGAGGCATCTGCTTCAATGTCATTCGTCGGAAACACCAAGCACACTGTTCCATATATGCTCAAAAATAGTCATCTGTTCGAGAGCATACCTACGTCATTCATCAAGGGTGCCTTCCTCGACCGAATACATCTTTATAACCCAGGATGGGAGATTAAGATGCTGAAGAAGAATTCGTTCTCGAAAGGCTATGGTTTGATTACGGACTACATCGCCGCTGTACTTCATGCCATGCGCAACACAGACTTGACCTCGTTGCTGAAGAACTACGCACAGTTTGATGGGTCGCTCTCCGAGCGCGACCATCTGGCCATCCGTAAGACATTCTCCGGCTTGATAAAGCTTATTTATCCCGACCAGAACTTCACCGATGAGGAGGCTTACGAAATCATCGACTTCGCTGCAGAATCGCGTAAGCGCGTCAAGGATCAGCTTTATGTCATCGATGAGACATTCCAAGCCGAACCTGCTAAGTTTGAGTATCTTAATGTGAAGACGGGAGTAAAGCGCGCCGTACTGACTTTGGAGCAGATAGAGAACGACTTTCTCCCACAACATGAGCGACAGGTAGAGAGTGAAGACATTCCTTCGCTTCCACAAGAGGGCAAGCCAGCCACGGAGTCAAAAGACACTTCGGCACCACAGCCGAAGGAGGAAGGCCATGATCCTGCTACTCCAAAGGCAAAACAACTGGCTTCCAAATATATTGAAGTCCGCGCCAATCAATCGAATGTCTCATATAAGAAACTGTTCGGCGATTACCTCGCTTCAGCTTCGCATATTGTCATCACCGACCCTTATATAAGGATGGCATTCCAGGTTGACAATCTTTTAGAGTTCATCCAGACTTGCCGTGAATGTTGCGAGAACGACGAAGAACTTTATATCGAGCTGCACACCCAGAACACCGACGAGAAGATACCGGAGATGATAGACATCTTCGATGATCTCACAAGCGAGTTGGCTGCGTTGGGCATTCAATTCAAATATTTCTTCGATGCCGATCACGACCGCAATATCTGTTTAGACAACGGTTGGAAAATCATCCTCTCACGCGGATTGGATATTTTCGACAAGTTCGGGCGTTTCTCGCTCGGCAATGTGCGGCAGGTGAACCGACGGTGCAGGGAGTTCTCCGTAACGTATGTTCGGGAATGACAAGGAAAGGAATTGGGCGGGCACGGAGGCACCGCCCCTACAAAGATGGTAAATGGCGGGCACGGAGGCTCCGCTTCTCCCACGAATCGACACCTTACGATTTGGGATATTATAAAAAATCCCTCCCCGTGCGTTTGGGGAGGGATTTTTTATAGAGTAGGACACTTTATTCCGCTTTTCATTTACAAGTGTTGTTTATAAATTGATTTGATACATCTGGATGGAATAGGGCGGCATGTCGACAGTCATCTTTTTCTTCACCTTGACGGTGGAGGATTGCGGCTTGATGGGTTGCTGTTCGTAGTTGTTCTCATCCTCGGCATTTCCTGCGATGACAGTCTTGGTGGCATTGCCCTTGAGGCTTTTGAAGCGCGAGAGGTCGATGTCGGCTTTCTTCGCTTCGGCGCTGGCGTTGCAGAGCTTGACGAAGAGCTGCCGCGTCTTGGTATTGAGGATGACCGACTGTCCCTGTAGGTTGGTAGCCCCGTCGATATTGACGCAGTCGCCGTAGAAATAGTCGCCCGAGGAGAGTCCGAACATCTGTTGCACATAGTAGCTGCAAGTGAGGTATGCCCTTTCATTGTCGAAATAGATAAGGTCGGGATTCCAGTTGGTGTTGTCCTTGCGTGCGAAAAGCGGCGCATAGGAAGTCATGCACACCACATCGCCATTTCGTTCGACGTGGAGGAGGTAGAGTCCTTCTGCCAGGGCATCGATGAGTTTCTTGTCTTTCGCTGCGTATTCCCCAAGATAGACCTTCGTCTTGCGGTCGCGGGGATAATTGTCGTACTGCCGATTGTTGAGGAAGAAATCGCGGGGCTCATAATAATGTTCGTCGAGTATGGGCATTTCAAGTTCCTCCGCCAATTTCCATCCATTCTGGAAGTCAGGGTTTTCGGGATGTGAGCCCGGTCCCGCCGTTCCCACGATGACGATTTCGGGGTGTTTCTCACGTACCCTCTTGTAGATAAACTTGAAGCGTTCGATGAACTCGGGCGAGATACGCTCCTCGTTGCCCAGTCCGAGGTATTTGAGGTTGAATGGTTCGGGGTGTCCCGCCTCGGCGCGCACCCTACCCCATCGGGTATTGACATCGCCGTTGGCCCATTCGATGAGGTCGAGGGCATCGTCGACCCACTCATCCATCTGATCCATGGGCACCCAGTCTTGCGCCTGGTCTTTCATGCCCCATCCCCCATTGGTACCTTGGCAGCTTACTCCGCACGGCAATATGGGCACCGGCTCCATGCCAAGGTCTTCGCAGAACTGGAAATACTCAAAGTAGCCCAATCCCATGGACTGGTGGTATCCCCACGTGTTTTTCAGACCGCGTCGTTGCTCCTTCGGCCCTACGGTTGTTTTCCATCGATAGGTATTCCAGAAGCCATCGCCTCCGCCGTGGACCACGCATCCGCCCGGGAAACGCATGAATTTCGGGTGCAGGTCGGCCAGAGCCTGTGCCAGGTCGGCACGCATGCCATGTCCTTTGAAGGTCGTTCCCGGCATGAGCGACACCATGTCGATGTCGAGCGCCCCCTTATCGAGCACCAGGATTTGGAGCACCGCGTTGGTCACCGTTTCGCCAACCGACAGCTGAGCGTCGTATTTCGTCCATTGCGCCGCCGACACCTTTATCTCGGCATCCGCCAGCAGTTTGGGGTCCTTGCCCCATCCCTGTGGTTGGACCAAAGCCACGCGTACGGTCTTCGCCGTTTCGTCCACATTACGCATGAAGGCCGAGAAACAGTAGTCTTCGCCCGCCTTGACGGATATGCCATTGAAGCCATCGTTCTGCAATCCGAAGCCCGTCCATCCGGAGAAGTCATAATAATGTCCTACACGTTCGATGTTCAGTCGCATGAAAGTGGGGTTGTTGGGATGAATCGGTTTATCCGAGAGCGGTTGCATGAAGCCTAAGGAGTGTCCCGGTCGGATGAGTCGCCATGCCGTGCCCGGTCCCCATCCGTCCCTTTCCGTGGGATTGAATTCGAAGGAACCGTTCTGTACGAGTTCAGCATACAGTCCGCCGTCGGCGGCACTGCTGATATCCTCGAAGAAGATACCTATGAGTTCATCACTGATAGCTTTTCCGCCCGAGGGAGGAGACATCGTTTTTTGGGCGTTTGCGCCCAGTGAAGCCGCCATGAGCGCCACACCAAGAAGAATACGTTTATTCATTATTTTGATAGATTATGTATTTTGAAGGCGAAATTACGAAAAAAAAGCGATACCTGCAAATCATCTTTCTTAGTGAGCGTTAATTGATACAATAAAAGGGGGTATTTGATACAAAAAACTTTTAGAATTTTGAATGTTGACGGGTTGTTGAGACGTATGTCGAAAAATTGTCGCCTACGGCGATTAAGAATGTTGAATTGCGAATTATTATTCCTTTTTGTCCCCTATAGGGGGAATTTGATACAATCAGAAAAAAAGAGGGAAAGGCGGAACAATCACAATAATTATTGCTATCTTTGCGGCGGGAAAGTAATTTGAAAGATGAAATGGGAATGACGGGAGAGCCTTTGGTCAGTATCTTGGTGCCGGTGTACGGTGTGGAACAGTATATCGAGCGTTGTGCACGTAGTCTGTTTGAGCAGAGCTACACGAATCTGGAGTATGTGTTCGTGAACGACTGCACGCCCGACCGTAGCATGGAGGTGTTGGAGAAGGTCATGGAAGACTATCCAAGGCGTAAGGGACAAATGCATATCTTCTCGCATCTGGAGAACCGCGGATTGGCGGCAGTGCGCAACACACTGTTGGAACATTGCCACGGCACATTCCTAACCCATGTTGACAGCGACGACTGGATAGAGAGAGATGCCGTGGAGCAGATGATGAGTAAACAGCGTGAGCACGATGCCGACATCGTGACCGGCATGCGCCGCACCTATACCGCCGACGGAGTGGAAGAAGAGAAGAACAGCGGTGCCGGGCTCGACAAGGAGGCATATCTGCTGGCCTTTCTCAAGCCCACCCTGCGATGGTTTGTGACCAATCGTCTGATACGCACCTCCCTATACAAGGACCACGGCATCGAGTGGGTGGAGGGCATCGACTTCAACGAGGACTTCCTGGTTATGGCACAGTTGCTGTACTACGCCCGGCGCATCGGCGTGGTGGAATCGTTCACCTATCATTACGAGCGAAGGAATGAGAACTCCTACATGGACAAGTTGGCACACAGCTGGAATCATCAGGAGCAAGTGGTCCGTTCTCACCAGTTGATAGCCGCCTTCTACAGCGACAAGGAACCTATACTGAAGGAAGCCAGCCAGCGACTGACCATTCGCCAATACAGAGACATGATGTGGCTGGCGCTGGAGAACGACAACCGCGAAGGCTACGACCAAATCATGAGACTTCTTGGCACATTTCCATCGGAATATGAGTCGGAGATAGGTTGGGACAACAAGTTGAAGAAATGGTTGGAGAATCATTACCACTTAGCCCGTTGGACCCTTCCCCTTCGGCGTTTGCATGGGAGGCTTGGAAAATTAAAAGATTAGAAAGAGGTTGGGACATTATTTGACAAACCACCCCTACCCCTCCTTTGGAAAAGGAGGGGAGAAAGTTAGCTCACTTCGGTATGGAAAATATGAAATTAGGTATGGAAAATATGAAATCAGGTATGGAAAATATGAAATTAGGTATGGAAAATATGAAATGGGAGATGATAAAAAGAAGTTTCATCGTGGTGATAACCATGGTGTGCTGTTCGGGCATCCAAGCTCATGAAACGGAGGGACAACGGTTCGAGCTGACAATGATGGACTATCCCGACAGCGTGGTAGTGCCCGACAATGGCGGAGGAGCCTCCGATGGACGTATTTCAAGAAGTGGAGTAAGAATCGGCAAACGGGAGGGTGGCGGTCGCCGTCCCGGAGGAAAGATACCACCTTTTGCCAGAAGAAGTGGCGACCAAACATCATCGACAGAAAGAGACAATGGTGACAGCAAGAGAGCCCAGAGTATTGGCGATGGCAGTTGGAAGGGAACACTGAAAGCCGGTCAGCAGGAACTGACCATGGTGCTACACATCGACATGGCGGCTCGCGAGGTGAAGATGGATGTGATAGAGCAAGGAGCGATGGGCATCGCACTGACCGTGAACCACCTGAGTGAGGACTCCCTGAATGTGTCGTATCCACAATTGGGGATGGTCTATGCCGGCAAGTACCACGACGGCCAAATCAAAGGAACTTTCATGCAGCGTCTGTTCATGACCGCGCTCAACCTGGAGCCGGGCGAGGTGGTGTACCGCCGTCCCCAGACCCCCCAGCCGCCCTACCCTTATATCACTGAGGAAGTGACCTTTGAGAATCCCGCCGCCCAAGCCACCCTTGCCGGCACCCTCACCTACCCTGTCGGTTATCAGAAAGGCAAGAAGGTGCCCGTGGTGCTGATGGTCACCGGTAGCGGAGCCCAGAACCGCGACGAGGAAGTGTTCCTCCACAAGCCCTTCCTCGTGATAGCCGACTACCTGGCCCGCCACGGCATAGCCAGCCTGCGCTATGATGACCGCGGTTACGGTCAGTCGACCGGTGATTTCAGTCAAGCCACGACGATGGACTTTGCCCGCGATGCAGCCTGCGGCTTAGCGTATCTGCGCGGTCTGAAACGGTTTTCGAGAGTTGGATTGTTAGGTCACAGCGAGGGCGGTGCCATCGGTTATATTTTAGGCAGTGAGAAAAAGTGCGACTTCGTGGTCAGCCTGGCCGGTCCCGCAGGAAGAATCGACTCGATGATGGTATTGCAGCTCAACGGTCTGGCCAAAGCCCAAGGAGCCTCAGGCCTTGTGGTGAAAGACTGCCAAGGAGCACGCCAATATATGTTGAAGACAGGTGACACCCCCTGGATGAAGTACTTCGTCGACATGGACCTGACTCCTTATGTGAGGAAGACCCGTTGTCCGGTATTGGCCTTAGGCGGTGAAAACGACCTGAACGTGCCTGTGGTGTTCAACACCCCACAGTTGGAGGCTAACCTACCCAAGAGCAAAAAGGAAAAGAACAAGGTGAAGGTTTATCCCGGTCTGAACCACTTTTTCCAGCATGGCTCGCCCACCGATGTGGTGAATATCGAAGAAACCATATCGGAGGAAGTGCTCGCCGACATCGTCGAGTGGATTAGATGAGTGACGAGTGATGAGTGATGAGTGACGAGTGATGAGTGACGAGTGATGAGTGACGAGTGACGAGTGATGAGTGATGAGTGATGAGTTATCTCATGCGGAGTGTTTCCACGATACGCGCCATCTGGTTGGGTATGCGTATCTGCTGCGGGCACTTCGACAGGCACACCTCACAATCCTGACAAGCCGTGGCCCACGTAGCCTTGTCAGGCAGCGCCTTGTTGAGAGCCTCCGTGAACTGTCTGACATGCTGTTGTCGTTCTTCCCCCGGTGCATCAGGCAAGGGCAGGATATGTTCGTTAAGCGCGTCGTTGTAACATGCGAAGTTCGCCGGGATGTTCACCCCGAAAGGACAAGGCATGCAATAGGCGCATGTGGTACAGGGTATGAGCGGCAGTCCCGCCATGGTATCGGCCAATGTTTCGAGTAGCGCGTTCTCGCTCTCCGTACAGGGGTCGAGCGGCGAGAAGGTAGCCACATTCTCCGTCAGTTGGTCCATGCTGTTCATGCCACTGAGCGCCGTGAGCACGTTGGGATAGGAACCCACCCATCGGAAAGCCCATCGAGCTGGCGAATCGTCGGGATGAATCTCCTTGAGTTGGTCGTGCAGTTCACGCCTCATCTTGGCCAGTGCGCCACCCCTGAGCGGTTCCATGAGCACACACTGGATATCCAGTTTTTTGCATTTGTTGTAGAGATATTCAGCGTCGGCATCCTGTTTCCATCCCCCTTTAGAGAGTGAGGCGTGCCGCCAGTCAAGGTAGTTCATCTGTATCTGCACGAAATCCCAGTGGTAGTCGTCGTTATGGTCGAGGAGCCAGTCGAAGACCCTCACATCGCCATGGTATGAGAAACCCAGGTGGCGTATTCTGCCCGCCTTGCGCTCTTCGAGCAGGAAGTCGAGCAACCCATTGTCGATGAACCGTCCGTTGAGCGTATCCATGCCCCCTTGTCCTACGCTGTGCAGGAGATAGTAGTCGATGTGGTCGGTCTTGAGTCGTTGGAACGACTGATAGTACATCTTTTTCGCCTCGTCGATATCCCAGAGACGTCGGCTTTGGTTCGACATTTTTGTGGCCACGTAATACTTCTCTCTCGGGTGCCGGGCCAGCGCATTGCCCATCAGTACCTCGGAACGGCCATTCATATACATGGGTGCCGTATCGAAATAGTTGACCCCATGAGCGATGGCATAGTCAACCAGTTCGTTGACCCGCTCCTGGTCGTCAGGCAGTCGCATCATGCCGAAACCCAGCAGCGAGATTTGTTCGCCCGTACCGTGTTGCACACGGTAGGTCATGCGTATTTGACCATCCTCTGGTTGCAGGTTGGAAGGTTTCTTTTCATCGGCAAAAGCCTTGAAAGGTTCGAGCACCATCATGGAAAGAGCGGAACCAGCTCCCCACCCCAGTCGGCGGAGGAACTCACGGCGGTTGATGTTTTTTTTCATAGTGACGAGTGATGAGTGACGAGTGACGAGTGATGAGTGACGAGTGATGAGTGATGAGTGACGAGTGATGAGTGACGAGTGACGAGTGACGAGTGATGAGTGAGGGAATGAGAGATTAGAAATGGATGTTGACACCACCCATGAATGTGGCGCGCGGCATGGGATAGCCCAAGTTGATTTCATACTCCTGCGCCAAAAGGTTTTCTCCCCTGACCCACAGAGTGAGGTTGGGCAGTAAAGCATAGGAGACCGTGGTGTTGAGCAGGCAGAAATTCTCCTTCTGCTCCTTTTCGCCCACGGCGGTGTATAGACCACTGATATATTGCAGTCCGGCCACCACCGACCATTTGCAGCATCGGTAGTTGGCTCCGAGGAATCCCTTGTAGGTAGGAGCCGCCACCACGGGGTTCTCCATGTGTAGGAAGGAGTGGTTGGTGTTGAGGGTCCAATGGCTGTCGATGCGATAGTCCGCCTCCAGTTCCAGTCCATAGTTTTCTATCTCGCCCGTGTTGACGTTTTTCCTTTCGATGGTCTGGATCATGTTGTCGCCCTTGATATAGAAGAGGTTGACACCATAGGACAGGCCACAGATGCGATGGCGCCACGACAGTTCATAGTTCCAGAGTCGTTCTGGTTCCAATTCCTCGTTTGACGGCGGATAGAGATACATCTCGCGCATGGAAGGATTGCGGAATCCCTTGCTTGCCATCGCCTTGATTTCACCCGAAGGCAATGGTCTGACGACGATGCCCGCCTGCGGTATCCACTCCGTGCCCGTCACGCTGTGGTTGTCGACCCTGATGCCCGCGTCGATGGTCAGCCAATCGAGGAGGTCCTGCCGGAAATCCACATAACCCGCTATCTCGTTGCGATAGGATTTTCCACTTTGCTTGTTGGGCGTATCGAGCACCTCGCCCGTTTGTTTCGACGTGTAATAGGCGCGTCCGTAGATATGCTGGAAGTCGATTCCTACGGTGAGCCTGTTACCCTCGAAGAGCCTGGCGCTCTGGTACCACGACACCCCGGTGAGCGCATCCTTCGAGCGGAAGAAGCGTTGTGTGGGATTGTCGGGATTGGCCGTTCCATCATCTATCTTATGCCGTCCGAAGTTAGAGTATACGCTGATGGCGCCACTGGTATTGTTGTAGTGGTTTTCGAGTGCCGCCGACACCACTCCGCGAGTGATCCACTGGTCGGCAGAGTACATCGGACTGGTCACTGCGCCAGGGTAGGAAGCGTTGAAATGCGTGATATCCGCATCGATGTAAGCGTTCCAATGCTCGTTGAAGTCATAACCCAGCTTCAGGTATCCCCCATACTGTTCGAATCCCATCCGTGGACGATGATTGTCGGTACGGTTATACTGCGCCGCGACGGTGGAGGAGAAGCGTCCGCTCCTGAACTGGTTGGAGGCCTCGGTCTGTATCGTTCCGTAGCTGCCCACCCCCAAGTTGATATGCGTGTTGACTCCATCGTGGTGCATGCCCCGTGTCACGATATTGATCACACCCCCCATGGCATTGGAGCCATAGAGCACCGAGGCCGGTCCACGGAGCACCTCGACGCGTTCGGCCATGAGAGTCTGGTAGCTATCGGAGATGGGGTGTCCGTAAACCCCATTATATTGCGGGTGTCCATCGATGAGTACCAGCAGTTGCCCTGCGCCACCTGTAACACCCCGCATGTTGATACCACCCGCCGCACCTGTGGATACGCCATATCCCATCACCGAGCGGTTAGTGAGGAAAAGGCCCGGCACCTGCTGCATGGCTGTAGGCAGGACACTGGGTTGATACTGTTCGGTGAGCTTCTCCCTTCCGAGCACCGTGACCGTCATGGGCAGGTGTCTAACATCTACGGCATTGCGAGAGCCGGTGACCACCACCTCCTGCAAGGAGATGGTATCGTTTTGCGCCATGATGTTGTTGGCCATCACTATAGCCGCAAATAGTATTATTGATTTTTTCAGTAACATCACCATAGAAGTGTAAGTGTGCAATATTGTCTATGTCGACCCAAGCACGGATAAAAAAACATTTAACATAGGAAAGAAATTCTATTTGCAAAAGTAGAAAAAAACTCCAAGAAAAGCGGCAAAGAAACAAAATTATTTGTCGTTTTTCCGAAAAAAGATACAAATGGGAAAATAATCATTTGTTAGGAGTAGAAGAGTGGAGAAGTGGAGACATCACTGAAGCGGCGGCAGCCCCACCTCTTGCCGCCACTGATTGACCTGAGAGGCATCGAGCAGCGGGCATACACGACCATTGGCATCGAGTTGTGTGCCATATCGCTGGGGCCTTCCTTCACGTACATCGATACGGTCCTTGAGCGTAGCCAGGAATGCCGCATCGATGTCGCCACGCCGTACCGCTTCCTCCAACTGCGGTAGGAACCGTTTCTGATGGTCGAGGTCGGCATGTTGGAACACCAGCCACACCGCTTGCATAGCCATCGTCCCCACCTGAGTCTGCCGTGGGAATCCTTGTTCGCCAATCACCTTCATGACCCTCTGCAGGTTGTCGGCATCGGTGTGCATGGCCCTTTGCGCCAGTTGTTCGATGCGCAGGCTGTCATAGGGAGTCAACTGAGCCGCCTGCGACCACAGCATACGGTCGTATTGGTCGCTCTCCAACACACGTTCCAGTTCATTTTTCAGCGTCAGGTCGTAATTGCAGTGTTTTTGTCGAACCTCGAAGGAGTCACGCAGTTGTGCGTAAGGACAGCGTCCGGGATCGTCGTAGAAATCCTTCTCCATGTCGATGCGATGCAGGAGATAAGCCTGAGCCGCCTGATTGTCGCCTATTTTCTCCATTTTCTCCGCCATGGTAGACAACTGGATAGGCAGGATAAAGCGGTCGTCGGAGAACGCCACGTCGTATGATCTTTTGGCCTCGAGGTATTGTCCTGCGTCGAACAACGAGTCGGCATGGAAGATCAATTTCCAATAGTCGGACTGGGAGGTAGGATTGGTGGCAGCCACTACGCTCGGTGCATTCCATCGCTTAACGGCGCTTCGACGTATGTCATCGAGCACCAAACCCACCGACTCGATGTTGCGTGTGTCGGTCACATCCCAATGGAATGTACCGAGGGCTGGAAAATGCTTTGACTCGCTTTGCAGCACATAGACGAAGCCTGTAGTCCTTCCCCCGTTGACATATCTATCGATGCAGATGACCCTTTGGTTTTTCTTCGACACCACGACGTTTCGCCATAGATGGTCAGCATCCTGTCGGGCCAGCGATTCCTTGAAAAAAGTGCGCGTTACGTACAGTCCGCCATCGCGGCTGATTTCAGCGTCGGGAAGATCCGTCAACAGCGAATGGTTGGAGAAACTAAGTGTAGGAATATCGTTGGTCTGCACCCATGTGAGCGAATCGACCTTGAAAGGCAGTTCTTTACTTACACTGTTCTGGAATCTCTCCAACTCGGTGAGTTGTTGCGATTGGCAGGCTGCGAGAGTGAGGATGGCAATAAGAATTGTAGCAAACGATAACAAGCGTGATTTTGTTGTCATGATGAATGAATAGTTAATTATGGTACAAAGGTATGTTTTTTTCCTGTATTGATGAAAGAAATTGGATATTATGTGGAAAAAGTGCGGATTTTATTGGAGGTAAAGGAAAAAAGGATTATTTTTGTATGATTTTAAAAAGAAACCCACCCCGGCCCTCCCAAAGGGAGGGAGTGGGGAAAAGGTCGGGACATTATTTGACAAACCACCCCTACCCCTCCTTTGGAAAAAGGAGGGGAAAGGTTACTCCTACAAACAAAAAAACAATTTAGTGATAATCATATAACAAAGGACAACCGAGGACAACCGAGGACAACGGAAGACAACCGAGGACAACCGAGAACAACCGAGGACAACGGAAGACAACGGAAGACAACCGAGGACAACCGAGAACAACCGAGGACAACCGAAGACAACGGAAGACAACGGAAGACAACAATAAATTAATTGATAACGATAAAAACGAAATAAGGATGAAGAAGACGATTGCATTGGTTTGCTGTATGCTGGTGTGGATGAATGCCAAGGCACAACAATATCAGCTTAGTTACGACCAGCCGGCAAGCGACTGGTTGGAAGCCTTGCCCATCGGCAACGGTCACATAGGAGCCATGGTCTATGGCAGGCCCGATGAGGAAATCATCCAGTTGAACGAAGACACGTTCTGGAGCGGTTCTCCCCACGACAACAACTCTGCCGAAGCCTACGATCATCTCGCCGAGGTGCGTCAACTCATCTACGCCGGCAATGAAAAGCAGGCCGCCCAACTCATCGACCGCCATTTCATCAAGGGACCGCACGGCATGAAGTTTCTGCCCTTGGGCGAGTTGCGCCTACGATTCGCCCAAGTCCAAGACGTCGAATACTTCGGCAGGTCGCTTGATCTCGACCAAGCCTTGGCCACCTCGCATTTCACCACCAGCGGCATCAACGGCAAAAAGAAAACCTATCGCTCGACCTGCACACAGACCGTTTTCGCATCCATGACCGACGACATGATTATCGTCAGGTTGACCGTTGACAATCCCAACACCTTATATTTCACGCTGGGTTTCAACAGTCAGTTACCCACCCAAAGGCAAGTGTCCGGTCACACGCTGACCGCCCAAGTGGAGGGAGCCGACCATGAAGGCATCAAGGGAGGTCTGAACGCCGAATGCCGCATACGGGTGGAGACCGACGGCAGGGTGAGCGAAAGCGACAGTACGCTGAGTGTGAACGGTGCCACCGAGGCCACCCTATATATCGTGGCCGCCACCAATTACGTGAACTATCACGACATCAGCGGCGACCCTTCGGCCACCAACACCAACACATTGAAAGCCGCCCAAGACAAGACGTATGCCACGCTGCTGCAACGCCACCTCGACAAATACCAGGAGCAATACCGCAGGGTGAGTCTCAACCTTGACGACCCGCGGCATCCAGGTCCCGGTATCCCCGTCAACCAGTCCCCTACCGACCGGCGCTTGCAGACCTTTGCCCAAGACAACGACAACCACTTCGTTGCCCTGATGTTCCAGTATGGGCGCTACCTGCTCATCACCAGTTCACAGCCCGGTTGCCAGCCCGCCAACCTGCAGGGTGTATGGAACAACCAGTTGAATGCCCCGTGGGATTCGAAATACACGATCAACATCAACACCGAGATGAACTACTGGCCCGCCGAGGCATGCAACTTAGAGGAGACCCAGCAACCCCTGTTCTCGCTGATCAGGGACCTGAGCGAGACAGGAGCCGTCACCGCCCGCGAGATGTACCACTGTGATGGTTGGATGGCCCACCACAACACCGACCTGTGGCGTATCGCCGGACCTGTAGACGGTGCCCAGTGGGGCATGTTCCCCAACGGCGGAGCGTGGTTGGCCACCCATCTCTGGCAGCACTACCTCTACAGCGGCGACAAGACCTTCCTCCGACAATGGTATCCCGTGATCAAGGGTACCGCCGATTTCTACCTCGACTACCTGCAGAGGCACCCACATTACGGATGGTTGGTGGCCGTTCCCTCGGTATCGCCGGAGCACGGTCCCAAAGGTAAGAGCACCGCCGTGACCGCCGGATGCACGATGGACAACCAGATCGTGTTCGATGCCCTGAGCAACACCCTCCACGCCGCCGAGGTGATAGGAGAAAGCCAGACCTACCAAGATAGTTTGCGGCAAGCCCTCTCGCAGCTTCCCCCGATGATGATCGGCAAGTACGGGCAGTTGCAGGAGTGGCTCATCGACGGTGACGACCCGACCGACGAGCACCGTCATATCTCCCACCTCTATGGTCTCTACCCTTCGAACCAGATATCGCCCTACAGCCATCCCGAGCTGTTCCATGCCGCCGCCACCACCCTTAAGCAGCGCGGCGATATGGCCACAGGTTGGAGCTTAGGCTGGAAGATCAATTTCTGGGCACGCATGCTCGACGGCAACCATGCTTACCGCATCATCGGCAACATGCTTCACCTGTTGCCCGTCCAAGGCAAGGCCGAGCAGTATTTCGGCGACCAGGCGAAGGAGCAGATACCCCTCGGTCGCACCTATCCCAACCTGTTCGATGCCCATCCCCCCTTCCAGATCGATGGCAACTTCGGGTTCACTGCCGGTGTGGCCGAGATGCTGTTGCAAAGTCACGACGGAGCCGTGCATCTGTTGCCCGCCCTGCCCGATGCCTGGGCGAGCGGCAAGGTGAGCGGTTTGCGAGCCCGCGGCGGTTTCGTGGTCGACGAGGAGTGGTCGTTCGACCCCTCCATAGGTGACCGGAACATGGAGATGAGCGTGCGCATCATGTCGACCTTGGGCGGCACCTTACGAGTGCGCTCCTATTGGCCTTTGGAGGGCAAGGGGCTGAAAGCAGCCCAGGGTCGTTGCGACAATCCCCTATTGCCCGTGGCTGAGGTGAAGGCTCCCATAGTGAGCAGTGAGATAGCAGGCAATGCTACAAGACAAGAGATTCGTAAGGTGTACGAATACGATGTGGCGACGACGAAGGGAGAGGTAGTGGAGATGAGAGTTCTGAATGTTGAGTTTTGAATGTTGAATTTTGAATTGTCGCTTCGCGATGATGAATTCGGAATTATGAATGTTGAATGTTAAGTTTTGAATTTTGAATTGTGGCTTCGCGATGATGAATTCGGAATTATGAATGTTGAATGTTGAATTGGAAACACGGTATAATATGAAAAGGCAGATTTTTAGAGGAGTCATCATGATGGTGATGGTGATGATGGCGCTTCAAGTGAGCGCACAGAAAGTGAGAGCGCAGAAAGTATCGTGGACGGGGGCTTACATGGCCGAGCATTGTGCCGGCAAGACCGCCGGAGGCACCAGTATCTGTTACAACACCGAGTTGGTATTGGAAAAAGGCAGCGACGGACGTTACCATGGCACCATGTCGATAGACGGTTGGCAAACCATGGTGCGCGCTACCGTCTATGCCATCGACAACGGCAAGTCGCTCGCCGTGTTCTATCAGTCGCCCCAGGAAGACAACATGGGTTTCACCGTAGAGGAAGGAACCCTGCTGTTGCGCATGCAGAAGAAGCAGAAGCGAATCGTCACCATCTGGGGTGAGGACATGAAAGAGGCGGAATTTGTGACGGCCATGACAAGAATGCAGAAATAGCGTTTTGCCAATAGAAGGTTTTTTCTTATATTTGCAGGCATGAAACGAATAGCCTTTCTCGTCCTCCTCCTTTCATGCCTTGCGCAGGAAAGCTTTTGTCAGGATTCCATATCCGTAGACAGTCCCCGTCATCCACGCAAGAAGGTGGCGGTGGTGCTCAGTGGCGGTGGTGCCAAGGGTATGGCCCATATCGGAGTGCTGAAGGTGCTGGAGCGAGCCGGCATCCCCATCGACATCATCACCGGTACCAGCATGGGCAGTATCGTGGGCGGCATGTATGCCTGCGGTCATCATGCCCAGGAACTCGACTCGGTGGTGAGGGCCCAGGACTGGACGTTTGTGCTCTCCGACCGCGAAGACCTCAGTCATCAGAGTCTGCGCGAGCGTGAGAAGCAGAACACCTACATGCTCTCCCGTACCCTGCGTTTCGGCAAGAGTGCACGGGGCGACAGTGGTGGTCTGGTCTTTGGAAAGAACATCATGGCATTGTTTGACGCCTACACGTCGCCCTACAACGACTCCATCGATTTCAGCACATTGCCCATCCCCTTTGCCTGTGTAGCCACCGACATGGTGAAATATAATGAAGTGGTGTTTCGCCGTGGCGTGCTCAGTCAGGCCATGCGTGCGAGCATGGCCATCCCCGGAGCCTTCGCCCCCGTCCGCACCGGCAAGCAAGTGCTGGTGGATGGTGGTTTGAGCAACAACTTCCCCACCGACATCGCCAAGGAGATGGGTGCCGACTACATCATCGGTGTGGATGTGCAATCGGAGCTGAAGGATGCCGATGGCCTCACCTCTACGTCGAGCATACTCCTTCAGATGGTTGATTACAACTGCAAGAAGAAATACGACGAGAACCTCGCCATCACCGACCTTCATATCAAGGTGAACGTGAAGGGTTATTCATCCGCCAGTTTCTCCTCCTCCGCTGTCGACTCCCTCATCCACCGTGGCGAGGAAGCCGCCATGAAGCATTGGGACGAGATTGTGGCACTTCGCGAACGTCTCGGCATCACCGCCAGCGACGTGTCCCATCGCCCATCCCCCCCTCCGGTGCAGCCCACGACCCAGGCGAGATACAAGATAGGATCGCTGGTGTTTGAGAACATGCCCAAGCGCGACCAGAACTATATCCGCAAGAAATACCGTCTGCATCCTGGCGACAGCATCGACATGGAGCGTGCCGACATCATCACCACCGCCATCCGCCAGGACCTTTACTACCGTACCGCCAAGTTCCGAATACAGAACATGGGAGACTCAACAGGCTCCGTGGTACGATTTACCGCCGGCCCTCACAAGAACAACCAGTTGAACCTCGCATTCCGTTTCGACAACGAGGAGATGGTGGCCCTGCAAGCCAATGCCGAGTTCCCCTTCCGCACCCAGGTGCCCATGGACTTGGAGCTCACCGTCCGCTTAGGTAAACGTTCGATGGGTCGAGCCGCCCTTTCGTTCCACCCCCTGAGTTTTTTCCGTCCCACCTTATCTTATACGTTCCGCAACACCGATGTCAACCTCTACGAATACGGCGACAAGGCTTACAGCATGAACTACAACCAGCACACGTTGGAACTGACCCTGTTTAATTTCAACGTGAGGAACTTCAATGTGAGCATCGGCGCGCAATGGAACTATTTCGATTATCATTCTCTGCTTGTGGACAAGTTGCCCGAACATCAGGCCGACTCCGACCTCAAGGACAAGGGTTACATAAGCTACGAAGCCAAGGTGTGGTACGACAGCGAAGACCATTGGTATTTTCCCACGCGGGGTGCCCGTTTCCTGGCCAAATACGCATACTATACCGACAATTTCATCAAGTTGGACGACAAAGCCGGCATGTTGGAATACAGTGCCATGTGGCGCATGACCTTCCCTTTGGGCCACAAGTTCTCTCTTCAGCCCATGCTTTACGGTCGCGTCCTGGTTTACGACGATGTACCCTTCGTGTTAAGCAACCTCATAGGGGGCGAGTGGCATGGTCATTATTACGAGCAGCAGCTACCCTTCGCAGGTGTCGCCCATCTGGAAATGTCGTGGGACAAGTTTTTCGCCGTACAGCTTCAGGGTCAATACAAGCTGACCACCAACAACATCATCCTCTTGCGTGCCGCAGTGGGGCAGGATGCCGATGAGTTCAAGGACATCTTCAAGCACCAGACCATTTTGGGCGGTTCCATCAGTTATTATTACAACACGATTTTCGGTCCGTTAGGCGGTTCATTAGGCTACAGCAACCTGACGAGGAAGCTGTATTATTATATCAATCTCGGATTCGTGTTTTGATTTTATCACCAGACCATAAAAAAATCACTAAAACCTATAAAACAATGAAAAGAGTGTTATTTACCCTTGCGGTATTGTTTACTATGGCGTTGAATCCTGTGAGTATGCAGGCGCAAACGTCGAGCGCATCATCAACCAACAACGAGAACATGGAAAGAGTACAAGCTTTTTTGAAGGAGTGTGGAGCCTTCTTCATCGCCACCGTCGACGGCACGCAGCCCCGTGTGCGTCCTTTCGGAGTATCTGAGATCATCAACGGCCGTCTGTATATCATGACAGGCAAAGTGAAAGACGTATACAAGCAGATCGACGCCAATGGCCAGTTCGAGATTTGCGCGTTGAAGTCAAACGGTGCGGAATGGATTAGGATCAGCGGCACGTTGGTCAACGACGACACGCTATCAGTGAAAGAAGAGTTTCTGAAGCGCAACCCGAGCCTGCGGTCGATGTACAAGGCCGACGACGGCAATATGGCCGTGCTTTACATCAAAGACGGCACCGCCCGTTTCTGTTCGTTTATGGCTCCTGAGGAGAAAGTTGCATTCTAAGCGACATATCATGAGATTCAAGAAGACAACAATTGTATTATCCATCCTGTTCGCACAGAGTCTTTTCGCCCTGCATCTGTATGCCCAGCCATCAGGCAATGTGCGTGAGAGCATCCCCCTGCGTGACGGTTGGAAGTTCGCCTTCGGCGATGCCTCCGACCCAGTGAAAGATTTCGGTAGCGGCACCGAGTACTTCAACTACCTGACCAAGGCCAACTCCATCCACAACGAAGGTCCCTATGTGATGAAGTTCGACGACAGCCGTTGGCAAGACGTCGATGTGCCCCACGACTGGGTGACCACCCTGGGCTACGACTCGTTGGCCAGTCATTCGCATGGTTACAAGACCGTGGGTTACCGTTATCCACGAACCAGTGTGGGTTGGTACAGGAAAAAGGTGGATATCCCTGCCGCCGACCTTGGCAAGCACATCAGCCTGCGGTTCGATGGTATTTTCCGCAACGCCCGCGTGTGGTTCAATGGGTTCTACATGGGCAGCGAGCCGAGCGGCTACGCCACCCAGGTGTACGACGTGACCGAATACGTGAACTACGGCGGCGAGAACCTTATCTGCGTACGCGCCGACGCCACCCTGGAAGAAGGGTGGTTTTACGAAGGCGCGGGCATCTACCGTGATGTTTGGCTGATGAAGAGCGCGAAGGTTAGCGTGGCCCCCTTCGGCACCTTCGTGCATGCCGACCTATCGCCGACCTACACCGATGCCACGCTGACCGTGGAAACCGAGGTGAACAACAGCGGTATCACCCCACAGCAATGCACCGTGGAGCAGCACCTTCTGGACGGTGAAGGCCACGAGGTGGCCCACAGCGAGGTGTCGGAGTTGAGTCTGCGCCCCAAGGAGACCGTTGGTTGCCGTCAGCAGTTCACCCTCGCCCGTCCTCATCTCTGGAGCACCACCGACCCCTATCTCTATCAGGTGCAGACCGTAGTGAAAGTGGACGGACGGGTGACCGACATCTACACCACAAGCACCGGTTTGCGCACCATCGCCTTCGATGCCGACAGAGGATTCCTGTTGAACGGAAAGCCCTTGAAGCTGAAAGGTGTAAACATGCACCAAGACCATGCCGGTGTGGGTGCCGCCATTCCCGAAGAATTACAAGTCTGGCGCATCCAACGGCTCAAGGCCTTCGGCTGTAATGCCTACCGTTCGTCGCACAACCCCGCCACTCCTGCATTGCTCGACATCTGCGACCGCGAGGGTATGCTTGTGATTGACGAGAACCGCCTGAGCGGCATCAACGACGAGCACCTTCGCCTGCTGGAGCGTATGATCAAGCGCGACCGCAACCACCCTTCGGTGATACTCTGGAGTTGTGGCAACGAAGAATGGGGCATGGAGAACACCATCCAAGGCACACGCATCGCGCAGGCGATGAAAGAGTATGTGAGATTGCTGGATCCCACCCGTCCCTCCACCCTTGCCAACGCCGGAGGTTCGGAGATGATCAAGGGTTGCGATGTGGTAGGTTACAACTATATCCGTCAGAACAATGTAGAAGAGCGTCGCCGGGAGCATCCCGAATGGAAGATCGTGGGCACCGAGGAGACCAGCGGTTGCGGTACACGCGGTATCTACTTCGACCGTCCTGATGAACCCGGCAGGATGCACTCCATCAACTATGGCCTGTCGCAAGACGGTGTGGAGAACGTGATTGAGCGCGGATGGCGGTTCTATGCCGATCACGACTGGGCTTCAGGCATCTTCTTCTGGACCGGCTTCGACTATCGTGGCGAGCCCAACCCCTTGAAGTATCCCGCCCACGACTCCGAGTTCGGCATCTTGGACTACTGTGGATTTTGGAAGGACGAGGCATGGTATCTGAAATCATGGTGGACAGACGAGCCCACACTGCACATCTTCCCCCACTGGAACCTGCAAGGCCACGAAGGCGAGGAAGTGGAAATCTGGGCGTACAGCAACTGCGACGAGGTGGAACTGACGGTCAACGGTAAGCGTTTGGGCAGACAGACGATGCCTCGCAACGGCCACCTGAAGTGGAAAGCCGTGTACCAGCCCGGCAAAGTGGTGGCCGTAGGCTACAAGAACGGCAAGCGCCTGTTGACGGAGACGATAGAGACCACCTTAGCCGCCGAGAAGGTTGTGATGAAGGTGGACCGTCCTACCTTAGGCGGCAAGGCGGGCGACATAGCCGTTGTGACCGTCGAGGTACAAGACCGCAAGGGGCGCATCGTTCCCGATGCCTGTCCCGTGTTGACCTTCCGCCTGTCAGGTGAAGGAAGAATCTTGGGTGTGGGCAATGGCGACCCCTCCTACCTTGGTGCCGACCATCCTCGCGAGAAAGACTGCAAGGAATTTCAGATACCCGCTTTCAACGGTCTGGCCCAAGTGATTGTGCAAGGCCATGGCACGTTGACGTGCGGAGAAAAAGAAAAGGTTGATTTTTAATACCCATCCCAGCCAGCCTGAAAGAGACACCCACCCCGGCCCTCCCAAAGAGGACACCCACCCCAGCCCTCCCAAAGGGAGGGAGAATGAAAAGAGGTTGGGACCATATCTTACAAACCACCCCTACCCCTCCTTTGGAAAAGGAGGGGAAAAGATAGTTGGATTTGGAAAAGGAGGGGAAAAGATAGTTGGATTTGGAAAAGGAGGGGAAAAGACAGTTGGATTTGGAAAAGGAGGGGAAAAGATAGTTGGATTTGGAAAAGGATATGGGGAAGTATGAGAAGATGGGGAAGTATGAGGAGATGGGAAGTATGAGGAAGTATGAGGAAGTATGAGGAGATGGGGATGTTAAACTATACCATTAAAAAGCCCTCGCTTGAAGCGAGGGCTTTATTTGTATAAACGGATGTTGAACCGTTGTAAGAATTAATTCTGTCGTTGCGGCAGGTATTAATCATCCTGTTGTTCAGCCTCATGCTCCTTGATGAGGTTCTGCTGGATATCGTTGGGCACCAGTTCGTAAGAAGAGAACTTGGTGGAGAAGGAGGCACGTCCACCAGTGAGCGAGCTCAGGGCGATGGAGTAGCTTGCCAATTCCTTGAGAGGAATCTTGGCGGATAGTTTCTGATAACCAGCCTCGCTGTCCATACCCATGATGATGGCACGGCGTCCCTGCAGGTCGCTCATCACATCACCCATGTAGTCGCCAGGCACGAGCACCTCGAGGTCGTAAATCGGTTCGAGCACCTTGGGTCCAGCTTCTTTGAATGCCATGGAGAAGGCGTTGCGTGCAGCGAGCATGAAGGAAAGTTCGTTGGAGTCGACTGGGTGCATCTTACCATCGTAGACCACCACGCGCACGTCGCGTGCATAACTACCTGTGAGCGGTCCCTGCTCCATACGTTCCATGACACCCTTGAGGATGGCCGGCATGAAACGGAGGTCGATAGCGCCACCCACCACGGAGTTGAGGAACACCAGTTTTCCACCCCATTCGAGGTCGATTTCTTCCTTGCTCTTGATGTTCATCTTGTACTCCTGTCCACCGAACTTGTAAGCCACGGGATCGGGCATGCCCTCGGTGTAGGGTTCCACGATGAGGTGTACCTCGCCGAACTGTCCGGCGCCACCCGACTGTTTCTTATGACGATAGTCGGCGCGTGCCGCCTTGGTGATGGTCTCGCGATACGGGATTTTCGGTTCCTCGTATTTCACTTGGATCTTATCGTTGTTTTCGAGACGCCATTTCAGTGTGCGGAGGTGGAACTCACCCTGACCATGGATAATGGTCTGTTTCAGTTCCTTACTCATCTCGACCACCCATGTGGGATCCTCTTGGCGCATGCGCAGCACAGCCGCCATGAGTTTCTCCATCTCGCTCTCATTGACCGCCTTGATGGCACGCGAATATTTCGAGTTAGGATATTTGATGAAGTTGAACTGATATTCCACATCCTTGGCATTGAGCGTGTTGCCAGTCTTCACGTCCTTCAGCTTCACTGTGCTGCCTATGTCGCCAGCGCATAGTTGGTCGACGGCGATACGGTTGGCACCTGCCGAAGCATAGATTTGTCCGATGCGCTCTTTCGAGCCACGGTCGGCGTTGGTCAGGTCGTCGCCCGGTTTTACGGTACCGCTCATCACCTTGAAGTAGCTCACCTCGCCGATATGCGGTTCCATACCTGTCTTGAAGAAGAAGAGCGACGTTGGTCCGTCGGCCTTGGGAGCCACCTCTTCGCCCTTGGCGTTCTTCACCGGCGGCATCTCGTCGACGAAGGGTACAACATTGCCCAGGAACTCCATGAGTCGGCGAACGCCCATATCCTTTCCACCACAGACGCAGAACACGGGGAAGATGCTCCTTGTGATGAGGCCCTTGCGAATACCCTCGCGCATCTCATCCTCAGAGAGTTCCTCCTCTTCGAAGAATTTCTCCATGAGAGCATCGTCGTTGGCGGCAGCCGCCTCGATGAGTGCGGCATGCAGTTCCTGCGCCTTGTCGAGTTGGTCGGCAGGAATCTCCTCGATGGTGGGAGCGCCCCCTTCGGGTTTCCATGTATATTTTTTCATGGTGAGCACATCGATGAGCGAGTTGAAGCCCGGTCCGGTGGCGATGGGGTATTGCACCTCTACGCACTTCGAGCCGTAGATTTCGCGCATGTTCGACATGATGGTATCGAAGTCGCAGTGCTCACGGTCGAGTTGGTTGATAAGGAAGATGACGGGTTTACCGATTTTCTCCGTGTTGCGGAAGGCGTTCATGGTACCCACTTCCGGACCATACTGTCCGTTGACGACGATAAGCGCCTGGTCGGTGACATTGAGTGCCGTAATAGTACCACCCACGAAGTCGTCGGAACCCGGGCAATCGATGAAGTTGAGTTTTTTACCATTCCACTCGACATGGAACACAGTGGGGAACACGGAGTAGCCATATTCCTGTTCTACAGGGAAGTAGTCGCTTACGGTGTTCTTTCCTTCGACGGTTCCACGACGTTTGATAATACCCGCTTCGAAAAGCATAGACTCGGCAAGAGTAGTCTTGCCGCTACCCGCACTGCCAATGAGCGCGATGTTTTTGATTTCGTTAGTCTTATAGACTTTCATAAAGATGTATAGGTTTAAGTGATTGATATAAGATTTTCCAATTTAGGGCACTAAAGTACGCATTTTTTGAGGAACAGCCAAAAAAAAGGTGCAAAAACCCTCTTTCTTTTTATATTATTAGTATTTTTGCGTTAAAAAATAGGAGTAAAGGAGTTGAGGAGTTGAGGAGCTGAAGAGCTGAAGAGTGAAGACAATAGCCCGGAACCCACGAACGTGGTCGGGCAAGGAAGTTAAACTAAATAAAGAATCCCATGAGTGTTGTACTTGAGAAAAGAGGAACCTCCATCTACATACATATCCCTTTTTGCGCCAGCCGTTGCATCTACTGTTCGTTTTTCTCCACCGTGGGCACCCACCAGGAGGAAGCCTATGTGGATGCTCTCTGCCGCGAGATGGAGTTGCGTGGCGATTACCTGCCACTCGACCATCCTGTGGACACCATCTACTTAGGTGGCGGCACCCCCTCGCAGCTATCCCCCACCCTTCTACATACCCTCATGACACATATAGGAGAGAAGCTCCTCGCCCCCCGCAACCATGGCGAGCACCCTCGTGAGATAACCATCGAGTGCAACCCCGACGACATGAGCGCCTCGTATGCCCAGGCGTTGGCCTCCATCGGTTTCAACCGAGTGAGCATGGGTGTGCAGACCTTCGACGACGAGCGTCTGCGTTTCCTCCACCGCCGACATGACGCCCATCAGGCCGCTGCCGCCATGCAGCAGTTGCACGCTGCCGGCATCGACAATATCAGCCTCGACCTGATTTTCGGTTTTCCCGGACAGCGTCTGGAACAATGGGAGGCCGACATCGAGAGAGCCCTGGAACTCCGTCCCACCCATCTCTCCGCCTACGGGCTGAGTTATGAAGAAGGCACCCCCTTGGAACGTCAGCTTCGCGATGGCACGATAAGCGCCATCGACGAGGAAGAAAGCATACGGATGTACGACGCACTCTGCGACCAGCTTCAAGATGCCGGTTACGAGCATTACGAGCTGAGCAATTTCGCCCTACCAGGATATCGCTCGCTACATAACAGCGGCTATTGGCAAGGTGTGCATTATTTAGGATTGGGAGCCGCCGCCCACAGCTACGATGGTGTGAGCCGCCAATGGAACGTGGGCGACCTGTCGAAATATATTGACAGTATCGCCCACGATATGATACCCATGGAACGAGAGGTATTGGACCAAGACACTCGTTGGGACGACCTGATGGTGACCGCCCTTCGCACCTGCGAAGGCATAGACCTATCGATGGTACGTGAAGAGTACGGCATCGACTATCTCCGGTACCTATTGGATGCCGCCCAGCTCTCGCTCAGTCAGGATTTGCTGAAGATAGAAGACGACCATCTGCGATTGACGCGCCGCGGCATACCCGTGAGCGACATGGTGATGGCCGACTTCATGCGTAGCATAGGAGATTAGAACTCCTGCATGTGAGAGAACTTATTCCAGAAGTTGGCGCTCATATACGACTCCCTGGAGCCACGCGGTATATAGAGTGTGGCGTTGGACACCACCGATGCGTCGAAGGCGTTTTCCATGGCAGGCGCACGTTTTGCCCTGATCATGATAGACTGTAGCGGACATCCGATGAACGCCTTGTTGGAGACGCTCTCGATGGTGGAAGGCAGCACCACCTGGCGCAGTTTAGAATAGTTGTAGAACGCCCCCGTATAGATATGGTGTACGCCGTCGGTCACCTCCACCTCGTCGAGCGGCAGGCCCTCCGGGCAGCGGACGAGTGTCTCACGGTCGGCAGTGTAGAGTATTCCTTCCACCGCCGTGTATTTTGTGCAGTTGGCCGTGGTGCGGAACTCGCGCAGATTGGGGCAATTGGAGAAGGCGTCATGGGAGATGGAGCGCGTCTTGTCGGGCAGCGTGATGCGCTGTAGCATGGAGCAGTTGTAGAACATGTGCGCCGTGATTTGGTTGCGGTGGGTGTAGCAGTCCTGCGTGGTGCCCTCGAAGTATCGTCCTCCTCCATTGACAATACGCACTTCGGACAAGTCAAGGTCTTGCAGCAGTCCCGATGCGCCGCACATCTCCCTGAGCACGCGCACATCGTCGCCATTGATTTCGCCCGTTATCTTCAGATGGGTTACCGACATTTTCGATGGTCCGAGCGCTTGTCCCAGTCCACCGGCAATCACATTCACTGTTCGTTGCGATTGTGCAATCATGGTTACAGAAGCCATCAGGCACAAGGCTAAAGTCATTAGTTTTTTCATTGTTGTTATAGAGTTAATTAAGAGTTAAGAGTTAAGAATTAAGAGTTAAAAGTTAAGAATTAAGAGTTAAGAGTTAAGAATTAAGAGTTAAGAATTAAGAGTTAAGAAAAAATGCTGCGGTGAGGGCTTAGGAGTGAGTTGAGGGTTATGGGGTGTTGTCTAATTGTGTGAAGTAGTGCTTTTTTACGTCTTTTTCTATCTCTTCGAGCGTGCGCCCCGGTATGGTGGTGCTTTTAATGAAGACACATACAGCGAACACCAGGACAGTGACACCCACCGTGGCCAGCCATCGCAGCAGTTCGTTGGCTATGGGTATGTAGTTGAAACTCACGATGCCCGCCACCACCGGTATGGCGAAGAGGATCCAGTCAGCCCCCGTCTTCATCTTGTAGCCGTCGAGCGTCTGTTTGTACTCCTCGCTTTCCGCCAACAGCTGTTTTCTGTTGCGCATCCAGAGTTCTTCCTTTTCACGTTCGGTCATTTTTTCTTAAGGAGTTAAGGAGTTATAGAAGTTAATGAGTTAGGGTACAAAATTAAAAATAATTCCCGATAAAACTTGTTTTTCCAGATATTTTTTCTAATTTTGTGGCAAATAACTTAATCTAGTACACATAAACAACTATTAACCTATGTCATCCATTATCTCTATCATCCCGATAGTCTTACTGTTCGTATTGATGCTCGGGTTCAAAATGGCAGGGCACAAGAGCGCCCTTATCACTCTCATTGTCACTATCCTTCTGGCCCTGTTTGTGGCTCCCCAAATGAACATGATTCCCGACAAGTTCGCCGACGCCAGCGTGGGCGGTTTGGTCTGGTGGAGTTTTGTAGAAGGAGTGTTGAAGGCCGTCTTCCCTATTCTCATCATCATCCTGATGGCCATTTACAGTTACAACATTCTTGTTGAGAGCAAGAAGATAGAAGTGATCAAGGACCAGTTCACTTCGTTCACCGACGACAAGGGCGTGTTGGTGCTCATGTTGGTATGGGGTTTCGGTGGTCTGCTTGAAGGTATGGCCGGTTTCGGCACCGCCGTGGCCATTCCCGCCGCCATTCTGATCGGTCTGGGCTTCAAGCCCATGTTCTCCGCCTTGGTGGCGTTGATTGGCAATACCGTCGCCACGGGTTTCGGTGCCGTGGGTGTTCCCGTGACCACGCTCTGCAACGAGGTGGCTCCCGGTGGCGCCGCCAGTGCCGAGGCCATCTGCGAGACCTCCGCCTTCGCCGTCATCCAGTTGTCGCCCCTATTCATCTTATTGCCCTTCATCATCCTGATGCTCACCGACAAGAAAGCCATCGTGAAGAACCTCATCCTGGCCATTTGGGTAGGTGTCATCTCCGTTGTGGTGCAATATATCTGCGCCCGTTACTTAGGTGCCGAGACCCCCGCCATCATCGGTTCAGTGGCTGCCATCGTCGCCATCATTATCTACGAAAAGATTTTCGGCAAGAAGAAAGTGAAGAAAGAAGGAGCCAAGAGCTATTCCGCCGGCGAGACCTTCAAGGCGTGGAGCGTCTATCTGTTCATCTTGATCTTCATCCTGCTGAGCGGTGCCCTCTGTCCGCCCATCAACACATTCCTGAAGACCCATTTAGTGAGCGCCGTTCCCCTGCCCGTGATTGGCACCACCTTCAAGTTCGGTTGGATCAGCAATGCCGGTCTGATGCTGTTCTTAGGCGCCACCATCGGTGGTATGATACAAGGTTTGAGTTTCGGCAGGCTGATGAAGGTGCTCATGCGCACCATCGCCAACCTGAGCAAGACGGTGATCACCATCATCAGCCTTATCTCCTTGGCCTCGGTGATGAACTATTGCGGCATGATCAGCGCCATCGCCACTGGCTTAGTGGCCATCACCGGTCCGCTCTATCCTATCTTCGCCCCGTTAGTGGGTGCCATCGGCACATTCGTCACCGGTTCGGACACCTCGTCGAACATCCTCTTCGCCAAGTTGCAAGCCAATGTGGCAGGACAGTTGGGCATGACCGGCGAGGGTACGTTCTTCGGAGTGACCGGTTCTGAGAGCAACTGGTTAGTAGCGGCTAACACCACGGGAGCCACCGGCGGCAAGATGATATCGCCGCAGAGCATCGCCATCGCCACCGCCTCGTGCGACATGCAGGGCAAGGACGGCGAGATCATGCTCAAGGCCATCCCCTATGCCATCATGTACATCATCCTCGGCGGCCTGATGGTTTACTTCGGCATCTGATATTGCCCATATAAGGCATGTCAGACACAACGAGCGCCCGTTCTCCCGGTGAGAGTGGGCGCTCGGAATAAAAAATGAACAAGTTCATTTTGTTCTTCACTCTATTTGCACTATCTTTTCATAAGACAGGCGGCGGTTCGGAAAAACCCAAATAAATTTGGTTTTTCTCTCACCTTGCACTATCTTTGCAAGGAAAAAACGAAATGGGATGAAGAAAGGGATATTGCTACTGATGATGATGGTATCGCTGATGGCTGTTGGACAGACCGCCGGACAACGTCCGAAGATTGGTTTGGCCTTAGGTGGCGGCGGTGCCAAAGGAGCCGCCGAGATTGGCGTGCTGAAAGTGATAGAGGAGTGCGGCATTCCCATCGACTATATCGCCGGCACGAGCATCGGCAGCATCATCGGCGGCCTTTACAGCGTGGGCTATCGCAGTGCCGACCTCGATCGGCTGTTCCGTTCTCAGGAATGGCTGACGTTGCTCACCGACCGTAAGACGGACCTAAAGAACACCCCCTACAGTGAGGAGGATGGTGTGACCTATATCTTTGGTTTTCCCGTGTCGCGTAAGAAACGCAAGAAGGGCGAGCCACCTTTGATAGGTGCGTTGAACGGCGACCAGATCACCGAGATGCTCGACAGTATGACCCACCGGACGGGATATATCCATTTCGACGAATTGCCCATTCCCTTCCGTTGCGTGGCCGTGGATATCAGCGGTCCCGACGAGGTGGTGCTGAGTGAGGGAGAGCTGTCGCAAGCCATGCGCGCCAGCATGGCCATCCCCGGAGCTTTCAAGCCCGTGATGTGGGGCGACAAGACTCTTGTCGACGGGGGTATGATCAACAACCTGCCCGTTGACGTGGTGCGTGCCATGGGAGCCGACATCGTCATCGCCGTGGACCTGAACAACAATCATGAGAGTCGCGACTTCTCGTTGAAGGAGTTGATTGGCATCGGCGGATTGCTGGACTGGGCGGTGTCGCGTCCGGACTGGAAGCGCCATAACGAGAATCGCGCCGACGCCGATGTGCTCATCACCCCCCGTTTAGATGAGTTCGATATACTGAGTTTCTCATTAGAGAGCATCAGCACGATGATCTCGCGGGGCGAAAGGGCTGCCAGGGAGATGAAGGGAGAGTTGGAAAGATTAAAAAAGCGGTAGGGACGTTGTTTTACAAACCACCCCTACCCCTCCTTTGGAAAAGGAGGGGATGAAGTTACCTTGGAAAAGGAAGGGATGAAGTTACTTTGGAAAAGGAGGGGATGAAGTTACCTTGGAAAAGGAAGGGATGAAGTTTGATTTGAATAAAGAATAAAGAAATACAACTAAAATGAAGAAACGGATATTGATGATGGTGGTGCTTCTGGGCACCATGTTGACGATGCAGGCCCAGGTGGAGCGTCCGAAATTGGTAGTTGGACTGATGGTTGACCAGATGCGCTGGGACTATCTTTATTACTATTACGACGAATACGGCGACGACGGTCTGAAACGACTGTTGCGAGAAGGATACAGTTGTGAGAACACGCTGATCAACTATGTGCCCACCGTGACCGCCATCGGTCATTCGAGTGTGTACACCGGCTCGGTGCCAGCCTTCACCGGCATCAGCGGCAATGATTTCATGATAGACGGCCATAAGACCACAAGCGTGAGAGACACCACGGTGAGCACCGTTGGTGCTCACAACGGCAAGGGCGGCCAGCAGTCGCCCCACCTCTTATTGGCCACCACCATCGGCGACGAGATGAAGATAGCCACCAACTTCCAGTCTAAGGTGATAGGTATCGCCATCAAGGACCGCGCCGCCATCCTCCCCGCCGGCCATGCCGCCGACGCCGCCTATTGGTACGACAGGACGAATGGTCGTTTCGTGAGCAGCAGCTACTACATGAAGCAGTTGCCCTCATGGATGGAGCGATTCAACAAGGAGCATCCTCTACCCGCCAACCACAACCTGAACCCCAGCAATGAAGGGGTGACGATGACCTTCGCCCTGGCCGAGGCTGCCATAGAGCATGAGGGGTTAGGACAAGACGACGTCACCGACCTGCTGGCCGTGAGCATCTCGTCGACCGACGCCATAGGCCATGACTTCAGTACGCGCGGCAAGGAGAACCACGACGTGTATATGCAATTGGACAAGGACCTCGCCCATTTCCTCAACACATTGGATGCCAAGGTAGGCAGAGGCAATTACCTCCTGTTTCTGACCGCCGACCACGGAGCGATGCACAACCCCCATTTCCTGGGAAGCCATAAGATGCCCAATGGCGGTTGGGACAACGGCAAAAGTTTCAAGGATTTGAATGAGATGTTCGCCAGTAAATACGGTGTGAAGCAGATGGTGACCGCCATCATGGACAGCCGAATCTACTTAGACCGTGCCGAGATAGAGGCCCGCGGGTTGGATATCGACGCCATCAAGCGCGACGCCGTCAACTACCTGCGTAAAGACCCCGCCATACAGTTCGCCGTGGACTGCGACCGTATCGCCGAGGCCACGATACCCTCGGTGCTGAAAGAGCGCCTCATCAACGGGCACAACCACGAACGCAGTGGCGACCTGTTCGTAGTGCTGAAGTCGGGCCATTTAGGGTGGAAATACGGAGCCGACTATATCGGTACCTCCCATGCCGCCTGGAACAACTACGACGCCCATATACCCTTGGTGTTCATGGGGTGGAACGTGAAGGCCGGTCGCACCGATGCCCCCACATTCATCACGGATATCGCCGCTACCGTCTGTGCGATGCTACGTATACAGGCCCCTAACTGCTGTATTGGAAATGCGATTAGATTAGAAGATTAAAAGAATAAAAAAGAGGTTGGGACGTTGTTTTACAAACCACCCCTACCCCTCCTTTTGAAAAGGAGGGGATGGAGTTACCTTGAAAAGGAGGGGATGAAGTTACCTTGGAAAAGGAGGGGAGTTGGGAGTTACGTTTAATTAAGGGGAAGTTGTGAGAAGTGTTTGCGGCCCTTGACATAATATTGCCAAAGTAAGGAGAAGCGACAGCGGTCTTGTGAGATACCGTTGTCGTTTCTTGTTTTTTGGATATCGATACGGTCGCGACGGAAATCCTTTTTCCATTTACGGAACTGGTGTCGTGCCACGAACACCGCTTTGCAGTCGCCCCAATGCCTTTGGAGAATCAATGCCTGGAACGCCGCCACATAGTCGAGCAACCAGCGCCAGCGCATGACCGATGCGAGGTCGTCGTCAGGCAGGTTTTTATAAAGCATGGTGAGATTGTTGCGGAAGTTGAGCAATGTTTTCCTTGGGTTGTCCTTCGGCAAGGTGCCCCCGCCCACATGATACACAAGGCTCTCGGGCAGGCAATAAATCTTACGTCCCGCCAACCGCAGGCGCCAGCAGAGGTCTATTTCCTCGTTGTGGGCGAAGAAGCGTCCATCCAAGCCTTTCACCCTCCAATAGTCGGCGGCGCGTATCATCAGGCATGCCCCAGTGGCCCAGTGCACCTCCATGGGTTCGTCGTACTGTCCCCCGTCGCGCTCCACCGTGTCGAAGAGTCGTCCGCGACAGAAGGGGTAGCCCAGTCGGTCGATGAATCCCCCCGCCGCCCCGGCATACTCGAATGCCTCGTGGTCGGCCACCGCCCGCAGCTTAGGTTGGCATGCCGCCACCTCGTCATGTTCGTCCATGAAACGAATCAAGGGATTGAGCCAATGATCGGTAACCTCGACATCGGAGTTGAGCAGCACGTAATAAGTGGCCTCCACCTGTTGGAGCGCTTTGTTGTAGCCCTCGGCGAAGCCATAGTTCGTGTCGAGCACGATGGTCCGCAGTTGGGGGAAATGTTGGTTGAGCCATTGCAACGAGTCGTCCGTCGACGCATTGTCGGCCACAATGACCTCCGCCATTTCCGAGGAACGTTCTACTACGGAAGGCAGGAATTGTTCAAGCATCTTACGTCCATTCCAATTGAGGATGACGACAGCCGTATTCTTTTTCATCGTTGTTAACTTAATGTAGCCAAAAGCGCCGACTGGTCGCGGTTGAAGCCACCCAATCGCACTTTTCGTATCTGATTGTCTAACAAGTAATTGTCATCAGCCGGCGGCAATTCCACCCGTATATAGTTCGCTGTGAATCCATGCATCGCCCTACCTTTGGGCGCCTGTTCGAAGAGCACCTCCATCTGCTGTCCGATATAACGCTGGTAGAAAGCTTGGAATTTGCTGTCGGAGAGGTCGAGCAGTCGTTTGCTTCTCTCCTTTTTCTGTTGCTCGCTGACCACGAGGGGTATGCGCAGTGCCGCCGTGCCCGGTCGTTCGGAATAAGGGAAGACATGGAGTTGCGACACGTCGAGGGCATCGAGGAAACGATAGGAGTCGTCGAAGGCCTCGGGTGTCTCTCCCCGTGTACCCACCATCACATCGACCCCTATGAACGCGTCGGGCATGACCCGTTTGATGCGTTCCACCTTATGTTGGAAGAGTGCCGTGTCGTAGCGTCGGTGCATGAGCCGCAGCACCTCGTCGGATCCACTCTGCAGTGGGATATGGAAATGCGGCATGAAAGCCCGGCTGGTAGCACAATAGTCGATGAGTTCGTCGGAGAGCAGGTCAGGCTCGATAGAGCTTATTCGGAACCGCTTGATTCCCTCCACCCTATCCAATGCCTCAACCAGTGAGAGGAACGATGAGCCTTGGCGTTTGCCGAAGTCGCCGATGTTGACCCCCGTGAGCACGATTTCCTGCGCCCCCTCGGCAGCCACCTCCTCGACCTGCTCAACCAGCGATTCCACCGATGGACTTCGGCTGAAGCCCCTGGCATAAGGTATGGTGCAATAAGTGCAGAAATAGTCGCATCCATCCTGCACCTTCAGGAAATAGCGTGTACGATTGCCTTTGGAGCAACTGGGCTGAAACGATATGATGTCCTTTGTAGGCACGGTGTGGTGGCGGTGTAAGGATTGCTGCGGCACCCTCTCCGTCCAGGCCTCCGAGAGATATTGTATGAGTTGCGCTTTCTCGTTGGATCCCAGCACCAGGTCGACGCCCTCTATCTCGCTCACCTGCCCAGGTTGGAGTTGGGCGTAGCATCCCGTCACCACGACGAATGCCCCCGGATGGTTTCTCACCATCCTTCTGATGGCTTGTCGGCATTTATGATCCGCCACATCCGTCACCGAACAGGTGTTGATGAGACAGATATCGGCGCGTTCCCCCTCTTTTGCCGTCAACACTCCCATGTCGGCCAACAGTTTTGCAAACGTGGAAGTCTCGGAAAAGTTGAGTTTGCAGCCGAGCGTGAAGAAAGCCGCTTTTTTTCCTTGAAATACTGAAGAGTTGATCAATTTTGAATGTTGAGTTTTGAATGTTGAGTTTTGTCCTTTATCTCCTTTTATCTTCTTTTACTTCCTTTTACCTTCCCTTATTGATTTTCATCACATCGCGAAGGAAGAGTGTGGTCTTGTCGGCATGGAAGAGGCGGAAGTCGTCGGCACAGCTTTTCTCGGGAGCCGGACCGAAGTTCTCTTCAGGCTGGTCCCACGCATTGCGCCAGAGCAACACATAAAGAGGCTGGTCGTCGAGGAGTGACGGCAGCAGCACCTTGGTGAACCAGTCCGCCTTCGGTGTATTGCGATAACCCGTTTCCGCCACGGCGAACAGTTTGTCGTGTTGATCAGCGATGGCAGCCATCACCTTGAGTTCTTTCTTCATATTGTCGATATACTCCTGATGGTTGTCGCCACAGTAGATATCCACGCCGATGATATCGACATAGTCATCGCCCGGATACCAAGTCATGAAGCGCTCTTCCGACTCCTTCCTATCTGCCCCAGGCGAGTAGCACCACACCACATTGTCGACACCCTTTTCCTTGAAGTAATCATACGTATAGCGGAAGAGCCGAGCCAATTCATCGGGTGTACACGAGTTGCTTCCCCACCAGAACCACCGTCCGTGCATCTCATGCCAAGGGCGGAAGATAACAGGCACCTTGTTGCCTTCCGCATCGACGAGCGAGTTGAAGAAGGCGATCACCTTATCCATCCAGCCTTTGAACTTGGCGTTTTCTTTGCCTCCAGGCAAAATGGCCGTCACCGCATGACCACGAGGATCCCAAGCATTCTCGCCCGTGACGGGGTTCCATAGATGCCAGCTGATGGTGACAAAGCCGCCACGCTGATGTTGGTCGATGATTTCATGACGCATCCTATCGAAAGGCACCCCATCAAGGTTCTCCTTGGAGTCGAGTTCCATCTTTCCCAAGTCAAATCCCATGAGTGCCGGATAGTCGCCACAGACCTCCTTCACATCGCTGCGGTCGAGGTCCCATTTCCAAGTCGTTCCATAGACCGGGTCGTCCTGATGGGCGAACATGATACCTTGCTTTTTCACCTTCTTCAGTTTGGAAAGCATTTTTTCTGCCGGAGTATCCTGCGCGGCAAGTGGCATCGTTCCCATAAGCATGGCTGCCATGTATAAAAGTATTCTCTTCATAGTTATACTATATTACTATAATTTTGGTACAAAGATAGATTATTTTTGTGAAACAACCAAGCCAAGCGCAGAAAGTTGGATTCTTTGCTTCATAACCATCTTATCGGTGCAGAGACAATTTAGAGTGGCATTTTGCTATTGTGTGGGCACACAACAATTTAATTAACTATTATTAACTATTCAGATATATCTGATTATCAATACTTTACGAATTTGTTACAAAAATCTCGAAAAAAAATCATAAAAAAATGATTGTGGTATAAAAAAAACGCTTACCTTTGCATCGTTTTAATAAACAACGATTGTTTTACAGAATTTAAAAAGCAAAGAAAAATGAAAAAATTGGTATTTATGTTCGTAGCTATGGCTGCTATCTCTTTCGCTTCTTGCGATCAGAAAAAAGCTGGTGAGGCTGTTGATGCTGCCGTTGATAGCGCTGCTGCTGTTGTTGACTCTGTCGCTGCTGCTGCTGACAGCACCGTTCAGGCTGCTGCCGCTGCTGCTGACAGCACCGTTCAGGCCGCTGCTGCTACTGCTGATAGCACCGTTCAGGCTGTTGCTGATAGCGTTGCTAAGAAGTAATTTACGAACAGTAAATGAGACAAAGGCCGTGGAACTGAGTTCCACGGCCTATTTTTTTACCCTAACTTATACCCACCCCAATTACCCACCCCAACCCTCCCGAAGGGAGGGCTTGCAAGCTGTACCGAAGTCCCCTCCCAAGGATTGGGAAGGGACTTAACTGCTCCTACTCATCGCTCATTCACTAAGGTACCTTCTGGCCATCAGAGGACCGAGGTATCTTTTACGCAACAAAATTGCGATTATTTGTGTTCGCTTCGCTCACCTTGCGATATAAGTGGTCGCGGTATTTTACAAAAATTGCAGACAATGTTGCCAACGCGTAGGGGCAGACTATATGTCTGCCCTCACAATCGTAGTTACCTCAAATAAAAACAAAAGACAAAGGGCATAGATAAACTAAGCCCCTACAAGCGGATGGCAGGTAAATTTGCGGGCGGACACGACGGCACCTCCCCTACCACAAATAAATACCCAACAAAGAACACATGACATTCAACACCAAACACTCAGCAGTAAACACTCAACACTAAACTCTCAACACTAAACATTCAACACTAAACATTCAACACTAAACACTCAACACCAAACATTCAACATTCAACACTCAACACTAAACACTCAACACTAAACACTCAACACTAAACATTCAAAAAAAAGACCTCCCTTGTCAGATGACGCGGGAGGTCCAGGGTTGAGTTGATGAGTTGAGACCCTTGGGAAAGGGCCTCAGGGAGGGTTGAGTTTATCAGTTTCTGAGTACGTTGACCAGCAGAGAGGCCACGGAAGTGACTATACCAATGAAGGAGAACCAGATAGTGGTAGACGAGCCTATGCCCGAGTTCTTCGCCTTCACGCTGTTGGGTTCGATGTATAACACATCGTTCTGCTGGAGGTAGTAATAAGGAGAATTGATGAGATTGGCATCGGTGAGGTTGATGCGATGAACGGATTTCTGTCCTGTCGCATCCTCACGAATAAGCATCACATTCTCGCGTTTACCATAGATGGAGAGGTCACCGGCACTGGCGAGAGCCTCAATGATGGACATCTTCTCTGTGGAAACAGGTATTACCCTGGGGCTACCCACCTCACCTATTACGGTGACACGGTAACTGGCCATGGTGACGGTGACCACCGGTTTTTCCGTTTTAGACAGATAAGGAGCGATCTTCGACTCGATGAGGTCCTGACACTCCGTCTTGGTAAGTCCTATCACATGCACCTTGCCCACAACGGGGAAATTGATATCGCCATTGTTGTCTACCAAGTATCCTTGGAGCGAGCCGCCACCTGTTGACAATTGACCGGAGGATGACACCGACCGTGACACGGTGAGGTTGAAGGGTGACGATACTTCCGGGTTGGTGGTATGCACGGTGATGGTGAGCAGATCCTTCGGCATGATGCGAGCGTCGTACAAACCTCTGGATGCTGCGAAGCTGATGGAGTCAGCATTCTGGAAATACGGAATTTGCTTGCTGGTGCGGCAACTGCCAAGCAGCAATATCATAGCCATGGCTACGATGGGAAGTACAAATTTCTTCATTTTTAGCCTTTTTCTAAATTTTTCTGCAAAATTAAATTTATTTTTTGACATAGACAAGAAAAAGGAGTAAAAATGTTGAGGGTTTAGTGTTGAGGGTTGAGGGGTTCTTACAGTTGAGTGAAATATGATAGATATAAGGTCATTTGGTTTAGTGTTGAGTGTTTAGTGTTTAGTGTTGAGTGTTAAGTGTTAAGTGTTAACTGTTAACTGTTAAGTGTTAAGTGTTAAGTGTTGAGTGTTAAGTGTTGAGTGTTAAGTGTTAAGTGTTGAGTGTTAAGTGTTAAGTGTTGAGTGTTGAATGTTTAGTGTTCTGGGGTTTTCTGGTGAGGATGAACGAAAAGGCGTGCGGAGAAGTAGTTCTTCACCGCACGCCAAGATTATTTGTTTTGGAATAGTGAGATCAATAGAACTTGAAGTAGCGACGTGCATTGTTGTACGAAATGTCCTCGACCATCCTGGCGAGCGACTCCATATCGTCGGGCAGCAGTCCTTTCTCCACATCATTTCCGAGCAGGTTGCAGAGCAGCCTGCGGAAATACTCATGTCGCGGATAGCTCAGGAAGGAGCGCGAGTCGGTGAGCATGCCCACGAAGCGGCTAAGCAATCCGAGCACGGAGAGCGCATTCATCTGTCGTGTCATACCATCGAGTTGGTCGTTGAACCACCATCCCGATCCGAACTGTATCTTACCCGGGCATGATCCATCCTGGAAATTGCCGAGCATGGTGGCTATCACCTCGTTGGCGCAGGGATTGAGCGTATAAATAATGGTGCGCGTGAGTTTTCCTTCAGCATTGAGATGGTTGAAGAAGTGGCTCATCGCCTTCGCCGTATTGAACTCGCCGATAGAATCGAAGCCCGTGTCGGGACCCAGCCTGTCGAACATCAGGCTGTTGTTGTCGCGTATGGCTCCATAGTGGAACTGTTGTGTCCAGTCGGAAGCATGATCCATCTCAGCCATGACGGTGAGGAAACAGTGCTTGTATTGGCGTGTTTCCTCGATGGACAAGCGCTGTCCACGCATCGCCTTCTCGAAGATGGTCTCGATCTGCGACTCGGTGTAGGGTTCGTCATAGAATTCCTCGATACCATGGTCGGAGAGTCGGCATCCGTTCTCCTGGAAGAAGTCGTGCCTTTTCTGCAGGGCATCTACCATATCCTTGAATTTCACGATGTCGACACCCGAGACCTCGGACAGTTGTTTTACGTAATCGGCGAATTCCGGTTTTTCGATGTTCATGGCCTTATCGGGTCTCCATGCCGGAATCATCTTGATCTCGAATCCGCTTTCGCGCGTCAGTTTGTGGTAACGCAGGTCGTCGACGGGGTCGTCGGTGGTGCATACACACTCCACGTTATAGCGTCGCATGAATCCACGGGCCGTATATTCCGGCAACTGCAGTTTCTCGTTGCACTCGTCGAAGATTTCCCTTGCCGTTTTAGGGCTGAGGAGTTTGTCGATGCCGAATGCCGTTTTCAGTTCAAGGTGAGTCCAGTGGTATAGCGGGTTGCGGAAGGTGTATGGAACTGTTTCTGCCCACTTCTCGAATTTTTCCCAATCGGAGGTGTCATTGCCTGTGCAATACCTCTCGTCCACCCCGTTTGTTCTCATGGCGCGCCATTTGTAATGGTCGCCTCCGAGCCACAGTTCGGTGATGCTCTTGAATTTGTGGTCGTCGGCCACCATCTTGGGTATGAGGTGGCAATGGTAGTCGATGATGGGCATTTTAGCCGCATGGTTGTGATACAGTTCCTGCGCTGTTTTGGTTTCGAGCAGGAAGTTCTCGTCCATAAATTTTTTCATGATCAGCGTGATGTTTTAATAGATTTGTTGAATATGGATTTGAGTTGATTTTGGTCCACAATATTAGCTGTTGGCAAAGATACTTCAATAATCCGAGATTGCCAAACAATTTGAAAAGAAAAAAAACTAAGTTGTCAATATTTGCGAGTATGTTTTTTTTTGATTACATTTGCAAATGTAAACCCATCTATCACTACATGATGAAGAACACGACTACACGACCCCTCCGCACGGGCAAGGTGCTGCTCATCTACACGGGCGGCACTATAGGCATGGACTGCAATCCCCAGACGGGAGCTTTGGAGCCTTTGGATTTCGACCATTTGGCCAACAAGATGTATGAGTTTCGATACCTTCGCGTAGGTTTCGACACCTATCAGTTCACTCCCCCACTCGACTCGTCGGACATGAAACCGCGTCAGTGGGCGCAGTTGGTGGACATCATCTCCAGTCATTATGCCCAATATGATGGTTTTGTGATATTGCACGGCACCGACACGATGGCTTACACTGCCTCCGCCCTGTCGTATATGTTGGAGAACCTGACCAAGCCCGTGATCCTCACCGGTTCGCAGTTGCCCATAGGACAGTTGCGCACCGATGGCAAGGAAAACCTGCTGACGAGCATCGAGTTGGCTGCGACGTATGATGACGACGGTTATCCCAAGGTGCCCGAGGTATGTATCTACTTCGGTGGCAAGTTGTTGCGCGGCAATCGCTCCACGAAGCGCAGTGCCGACGGTTTCAATGCCTTCGACACCTTCAACTACCCCCACCTATGCGATGCAGGAGTGAACTTCGCGTTTCACGACCATCATATCCTCCATCCCGACTACTCCCGTGCTATGACGCCCCATACCAGGATGGATCCCAACGTGGTGGTGTTCTCACTCTTTCCCGGCTTGGAGGAGAACCTGTTCCGCCATATCCTCGATGCGCCCGAGCTTCGCAGTATCGTGATGCGCACCTTTGGCAGTGGCAATGCCCCGCAGGAGCCATGGCTGCTGCAGTTATATGAAGCCGCCGCCGAGCGAGGAGTGGTGATTGTGAACATCAGCCAGTGTGTGAACGGCAGCGTGTCGATGGCCCGTTACGATACCGGATACCAATTACAGAATGCCGGTGTGGTGAGTGGCCATGACAGTACGGTGGAAGCAGCGGTCACCAAGTTGATGTATCTTCAGGGGCGTTATGACGACCCTCATATCATCCGTGCGAAGATGAACGAGAATTTATGCGGGGAAGTGAGTATATAAGAGGTGAGGGGTGAGAGGTGAGAGGTGAGGGGGTGAGAAGCAAGGATATTGTCAAACAATTAAATACAGAACATTATGAAATCATTACAAGGAACAAAGACAGAGAAGAACCTGCAAGAAGCGTTTGCAGGTGAGAGCATGGCCCGTAACAAGTACACCTATTGGGCGAGCAAGGCCAAGAAGGATGGTTATGTGCAGATTTCCGCCATTTTCGAGGAGACGGCAGCCAATGAGAAGGAGCACGCCAAGATGTGGTTCAAGTTATTGGAAGGTGGCGGCATCAAGTCGACACCCGAGAATCTCCGTGCTGCCGCCGAAGGCGAGAACTTCGAGTGGACCGACATGTATGAGCGCATGGCCAAGGAGGCCGACGAGGAAGGGTTTACAGAGATTGCAGCCAAGTTCCGCGCCGTGGGTGCCATTGAGAAGCATCACGAGGAGCGCTATCGTAAGTTGCTGAAGAATATCGAGGACAAGTTGGTTTTCTCACGTGATGGCGATGCCATTTGGCAGTGCCGTAACTGCGGCCATATCGTGGTGGGCAGTCAAGCACCCGAGGTATGTCCTGTTTGTGATCACCCGCAGAGTTACTTCGAGCTGAAAGCGGAAAACTATTAGAATGTTGAGCGTTGAGTGTTGAGCGTTGAGTGTTGAGCGTTGAGCGTTGAGCGTTGAGCGTTGAGTGTTGAATGTTGAGCGTTCAACGTTCAATGTTCAACGCGCTGGGACATATGGAGCTAAAGTCGCACTGGTCGCATTTCGGTTTGCGGCTGGTGCAGATGTAACGCCCATGCAGCAGGATCCAATGGTGGGCGCGTGACACATACTCGGCAGGTATGTGCCGGATAAGTTCACGCTCCACCTTTTCCGGTGTCTTTGCTGTTTTGGGCACCAGTCCGAGGCGGTGGCTCACTCTGAAGACATGCGTATCCACCGCCATGGTAGGCTGTTGGAACGCCACGGAGAGCACCACGTTGGCCGTTTTGCGCCCCACTCCCGGCAGCGAAGTAAGCTGTTCGATTGTTTCCGGCACTACCCCGTTGAATACCGCCACGAGTTGTCGTGACATTTCCGAAAGATGTTTCGCCTTGGCGTTAGGGTAAGAAACGCTTTTGATGAGCGTCAGGATTTCCTCTTCCGTGGCCTTCGCCATCGCCTCGGCATTGGGGAAGCGGCGGAATAGCGGCGGAGTGACCATATTGATGCGTTTGTCGGTACATTGCGCACTGAGCATGGTGGCGACCAAGAGTTGGAAGGGGTTGTCGAACAGCAGTTCAGTGGTCACCTCCGGTTGTCGTTGCCTGAAGTAATCGACGATAAAGGCGTATCTTTCTTTTTTATTCATAGTGTAAGAATGAAAGTAGGCGGACCGTAGTCCGCCTACACCTTATTATTATAATAAGGTTGCAAGGTAGTGAGGTTATTTCTTGGCTGTGCTGTCAGCCTTTTCTTCTTTTTTCTCCTCTTTCTTGGCAGCCGGTTTGGCATCCGGGCGGTAAGCCTTGTTCAGTCCAGCCACCACATCCTCGGTGATGTCGTAGGCATTGTCGGCATAAAGCAGGTTATCGCCCAGCTGTTTTGTGAGGATGAACGCATATTTCTTATCCTTGTTGTATGAAGCGAGGAAATGCTGAATGCTGTCGAGCAGGGCCTCTTGGAACTTCGCCGTTTCGGACTGGAACTCGGCTGTGAGCCTCTGTTGCGAAGCCATGAGTTGTTCCTGCTGGCGTTGGAGAGCCGCCTGCTGGTTTTCCGCTTCCTTTTGGCTGGAGAATCCATTGTTCTGCAGTTTGCTTTGGAAGTTACGGGCTGCAGCCTCAAGGTTTTGCTGTTGCGACTTGAGTGCGGCGTCGATATTGTTGCCTTTCTGTTCAAGGCTGGTTTTCATCTGTTTGCAGAAATCATACTGGTTCATGATGGTGTCGATTTCCACATAAGCGATGAGCTGTGAGGTGTTGCCAGCTGAAGCCGGAATGTTTTTGTCGGCTTTCCTGTCGTCTTGGCAAGCTACTGTAACGGCAGCCATGAGCGCCACCGCCATTACTTTGAAAAGATTCTTTTTGTTCATTTTATTGTTTTGAATTAATTATTATCTTATTGATGCTCCTTGACCTTAGGTTTTTGCTGTCGCATTTCCCTATCTTGGTCGATGACGCAATGGATGCCTTTCTCCCGTAGGGCCTGGCTGTCGTGTATATGTTGTGATGCGAACTCCCCGTTTTTTCTGAAGAGGAGTTTCACGCACAATAGCAACATGGCGACGGCTACTATGGCCAGTGTGATGAGTATATATGTCAACATCTATTTAACGTTCTTTTTCGGGCGTGCACAAGGCACCGCCCCTACCAATTCGAATATCTGCAAAAGATAGGCTGCGATTCGGAAATAAAAATAAACCTTGTTTATTTGGTTTTTCACTCGCCTTGCACTATCTTTGAATAAAATAGGCTGCGGCTTGGAAAAATCCAAATAAATTTGGTTTTTCACTCGCCTTGCACTATCTTTGAATAAAATAGGCTTCGGCTTGGAAAAATCCAAATAAATTTGGTTTTTCACTCGCCTTGCACTATCTTTGCATCACGAAATTTTTGCAAAGGTAATGGAAAAAAGACGAAACACAAAATTAGAGTCGAAGATTTTGCTGTTTTTCCCATGCCAAGCCTAATAAAAGAGGAATAAGAACCCTAAAAACAATACATCATGATGAACAAGAAAGAACTGACACCCCAATGCGTGTTTGAACAATTCGCCCGTATCAATGAGATTCCCCGTCCGTCGAAGCGCGAGGAGAAGATGATCAACTATTTGATGGATTTTGGTCGTTCGCATGGTCTGCCCACCAAGCGCGACGAGGTAGGCAATGTGTTGATCAGCAAGCCCGCCACCCCCGGCTACGAAGACCGTGAGACGTTGATTCTTCAGAGTCACATGGACATGGTATGCGAGAAGCTGGTCGATATCGATTTCGACTTCGACAACGATGCCATCCAGACCTATATCGACGGAGAGTGGCTGAAAGCCAAGGGTACCACGCTTGGAGCCGACGACGGTATCGGTTGCGCCATGGAGCTCGCTTTGCTTGACAGCTCCGACATCGAGCATGGTCCGATAGAATGTGTGTTCACCCGCGACGAGGAAACCGGTCTGACCGGTGCCTTCGGCATGCAGGCCGGTTTTATGACCGGTAAGATGCTGGTGAACCTCGACTCGGAGGATGAGGGCCAGATATTCGTGTCGTGTGCCGGTGGCAAGACCACCACCGCCACCTTCCGTTTCGAGCGCGAGGACGCGCCCGCCGGTTATTTCTTCATGGAAGCCAGCCTGAAAGGTCTCAACGGCGGCCACTCCGGTGACGACATCAACAAGAAACGCGCCAACGCCATCAAGATACTCGCCCGTTTCCTTTATAAGGAATTGAGCAAGATGGATGTGAGGCTCGTTCGTTTCGACAGCGGCCGCATGCACAATGCCATCCCCCGCGACGGCAAGATATGTTTCGCCGTGCCCACAAAGGAGAAAGAGACCGTGAAAGCCGACTGGAACGTGTTCACCACCGATGTGGAAGACGAGTTCCACGTGACCGAGAAGACCATGGAGTTCCAATTAGGGAGTACCAATGCCGCAGCCGTTCTGCCCAGTGCCATAGGCCAGAATATCATCCGCGCCCTGCAAGCCGTAGACAACGGCATCTATGCCATGTGCCAAGACGAGGCTGTTGCATGGTTGGTGGAGACCTCGAGCAATGTGGCCAGCGTGACGACCCATGAGGGCGACGTAGTGGTGGTGGCCTCGCAGCGCAGCAATGTGATGAGCAACCTTGAGAACCAAGGCAACACCGTGAAGGCCCTCTTCGAGTTGGCCGGAGCCGATGTGGAACAAGGTGATGGCTATCCCGCTTGGAAGATGCGTGCCGACAGCGCGTTGACCCGCTTGGCTGTAGACACCTACAAGGAACTCTTCGGCAAGGACCCGCAGGTGTTGGGCATCCACGCTGGTTTGGAGTGCGGTCTGTTCTCCGAGCGTTATCCCGACCTCGACATGGTGTCGTTTGGTCCCACCCTTCGTGGCGTCCACTCGCCCGACGAGCGCCTTCTCATCCCCACCGTTCAGATGGTTTGGGATCATTTGCTGTTAATACTCAAGAACATACCCAAGAAACAAGCATGAAGAACGTAATCAGACAAAGTAGCTGTGTACTCTGCGCATTGCTGCTCGCCGCCCTGATGGTGGGTTGCAGCGAGGAGCATCGTTCCAAATCATTGGTTAAGGATTTCCTGAACGAGAACCTGACCAATGATGACTACAGCGTGGACCGTTACTTGAAGTTCGATTCCACCTTCCGAGTCAGTTCGCAGGCCATCACCTCGCTTCATGCCAACGCTCAGAAGATCGGTCCCTTTAAGACTGGCATTCGCTACCAGCCCTACAAGCAAGGCGACAAGTTGTATTTCCTCCGCGTGAAATACGATGTGGAGACCGGTGGCGAGAAGCCCATGGAGCTGACCCACACCTTTTATATCGACAAGGACATGCAAGGCGTGGTGGCCGTGAAGGAGAACTAAGCCATCATTCTTTCCCCCAAACAAACACCCCGGCACAGAGTATCACTACTCTTGCCGGGGTTTACCTTAAAAAACTACCTATTGTGCGTATACGAAGCAGATGAGCAAGCATTGTTCATGCGAGCATTCTCCTCATATACGTTCTCATTTTCTTTCGTGCCACGCCCAATCCGTGTTCCACGCTCTTGTAGTTGAGCTGCAGCGTATCGGAAATCTCCGCCACTTTCAGTCCACCATAAACATTCATTCGATAGATAACCCGATGCTGTTCGGAAAGGTATGTCATGCCCCTTTCGAGCAGTGTCACCATTTCAGTAGCGGAATAGACCGATGCTGTATCATTCGGTGCGTAGGGATTGTTGCGCGACATGATATGCTCATACTCCTCGACGGCATGTCGATGCCTCCAGAAGTCGCAGATCATGTTTCTTGTCATGGTGAAAGCCAAGTTGGGCAAAGAAATCGCCGAGATGAGTTTATCCGACGTGAGCAGGTGCAAGAACACATTTTGCACCAAATCCTCCGCCTCGTGATATAGTCCAAGTCGCTTGGTGGCGTAATTCAGCAATTCGCCACGATGCACCTGGTAATAATCGGCTATGAGAGGATAATTGTCAACGTTGGAACGCATGTTTCACCTGATAAGATTATCATCGCAAAATTACATTTTTTTCGTGTATCGCCATCAAAAAAAATGATAAAAAAAATTTAATGCAACAAATAGAAAGAATTTTGGATACAATAGACGAAGTCTTATTCTATTGAATTGTTGAAAAAAGATTGGAAGTTATAGTGTGGATGATATGACACATTGTTTCTCTAACACGAAATTTCGCCTTTCAGCCTCACGGAGAAGGCATCATGTTCCAAACGATACCTTGGAAGTCATCGAAGATGCTCCTTAAAGCATTAAAACTTTTCCCAGCAAGTAGGATTTGGCATGGTATTTGCAAAATGGCATATGACCGAAAGAATCGGCCGTTGATGGCACAGATGTGTCAGAAGTATACAGATAATATAATAATAAGACCTATATAAAAAAGAAGAAACCATGTCAAAAGGAAACATTGGAGTGACGACGGAAAACATATTCCCCGTCATCAAGAAATTTTTGTATTCAGACCACGAGATTTTTCTCCGCGAGATGGTATCCAACGCCGTTGATGCCACACAGAAGTTGAAGACCTTCGCCGAGAAGGGCGATTTCAAGGGTGAGTTGGGCGACCTGACCGTCCGCGTGTCGATAGATGCCGACAAGGGCACGTTGACCTTCAGCGACCGCGGCATCGGCATGACCGCCGAGGAGATAGACAAGTACATCAACCAGATAGCCTTCTCGGGCGTGAACGACTTCCTCGACAAGTACAAAGACAACGCCAATGCCATCATCGGCCATTTCGGTCTCGGTTTCTACAGCTCCTTCATGGTGAGCAAGAAGGTGGAGATTGTGACGAAGAGTTACCAGGAAGGCGCGCAGGCCGTGAAATGGAGTTGCGACGGCAGCCCCGAGTATGAGATTGAGGATGCCGAGAAGGCCGACCGCGGCACCGACATCATCCTTTACATCGACGACGACTGCAAGGAATTTTTGGAGAAGTCGAAAATTGAGGGGTTGCTCAACAAATACTGCAAGTTCATGAGCGTGCCCGTTGCCTTCGGCAAGAAGACCGAATGGAAGGACGGCAAGCAGGTGGACACCGAAGAAGACAACATCATCAACGATGTGGAACCGCTGTGGACCAAGACCCCGAGCACATTGAAGGACGAGGACTACAAGTCGTTCTACCGCACGCTCTATCCCATGCAAGACGAGCCCCTGTTCTGGATACACCTGAACGTCGACTTCCCCTTCAACCTTACCGGTATCCTCTACTTCCCCCGCATCAAGTCGAACATCGAGTTGCAGCGCAACAAGATACAGTTGTATTGCAACCAAGTGTTCGTGACCGACCAGGTGGAAGGTATCGTGCCCGAGTTCCTCACCTTGCTGCACGGCGTGATCGACTCGCCCGACATTCCCTTGAACGTGAGCCGCAGCTATCTGCAGAGCGATGCCAATGTGAAGAAGATCTCCACCTATATCACCAAGAAGGTGGCCGACCGCTTGAACAGCATCTTCAAGGAAGACCGCAAGGACTACGAGAGCAAGTGGAACGACCTGAAGATCTTCATCCACTACGGTATGCTCTCGCAGGAAGATTTCTACGACCGCGCCAAGGATTTCGCCCTGCTGCGCGACACCGACGACAAGTATTTCACCTATAGCGAGTATCAGACTCTCATCAAGGACAACCAGACCGACAAGGACGGCCAGTTGGTCTACCTCTATGCCACCGACAAGGAAGAGCAGTACAGCTATATCGAAGCCGCCAAGGAGAAGGGCTACAGTGTGCTGATGATGGATGGCGAGTTGGACGTTCCCACCGCCTCGATGCTGGAGCAGAAATTCGAGAAGAGCCGTTTCACGCGCGTCGACAGCGACATCGTGGAGCGACTGATAGCCAAGGCCGACGCCCCGAAGAACGAGTTGGACAGCGTTGTGAGCGACAATCTGTCGGAAGCCTTCCGCAGCCAACTGCCCAAGTTGGAGAAGGCCGAGTTCCACGTCGAGGTGGAAAGCCTCGGAGCCACCGGCTCCCCTGTGGTCATCACCCAGAGCGAGTATATGCGGAGGATGAAAGACATGAGTCGTTTCCAGAGCGGCATGGCGTTCTACGCCCAGATGCCCGACATGTACAGCATGGTACTGAACAGCGACCACCCGCTCATCCAGCAGGTGATAGAGAGCGAGAAGAGCACCTGTGCCGATGGTTTGAAACCCATCGAGAGCGAGATCAAAGGTCAGGAGGCCCGTCTGGCCGTATTGCGCTCGGAGCGCGACAAGAAGAAGCCCGAGGAGGTGACCCAGGAAGAGAAGGACGACATCGCCGCCACAGAGAAAGCCATCAGCGAGCAGAAAGACAAGAAGAAGGAGGTGATAGCCGCCTATGCCAAGGACAACGCCGTGATTCACCAGCTCATCGACCTGGCACTGTTGCGTAATGGCATGTTGAAAGGTGCCGCCTTGGAAGCCTTCCTTAAGCGTTCGGTGGAGATGATTAAAGGATAGGATCAAGTGTTACTTTATCATTCCGAATAAGCGAATGGACGAATCCTGAATGAGAATATCTTCAACATAGGAAAGGCCTGCTGTTTTTTTCAGCAGGCCTTTTCGTGTTGTTTACCTTCATCCATATCATTTTCATTGGAAAGGATGTTGAATGGTCGTTAACGGCGATTGTTGATTTCGGAATCGTGAATTAAGAATAGGTTGGGACATTGTTTTACAAACCACCCCTGCCCCTCCTTTGGATACCCACCCCGGCCCTCCCGAAGGGAGGGAGATGGGAAAGAGGTTGTGACATTGTTTTACAAACCACCCCTACCCCTCCTTTGGAAAAGGAGGGGAGGAAGTTAGCTTGCTTTGGAAAAGGAGGGGAGGAAGTTAGCTTGCTTTGGAAAAGGAGGGGAGAAAGTTAGCTTGTTTTGGTAGAGTGACCTCCACAGACCCCTCCTGTGGGAGGGGGAGAAGTTTGCCCGTGGACAAAGAAGACGAAGAACACATGTTCAAAGCCCCTAATTCCTCCTGTAGGGAGGGGGAGAAATTTCCTGCAAGCCGTCCCGTTGTTGACGACATGCACAGCGTCACTAATTCCTCCTGTAGGAGGGGGAAGAAATTTCCCCCTAATGGGAAAAGGAATATGAAGGGACATATAGAAAAAGAAGGTGAATAGAGGGAGAAAAAGAAGTGAATAGAGGGAGAAAAAGGGTGAAAAGAGGGTGAAAAGAGGTAAAAGATGATGTTTTTCGAAAAAAAACGGCGAAAAGTTTGGTGGGTCGAAAAAAAAGGAGTACTTTTGCATCCGCAAATCAGAAATGATTTCACAGTTGCGCTTGTAGCTCAGTTGGTAGAGCACCTGACTCTTAATCAGGGTGTCCAGGGTTCGAACCCCTGCAGGCGTACGAAAGAGAGAGTTACAGAGATGTAACTCTCTTTTTTTATTTCATTCAAATTTCGCAAAGTGCTGATGTTGGTTCCCCAAGTTTTTACAGAGCCCTGTTGTCAGGGATGAAGACACATAAAAAAGAGGGCATGTCTCACGACAAGCCCTCCACTTACTTACTAAAACTAAATTAACCACTAAAAAAACTAATCTTACTTATTTCTCTTTGCAAAATTATACATAATCTTCGACCTATGCAAGAAAACACAAACAAAACGCTCGGTTTTTATACTTTTTTATACTTCGAGGCCGTTTTTTTAAGTTGCTATTCAGTAAAAGGATGATTTTGGAAGAAATTACATTAATTAAAAAAATCATTCAGAATTATTGTTATTATCATGTATACTTTCAGCAAAATCAGATATTAAATGAAGTATTATTTATTCAACTTTCGCATGTTTTGAAGATAAAGGAAGATAAATAAAGATAGCCGCTTTCCTTCGGTGGAAGATAGAGAACATCACTACCCTACTATGATCGTAAAATCACCCGTTAACATGTTACAGAGGTGTGTCGCGCTGGTAGGATTGGAGAGCCATACAAACAATAAGGCGGGTTTATTGACCCGCCTTATATATAGACTTAAAAGGAACATTCAGGATGATCAAGGATGTTCCATTATGGATTTAGAAGTGGTATCCCAAGGTGAGGAGCAGCTGATGGCGTTTGTTGGCCACTTCGACAGCGTTGACAAACATATCATCTACGGAATCGGCCACAGGATTCTTGAAGTTGCCGAACTTCCCAGAGAGAGCAGTATCGTTGAAGTCATACTCCATGAACGGTTTGAAGTCACCCTTCACGTTGGTATATTGGTAGGCCAAGTCGATACTCAGTTTGTCGATGGTATAGCCCACACCCGCCGTGATATGGTTGGTAGCCTTCCAGTTGGTGTAATCCGAGGCAGAGGAATAGTAAGACGCCGGTGAGTCGATGGTACCATCCTTGAAACCGTTCTCTTCATACATGGCGGTAGAGAGGTTGTAACCCAGTCGGAAAGCCAGTTCGGGAACAGGTTTCACCTCAGCGCCAAGTTTGAAAGTGCATACCCCCTTGAGCGTTTTTTCGGTATGGAGATTCATATCGATATCCTCGGAGCTTGTATTATAGTAGCTATCGTTATAGTAGTCGTAATAGCCGCCATCGATGACCCGGTTGTCTACGGTTGAGTAGTCGGCGAATTCGAAGCCCGCGCCGAGCGCCACCATTGTTCCGATGGTATGTCCGAGGCTCACGCCGAACTTCCACGGTGTGAAGAGCTTGAAGTCGTAGGCCTCATTTTTTCCATCTTTATTGCCGAAGTTATCCTCCACGGTTGTGGTGTTTCTTGTGGTCAGGCTGTACCATGTAGGCGTGGATACCGAGAGTCCGAATCGGAAGGGCGAGTTCTCCACCGGTCGTATGATGACACCCGCCTTGACGTCGAATCCCGTACCCGTGATCTTACGCTCGTCGTTGACGGTGAGCGAGGTAATTTCCTCATCATTGGCCACTAAGTTCTCCAAGTACGTGCCACTATGTTTATAATGTACATCATGGATTCCCGCAGTCAGACCCACAAAGATACGGTTGCGGATATTGCCGCTGAAGTTGATATCATATTCGCCGATATACCCCTTGTGTCCACGAGTCAGGTCGTAGGAGCTGGCAGGATAGTAATAAGCCACATCCTCGCCCGAGGCATAGAAGAGGTTGTTGTAATAGATATCATCGAGCTGGCTGGCAGTGTTATACTTTCTGCTGCCACCATAGAGTGAACTCTCGTAATATTTAGCATAGGAAATCCCGTTCTGCGAGGCATTGTCAAGCTTATCCGCCGCATGGAGTATATAGTCGAAGTTGCGGCTTTTGGTGAAGTTGAACGCCACGTTGAAGAACGAGCTTTCGCCCGACTGTTTTGAATAGACGAATCCTGCCTGGTCGAAGCTCATGTTCGTGCCCCCGACATACGAAGACTCGGCGGCATCCTGCTGCGACACCATTCCGAACGACACCGACGCTGTGGAATGGCGGAAGAGGCCTATTCCCGCGGGGTTGGTGCGTATGGTGGAGAGGTCGGCACCGAGCGCGTCGAGCGCCCCACCCATCGACACGTATCGCGCCGTACCGTTGAGATCTTCGGTAGCTATCTTGGCACTTTCGTATGTTTCCTGAGCCTGTGTGCCCAAGGCAACGCCCAAAGCGACAGCGAACATGGAGAATTTGATTGTTTTCATTTCTATAGTGTAATAAATGTATGATTGAACATGTGAATATGAAGATGGTCAGTGGTATTACCTGTGCCCACCACGACTACCGCCACCGAAGCCACCACCGCCACGGCTGCCGCCACCGAAGCCACCACCGCCACGGCTGCCGCCACCGAAGCCGCCACCGCCGCTGTGTCCACCGAAGCTACCGCCTGAAGAGCGGGAAGAGCCGAAGCCCGAAGAACGCGATGATGAGCTGCTGCTACCGCTGCTGTAGGAACGTGAAGGCGTACTGCCATAGGAACGCGACGGGGAGCTGCTGCAGTAAGAGCGGGAACCCGAGGAAGACGATCCAGCACGCGAGCCACCGAAGCCCGGACGAGCTGCCGTGCCCGTACGTGTGCCTGTGCGTGTGCCCGGTCGCCTGGTCACCCCTGTGCGAGAGTCTGAGGACACAGAGCCTCCATGACGGCCGAAGCCACCGCCGCGCGGACGAGCGCCTCCGAATGTCGGCGAGCTACTGCTATGGCTACCGCCACGATATACCACGTCGCCATGGTTGCGTGTGCCAGCCACGCCATGCGTCCTTACGCCGCCTATCCAATAGCGCGGTCCATACCATCCCCAGTAATCACGGTACCAGAAGGGATAATACCCCCCATACCAAGGATCGTACCAACTATAATACCAAGGATGATACCAGTCGTACCATGAGGCGTATCCTCTCCAGCGTGCATACGGCCAATAGCCATATCCCCAGTCCCAATAAGGATAGAAGAAGGGATCATACCATCCATAGAAACCATCGAAGCGCCCCATGCGACGGCTGTAGGTGTAGTCATCCTCCGGATCATCTTCGAAGACGAACACCGTATCGGTGGGATACCCCGACCCTTCGGTAAATTCAATGATGTCATTACCCAAGGAATCGACTCCCACCACCTGGTAGCTGCTCCTCATGCGTGGATGATTGTACTCATCCACATCGCGGTCGCTCCCCGAATAGTAAGCAGGAGCATCGTCGGCCACGGGAGTGTCGGTAGCCCTCGTGGTTTGTGTCTTGCTTTTCGTCGGCGTGAAATACATATCATCCTGCGCGAAGGCATTGAGATGAATGATGCCCGCCATTAAGGATAAGATCAATAATTTTTTCATTTTATGCCAATTTTATGTCCATTCACTATATTACGGTACAAAAATATACATACTTTTCCCACAAAAGTACGGAAAAACCCTAAAGCATGGTAGGTTTTTCCCTATTTTTTTTAATTTTGCACCAAATTTTAACAATCCATGAGATATAAATCCGTAGAATTGCATATTGACGCCCCCACGACGGACGTCGCCGGCATCCAAGCCTACCAGGATGTGCTGGCCGCCCTGTTGGGCGACATAGGTTTCGAATCGTTTGAGGAGACAGCGAGCGGCATGACCGCCTATATCCCCGACGAGCATTTCGACACCATCCGCTTAGAAGAGACGATACTTGAGTTTCCCTTTCCCCAAGCGAAGATAAGCTATGAAGTGAGCGATGTGGAAGAACGCGACTGGAACGCCGCGTGGGAGGAAGCAGGCTTTTCCCCCATCATCATCAACGATACTTGCGTGATACACGACAATATCCATCTGCCCGAGAAGAGCTACCCCATCGACATCACTATCGAGGCCTGCCAGTCGTTCGGCACCGGCACCCATGCCACCACGCGCATGATCGCCACCGAGCTATTGGGTCTCGACCTGACCGACAAGCGCGTGTTGGACTGCGGCTGCGGCACCGGCATTCTCTCGCTGTTGGCCAAGAAAGCCGGTGCCAAGGAAGTGGTGGCCTACGACATCGACGAATGGAGCGTGAACAACATCCGCCACAACATGGACATCAACCAAATCGAGGGAATCGATGTCTTGTTGGGTGACCGTAGCGTCTTATCGCATGTGAGTGGCTTTTTCGATATTGTGATGGCCAACATCAACCGCAACGTGTTGTTGGCCGACATGCCGCATTTCCGCGAGGTTCTCAGCCCCGACGGCCTTCTCATCCTGAGTGGTTTTTACGAGCACGACGCCAAGAAACTGTGTCAGTCGGCCGCCGAGCTCAACCTCACGCTGTCGAGGATGGAATCCTGCGACGACTGGTGCATGTTGCTGTTCTCCCCCTCCTCTTCGAAGAGCTGACGGCTACCTATAGCCAACCGTTTGAGGTCGTAGTAGCTACCGTTATACACATCGAGGTCGACGAACCCCTTGATGCCCGGCAACTTACCCACGTCGGTATGTTGCCAGAATTTCCACCTGCCCTTGTATTCCACCTGTTTCACATAATAGTGGGCTATCCAGTAAGGGTAATCATCGAATCGCTCATCACTGAGATAATCCTCCTTAAATTTATAATAGGTGTAGATGATGGGTTTGACATGGTATCGGTCTTCCACGATGTGCAGCCAAGTGAGGATATCACGTTGGAAATCCTCCGTGGTCACATCGTCCGGTTTGTGTTCCACGTCGAGCACGGGAGGCAGGTCACCCTCTTCGAGCGGCACCTTTTCAAGGAAGAAATACGCCTGTTCGCGCGCCCCGTTCTTGTTCGACCAGAAGTGGTAAGCCCCCCTCATGAACCCATGTTCGCGTGCCTGGAAAAAGTTTTCCTCGAAGTTCTCGTCGAGGAAATCGCCCCCTTCAGTAGCCTTGATCATGACGAATCGCACCGGGCTCCTGTCGATCATCGCATGGCGTAGTTTATCCCAGTTGATTTCCCCCTGGTGATGGCTGATATCTATGCCATGTATGTCGAAGCCCGTAGGATAGTCGGGGTCGCCGAAGACAGCCCTCCATCGGAATCCCGAAGGTCCGACGAGGTATGTATAGAAAAGCCACACGTAAGCCACCATGGCCACCAGTCCCAAGGACCACCATACGCCATGCGGAACACGTTTGAGCATGTTCCACGCCGCCGTGGCCCTTCCACCAATAAAATTGGCGGGGTTGTGCTGTTCGTGGTGTTCCTTTTTTTTCGGCATATTTCAAGAAGGAGGAGAAAAGAAAGAGAAAGGGAATGGGTTGAGCCCCATTCCCTTTGATTGATTTATTGTTTCTCGTATGTGAGTGTCAGGGTTGGGTTGTCGCAAACCTCCGTTGGTCCCCAGTACTGGATGGGTCCCGGATAGACGTAAGCCGTTTCCCTGGCCCAGACGTCCCTCACGGCTGCGAAGGCCTTGAAGGGTTTGCCGTCGAGTTCGACGAGGGCCTTGCGGATTACCGGTTTCATCTCGCCGTTGCGACGTTCCATGTTCATCATCATGGTGATGGGCACACCACCCGCCACCCATTGGTCGGCAGGAGCGGTAGTGTTCTTCACGATGGCCATGTAGCCCGTCTTACCCGAAGCGATGAGCTGTGCGGCGCTGGCACCGAGGGCATAGCAATAGTCAGCGTCATAGTTGGAGGGAGCAGCGCATCGGCCCTCATAGCCGAAGAAGTGGTGCTGAGCGGCGAATTTGCCCACGAACTTCCCTTCCTTCTTCCACTCTTCGAGACGCGCCTCGCACATGGCGGAGAGCAGTTTTTCCGTTTCGATGAGCGACACCTGCACATTTCCGTGGGGGTCGCGGTCGAGAGAGAGTTGCTGTGCCACATCCTCGGGCAGAGTGACGAAAGTCTCCGCATTCTCCTTGGAGAGGTGCTGTATGATGTATTCGCGCTGTGCCTTCTTGTCGAGGTCTTTGTATTCGCTTCCGTGCTGCGCCAACAGGTCGTTGAGTTCCTGTATGAGTCGTCCGATGGCAGGAATGAACTCGATGAGTCCCTCGGGCACGATGACGGTACCGAAGTTGTTGCCATCCTCAGCGCGTCGTGCTATCACCTGGCAGAGGTTGTCGACCACCTGGTTGAGCGTCATGTCTTTCTGCTGCACCTCTTCTGAGATGATGCACACATTGGGTTGGCACTGTAGTGCGCATTCGAGAGCGATATGGCTTGCCGAGCGTCCCATGACCTTGATGAAATGCCAGTATTTGCGTGCCGAGTTGCAGTCGCGCTCTATATTGCCGATGAGTTCGGAATAGGTCTTGGTAGCGGTATCGAATCCGAAAGAAGTCTCTATCTGGTCGTTCTTAAGGTCGCCGTCGATGGTCTTGGGACAACCGATAACCTGTACGCCCGTGTTCTTGGCTGCATAGTATTCAGCGAGCACGCAAGCGTTGGTGTTGGAGTCGTCGCCACCGATGATGACGAGCGCGTTGATATTGAGTTCGCGAATGATTTCCAGACCCTTCTCGAATTGTTCCACCTTCTCGAGTTTGGTCCTGCCCGAGCCGATCATGTCGAATCCACCGGTGTTCCTATAGTCGTCGATGATATCAGCGGTGAGTTCCTTGTAGTTATGGTCTACCAGTCCGCCCGGTCCGAGGATGAATCCGAAGAGTTTGTTTTCGGGATTCAGTTTCTTGATGGTGTCGAAGAGTCCGGTGATGACGTTGTGTCCGCCGGGAGCCTGTCCGCCACTGAGGATCACGCCCACGTTGAACTGTTTGTCTTGGGCTTCTTCTCCGGGCACGAACTCCACGAGAGGCATGCCGTAGGTGTTGGGGAACAGTTTTTTGATTTCTTCCTGATTGTCAACACTTTGAGTGGGTTGACCTTCTTTTACCTTCACAGCACCGAGCAGGGCTTTCGGCAATTTCGGCTGATAGTTGGCCCTTGCTTGCTGCAATACACTTGTTTTCATAATTGAGATTGTAATTATAGGATTTGAGATTTAAATCATCGAGATAAAGCGAACCGCTTTTTCGCACTGCAAAATTACTCATTTTTAGCGAGACAAATGAAAGAAAAGTCACAAAAAACGTTTTCGAGGTAGTTTTTTTTCGATTATCCCTTGCCATTCCCATTTTTTTTCATATCTTTGTAGTGCGTAGGGTTACCCACGTATTACCCCGATAAATAAATTAATGATATGCCAAACAAGAAAAATCTCAAGAAAACCATCAACAACATTTGCAATGACGTGCTTTCAGAGTGCGTAGCCGCCTCGTTGTATAGTGGCAAGACCGACCCCGGTACCGTAGAGTCGATCATCACATCGATTATCATCACCCGCAATGATTTCGTGAACCGTATATCCCACCCCGAGCCCGGCATGGAAGCCAAGGCGTATTACGACCATCTGGCCAATGATTTCAGCAAGCAGATGGGCGAGATACTCGACCAGATCAATGCCTTGAACCAATGAAAGCCTTGGAGTGATGTGGAAGAAATTTTGCCGTTGGGTCTTATATAAACGTATGGGGTGGACCAAAGAAGTGACGGTACCCCACCCCCCGAAATACATTATTTGTTTAGTGCCTCACACCAGCAACTGGGATTTTATCCTGGGTCAGTTATATAGTGGTGCCGAAGGTTGGAAAATCCAGTTCCTGATGAAGAAGGAATGGTTTTTCTGGCCTTTGGGAGTATTGTTCCGTCGTTTGGGCGGCATTCCCGTGTACCGTTCGAAGCACAGCAGCATGACCGACACTTTGGCCGAGACCGCCCTGAAGAGCGAGGAGTTCCACCTGACGGTGACCCCCGAGGGCACCCGTTCGCCCAATCCCAATTGGAAGAAGGGTTTTTATTACATCGCCCAGAAGGCCCATTTGCCCATTCTCCTCTACGGTGTGGATTATGAGCGCCGCCTTATCCAGTGCACAGAGAGCCTGACCCCTTCCGGCGACATCGAGGCCGACATGAAAACCATCAAGACTTATTTCAAGGATTTCAAGGGCAAGCATCCCGAGAATTTCGTTATTGGAGAATAGACATGATACCAACATACTGCAAACGATTATTGATTATCCCCTGTTTGATACTGTTGCCCAGCGTCCTTGCCTATGGCCAAGGCAGTGAGCGCAGTACCATACAGTCACGTTTAGAGAGTTATTTTGACAATTACCAAGCCCACAACACCAATTACCAGCTCAAGTCGAAGTTGACGAGTTTCAAGATCGACGACGAGAACCGCATGGTGGTGGTGAACGCCGACGCCAAGTTTTCGGAGCAGGAGCTCACGCCCGATATAGTGCAGCGCATCTACCGCGACATGCGCCATTTGCTGCCCGACCCCTACAACAACTACCGTGTGCGAGTGATGACCAACGGCTATGAGTTGAGCGAGCTGATACCCAACCGCTTGACGTCGGACAAGGACCACCGTCGCACCTGGGGCCGCATCGATTATGAAGGAGCGCCTTGGGTTACCAACCTGTCGCGTCCTCATCAGGTGAGCGAAGGTTTGCAGGGCCGCCATCTCTCCATCGGAGCCAGCCACGGCAAGTATTACGACAAGAGCAAGGGCCGTTGGAAGTGGCAGCGCCCGAACCTGTTCTGCACCACCGAGGACTTGTTTACCCAGACCATCGTCATACCCTACCTCATGCCCATGCTTGAGAATGCCGGCGCCATCGTCTTCTCCCCCCGTGAGCGCGACTGGCAACGCCAGGAAGTGATCATTGACAACGACGGCGGCAACAGCGGCCGCTACGAAGAGCATAACGGCACCCACTCATGGAGCACCACCGAGCAGAACGGTTTCGCCCGTCATGACGGCACCTACCGCGACGGCGAGAACCCCTTCAATGCCGGCACCGCCCGACAGGCGGAAAGCGCCTCGAAAAGCAACATGAGCAGCATCGTCTATCAACCCGATATCCCCCAAAGCGGTCGTTATGGTGTATATGTGAGTTACCAGACCCTTCCCGGCAGTGTCGACGACGCCCATTACATTGTTATCCACAAAGGTCAGCAGACCCATTTCCATGTGAACCAGCGTATGGGCGGCAGCACCTGGGTATACTTGGGAGCCTTCGAGTTCGACCGTGGCAACAGCGAGCACAACTGCGTGGTGCTGACCAACGAGAGCCAGAGCGGCGGCATCGTGACCGCCGATGCCGTGCGTTTCGGTGGCGGCATGGGCAATATCACCCGTGGTGGGAGCACCAGTGGGGTGCCCCGCTGCTTGGAAGGAGCCCGTTACTACGCCCAGTGGGCCGGCGCCCCTTACAGCGTGTATAGTTCTAAGGAAGGCAAGGACGACTATGGCGACGATATCAATGTGCGTTCATTGTTCAGCAACTGGATTGGCGGCGGTTCAGTGTTCACCCCCGGTCAGCCCGGCAAGCGCGTACCCATCGAGTTGGAGCTGGCCGTCCATAGCGATGCAGGCTACGACCGCACCGGTGGCAACAACTTCATCGGCACCCTGTCGATTTGCACCACCCAATACAATGAAGGGCGCCTGGATGCCGGCATCTCCCGTCTGGCCTCGCGCGACTTCGCCGACGCCTTGTTGGAGGGAGCCTACCGCGACCTACGCGCCCGCTACGGCAAGTGGTACAAGCGTGTGATTTACGACCGCAACTATTCCGAGAGCAGGTTGCCCACCGTGCCCTCCGCCATCCTCGAGACCCTCTCTCACCAAAATTTCGGTGACATGCGTTACGGTCTCGACCCCAATTTCCGATTCACGTTGGCTCGTTCCATCTATAAGACTATCCTACGTTTCGTCAACGAGATGCACGGCACCGGCTTTACCGTCCAGCCCTTAGCCCCCAACAATTTCCATATCGAGTTCGCCGGCAAGCACAAGGTGAAGCTCAGTTGGGCCAACACCCGCGACCCTCAGGAGTCGACCGCCAATGCCACCTCGTACAACGTGTATTGCAGTGAAGGCGAAGGAGGATTCGACAATGGCACCAACGTGCATGGCGACTCCTACGTGAAGGAGTTGGAACCCGGCGTGCTCTACCATTTCCGCGTGACCGCCGTGAACAAGGGCGGCGAGAGTTTTCCCACCGAGGTACTCTCCGCGTGCAGCCAGTCGGAGAATCTCCAGACGGTGCTCATCGTTAACGGCTTCCACCGTTTGAGTTCCCCCGCCATCATCGACACGGGCGACCGCAAGGGCTTCGACTTAGATGCCGACCCCGGTCTCACCTATGGCCCTACGGCCGGTTGGAACGGTCGTCAAACCTGTTTCGACAACACCCAGCGTGGCAAGGAAGGAGCCGGCAGTCTGGGCTATGGAGGCGACGAGTTGGTGGGCCGTTTCATCGCCGGCAACGACTTCAACTATGTGAGGACCCACGCCGAGGCCATCCATTCCGCCCGCAACTACAACATCGTCAGTTGCTCGAGCGAGTCGGTGGAGAGTGGCAAGGTGAAGCTGGGTCGTTACGACTGTGTAGACCTTGTGCTGGGTTTGGAGAAAGACGACGGTCGTTCGTTGGTGATGTACAAGACCTTCAGCGGCACCATGCAGCAGAAGCTCTCGCAATATGTGAAGCAGAACGGCAGCCTGTTGGTGAGCGGCTCGTTCGTAGGAGCCGACATGACGGAGATGCATGAACAGAACTTCCTCTCCAGCGTGTTGAAGGTACGCTATGGCGGCAGCGACCGAAGCAGCCATGGAGGTCAGGTTCGCGGCCTGGGTGGTGAATTCGGTTTCTTCGACCGTATGAACGAGGAGCACTACGCCTCCCCCACCCCCGATATTCTTCAGCCCCTGTCGCCAGCCATTTGCGCCATGCTCTATGGCGACGGCTACGGAGCCGCCGTGGCCTACAGTGGCAAGGACTACCGTTGTTTCACCATGGGATTCCCCTTCGAGTGTCTGAAGTCGACTCAGGACCAAGGCCACGTGATGCGAGGCATCATGAACTACCTGTTGAAAGGGAAGAAGGTGAAGAAATAAAGCCTCCCCCCTGCCCCCTCCCAAGGAGGGGGAGACGCGAGGTGAAAGGGAAGGGAAGAAGAGAGTTGTTAGTTATGAGTTGTTATTTATGAAGAATGCTCTATGCACATGACGGGCATCGCTCAACACTTGATATTCAAAATTCAACATTCAAAATCGCGAAGCGACAATTCAACATTCAAAATTCAAAAAATCGCGAAGCGACAATTCAAAATACAACATTCAAAATACAACATTCAAAATACAACATTCAAAATTCACAATATGACACATAAGATACAAGCCAATGCGTCGGGCACCAGGAGCATCGAGGTGAGCGACGAACATCTGAAGACCCTTCGGCGCTACCAACTGCTCGACCAGTTGGTAGGCAGTGCCGGTGTGATAGACGAGACCGTAGTTGACAAGTTGAAGTTGACCGTCCGTTCCCTGTTGAGCGGAGCCTTCGGCCATGACAAGGCACTCTTAGACCTCTGCCTCGACGTAATCTACAACAAACACATGAAAGCCACCGGCCTGACCCACCTTCTGGACCTTTACGAGGAGTGGAAAAAGGAACAGGTCGACACGATAGACGAAATAGGAAATACGAAATAGGAAATTCGAAATACGAAATTCGGCGTAGGCATGAGTGTGCATAGTCATCAACTGTCGGACTGGCTGCCCACCACCAAGAAGGAGATGGCCCTCCGAGGCTGGGAAGAGTTGGATGTTATCCTCTTCTCAGGCGATGCCTATGTAGACCATCCCTCGTTTGGTGCCGCCGTGATTGGTCGTTGCCTTGAAGCCGCCGGTTACCGCGTGGCCATCGTTCCCCAGCCCGACTGGCATGGAGACTACCGCGACTTCAAGAAGTTGGGGCGCCCCCGCCTGTTTTTCGGCATCTCCCCCGGCTGCATGGATTCGATGGTGAACAAGTATACCGCCAACCGCCGTTTGCGCAGCGAAGACGCCTACAGTCCCGACGGTCGTCACGACTGCCGTCCCGAATACCCCACCATCGTCTACACCAAGATCCTGAAGTCGCTCTTCCCCGATGTGCCCGTCGTATTGGGTGGCATCGAGGCGAGCATGCGCCGTCTGACCCATTACGACTACTGGCAGGATCGGTTGCGCCCCTGCATCCTTCACGACAGCGGTGCCGACCTGATTATCTACGGCATGGGCGAAAAAGCCATTGTGGAGTTGGCCCGGCTGTTGTCCGACGGCCAGTCCATCCAGAGCGTGCGCGATATGCCCCAGACCGTATATCTCTCTCGTGCGGCCGACATCCCAGGAGGCATAGTCGAGAGCGACATTGTGTTGAACAGTCATGAACAATGCCTGCGCGACAAGAAAGCCGAAGCCTCCAACTATCGGTATATCGAAGAAGAGTCGAACAAGAAGCACGCCCGCCGTCTGTTGCAGCAGACCGGCGAGTGGTACACCGTGGTCAATCCCCCTTATCCCCCGATGAGCACCCCAGAGCTCGATGCCACCTACGCCCTTCCCTACACCCGTCTGCCCCACCCCAAATACAAAGGCAAGCGCATACCCGCCTACGACATGATCAAACACTCGGTGAACATCCACCGCGGCTGCTTCGGCGGTTGTGCTTTCTGCACCATCAGTGCCCACCAAGGCAAGTTCATCACCTCGCGAAGCAAGGAGAGCATTCTTCGCGAAGTGAGACAGATAGCCGAGTTGGACGATTTTCGTGGCTATCTGAGCGACCTTGGCGGTCCCTCCGCCAACATGTACGGCATGGGCGGCAAGAACCCCCAGGCCTGCGACCGCTGCAAACGTCCCTCGTGCATCCACCCCGCCATCTGTCCGAACCTGAACACCGACCACAGCGCCCTGCTCGACATCTATCATGCCGTGGACTCGTTACCCTTCATCAAGAAAAGTTTCATCGGCAGCGGTGTGCGCTACGACCTGCTGCTGCACCATAGCTCCGACGAACAGACCAACGCCTCCGCCCGCGCCTACACCCGCGAGTTGATATGCCATCATGTGAGCGGCCGTTTGAAGGTAGCCCCCGAGCACACCAACGACCGCGTGCTCCGCTACATGCGCAAGCCCTCGTTTCGTCTGTTCGAGGAGTTCAAGCGGCTGTTCGACCAGTTGAACGAGCGGGAGCAGCTGCGCCAGCAGATCATCCCCTACTTCATCAGCAGCCATCCCGGTTGCCATGCCGAGGACATGGCCGAGTTGGCCGCCATCACCAAGCGTTTAGACTTCCATTTGGAGCAGGTTCAGGACTTCACCCCCACCCCCATGACCATCAGCACCGAGACATGGTATACCGGTTACGACCCCTATACCCTTGAGGAGGTGTTCTCCGCCCGCAGCCAGCAGGAGAAGTTGGCCCAGCGCCAATTCTTCTTCTGGTATCAGCCCGGCGAGCGCCAGAAGATAGAGCGCGAGTTGCGCAAGATGGGTCGTCCCGACCTTATCCGCCGTTTATATGGCGACAGGGGTTACGCTCCCCCTTCGAGTGCCCATCAACACCAATCACCCACCACAACATATCCCAATGGAAATCATCGAAAGCCTCAGCGTGGGGAAGCACAGTCCCGAAACGTCGGAAGACGGCATCGTGATCACCGATGACTATGTGGCCGTGATCGACGGCAGCACCAGCAAGACCGACCGACGCATCCTTCCCGACATGACCAATGGCCGTTTGGCCATGCTCACCATCTCCGAGTTCATCAAAGAGATGGATCCCGATATGGACTGTCCCCAGTTCTGCCAATCCATCACCCGCCATATCCGCCGGAAATACCATGACTACGGCGTTAGGAAGACAACCCTCATCGACCATCCCGACAGCCGCATGACCGCCAGCGCCGTCATCTACAACGTGAAGAGAACAGAGATATGGATGATTGGCGACTGCCAATGCATGGTGAACGGGCTGCTGTTCACCAATGAGAAACCCTATGAGCACAAGAATGCCGAGCGACGCGCCCAAGTGATACGCGAGGCCCTTTCCAAAGGCGCCACCGTAGAGCAGTTGCGCCACGAGGATGTAGGGCGTCAATACATCCTGCCCCTGATCCATTGGTCGAGCACCCAGCAGAACATCAAATTCTCAGAGATTGACGGTTTCCACATCCCCATGGAGCATGTGCGCCAGCTGTTGGTGCCCTTAGCCATGGAGATCGTGTTGGCCAGCGACGGCTATCCCAAGTTGTTCGACACGTTGGCAGCCTCTGAAGCCTATTTGCAAGAAGTGATAGCCGAAGACCCCCTGTTCATCGAGCGCCATCCCGCTACAAAGGGCGTGATGGCCGGCAACCTGTCGTTCGACGACCGCAGTTACGTGCGCATCAAGGTTCGATGACGATGGTTCGGAACCAATCCTTCAGCACCCCCGCATACTGATGTTGCGAATCACTCACCAGCACCAGGATGCGCCGCCCATCCGCCAAGGTCGGTCCGAAGCACATACCCTCGTAGTTGGCCACGCCATGGTTGAGCAGCGACAATGAGGTTCGCCATTCGCACACCAGCTTTTTCTCTATCGGCGTGGCATCCGCCAACGGTCGCGCCGTGTCGACCGGCCGTCCCTTTTCCGGCTCTACGCAGAACAGCCGACAGTAGGCATACGCCCCCAGTTTTCCTTTGGGCACGTAAAACTCCCTTTCGAGCACCAGCAGCCGTCCGTCGTCCATAGCCGTGAGTGCACTCACCCCCATGGCGAAGAGATATGCCGGTTTGTCGGCCTTAGGTGGCTCCATCAGATAGCAATACTGCTGCAGCGGTTGCATGTCACAGCCAAAAGCCTGCAATCTCAATCGGTTGGCCACGCCGTTGGAAGCCGTGGCTTGTTCGCCGTCGCCCACCATGGTACTCTCATTGACTATCCAGAAGCGGCGATGTACGGCATCGTAAGCCAATGCCTCCAGTCCGCAGTTGCCCGTCGCCTTCTTATATACGGCGGGCACCATCAGTTTCCGCCCCGTGGTCGAGCCATCCAGCCGATATTCCCACACCTCATTGTCCGACTCGCAGCAGATGAACAGCGTGGAATCCTGGGGCACGAAGACGATATCCTCGGCGTCGCGCCTTGTCGATGCCATCGGCTGTTTGCCCAAGAACCGCACCTGCCGTATATCGCCCGAAAGCGAGTCGATATCGATACTGAAACGCATGTAAGCATCGTTGGTCTTGTCGCACACCACCGCATAGTCAGAGCCCCCCAGCCAGGTGATGCCGCTGTAGTCGCCCGGCGGCACCGACTGCGGAAACGAGCGTTGCTTGTTGATGCGCACCATCTCCTGTGCCCCCAGGGCGGTTGTCGAGAGAGTCAGCACCAGTAGCGATATTACGCGGACCGAGACCATCCACTTACTGCGATGCATATACCAGCACATAATCCTGATTGATTTGATAGGATAAAGGAATGGACACCTGCCGTTTGATATTCGTCAGCATCACCTTTCCACACGCGGAAAGGTCGAAAGGCTCCACCTTCATTTCAGAAAAAGTCAGTTTGTCGGCACTGAACAACTTATACGCCGCCTCTTTGGCGCACCAAACCACCAGTTGTCCATTGATTGAAGAGAAGCGTTCGTCGTCGCGCAGGAACATGTGGGCTATCTTGCCCACCCTGTCGCTGACATATTCGATATCGACCCCTACGGGATGGTTGTCAGAGAGCATAAGCGCCGCATATCCCTTGGTATGGCTCACGCTCAGGTAACGCCCATCGTCGAGCAGCGGTTTGCCCGCCTCATCATGGCCTATGACGGGCAGCCGTCGGGAAGGAGAAAGACCATCCATCGCCATGAGCAAGGCATGCACCGCCATTCGTTCGATGATTCTCCCCTCATGTCGATAGCGCGTGTGTAGTTCGTCGTACAACGCTTTCAGGTCAGGATGCAGTGATGCCAGTTCGCCGGGCGACTCATCGAAGCGCCACAATCCCAGCCTCACCCCATCGGCCACTTCCTTCACACTGACGACAGCCATGAATCACTCCTTTTGTTTCGAGTCGTCATCCTGCTGTTCACGTATGACCACCTTGACCCGAGCAATGCGCCTCTCCTCCACCGAGAGCACCTCGAAGAGGAAGCGGTCGTATTGCACCGTGTCGTGCAGTTTGGGGAAGTCGCCATTGATTTCGAGTATGAGTCCCGCCAGTGAGTCGGCATCGCCCGCCACCTCGTCGAAGGTATCGTCGCCGATGTCGAGAATACGGCAGAAGTCGCCGAGCGATGTTTTTCCCTCGAAGATATACGTGTTTTTGTTGACCCGCGAGAAGGTTTTCTCCTCTTCGTCGTACTCATCGTTGATTTCGCCCACTATCTCTTCGAGCACATCCTCGAGGGTGATAAGCCCCGAGGTACCCCCGAACTCATCGACCACGATGGCTATGTGAACCTTGTTTTGCTGGAAATCCTTGAGCAGGTCGTCCACCTTTTTCGTTTCCGGCACGAAGAAAGGCGGTCGTATGAGCGTCTGCCACCTGAAGGAAGCCGGTTTATCGATATGCGGCAGTAGGTCCTTGATATAGAGCACCCCCTTGATATTGTCGGTATTGTCTTGATAAACGGGTATTCGGCTGTAGTTGTTTTCGACCACGCAGTTCATCACCTCCTTGAAGGACGACGTGATGTCGAGGTCGACGATGTCGCGTCGGCTGGTCATCACCTCCTTGACCGTTTCGTCGCCAAAGCGTATGATGCCCCTGAGCATGCTCTGTTCGTCGCGTATTTCCTCCTCGTCGGTCAGTTCGAGGGCCTGTTCGAGGTCGTCGACGCTGAGCACGTGTCCTTCTTTCTGTCCCACCTTTTCAGCGAGCACGCCGCTACGCAGGAGCACCCATTCGAGAGGCCAGAATATGGTACGCAACACCATGATGCTGCCCTCCACGCGCCGGCAGAACTTGAGCGGGTTTTGTCGTCCGTAGACCTTAGGCATGATTTCGCCGAAGAGGAGCAGCAGGAAGGTGAGTAGCACCGTGATGCAGATGAACTGCAAGACCACGGCGTTGCCGAAGTCGATGGTATTGGCGAAGACGTAGTTGCAGAGCATAATGATGGTCACGTTGACCAAGTTGTTGGCTATCAAGATGGTGGCCAATGTCCGTTCGCTGTCTTCGCGGAGTATCTGGATGTATCTGTCGGCGGTGTTCTTCTCCGGGTCGAGCTCATTGATATCGTTGGGCGAGAGGCTGAAGAACGCTATTTCCGAGCCGCTGGCGAATCCCGAAAATAAAAGCAATAAAGCAGCCAGGGCGGCTGCTATATAAACACCCATGGTAGGTGTTATGAAATGCACTTGAGAAAAAGACTCAAGGAAAGACGACATGTTAGCCGCCAGTACATTGAGAGGTATCATGTTCACTTCTCGTTGTTGTCTTGAGGTTTGGGTGAGAGCAGTTCCATGTTCTCGCCATAGATTTCCGTCACATACCGTTTCTGTCCTTTCTGGTCGTCGTAGGAACGGTATTTTATCCTGCCCTCGATATATAGCTTGTCGCCTTTGTGGACGTATTTCTCAGCTACTTTGGCCAGTCCTCTGTAGAGCACGATATTGTGCCAATCCGTGCGGTCGGGCACCTGGGTGCCGTTGGGCAGCGTGTATCCCCTTTCCGTTGTGGCGAGCGGGAAGACGGCCACGGCCTGGTCGGCGTCATAATATTTCACGTCGGGGTCTTTGCCCACATTTCCGATAAGCATTACTTTATTCATGGCTGTAAGGTTTTAGTGAAGGAATCATTTCCACATGCCGAGGTATTTGAACTTGAAGTTCTTACCTTTGGCCGAGGGGAACTGGCTGCGCCCGTCTACGCGAGTGCGCAGGTGTTCGACGATGCGGTTGTAGCAGTCGATGCCCGAGAGAGCCTTGCATTGCGCCACGAACCGTGTGTCGCGGTATTCATGTTTTCCTGTGGAAGGAATGAGCACCACCCTTTTGAAGTCGAGCACTCCCTCATACCATCCAGCCTTCTCCTCGTTGAGTCTTGATACGGCAGGCAGCGGGGTTTCCCTCCTCTCGTTGTTGTTGACGTTTGAACGGAGTGCCTTTTTCTGTTTGAAGTCGAGCATTGTGGCCGCTTCTGTCTTGATGATGATGAAATACACCCTTGGGCGCACCTTATAGCGTTTGGGGTAATAAACGTCGCTGACGGCATATTCACGAATGTCCTGTTCGAGGTCGGGATTCATCTCTATTTCCGGTATGGTACAAAGGAAATCGATAGCCTCATCGGCGGAATACACCAACGTTTCCCTGTCGAAGTATCTAAGATATAAATTCATTAAATAATAGGTTATTGTGTTTTTATCCTAAAACAGAGCGGCAAACGAGACTCGAACTCGCGACCCCGACCTTGGCAAGGTCGTGCTCTACCAACTGAGCTATTGCCGCATCGAATAATTTTTGGGAACAGCAACAAGTTTGGTTGTTCCCTAAAACATTTTTTGGTGAAGAGGAGGAGACTCGAACTCCCACGTCGCACTTGACACTACCCCCTCAAAGTAGCGCGTCTACCAATTCCGCCACCTCTCCATCAAAAACCATTCTGAATAATCAGTTGTGCCCAGAACAGGACTCGAACCTGCACACCTCGCGGCACACGCACCTGAAACGTGCGCGTCTACCAATTCCGCCACCTGGGCATGTCTGTTAAGACTTGGCTTTTTATTCAGAATGTTGAGCGGCAAACGAGACTCGAACTCGCGACCCCGACCTTGGCAAGGTCGTGCTCTACCAACTGAGCTATTGCCGCAAAGAACCTTTTTCGAAGGTGCATTTCTCTAAATGCGGTTGCAAAGGTAATGCTTTTTTTGGAACTGACAAACTTTTGGAGGATTTTTTTGAAAAAAAATGTTTTCCGGGGTATTTCGATAAAAGGTCAAAGGTGGTAAAGGCCAAAACAGACGTTGGCTGTCCAGTCCTCGGGAATAGGGAAATGGGCTATCTTCTGACCACTCTTGTCGAAGACGGTCACGCCGTCGCCCGTAAGATAGATATTCCCACGGTCGTCGATGGTCATTCCGTCCGACCCCATATTGGTAAACACCTGTCGGTTGGTCAGCAATCCGTCGGGCAGGATGTCATATTTCAGGATTCTGTTCGCCTTTGCCTCGGCCACATACAGATGTTTTCCGTCAGGAGTTCCCACAATGCCATTGCGTACACGCACCCATCACACTAAGAAGAGCGCAAGCCAGCATCAGCAATGAGTTTGACAAGCTTTTTTCCATGATTCTTAAGTTATTCAAGTTTCTGTAGCTTTTCTCTTTAGCCCGTCCATCCCTTAACTTTTCGCTAATATGTCAGTCCATGCGGTGGAGATAGTCGTCGTAGGTGAAATCGCGTAGGATTTCGAGGGTTCCGTCGGCGTGAAGCATGGCCAGTCCAGGATGGGCTACACCATTGAACATATTGGTCTTGACCGTGGTGTAATGGATCATATCCTCGAAAATCAGCTCCTCGCCGATCTGGAGCTCATGGTCGAACTGCCAGAATCCGAGGAAATCACCGGAGAGACAACTGTTGCCGCCCAACCTGTAAATGTTGAGGGTTGAGGGTTGAGGGTTGAGTGTTGAGGGGCGAGGGTCGAGGGTTGAGGGTTGAGGGTTGAGGGTTGAGGGAGCAGAATCGATGATGGTTGCGCCACGCACTTCAGGCATATAGGGCATTTCGAGGCAGTCGGGCATGTGGCATGTGAAGCTGACATCGAGGATGGCGGTACGGATATTACTGTTCTCGACGATATCGACGACATGCGACAGCAAATATCCTGTTTGCCAGGCGAATGCGCTCCCCGGTTCGAGTATCACTTTGAGATGAGGATAACGACGGTGGAAATCGTTGAGCAGTCGGATGAGCCGTGGGACATCGTAGTCGGCACGCGTCATGAGATGGCCCCCACCGAAGTTGATCCATCGCAGCTGAGGAAACCAACGTGAGAACCGACGTTCGATATGCACAAGCGTACGCTCGAACACATCCGCCCCACTCTCGCAATGACAGTGGCAATGGAACCCCTCGATGAGCGGGGGCAGCTGATGTGGCAACTGACCATCGGTCACCCCGAAGCGAGTGCCCGGCGCACAGGGATTGTAGATGTCGGTACCCACCTCAGAATATTCCGGGTTGACTCGCAGACCAATACTTAGGTCGGGATTGGCCTTTTTTGCCCGCCCGGCGAGACGGTCGTATTGTGAGAGAGAATTGAAGGTGAGGTGCGACGACATGGCAGCTATCCTGTCAATCTCATGGTCGGTGTATGCCGGAGAGTAAGTATGGCAAGGCGAGCCGAACTGCTCATAGGCCATACGCGCCTCGTTGAGCGAGCTTGCCGTGGTGGCATGGATAAACTCGCGGAAGATGGGGAAGGTCTTCCACAGCGCAAAAGCCTTGAAAGCCAATATGATATCCACGTCGGCCTCTTGGGACACCGTGGCTATGAGTTGGAGGTTTCGACGCAGTTTGCTCTCTTCGATGATATAATAAGGTGTCTTCATAATGCTGAATGTTCAACGCCCCAGCCACTTATAATCGTAGAGGTGAGGGTAATAATAAGAGCAAAATTACAAAAAAAACGAAAATCGCCCAATTTTTATCGTATAAAATTGGGTGTATGCTTTATTTTTCATACTTTTGCATTTGCTATGAAACTCGTTGTGATGACACGTCCCACATTTTTCGTGGAAGAAGACAAGATTTTAGCCGCACTCTTCAACGAGGGTATGGATGACCTGCACCTGTTCAAGCCAGACTCATCCCCGATTTTCCTTGAGCGCTTGTTATCGCTATTACCCGATGATTACTACCGCAGGATAACCGTGCACAACCACTATTACCTGAAGTCGGAATTTGGACTGGGTGGCATCCACCTCGACCGAGCCGAGATGGAAAAGCCCCAAGGCTACAAGGGCAACATCAGTCGTTCGTGCGATGACTTGGGACAGCTCAAGACAGCGAAGAAAAATTCAAAATACGTATTCCTCCATAACATCTTCGACAGCCTGTCGGATGTCGGTCTTCATGCCACCTTCTCGCCCCAGGAGTTGGAGGAGGCCTCGCGCCAGCGACTCATCGACAAGCATGTGTACGCCCTTGGCGGCATGAGTCTCGACAATATCCGCATAGCCAAGGATCTGGGTTTCGGAGGTGTGGTGATCTGCGGCGATTTATGGAACCGTTTCGACATCCACCACGGCATGGACTACAAGAACGTGATACAGCACTTCGCCAAGTTGCGTTCGATCCTGGGGTAAAGAGGAATGAGGCATGAAAGAGGTTGGGGCTTTGTTTGACAAACCACCCCTGCCCCTCCTTTGGAAAAGGAGGGGAAAAGTTAGTCCGATGGCACATCTATTCGCCATAATAAGACGGGAAAACCAAACAATGGGAAGAAGAAAAAGAAGAAGAGAAACAACCGTTGTTATGGAAAGGCGCTGAATTTCAGTTAAATAACAAATAATATCACAAGACAAAATGAGCGAGAAAGAATCCTTTATGGTATTTTCCGGTACAGCCACCCAGTACCTTGCGGAAAAGATTTGTCAGAGTTTGGGCTGCCCCCTGGGTAAGTTGCAGCACACGAAGTTCTCGGATGGAGAATTTGCCGTGTCGTATGAGGAGAGCATCCGCGGTCGCGATGTGTTCCTGGTACAGAGCACCTTTCCCAACAGCGACAACCTGATGGAGTTGTTGCTGATGATTGACGCCGCGAAGCGAGCATCCGCCCGTTGCATCAACGCCGTCATCCCCTATTTCGGTTGGGCGCGACAGGACCGCAAGGACAAGCCCCGTGTGAGCATCGGTGCCAAGTTAGTGGCCGACCTGCTGAGTGCCGCCGGTGTGAACAGGGTGATCACCATGGACCTGCATGCCGACCAAATACAAGGATTCTTCAATGTGCCTGTGGACCATCTGTATGCTTCGGGAGTGATTCTGCCTTACATCCAGAGTCTGGGCTTGGACGAAATCTGCATCGCCTCGCCTGACGTAGGCGGATCGAAACGCGCCAACACCTATGCCAAGTACCTCGGTTGTCCGCTGGTATTGTGCAACAAGACGCGCGCCCGTGCCAATGTGGTGGAGAGCATGCAGATTATCGGTGACGTGAACGGCAAGAACGTGATCATCGTCGACGACATGGTGGATACCGCCGGCACCATCACCAAGGCCGCCGACATCATGAAAGCCGCCGGTGCCAAGAGTGTACGTGCCTGCGCCTCGCACTGCGTGATGAGCGGTCCTGCCAGTGAACGAGTGCAGAACTCCGCCTTGGAAGAGATCGTGTTCACCGACTCCATCCCCTACTCGCACCGTTGCGCCAAGGTGAAGCAGTTGTCCGTGGCCGACATGTTCGCCGAGACCATCCGCCGTGTGGTAGACAACGAGAGCATCAGTTCGCAGTATATTATCTAAGAATTCTGCTGTTTGACAATCGGTAACGACATAAGCGTATTGGCCACGATGGTGATAGTGGGTGTTTTGACGGCATGCCAGCCGAAAAACACCGACAACTACACACTCTCAGGTACCGCCACAGGCATGGCCGATGGCGATACGCTCTTTCTTGTGACCGATCTGGAGAATGGTAACCCGTCGGAAACGTTGTTGGTACACCAAGGACGTTTCCACTTAGAAGGCCGTGTGGACAATCCCACCCTTTGTTTCCTGGTCGACAGCGACCAACGTGGTGTTCTGGGACCCTTTTTTCTGGAACCCGGCACGATCAACATCGACTATGAGCAACAGTCGGGCGAGTCGCACGTGTCGGGAACGGACATGAACGAAGCGCTGCAAGCCCTGAACGATTCGGTGATACACTATGGCAGCAGGATGAATGACATACTGGCTACGCTATACAGCAGTTCGCCCACCCAGGAAGAGCAGCAGGCCGCCACGGCGCAGATAGCCACGCTGACCTCCGCTATGAACCTGTGTATGTACCGTGTAGCGGAACAGAATATCGGCAATGAGTTGGGCTATGCCATCCTGACCTATTTTGACAACGACACCTTCAGCAAGGCACAATTGATCTCACTCATCAGTGAGATGCCCGAGGAGATGCGCCAACGTCCGCGTATCCAGGAGTTGGAAGAAGCACTCGATACCCCCCAGGGAGCCACCACCCTACCCGACCTGCGTATCAACGCTTCTCGCGGAGGTGAAGTGTCGATATTGGAAGAAGTGAGCAAAAACCCCTTCACCATCATTGATTTCTGGGCCAGTTGGTGTGCCCCCTGTCTGCGCGACATGCCCAAGATGGTGCGCCTCTACCACCGCTATCATGGCCAGGGCATAGGGATGATCGGCATCTCGCTCGACATGGATGCCGACGAGTGGAAGAAGGCCATCGACAGGACCGGCCAGCCGTGGTTGCAACTCTGCGACCTGAAGGGCTGGGAGAGTGATATAGCCGAGCAGTTGCATATTCAAGCCATCCCCCACACGTTGCTTGTCGACAGCACCGGCAAGGTGCTGGTTTCGGGTCTGTCATGCGACGATCTTGAGGCGTTTCTGGAGGAACTGATGTTTTGAGGTAGAGTGCCCCCCCTTGGATTATTAAAATAAGCGGTTAGGACATTGTTTTACAAACCACCCCTGCCCCTCCTTTGAAAAAGGAGGGGAGGAAGTTAGCTACACTATACCACGCGGAACCCAAATTAGCTACACGATACCACGCGGAACTCAAATTACGTTACTATCCCGAATAAGATGAGCTATACGCATAGAATGAAGAGGTGCAGGAGAAAGATCTCCTGCACCTCTTCTTATGATGAGCCTATAAGGGATTAAAGGCTGGGCAGTTCGAGCCACTTCACGTAGCAGAAGTCCTGACGGTGAGGCAGGTTCTTGTTTTTGGGATACATGCGCACGGCGCACTTGTACTGTCCCGCCTGCTGTGGAGTGAGTTCGGCCTCGAAGGTATAGTTGTTGCCCTCGTGACCCGTCATCTTCAGAGGTTCAATGGAGAAGATACGCTCCTCGCCATCCTTATTGACGTAGACGTTCACTTTCTCGAGAGCTACGGCATCGTCGAGTCCCTGTTCGTTGATGACATATTTCAGGGAATACTTGGCGCCCGTTTCGCATCCAGTGACAGGCACGTTCCACTCGGCACTGACCACATTGATGGCATCCCAGCGTTCAGCCACCGTCTCTTTCCATTGTGCGATGTCCTTGGCCAGACGGTAATCGTTCTTGGCGATCTCCTTGAAGCGCTTGGCCTGTTTCTCGTAGAACTTCGAATAGTAGTCGTCGAGTTGGCGTTTCATTGTGTAGTGGGGAGCTATCTGTGCGATGGAGTTCTTGATCACCTTGATCCATCCCTTGCTGACACCCTTCTTGTCCTTATTGTAGTAGAGGGGAACGATTTCATTTTCCAGCAGGCTGTAGATAGTGGCGGCATCGAGTTGGTCCTGATAGCCCTGGTTCTGGTAGGTGCGTTTCTCGGTAAGCGCCCATCCGGCACCCTCGCGATAGCCTTCGAGCCACCATCCATCTTTCACCGAGAGGTCGACCACGCCGTTCATCTCGGCTTTCTCCCCTGATGTGCCAGAGGCTTCGAGCGGACGTGTCGGTGTGTTCATCCAGATATCCACACCCGAGACGAGGCGTCGAGCCAAGAGGAAATCGTAGTCTTCGAGGAGTATGATTTTTCCCTGGAACTCCGGACGCATGGAGATTTCAAAGATTTTCTTGATGAGTCCCTGACCTGCTCCATCGGCGGGATGTGCCTTACCTGCGAAGAGGAAGATGACGGGTCGTTCGGGATTGTTGACGATCCTGCTGAGACGATCGAGGTCGGTGAACAGCAGGTGAGCACGTTTATAGGTAGCGAAACGGCGGCAGAACCCGATAACCAGCGAATTGGGGTTGAGGCGTTCCAGCAATTTCACCACGCGCGAGGGATCGCCTTGGTTTTTGAGCCAAGTGTCGCGGAACTGCACTTTGATATAATCGAAGAGTTTGTTTTTCAGCGTCTGCCTTGTAGCCCAAATCTCCTCGTCGGGGCAGTTGTATATACCCTCCCAGATGCTCTGGTTCGACTGGTCGCTCATGTGTTTCTCGTCGAAATACTTGGCATAGACCTTTCGCCATTCCGTGGCGCACCATGTGGGGAAGTGGACACCGTTGGTGACGTATCCCACGTGGTTTTCCTCGGGATAATATCCTTTCCATATCGAGGCGAACATTTTCTGGCTCACCCATCCGTGGAGCATGGACACACCGTTTACCTCCTGACAGGTATTGCATGCAAAGGTAGACATGCAGAATTTCTCGTTCTTATCCTCGGGGTTGGTACGTCCCATACCGATGAACTCATCCCAGGAGATGCCGAGTTTTGCGGGATATGCACCCATATACTTTCCGAACAGTCCCTCGTCGAAGTAGTCGTGTCCTGCCGGTACGGGAGTATGCACGGTATAGAGCGAAGAAGCGCGCACCAGTTCGAGAGCCTGGTTGAAGGTCAGTCCTTCTTCGATATAGTCGCACAGACGCTGGAGGTTGCACAATGCGGCATGTCCCTCATTGCAGTGGTAGATATCTTTCTTTATACCGAGTTTCTTGAGCAGCAGTATACCGCCGATACCCAGCAGGATTTCCTGCTTCAGTCGGTTTTCCCAGTCGCCTCCATAGAGAGAGTGAGTGATGGGTTTGTCGAACTCCGAGTTCATCTCGTTGTCGGTGTCGAGGAGATAGAGTTTCACACGTCCCACGTTGACACGCCATACATAAGCATGCACCTGGTAGTTGGTGTAGGGTACATCGACCACCATGGGGTTTCCATCGCTGTCGAGTTGTCGTTCGATGGGCAGTGAGCTGAAGTTCTGCGACTCATAATTGGCTATCTGCTGTCCATCCATCGAAAGGCTCTGCGTGAAATAGCCGAAGCGATAGAGGAAACCCACGGCACACATATCGACATTGGAGTCGGAAGCCTCCTTGACATAGTCGCCGGCCAGCATACCCAGACCGCCGGAGTAGATTTTCAGTGCCGAGTGTATACCGTATTCCATGCAGAAATAAGCGACTGAAGGTCGTTTATCATCCGGTTTGACATCCACATACTTTCTGAACAAGTCGTAAACGCCCTTGATGCGTTTCATCAACGTCTTATCCTTGAGAATTTCTTCTTTGCGGTTGAAAGACAATCTTTCCAGCAGCAGCACAGGATTATGTTTCACCTCATGATAAAGCTCAGGGTCAAGGTCACGGAACAGGTCGCGTGCCTCATAGTTCCACACCCACCACATGTTATGGGCGATTTCGTCCAAACACTTCAATTGCTCTGGAAGTTTCGACTTCACCGTCATTTCCTTCCACTGTGGAGCATTAGTGTAATCTGCTTTGATTTTCATATAATATAATTATGGAATAAAAAATCTTTGTTATTTCCGGTTGGCCGTTCTTGCCAACGCCTTTCGCAAAGCGATGTCGTAAGCCTGATAATAGTATGTGATGAAATGGCTCCAGAGTGCCTTTTCCGAGAGTTTCTCGGCATTGGTACGCGCCTTTCTCACCTGATAGTCGCTCAACTTGGAATATTCCACTACGGTATCCTTGATGGCGTCGGCCACTTCGGAATAGTTATAGTCGGTACGGTGGATGACCTTCACGCCGTCAACGATACTGTTGCGTTGTTCGTTTTCATTGAGCGCCCACAGACCGAACCCCGCCAGGTCGGTAGTGATGCAAGGCACCTTGAAGGCCACGGCCTCGAGCGGTGTATAGCCCCAAGGTTCATAATATGAAGGATAGATGCATAGGTCGTTGCCCAGCACCAGGTCATAGTAAGACATGTTGAGCACCCCGTCGTCGCCTGTGAGGTAGCAAGGCAGGAAGATGAGTTTCACCTTATCCTCTTTCCTATTCCACATATTGAGGAACTTGAGCATTCCCAGCACATTGTCGTGGCTCATATTATGTAGCCAGTGAGTGATGAGTGGAACCTCGAGTGGAGTGTCGTACTGTTTGCCGGAGTTGAGCCTGTCGACCAGGTCTTTCCTTGGTTCGCCCACCCATCCCGGCACTTCGATGAACGCCAGAATGGTCTTGTCGAGTTCATGCACCCGAAGCAACCTGTTCATCGCCTCGATATACACATCGACACCCTTGTTGCGGAACTCGTAGCGTCCGCTGGTGCTGACGATGAGCACATCGTCGCCCAGATTGGTTCCCATCAAGGCATTGGCAGTGTCGATGAGCCGTTTGCGCGCCGCTTTCCTTTTCTTGGTGAAGGTAGCGCCTTTGGGCACGAAATTGTTTTCGAAACCATTGGGCAGGATTACATCTACCTCCTTGTCGAGCAGTTCCTTACATTCATTGGCCGTTATCTCGCTCACCGTGGTGAAGCAATCGACATGCAGTGCCGTTTGTTTCTCGATGGAATGCTTGCTCTGCATGTTGAGCTCGCCTGCCATCTGATCGCCATTGTAGGCGAAGAGATAATCGTAAAGAGGTTTGTTGTTTCCTGCGATGCTCCGCCCGATACTTGTGGCATGTGTGGTGAAGAGCGTGGCTATCTGGGGCAGAACCTGCTGGATGTAAAGCAATCCGAGTCCTGTCATCCACTCATTGCCATGGAATACCACCTTTTTACTCTCGTCGAGGTTATGCTTATAAAAGCTCTCGACGACCTTGGCAGCTGCGAAGGCGAACATCGATGCCTCGTCGTAATCGCCGTAGGCATGCAAACTATCCACCTGGTAGAGTTCCCAAAGTCGCCCATAGATTTCGTTCTTCTGCTGGTAGAAAGGAGTGAAATCGACCAATATGGCCACAGGCTTGCCGGGGACATCCCAACGCCCTACCTTGAGCATGAGCCCTTCTTCCCGTGCCTGCTCCGTCCACTTCGCCAAGAGTGACTTATCCTCTTTGAAATAAGGGTTGTTTTTCTCTTTCCAACAATCAGGCCCTATGAAGACAATCCTATCTTCCATTGCATCCTGCAATGTTTTGGCCCTTGTTGAAAGGACAGTATAAATTCCTCCAACTTTATTACAAACTTCCCAACTAGCTTCGAAGATATAGTCGGGAAACAACAATTCTTTTCCCATTAAAAAAAATGTGTACTACTATAACCGCTGCAAAGATACTTAAAAAATAGTGAAAAGTTCAACACGAATGCGTTATTTTTTCCAATGAAGATGATTTCTTGATATAAAATATTTATATTTGCCGAATAAAATCATGTGTAAAGAGATAAAAGCGATACGAAAATGAAAAGGAAAGCCATCTATACATGGGTAACCACCCTGTTGTTTTTCACCTGCCAGGCGTTGTGGGCTCAGGAAGAAGTCCGCCCGTTTGAAGGAGAGTATTACAACGATGAATACCAAGTGACCCTCCACCTGAATTTCTACGAGAAGAATATAGAGGTGAAGGGGCAAGAGTATTTGGGTCTCCTTCCCGGCTATTTCAGCGCCAAGCGCGACACCCGCTTGTGGATGATTGTCGAGGCGGATGTCAATGAACCGACAAAGGCATTAGCCACCTTCATCAACGATTTCGGCAGCGAGGATTTCGAGGCGTCGTTGGAAGTGGACAAGGAGGGGTCGTTGACGTTGAAGCGTCTGAGCGGTTCTACGTTGAAGATCGTTGTCAACAGCAAGTATGTGAAATTGCCCAAAGAAGTGGTGTTTAAGAGGAAAGCGGAGTAATCCGCAAAAAAAAGCGAAGCCCCCTCCACGCTTGTGTGGAGGGGGCTTCTTGAAAAGGAGGCGGCTACCTACTCTCCCGCATTGCATTGCAGTACCATCGGCGCA
>ONDS01000023.1 GCA_900316685.1 uncultured Prevotellaceae bacterium | reverse complement strand
GGAAAACAGCAAGAAGGTGAGGTATCAGCTCAATGACTGTTTCCTTATATTCTGGTTCCGTTTCTTCTACAAGTATCAGGCTCTTGTGGAGAATAAGGCTTTGAAGTCACTTGGCGAAATCATAGAGAGAGACTACAGCAATGTGTCCGGATTGATGATGGAGCGTTACTTCACGAAGAAGTTCCAGGAAGAGGGCCGCTATATCGTCGGAAAATGGTGGGACAGGAAGGGCGATAACGAAATCGACCTGATAGTCGTTGACATCATCGAGAAAAAGGCGTGGATCTATGAGCTGAAAAAACAAGGCTACCGCTACAAAGAAGATGCCTTCCGTGAAAAGGTTGACAAAGTTCTGGAACAGACACCTGAGCTTCGCAATATGACAATTCATGTCGGAGCATTGTCTCTTGAAAATATGTAAAAGACCGCTTTGAGAGGTTGGGACATAACCTCTAAAACTAACAATTTCTTGCCATTTTTGCAAAAACTTGCAAGAATTGGGTAAGAATTTCGGGGGATATACCTGGCGATTTCAATAAAAAATGCACGAAAATTTAGTATCTTTGTACTCTCATTTAATATCCATAAGAATACGGAAACTTATAACATCATAGGCAGAGAAAAAAGATGGCCGAATAACCTATAACCTAAATACAAACGATTATGAAAAAGATACTATTTATTGTCTCCTTCCTCTTTGTTATAATAAGTATTTCATACGCACAAAACAAACCTGCTGATGCTCAGGCGCTTGGATTCAGCGAGGGAGTCAAAAGTGTGGCATTTGGGTTTAATGCTGGCTTCGGATATACCTATCACTTCGACCCCAACGGACAGTTGACAACAGTTGTCTTTACCGATCATGGCGATACAGGAACGTTGTTGATGAAGGATGGTCGGGCGCAACAATGCGATGTGGTGAGCCTGGGATATGCCGAGGAAGAGCCAACGATACCAGAGTTCTTTCATGCTACGTTCTCTTACCAACAGATGGGTGATGAGACCATCATCTATAGAACAGAAAATCAGAAACAGGAACAGATAGGTTCCTTATTCTATGAGAATGGGCGTATCTCACGCATCAAAAGTGACGGAAAAGAACAGACCTTTATGTATAATCTCGAGGGAAGGGCTTTCACACAGGATGGCACAGAGATATATCCTCCATTAGCCATCTTTTTCAGCGAAACCCCTACGTTGCCTAGGAAACATCAAGTCATCAAAAAGGATGCAAAAGGTCGATTACTTGAGGCAAAGGCATCGATGGAATCCGAAACATACGGCGGCAACGTTACCTATCACATCTTGTATTGGTGAAAACTAATTGCGGGAAATGTCAACCTGCCAAGAAAGCCAGGAACAAGAAGGTTGACTATAGATAATCGTTAAGGCAATTTCAACTTTCAACGTTAGAACCTGACAACGGTTTGCAAATAATATTCTTTGCTGAATCTTGGAGTGCTAATTCTGCAAAGGAATGAGTGCTAGCTCTATATGGATTATAAAATTGGGTGCAATTTTGAAATGTGAGAAAAAGAAAAGTCCCGTAAATCATTGACCTACAGGACTCTTTCTTTAGCGCTTCAGGATGGGCTTGAACCAACGACCCCCTGATTAACAGTCAGGTGCTCTAACCAACTGAGCTACTGAAGCAGAACAACTCATTTCGGAATTGCGGATGCAAAAGTACGGTGTTTTTTTCATTCCACCAAACTTTTTGGCGAAAAAAATCGATTTTATTTGAAAATTCATAAAATTTTACGTCGAAAAGGATGATTTACGATGATTATCTTGTACTTTTGTAGCTCAAACACAAGGAAAGAGCAATTATCACCAACGAGCATAACCATATATGAAAAAATACCTCACCTTACTGGCCACCCTCTTCACGATGGCCTTACCCATCCACGCACAAGGCGGCAACGACCATCTCTTCGATGTGTCGAAAAACCTCGATGTGTTCAATACCATCTACAAAAACCTTGAGCTGATGTATGTCGACACGCTCGATGCCAACGAGGTGGTGGGCACCGCCATCAAGGCCATGCTGCGCAGCCTCGACCCCTACACGGAGTACTACCCCGAGGAAAACATGCAGGAGTTGAAAGAGATCTATACCGGTAAGTTCGCCGGCATCGGGGCATTGATACGCTACAATGCCGAGTTGAAAAGAGTGGTGATAGACGAGCCCTATGAGGGTATGCCCGCCGACGAGGCCGGACTGCGCAAGGGCGACATCATCATCAGCATCGACGACAGCCTGATGACCGACAAGTCGGTGAGCTATGTGAGCGACCACCTGCGCGGCGACCCCGGCACCAGCTTCATCCTCAAATATGAGCGTCCCTCGACGGGCAAGACCATGAAGAAGAAAATCACCCGACGGACCATACAGACTCCCGCCGTGACCTATTACGGTGTGCAACAGGGAGGGGTGGGCTACCTCAGTCTTCGACAGTTCACCGAAGGGTGTGCCAAAGAGGTGCGCCGAGCCTTCATCGAGATGAAGGAGCAGGGTATACGAGGCTTCATCCTCGACCTGCGCAGCAATGGTGGCGGCTCGGAATCGGAAGCCGTGGATATCGTCAATATGTTCGTGCCCATGGGTGAACTCATCGTCTCAAACAGAGGCAAGCTGGCCCGCTCCAACCACGACTACCGCACCAAGGTGGAACCCATCGATACGGTGATGCCCCTGGTGGTGCTCGTCGACGACATGACCGCCAGCGCCAGCGAGATAACCAGCGGCGCGCTGCAAGACCTCGACCGCGCGGTCATCATGGGTACGCGCACCTACGGCAAGGGACTGGTGCAGATGAGCGTGGAACTGCCCTACAACGGTTCACTCAAGCTGACCACCGACAAATACTACATACCCAGCGGCAGATGCATACAAGCCATCAACTACCGACACTCGCGCGGCGGCTATACCGAGCATATTCCCGACTCGCTCACCCGCGTGTTCTACACCAAGGGGGGGCGCGAGGTGCGCGACGGCGGTGGCATCAAGCCCGATATCGAGGTGAAGCCCGACTCGCTGCCCAACATCGCTTATTACTTAGCCACCTCGGGCATGGACAGCACGGAGGTGATGTTGAAATACGAGATCGACTACATCGCCAAACACCCCACCATCGCCCCACCGGCACAGTTTGAGTTGAGCGACGCCGACTACAACGATTTCAAACAACGGGTAATCAAGAGCGGGTTCAAATACGACCCGGAAACGGAGCGCTACATGGAGAACCTGATCAAACTGGCTAAGTTCGAGGGATATTACGATGCCACGAAAGACGATTTCGACCGACTACAACAGAAACTCACCCATAACCTGGAGCACGACCTCGACTACCATAAGGCGACCATCAAGAAACTGTTGGAAACAGACATCGTGGCAGCCTATTACTATCAGAGAGGAGCCGCCGAAAACGGATTGCGCACCGACAAGGTGATGAAAGAGGCCTTGCAACTGATACAAGACACCGAGAAGTATAGGGGAATATTGACAGTGACGCCTTCCACCAATAACCCGTAGGCCACGTCCCGTCAATTTTTTTACAAATAGTTTGCACGGATGCAAAATTATTCGTACCTTTGCAGCCGTTCAGTGGAATGAGGGGTTCGCAAGAACTCCTCTTTTTCATTATAATTACAGAAACATGATAGACAAGAAAGTCGTAGAAAATTTAGTGAATGAGTGGCTCGCCGACCAGGATTATTTCCTCGTCGACGTGGAGATTAGTTCCGACAACCGCATCGTAGTGGAGATCGACCATGCCGACGGTGTGTGGATTGAAGACTGTGTGGCCTTGAGCCGATTTATAGAAGAACGTCTGGACCGCGAGGTGGAAGACTATGAACTGGAAGTGGGCTCAGCCGGGCTGGGACAGCCCTTCAAGGTGGCCCGACAATATGAGAACTGCATCGGCAAGGAGGTGGAAGTGCTGACCGCCGAAGGTAAGAAGGTGAAAGGAATACTCAAGGAAGTGAACGAGCCCGAGTTCACCGTCACCACAGTGGAAAAGGTGAAGGTGGAAGGCAAGAAACGCCCGGTGAACGCCGAGGTGGACCACACCTATCGTATGGACGAAGTGAAGTACACCAAATACGTAATTAGTTTCAAGTAACCCGCTTAGCAAGAAAAAACAAAAACAAAATATATTATGGCTACAAAAAAAATAACTGAAGAGGCGCCCAACCTCATCGAAACCTTTAAGGAGTTCAAAGACACCAAGAACATCGACCGCACCACATTGGTCAGCGTGCTCGAAGAGAGTTTCCGCAGCGTTTTATCGAAATACTACCATGGCGACGAGAACATCGATGTCATCGTGAACCCTGACAAGGGCGACTTCGAAATATACCTCAACCGCATCGTGGTGCCCAATGGCGAGGTGGAAGATGTGAACAAGCAAATCAGCCTGGCCGACGCGCAAAAGATAGAGCCCGACTACGAAGTGGGTGAAGAGGTGACCGAACGTATCGACTTCAACAAGTTCGGACGCCGCGCCATCCTCGTTCTCCGTCAGACCCTCGCTTCGAAGATCCTTGAGTTGGAGCACGACTCTCTCTACCAGAAATACAAGGACCGCGTGGGCGAGGTGATCAGTGGCGAGGTCTACCAGATGTGGAAAAGAGAGGTGCTCGTGGTCGACGACGAGAACAACGAGCTCATCCTCCCCAAGATGGAGCAGATACCCGGCGACAGCTATCGCAAGGGCGAGACCATCCGAGCCATCGTACATGAGGTGAAGAACGACAACAACAACCCCAAGATCATCCTCTCGCGCACCAGCCCCGTGTTCCTGCAGCGCCTGCTCGAAGCCGAGGTGCCCGAAATAGCCGACGGTCTGATCTCCATCAAGGGCATCGCCCGTATGCCCGGCGAACGCGCCAAGGTGGCCGTGGAAAGCTACGATGAGCGCATCGACCCCGTGGGAGCCTGCGTGGGCGTGAAAGGCAGCCGTGTACACGGCATCGTACGCGAATTGTGCAACGAGAATATCGATGTGATCAATTACACCCAGAATACCAAACTATACATACAGCGCGCGCTCAGTCCGGCACAGGTGTCGAGCATCAGCATCGACGAGGAAGGGAAGAAAGCCGAGGTTTACCTTCAGCCCGACCAAGTATCGCTGGCCATCGGCAAGAGCGGTTTGAACATCAAGCTGGCCTCCATGCTCACCGGCTACACCATCGATGTGTTCCGCGAGGTGGAGAACATGGACGAGGAAGACATCTATCTCGAGGAGTTCGAAGATGCCATCGAGCCATGGATTATCGATTCCATCAAGAACATCGGTCTGGATACCGCCAAGGCAGTGATCAAAGCCCCACGCGAGATGCTTGTTGAGAAAGCCGACCTCGAGGAAGAGACGGTCGACGAGGTGCTACGCATCCTAAAGGCCGAATTCGAGCAGCCTGAAAACGAGCAATAACACTCTCTCGCAGCCGCCTGTTCAGAAGCGTCTCGCGCACAGGCATCATACTACATAGGGCGCGGGACATTCATCTAATCAACCACAATAACAATTAAAGAACATAGAATGGGTATAAGACTAAGTAAAGCTATACGCGAACTGAATATAGGACTTCAAACGGCAGTTGATTTCCTCACCAAGAGGAAAGACCTGGGCGAGGTGAAAGCCGACCCCAACTTCAAGCTCAACGACGAGCAATACCAAGCACTCGTCGACAGCCACAAGACCGATAAGGACTTGCGCACCTTGGCGAGCACCATCTTCCCCAAACGTAAGGAGAAGAAGGAAGAGAAACGCCCCGAAAACCACCAAGCCGAAGCCTTGCTCTCCGCCGGTCGCCAACAATTCAAGCAAGTGGGGAAAATAGACCTCGACAACTTGGGCAAGAAACCTTCTGAGAAGAAGCCGGAACCTGCCGACTTGCCCAAGGAAGAGAAACCACAGGAAAAGGTCGTCGTCGAGAACATCATAGAGGAAAAAGTTGAGCCTCAGGTGATTGAAGCGCCTAAGCCAATCGTCGAGACCCCTGTAAAGGATACGGAAGAGAAGAAAGCGGTGGTGGAAAAGCCTGCCAAGATGGAGGAAGAGCCCTCACAGCCCGTGAAGGAGGACAAGCAACCGGCTCCTGAGGAGACAACACCCAAGGTAGAAGAGGTAGTTGAAACTGTTAAGCCCGAAGAGGTGAAAAAGGAAGAGCCCCAGGCCGTTCAACCGGAAGAAAAGGCACCTACAGCCCAACAGCCCTCCGAGAGCAAGGAAACCAAACAGGTGTTCACCTTGAAAAGCGAGCACGCCGAAACACCCAGGCTCAATGTGGTGGGTAAAATCGACCTTAACGCCATCAACCAAAACACCCGTCCGAAGAAGAAGACGAAAGAGGAGAAACGCAAGGAACGCGAAGAGAAGGCGCAGCAACAGCATGGCGGCGAGCGCAAGAAACGCAACCGTATCAACAAGGAACGCGTCGACATCAACGCCGTGGCCAACCAGCCCTCTCCCAATAAGGACAACAACAAGAACAACCAAGCCGGCCAAGCCAATCAAGGCAAGAAGAACAAGAACCGCAAGCGCGCACCCAAACCCTTAGAGGTGAACGAGGAGGATGTGGCACGCAAGGTGAAGGAGACGCTTGCCCAGCTCACCAGCAAGACCCAAAACAAGAAAGGCGCCAAATACCGCAAAGAGAAACGCGATGCCGTGCATGAGCGTATCATGGAGGAGAACGAGGCCATGCAGGCCGAGAGCAAGACGCTCAAACTGACCGAGTTTGTGACGGTCAGCGAGTTGGCCACCATGATGAACGTGCCCGTCAACAAGGTTATCGGCACCTGCATGAGCGTGGGCATCATGGTGAGCATCAACCAACGCCTCGATGCCGAAACCATCAACATCGTGGCCGACGAGTTCGGCTTCAAGACCGAATATGTGAGCGCCTCGGTGAGCGAAGCCATCCATGAGGCAGAAGACGACGAGAACGACCTCGTGCCGCGCGCCCCCATCGTCACCGTGATGGGTCATGTGGACCATGGCAAGACCTCGTTGCTCGACTATATCCGCAAGACGAACGTCATCGCCGGCGAGGCGGGTGGTATCACCCAGCATATCGGCGCCTATAACGTGACCTTGGCCGACGGCCGTAAGATCACGTTCCTCGACACGCCGGGCCATGAGGCTTTCACCGCCATGCGTGCCCGTGGTGCCCAGGTGACCGACATCGCCATCATCATCATTGCCGCCGACGACAGCGTGATGCCCACCACCAAGGAGGCCATCGCCCATGCCCAGGCCGCCAATGTGCCTATGGTGTTCGCCATCAACAAGATAGACAAGCCGGGAGCCAATCCCGATAAGATACGCGAAGACTTGGCCAACATGAACCTGCTCGTGGAAGACTGGGGCGGCAAATACCAATGCCAGGAGATATCCGCCAAGAAAGGTATCGGTGTCGACGAGTTGCTCGAAAAGGTACTTCTCGAGGCCGAGATGCTCGAGCTGAAGGCCAACCCCAACCGCAAGGCCGTGGGCAGCATCATCGAGTCGTCGCTCGACAAAGGGCGTGGCTATGTGTCGACCGTCCTTGTGTCGAACGGCACATTGAAGGTGGGCGACGTGGTCATCGCAGGTACGAGCCACGGCCGCATCAAGGCCATGTTCAACGAGCGCTACCAGCGCATGGAGAAAGTGGGACCTGCCGAACCGGCCATCATCCTCGGTCTGAACGGCGCCCCGACAGCCGGCGACTCCTTCCATATCATGGAGAGTGAGCAGGCGGCACGCGAGATAGCCAACAAACGTGAACAGTTGCAGCGCGAGCAAGGATTGCGCACACAGACACGTATCACGCTCACCGATATCAGCCGTCGCATCGCCTTAGGCGAATTCAAGGAACTCAACCTGGTGGTCAAGGGCGACACCGATGGTTCCATCGAGGCATTGAGCGACTCGTTCATCAAACTCTCCACCGAGAAGATCAACGTGAACGTCATCCTCAAGGCCGTAGGACAGATTTCCGAAAACGATGTGCAGATGGCCTACGCTTCGGATGCCATCATCGTAGGCTTCCAGGTGAGACCCTCGTCGGCTGCCCGCAAACTGGCTGAGCGCGAAGGAGTGGAAATCAACACCTATTCCGTCATCTACGACGCCATCGAAGACATCAAGGATGCCATGATCGGTATGCTCGACAAGGTGAAGAAAGAGATAGTGACCGGACAGGTGGAGGTGAAGGAGGTATACCGCATCTCCAAGGTAGGCGCCGTGGCTGGAGCTCTCGTCACCGAGGGCAAGGTGCACCGCACCGACAAGGCCCGTCTGGTGCGCGACGGCATCGTGATGCACACCGGCGAAATCAACGCCCTGAAGCGTTACAAAGATGATGTGAAGGAAGTGGGTGTCAACTTCGAATGTGGTATCAGCCTCGTCAACTTCAACGACATACAGGTAGGCGATATCATAGAGACCTTCACCGAGATAGAGGTACAGCAGAAGTTGTAGGATGGCTCAAGAAAGCAACGCATTTGTCAAGCAGGTGGCGGAGAAGAAATATGAGTTCGGCTTCACCACCGACGTACATACCGAGATCATCGACCGCGGCCTCAACGAAGATGTGGTGCGGCTCATCTCACAGAAGAAAGGAGAGCCTGAGTGGATGCTCGATTTCCGCCTGAAGGCCTTCCGCCATTGGCAGGGCATGAAACAGCCGGAGTGGGGACATGTCAACCTGCCCCCCATCGACTATCAGGCCATCTCCTACTATGCCGACCCACTGGCCAAGAAGGACAAGGGACCGAAGAGCCTCGACGAGATCGACCCCGAGGTGATGAAGACCTTCGACAAATTGGGCATACCCTTGGAAGAACGGCTGGCCTTGAGCGGCATGGCTGTCGACGCCATCATGGACTCCGTGTCAGTGAAAACCACCTACAAGGAGAAACTGGCTGAGAAGGGTGTCATCTTCTGTTCCATCGGCGATGCCATCAAGCAGCATCCCGACCTGGTACGACAATACCTTGGCACCGTAGTGCCCTACCGCGATAACTTCTTCGCAGCACTCAACAGTGCGGTGTTCAGCGACGGTTCGTTCGTCTACATCCCCAAGGGTGTGCGCTGTCCTATGGAACTGAGCAGCTATTTTCGCATCAACGCCCGCAACACAGGACAGTTTGAGCGTACACTGATCATCGCCGACGACGATGCCTACGTGTCGTATCTGGAAGGGTGTACCGCGCCCATGCGCGATGAGAACCAGCTCCATGCCGCCATCGTCGAGATCATCGTGATGAACCGCGCCGAGGTGAAATATTCCACGGTGCAGAATTGGTATCCCGGCGATGAGCAAGGACGTGGTGGTGTGCTCAACCTCGTGACCAAACGTGGCGACCTGCGCGGTGTGGACTCGCGCCTGTCGTGGACACAGGTAGAGACGGGCAGCGCCATCACCTGGAAATATCCATCGTGCGTGCTCCGCGGCGATGGCTCGCAGGCAGAGTTCTACTCTGTGGCCGTGACCAACCACCACCAAGAGGCCGACACAGGCACCAAGATGATCCACATGGGGCGCAACACCAAAAGCACCATCATATCGAAAGGCATCAGCGCGGGAAAGAGCCAAAATTCCTACCGCGGACTGGTCAGGGCCACACGTACCGCCGAAAACGCCCGTAACTACAGCTCATGCGACAGTCTGCTCTTAGGCAGCGAATGCGGTGCCCACACCTTTCCTTATATGGACATCCACAACGATACGGCCATCGTGGAACATGAAGCCACCACCAGCAAGATAAGCGAAGACCAGCTGTTCTACTGCAACCAACGCGGCATCCCCACCGAGCAGGCTGTGGGCATCATCGTCAATGGCTATGCCAAGGAGGTGCTCAACAAACTGCCCCTGGAATTCGCCGCCGAAGCACAGAAATTGCTCAGCGTATCGCTCGAAGGCACAGTGGGGTGAGTTCATGAATGTTGAGTGCTGAATGTTGAGTGTTGAATGATCGCTTACGCGATTAAAAGTGAAACAATCAATGAATTCACTCACAACTCAACATTCATCATCGCAACGCGACAACTCAAAAATCAAAATTCAAAATTCAACATTCATCAATGTTACAAGTCAGGAATCTGCACGCCCGTATAGGCGACAAAGAAATATTACGCGGCATCGACCTCGACATCAAGGATGGCGAGACCCATGCCATCATGGGGCCCAACGGCTCGGGCAAGAGCACGCTCAGCGCAGTGCTCGTGGGCAATCCCCAGTACGAAGTGACCGAAGGCACAGTGACCTTCAACGGCAAGGACCTGCTGGCTATGAAACCTGAGGAACGAGCCCACGAAGGACTGTTCCTCTCGTTCCAGTATCCCGTGGAGATACCCGGTGTCTCGATGACACAATTCATGCGCGCCGCCATCAACGAGAAACGCAAGTTCCAGGGGCTGCCGGCCCTTAACGCCACCGAGTTTCTCAAACTTATGCGCGAGAAACGTAAGGTAGTGGAACTGGACAGCAAGCTGTCGTCGCGCTCGGTAAATGAAGGATTCAGCGGAGGAGAGAAGAAACGCAACGAGATATTCCAGATGGCCATGCTCGAACCGAAGCTCGCCATACTCGACGAGACGGATTCCGGTCTCGATGTGGATGCCATGCGTATCGTGGCCGAGGGTGTCAACAAGTTGCGCACCCCGGAGAACAGCCGTATCGTGATTACCCACTACGACCGACTGTTGGAGATGATACGTCCCGAGGTGGTACACGTGCTCTATCAGGGGCGCATAGTGAAGACGGCAGGCCCCGAACTGGCCAACGAGATACAGGAGCGAGGCTACGAATGGCTAAAGGAAGCCCACCAATAAGGCCAATAAGCCCAATAAGCCCAATAAGGCCCAATAAGCCCAATAAGCCCAATAAGGCCAAAAGAAAGAAACAATGCAGAGTGAATTACAATATATAGAACTCTATCGGGGACAGCGCTCACTCATCCATCAGTATAGCGCTCCCGCCATGAACGCCCTGCGCGATGCCGCGGCATCCGATTTCCAGCGGTTGGGCTTACCCACCCGGAAACAGGAGCGATACCGCTACACCGACATGCAGGCGCTCTTCGCACCCGATTATGGACTGAACCTCCGCAGACTGGCCATACCCGTCGATCCCTACGAGGCTTTCCGTTGCGACGTGCCCAACCTGAGCACCCAACTGTACTTCGTGGTGAACGATGCTTTCCATGGCGTCTCATCACCCAACAATTCCTTACCCGAGGGAGTGGAGGTCGGTTCGCTCAAGACATACGCCGAAGAGCATCCCGACTTCGTGGCGGCACACTATGGACAATTGGCCCACACTGCCGACGATGCCGTGACGGCCCTCAACACCATGCTTGCCCAAGATGGTCTGCTCATCCATGTGGCTGCCAACGTGAAAGCCGACAAGGCCATCCAGGTAATCAATATCCTCCGTTCCGATGTGGCGCTGATGGCCAACCGCCGTGTGCTCATCGTCGTCGACGAGGGTGCCGAAGCCACTCTCCTGTTCTGCGACCATGCCGCCGACGACCTGCCTTTCCTTACCACCCAGGTGGTGGAGGTATTCATGGGCGAGCGGTCGTCGCTGCAACTCTATTGCCTGGAAGAGACCCACTACCGCAACACCCGCGTGAGCAACGTGTATATCGACCAGCAAGCCCAAAGCCAGGTCCATCATGGCTCCATCACCCTCCACAACGGCATCTCACGCAACAGCCTCCATGTGGCTCTTCGGGGAGAAGGCGCCTCGTGCACCCTCAATGGTTGCGTGATAGCCGATAAGGAACAGCATGTGGACAACAACACACTCATCGACCATATAGCTTGCAGTTGCACCAGTCGTGAGTTATACAAATATGTGCTCGACGAGAAAGCCGTGGGAGCCTTCGCCGGCAAGGTGCTCGTGCGACCCGGAGCCCAACATACCGAGTCGCAGGAAACGAACCAGAACCTCTGCGCCACACCCGACGCTCGCATGTACACCCAACCTATGTTGGAGATTTACGCCGACGATGTGAAGTGTTCGCACGGCAGCACCGTAGGCCAGCTCAACGATGCCGCCCTTTTCTATATGCAGCAACGTGGCATATCGCAGAAAGAGGCCAAGACCTTGCTCCAACAGGCTTTCGTGGGCGAGGTGATCGACCAGATTGCCTTGGCGCCCCTTCGCGACCGGCTCCGCTACTTAGTGGAAAAACGCTTCCGAGGCGAGCTGAACAAATGCGACGGATGCAAGTTGTGTAAATAGAGGTGAGGGGTAAGAGGTGGGGAGTAAGAGGTGAGGAGCAAGGAGCAAGAGAATACCAAGCCCTCCATCCCTCAACACTAAACACTCAACACTCAACCCTAAACACTCAACCCTAAACACTCAACCCTAAACACTCAACCCTAAACACTAAGCACTAAACACTCAACACTCAACCAATGTACGATATCAACGCCGTTCGGGCCGATTTCCCCATCCTCTCCCGTGAGGTATATGGCCGACCACTGGTCTACCTCGACAATGGGGCCACCACGCAGAAACCGCTCTGCGTGCTGGATGCCATGCGCGATGAATACCTCAATGTGAACGCCAATGTCCACCGTGGGGTTCACTACCTGTCGCAACAAGCCACCGAGTTGCATGAGGCGGCACGCGAAACGGTGCGTCGGTTCATCAACGCCGCCAGCACCGCCGAGATCATCTTCACTCGGGGTACGACGGAGAGCATGAACCTCGTGGCCAACTCGTTCACCGAGGCTTTCATGCACGAAGGCGACGAGGTGATTCTCTCCGAAATGGAGCACCACAGCAATATCGTGCCATGGCAGCTGATGGCCGCACGACATGGCATCGCCATCCGCGTGATACCCATGAGCGACGAGGGTGAGCTGGATATGGAAGCTTACCACCAATTGTTCAACGAACGCACGCGGCTGGTGAGCGTCACCCATGTGAGCAATGTGCTGGGCACCATCAACCCCATAGAAGAGATGATAGCCATCGCCCACGACCATGAGGTGCCCGTATTGGTCGACGGTGCGCAGAGCACTCCCCACATGGCCATTGACGTGCAAGCCCTCGACTGCGATTTCTTCGCATTCAGCGGCCATAAGGTGTATGGTCCCACCGGCATCGGCGTGCTCTACGGCAAGGAGCGTTGGCTCGACCGCATGCCCCCCTACCAAGGAGGTGGCGAGATGATAGAGCACGTGAGTTTCGAGAAAACCACCTTCGAGCACCCGCCCCTGAAGTTCGAGGCGGGCACACCCGACTATGTGGCCACGGTGGGTCTGGCCAAGGCCCTCGATTATGTGAGCGCCATCGGTCTCGACAATATCGAAGCTCATGAGCAAGCTCTCACCCGCTATTGCATGGAACAATTGTCAACCATCGCCGACATGCGCCTGATAGGCACCGCCCCGCGCAAAGACGCCGTGGTGTCGTTCCTCGTGGGCGATATCCACCACCTCGACATGGGCACCCTGCTCGACCGACTGGGCATCGCCGTGCGCACCGGTCATCACTGCGCCCAACCCCTGATGGACCGTTTGGGCATCCTGGGTACCGTGCGTGCCTCTTTCGCCCTTTACAATACGATGGAAGAGGTGGATGCACTCGTAGCTGGAGTGCGCCGCGTAAGAGGAATGTTCTGAATGTTGAATTTTGAATGTTGGATGTTGAATTGTCGCTAACGCGATGAAGAATTATTCAATGAAGAATTAACCTTCGACAATTCAACACTTCCATATAGAATCATCTATTTTGACTTCATTTTGCGGGCGGGCACGGTGGCACCGCCCCTACCACAAACCAATACCCAACAATCGCCGTAGGCGACAATTTTTCGACATACGTCTCAACAACTCGTCAAAACTCAACAATCGCCGTAGGCGACAATTCAAAATTCAAAACTCAAAATTCAAAACTCAAAAAATATGCTCTTGCCCTACTATTTCCAAAATGCCATAGAGGCTGGTTGCGACGAGGCCGGACGGGGTTGTCTGGCAGGCAGTGTATATGCCGCCGCCGTCATCTTTGCACCCGACTACCGGAATGCCGAGCTCAACGACTCAAAGCAGCTGACCGACCACCAACGCCATGCCCTGCGCGAGGTGATAGAGCGCGATGCCTTAGACTGGGCGGTGGGCATCGTCACACCCGAGGAAATAGACAAAATCAATATCCTGCGTGCCTCCATCCTGGCCATGCACCGTGCCCTCGACCAGCTGAAACTACGCCCCGATGCCATCATCGTCGACGGCAACAAATTCCAGCCTTATCATGACATACGCCATGCCACCATCGTCAAGGGCGATGGCAAATACCTCTCCATCGCCGCCGCCAGTATCCTGGCCAAGACCTACCGCGACGACTACATGGACCAGCTCGACCAAGAATATCCGCAATATGGATGGCGGAAGAACAAGGGCTACCCCACCCGCGACCATCGTGCCGCCATCCGCCAATACGGTACTACACCCTATCACCGCATGACCTACAACCTGCTGGGCGACACATCGCCCATGCTGCCGTTTGAAGATTGAGCGGCCTTAGACAAGTAAAAGCATGAAGCGGGCGACCCGATGGGGCCGCCCGCTTCATGTTATAGAGAGGATGATTACTTCACCGTTTCGGAAACGTTCTGTTTCTCGTAGTAAGCTTTGTACTCATCGCCACCGTACTTCAAAAATAATCATTTTTTCTGAAAAAAAACGTTTTTTCAGAAAAAATGATTATTTCGTTACCTTCTCTTCCCTGCCGAACCCTCAGCCCAACTCTTCGAGCAAGGCTATGAGTACCCGCCAGATGTCACTGATGGTGGACAGTTCCACCCGTTCGTTGGCGCTATGCGGTTCGAGGATGCGCGGACCGATGCAGGCTATCTCTATGCCGGGGTACTTCTGCACGAAGTAGCCCGCCTCCAACACGAAATGCATGGCCACGGGACGTGGATGCCAACCCAGCACCTGCTCAAACACGTCGGATGTGCGGCGTAGGAAGTCGGAATCTTGGTTCTCCTGCCATGCCGGAGCCTCCATGATGGTGGTGGAGCTGCCCCCCTGCTCGGCGAACACCTCACGGATTTCGTTGGCCAGCGCCGCCATGTCGCCGTCGGAGAAACTGCGGGTGTGTGTGGTCACCACAAACGCCTCATCGCCCAGCGACACACGCCCCACATTGTTGGAGGTATGCACAGTGTCGACCAGCGTCTCGCTCATCGCCACCACACCTTGGGGCACCTGCTCCAAGGCCCTCATCAATGCGGAGAACGACGCATCGTCGACCACACGCTCCATCGGCTGCACCTTCTCAATATGGCAGAAGGCCGTGGGTTCGCGGTCACCATATTCCTCACGCAGCCATTCGTTGAACGAGTCTTCCTGAGCTTTCACGAACTCGGCGGCCTCGCCCGAGGCCACGGTGATCACCATCTCGGCTGTGGAGGCTATCGACGCATTGGCCTCGCCCACGGTGAGCGATGCCAACGAGAGGTCCACCTCATTGTAGATGGCTGCGAGGATGGCCCATGCCAACATGGTGGCCGAGGCCCGTCCACGGTTGATGTCCACTCCCGAATGACCGCCCTGCAAACCGCCGATGGTGATACGGTACCAACGTCGCTTGCCACCCGGTGCAGCTAACCAACGCACAGGCAGGCGATGCTCCTGCAGATAAGCGCCGGCGGCTCCTGTGGTGATGGTGTCGTAATCCTCGGAGTCGAGGTTGATCACCTTGCGGCCCTTGAGGAACGTGGTGGAGAGATTGGCCGCTCCGCTCATCCCGTCCTCCTCATTGGTAGTGGTCATCACCTCTATAGGACCATGCTGGATACTGTCATCGGCGAGCACGGCCAGGGCCATCGACAGGCCGATGCCGTTGTCAGCCCCGAGCGATGTGCCCCGGGCCTTGAGCCAGCCATCATCCTCATAGGTCTCCACCGCATCGTGGAGTGGGTCTTGGAAACCCACGCATACCATATCCATGTGGTTGAGCAGTACCACGGGCTCCGCCTGCTCCATGCCCGTAGAGGCCGGTTTGCGGATGACCACACAGTTATGCTCATCACGGTCATACTCCAGGTTCAGTTTTTCTGCATACTGGCAAAGGAAATCCGCCACCCGCTCCTCATGATGTGAGGGGCGGGGTATGGCGTTGAGTTGTCGGAAGATGTCGAAGACCACATCTACGGAAGGCATCGCTTTCATTTCCATGCTTTTTTCCTCCAATAATAATCGTAAGCATCGAAGTTTCCCTCGTTGGCGGCCTCCTCGTATTCCTCACTGTCTTCCTCGGAGACGATCTTTTCCGACAGACCAATCATCAAGGATTGCTGATAGATGTTCACCCATTTCATTTCGGGCTTGATATATTTTGTTTTCTTCATATCTCCTCCTTATTGTTTATTTGATTACCTTTTTCCCATTCTGTATGACGACACCCCGATACGAGCCGTTCACACGTTGGCCGCCGAGGTTGTACATCGGCGCTCGGTCGTCGCCGGTCGTATCCACCTGGCTGATTCCCGTAGTGGTATCATCCTCGAAACCGAGGAAATCGAGGGCGCTGGCCTCAGTCAGACGTAGATAAGCCTTGCCGGCGCTCACCGTCTGTCCGGCCTTGGCTTTCTGGAACATCGCCTCGCCATTGTTGTTCACATAGCGATAGACATATCCCTCGTCGGCTGCCGTCACGAGATAAGGCCCATCGACATTCGCCACCATCAGGTTGTCGGCGAAGTCATCGGTGGTGCTTTCAGTGGTGGTGGGCACCTCGTAGACACCCGGCTCACCCTTGATGATCACACCCGTATGGTCGGGTACGATGGTCACGCTTTCCACATGTATGGTCTTGGGGTTCTTTTTGGTCGCCTTGAAAGGCATGATGTCCAACCCGCTGAAATCGAGCGCCCACTTGCCGCTGTACGATGTGCCGTCGGCGGTCAGGGTGATGGTCACGCTCTCAGGCATGGCCTCTGTCAGCACGAAGTCCTGGGTCAGGCTGCCATTTGTGAAGTCCAGCTCCTCCGAAGCGCTCTTCTCATAGCCGTCGGCGGTGGCGGTGGCCACATAGGTGAGCAGGTTCTGCACCACGTTGATGGAGTAATTGCCGTCGGCATCCGTGGTTCCTTGGTACTGCACATCGTCGGTTTCATTGTAGAGAGTGACGGTAGCGCCCTCGATGGGTTGTTCTTGCTCGTCGAGCACCACACCCGAGAGGGTTGTCGGCACTAATGAGAGGGAGAAGGAAGCCACTGGCGTATTGGTCGTGTTCCACGTAGGATTGGCACCATAGCCGTAATAGGCGTTGGAATAGTTGCTGTCTGTGCCGAAGTTCATGCCGCCCACGTAGTTGCCATGTCCATCGGTATGGGTGAAGATACGGATGATGGAGGTTCCGTCCCAGGTCAGGGGCTGTTCGGCGAGGTCGATCTTGAACTCATTGTCGCCGCTGACGAAGGTGACGCTCTCCTCATCGTAAATCGTATATTCCGTCATGTTGTCCTTGTCGGGCGAACCTTTGGCGAAGTCGCTCTCCGCCTCCATGCCCACCCAGGCCTTCGCCGTCATGGAATTGATGGTCTTTTGGCTTGACAAGGTGCCTGTGAAGGTGATGGCCGTGATGATGTCACCCGCCTTCAGTCCATAGGTCTTCAGCTGCTCCGGTGTGTAGTAGAAGTCGCAGAACGAACCGCCCGTGGTATCCATCCACAACATGTAGAAGGGCACATAGCTGCTTGTACGGTCAGCCACAGGAGAGATGTCGCTTTCCGCCACCTCCTCGGCGATGACCACGTTCACCTCCTCGGTGGTGATGACCTTATCGCCACTCTTCAGTTCGATATAGGTGGGGAAGGAGCCGAATTCATGCGGTTTGAAGGTAAAGGCGATGGTGGTGGGCGACTCGATGTTGCAGTATCCATTGCGTCCGGTGCCCTCGGCGGCTGTCTTGGTGTTGGCGGCCAAGGCCGTGCCCTCGATGGTGACCACCGCCTTGCCGTTCATATAGAGAGTGGCCGTTTCTATCTCGTCCGCCACGGCACTGATGTTCTGCACCTTGATGGTGGCGGTATAGTCGTAGTTTTGCTTGCCCGTAGAGGGGATGTCGGCCTCCTCGGTGATATACCAGTCATGTTCGGGTGTGGGTGCCAGCGTCAGGCCGTAGATATTGTCGAGCAAAGCATTGCCCGCCAATTCGAAGGCGAGATAGTAGTCGCCCGCCTCGGGGATGGCAGCCGTGAATGCCTTGGCGGTGGAACCCAGTCCGGCATTGCCCGTGGCATAGGTCACCTTTGCTATCTGTGTCCAGCTGACGCGGTCGGTGGAGATATAGACCGTGATGGCGGCATTGCTGTTATAACTGCTATACCACCCATCGAAGGTGAACGACTCGCCCGCCTCGGCGGTGAGCAGCGGTGTGATGAACTTGGTCACCGTGCCTGTGCTCTGCAGGTAGTAGTTATCCTGATCGGCAACACTTTGTTTCGAGATATACACCTGGTCGGAATGGATGGAGCCCTCGGGGAACTGACCATTGGTGTTGGCGGCATTGCTGAAGGTGATCCAGTTTTTGCTCGTATCGATGATGGTACCCGAGATACCGAGGGTGTAGGTGGCCTGCTCCTTGCCGAAGTTGGTATAGGCTATCTCTAAGTTGCCTGAGAAGATGCCCGGTTCGCCGTAAGGCATGGTGATGGCTATCACCTTCTTCTCGCCGGCAGTCACGGTGAACGGCGTGGCGGGAGCGTCGGTAGTGAAAGGAGCGGGCAGTGTGATGCTGTTGATGGTCAGTTGTGCGTTGCCCGGGTTGTAGATTTCGTAGTTGAGCGTGGTGCTCTCGCTGATCTTTCCGAAATCGATGGGTGTCGTCGTGGCACTCGAGCTGCTGTAGTAAGAGGTACCTTCCATGTCGAAGATGAACTTCGACTCGTATGCCGCCAACTTACTCTGCAGCATGGCCGACGAGATGGATCCCGACACGTTCTCCTTCACTTTCAGGTAGAAATAGCCGGAACTCATGTTGGTGAAGATGGCACTCACCACCTCGGCGGGAAGGGAGAATGTGGCCGTGACGGTCTTCTCCTCGCCCACGGCTAAATCCTCGGGAACGGCGAAGGTGACGTCATCGTAGGCCGTGACGGTGCTGCCGTAGTAGGTCCTCCATACGAACGAGAGGGTGAAATCGGTGTCGCCCACATGAAGATCTTCATCGCCGTCGTTCTTCATCTTCACCACGACGCTCGCATCCGCCGTCCCGTCTTCCTTCTGATTGCAGATGACGGGGGTGCTGCCCGTAGGACTGGTCACCGAGCTGATAGTGAGTTTGCGCTCTTTCACAATCTCGGCGGAAGCGGCACTCAAATTATCCAGATAGACATACTGGGCGCGGATACCGATACGCTGGGGTGAGGAGACGTTGATGGTCACCGTGCTCCACCCCTCAACGGTTTCAGATACCACATAGCTGTCGGCGGTAAAGCGCTGGATGAGACTGCCGAGGCTTGTTCCCTCGGTGTTCACGTTATAGAACTCCACGAACGAGGGGTTGGACGTGCTAGCCAGACCGCTGGCCTTGACATAGAGTGTGACAGTGCCCGAAATGACGGGTGTCACCAGGATATCCTTCACCACCTCGCCGCCGTCATAATCGCCGGCATATTGGCGATAGGCCAACAGGGTGCCCGAGCCGTCGATACCCTCGGTGCTGGAGTAGCTATAGCTCATGTAGTAAGGCCCATAGCCGTCGTAGTCACTCACCGGCACGATATGTTTCCAGTTAGAAGCCACGGCGAAGTCGTGGTTGCCGGTGCCAGGGTTGCTATTGAAGTCCGTAAGATACGGACTGACGGTTTCCGCCTGCGCCCTGCAAAATCCCAACAGGGCCAAGAGGGCAAATAGCGTAATTTTCAGTTTTCCCATAAGTGTATGTATTGATTAGTTTATTATCTTTCCAAACGATCAAAAGGTTATCGGCTTAGCGCCCAACTATCGTTTGCACATTTGCAATATGCAAAGATAACTTTTTTCCCCGAAAAAACCAACAAAAATGGGAAAATACTTATTTCCGACTGAAAACATGGCACTTACAAATGAGAAAAAGAAAAGTCCCTGTGGCGATTGTTCACCACGGGGACTTTACTTATTTACTTTTTACCTTTCTATCATTCCCAGACAGAGGTGGCTTGGGGAAGGGCTTCCTCTGCTTGGGCTTCTTCCTCCTCGAAGGTGGCATCGTTGCCCATGGCACTGCCATAGCCTTCTTCGTCGCCGCCACCGATCATCACGGCCTCGCCGTTGATTATCAGGTATTTGCTTTCCGGTTGAATATACTCTTTTTTCATTTACTTTTTTACTTTGTTTCCTTTTTACTTTTTAATGATTTTCTTACCGTTCTGGAGAACCACGCCACGGTAGTCTTTGCCTACACGCTGACCGGCGAGGTTGTACATCGGCTGGTTCGGGTCGAGCTCTACGCCATCAGCCTCCACAGTGGAGATGCCGGTGGTACCAGCGTCGAAGACGAAGGAATAGCCTGCCTCGTTGGCCTGTGAGGCCTCCACGCGCATGTAAGCCTGATGAGCCTTCACCTTGGCGTACTTGCCTTTCGAACCGGAGAGGAAGTAGAAGCCCACCTCGTCGATGTTCTTGTTCTTGTTCTTCCAGGAGAGCACATAGTACTTGGCGCCGTCGTTGCCGAAGGTACCACCTTCCTCGGAACCGATAAGGTCGTTGGGGCCAGTGTAGGAATAGGAAGTGTCAGTCCACTTGAATTGATAGGTTCCCGGTTCACCATTGATGACCACGGGGCATGCAGCAGGAATATAGAGACCACGATCTGACAGTACGATCTCGTTGCCTTCCTTCACGGCGGTATAAGCAGTCAGGCCTTCAGGAACCATATAGGAGTCTCTCTCATAGTAGAATGTAGCCCAAGTGGACTCAGAGATGGTCAGTTCGACACATGGGTACATGCCGAAATTATAGGAGCATCCCGTTATTGTTTCATCGCCGATAAATGGGTAATCCTCTATCCAGAGGTCGCAATCCGAATTGAAGGTGACATTTTTACCAGATTTCTCGGTGTAACTCTCCGTAGCATAACCATCAAGTTCACAGAAGAACTCATCATAAGTAAGATCTTTCTGGACAATATCAATGCAGTAGTTACCATTCTCATCGGTGACACCGGTGTATTCCACATCGTCCACCGAGCTTCTGATGGTTACCTTAGCACCTGCAAGATGATGAGAAGGTTCTTTCGAGAAGTCATCTACCGTACCGAAGAGTTTCGGAGTCTCGACGAGGAGGCTGAGGTGGATGTTGGGCAGATAGCCACTGTTGCTCCAAGATTCAGTAGTAAAGGTAGTGGCATTGTCATTTCTGTGATAGCAACTTGCACCTGTACCGGAAATGCTGGTCGTCTCGAAGTAAGCCTGTTTGTATGTGGAGGCTTCCGAACGCACCAACAAGCGGAGGCTCTTGCCTTCCTCGTACACCAAAGGCTCTTCGAAGGTCAAGGTAATAAGTTCCACAGTCTCACTGCTTGAACCGTCTTTCACCCAATTATGTTCCTCGGAAACGATTTGTGTCATGCTCGAAGGATCATACTTTCCAGCTGCAGGAAGAGCCTGCGTCTGGTCATCTGTCCATTCATACCATGCACTCAGCGTCGTGGTGTAAGCATCGGCAGTGCGATAGCCCTTATAAGTGATCGATGAGATCTTGTCACCAGGTTTCAATCCGAAGGTGTTGGTCAAGACTTCTGCATTGTAAAGCGACACCGATTCGCTATTGTTCCAATTCAGCCAGAGCAGAACGGAGTTACTTGTACCATTGGCAGCAGAAAGTTCGCTTTCGGCCTTCTCCTCGGCAATCGTCACCTGCACCTCGTCGGTCTTCACCACGGTGTCGTCGGCTTTCAGCTCGATGTAAGCGGGAAGAGTGCCCGGAGTATGGGGCTTGAAGGTCAGCTCGATGGTGGTCGGGTCTTCGATATTGCTGTAGCCGTTGCGGCCCGTGCCCACGGCAGCGGTCTTGTCGTTGCCAGTCAGGGAAACTTCCTGAGTAGCCACGGCCTCACCGTCCACATAGAGCGTAGCGGTCAGATTGTCGGCATCGGTGCTGATGTTCTTCACCTTGATAGTAGTGGTATAGTCGGCATTCTGGGTGCCCGTGGCGGGAATGTCGGCCTCTTCGGTGAGATACCAGTCATGTGCGGGAGTGGCAGCGAGGGTCAGACCGTAGATATTGTCAAGTCTGGTCACTGAACCAATTTCGAATGCCAAGTAATAGTCGCCAGCCTCGGGAATGGTCACAGTGAAAGACTTGGCGCTACTTGTGATACCGGCAGAATAAGTCATCTTATTCAGTTGCGTCCAGTTCACGCGGTCGGTAGAGGTGTAAACGGTAACATAAGCGGTACTATTGTTAGCACTGTAACCGCTATACCATGCATCGTAGGTGAACGACTCACCAGCAGTAGCCGTCAGTAGCGGAGTGACGAACTTGGTAACGGTGCTGGTGCTCTGCAGGAAGTAGTTCGTGGTGTTTCCTTCGGTAGCCGACGAGATATATACCTGGTCGGAGTGGATGGAACCTTCGGGGAACTGTCCGTTGGTGTTGTCGGCATTGTTGAAGGCAATCATGTTCTTCGAAGGATCGACGATGGTACCGGAGATGCCCAGGGTGTAATCCTGTGCTTCCTTGCCGAAGTTGGTATAATTGATCACCAGGTCGCCGGCGAAGATGCCCGGCTCGCCATAAGGCAGGGTGATGGCAATCACCTTCTTCTCGCCACCAGCCACCTCGAACGGAGTGGCAGGAGCATCGCTGGTGAAAGGTGCAGGCAAGGTGAAGCTGTTGATCACCACAGGAGCGGCGCCTGCGTTGTAGATCTCATAGTTGAGCGTTGTTTCCTCGCTGATCTTACCGAAGTTGATGGGAGTAGTGGTGGCAGAGGAACTGCTGTAGTACGAGGTGCCCGCGATGTCGAAAATGAACTTCGACTCGTATTTCTTCAGCTGACACTGCAGTTGCGCTGAGGATACGGTCTTGGAAACGTTCTCCTTCACTTTCAGGTAGAAGTAGCCTGAAGACTGATTGGAGAAGATGGCACTAACCACCTCGGCGGGAACGTTGAATGTTACCTCGATGGTCTTCTCTTCGCCAACGGCGATATTCTCGGGGATATCGAATGTCACATCGTCATAAACGGTTTCGCTTCCGCCATAATACGGTTTCCAAACGAAAGCGAGACTATAGTTCTCAGTAGAACCCGCCACGAAATCGATATCACCGGTGTTCTTCAGTTTCACATTGGCGACAACAGTAGCCGAACCGTCGGCGTTCTGGTTGCAGGCGACGGGTGTGCTACCCGATACTTGCGACACACCATTGATGGTGAGTTTCTTCTCAGGAATAATCGTAGCCGATGTGGCCATGAAGTTATCGATATAAGCATTGGAAACGCGCAGACCCAGACGTTGCTCCTGGTCGATATTCAAGGTAATGAGTTTCCAACCAGCGATATCGGAGTCATCCATAGTCGACAAATCGAACTTTTGGATCAAACTGCCCAAGGTTACTCCGTCTTCACTGACGGAATAAACCTCCACATATTTAGGAGAAGAATACGATGCTTTCGCATACATGGCAATAGTGCCGGAAACGAGCGGTGTGACAAGGACATCGACAACATCCGACTTGCCTCCGTAGTCGCCGGCGGTCTGGGCATAAGCTGTCAATGCGCCAGTACCGTCAATACCGGAGGTAGAGCTATAGCTATACGACATGTAGTACGGGCCCATGCCATCATAGTTGCCTTCTCCTACTATATGGCCCCAGTTGGAAGCCACGGCGAAGTCATGGTTGCTGGTCTCGATTTTCGTGTTGAAGTCACAGAAATAACCAAAATTATCGGCGGAGAAATAGGAAGACACCGTCACCCCATTACCTTCGGTGATGCCGTCCCATCCGCTCAAGGAATAGAGTTGGTTGTCGGCAGCGGGAACGGCGAGGTTGCCCGACTGGTTCCACTTGGCGTCCCATCCCATCGCCTGGGCGGGATCCATACGCACGAAAATCATGCCAGAAGAATAGGTGGCATCATCGAAAGAAGCTGCATAGATGCCAGACGTGCCTACTGCGGTGAACTCGGCCCAGGCATCGTTGCCGTCGCCTTCACCCCATGCATACAGAGCCAGGCGCGCATTGTCGTTGGTCCAGTCGTTGGGTTGCAAGTAGACCGTCTTGGCCTGTGCCTGCTGTGCCCATCCGAAAGCCAGCAACATGAGTGCGAGACTCATCATTGATAGAATTCTTTTCATAAGCATACGTGTTTAATGAATGATAATATATTATATTATGTATAAGCCACTGAAACATCCTTTGTTAATGACACGCCTATGATGGCAATGATTCAACCTGCAAAGTTACAATTTTTTCAGATAGTGGCAAAAAAATCGACATTTTTTCAACTAAACGGCCGTAAAAACTACGGGAAAAGGCATTTAGGCACAACAACATACCATTTTTTTGACCTTTCAAACCAACGGTTTCCACGGATTGGCAGAATACAACATGGAACATGTAGGGGCTTAGTTTATCTTTGCCCTTCAATAGTGTAGGGGCGGTGCCGCCGTGCCCGCCCGCAAAGTGAAGTCAAAATAGTTGTTCCTATATGAAAGAGGAGCTAAAAAACGAGAAAAAGTGCCAAATCGATGAAAAATCACGCGATTTGGCACTTTTGGGATTAAAAAGGTGAAACTATCAGCGTCCTGCAATCCTCACCTTACGGCACTGACCTCCCTGGCGGAGGATATAGATGCCGGGTTGAGTGGGAGCTGCACCTACATGCCTGCCATCGAGGGTGAAGTAGTCAGGGGTAGAGGTTTGTGAGGGGTCGAGGCTGAGGTCGTTGATGCCCGAGACGATGGTGCTCAGAGCGAAATCGTTGGCTCCCACCACATCCATCTCCAAGACATTATCATCAGTCACGGCGTCGGCGGCTCGGGTGACGAAAGCCACCACCTTCACATCCTCCGCCTTCCAGTTGTCGGAGAGCGTGGTGGTGAAATGGCCCGTATAGCGATTGTCGGCCATGGGTACCACATCACCTATCGGACTGGTGACATACTGGCGCAACACATGGTTGTGCACATACCTGGCATTGGTGGTCTCACGGTTGTTGGCGGGGTTGATGATACGCTGGGCAGCCGTCACGTTGTCCTCGGTGAGGAGCACCGTCACGGCGATATCGCCGAACATGGCCTCGGCATCGGGCGAGAGGTCGCCGCTCACATCGACGGAGAGCTGGCGGGTCTGTTCATCATACTCCGCCGCGATGTCGACCGTGGCGAAGGCTGCACTGGCTATGTCCTGAGCTATCAGGTTGCCGAGGATACCCGGCACGAACGAGGGATAGGCCATCACATAGTAGTTGATGTCGTAGGCGATATAATCCTCGCCCGGGAAATAGGCCCGGTTAAGGGTGAACGAGGGTCGCGTGTAGGCATAGAGCCCGTCGAGATAATTCGACTCAGGTATCGCCAACAGGTTGTCGGGTGCATACACATTCACCATGACCATCTTGTCGGCCACCCCGGTCACCTTGCTGAAGGCAGTGTTCACATCCGCCGAGAGGGAGATATCCTGGTCGGTATACTGCTCCACATACACCTTCTGCCGTTCCAACGGGTTGGCGTAGACATAGAAATTGACGGTCGTGGCATCGTGACGTGTGGAACCGAGAGTCTCGCCATCGGCCTCCTTGAGGTAGAACGCCACCTGGTGCTTGCCTATGGCGATGTCGTCGGGCAGGGAGATGGTAGGCTGGAAGGTGACGTTGGCACCCTCCTTGAGTGTCTGTCCCTCCACCAGCTGTTCGGCACCGTCGTCCAGACGGTAGGCCGCCGTGAACTGCGACACCTCGCTGCGACCCACGTTGGCCACCACGGTGTACAGTTCCACCGACTCGCCCCGCTGTTTGTAGCGGAAGCCCGAATCGAAATAGATGATGTCGAGATCTTTCTCCGGCAGACTGCTCACATCGACGATGAGTTGCACACAGAGACACCCCATATTATTCGACGAATACCATCCCTCGCCACTACCGAAGTTGCCATAAAGCATGAACTCGGAGCCGCTTGACTCGCCATAGGAACAGATGCCACCGGTCTCGGCAGCCACCATGTCGGCGGTCTCAACGTAGTCGTATCCTACGAGCAACTCTTCGTCGCCCTGTATCTCATAGGAGGTTTCGCCATTGAAGAAGATATTGTTCCATCCCTCGTAGGTGCGCTGTGTCTTCTCTATCGCCGATGTCTCGTCGATGAACCCGTCGTCGGTGACAGGATAAAGGAACACACGCGTGCGCCCCAGCGCCACCGCCGAGGCGAAACGGATACCCACCACCTTGCAACCGGCATAGTTCTCAAGAATGTCGGCGCCGATGATGGCTCCCAAGGGGAAGGTGCCTGCCGAGCCGATACGCCCGCCGTTGAGCGTGATGCTGTCGCCTTGGGCATAGCCCACGGCACGCTGCGTGGCGGAAAGGCCCTCCACACGACGGGGAGACTGCTCACGCACCTGCGCCTTGGCAGTGCTGCGCGGAGCCGCCTGAACCATCTGACGGGTTTGACCGAGCGTAGTCAAGGGGACGTTCACCACCACCCGCTGGGCTTGGAGTGCGGTGACACAAAGGAGTGCCACCAGGCTTATCATGATCTTTTTCATTTCTTCTGCACTTTAATGTATTCGTTGTTCTTCTTCACTAAGTAGATGCCTTTGGGCAACGAACCCCAACGGGTTTCCATACGCTGACCACTCAGGCTATACACCTCCGACGAGGCGTCGACCGCGCTGTCGAGCATGACGGTGGCGATGCCGGTGGTTACATCCACCACATACTCGGCCATTTCCGACGAGCCGTTCTGGTAGACCGCCACGATGCCGATGGTATGCTGCCCCATCGCCATGTCGGTGAAGGTATAGTTGGGCGTGGTGCTCTCACCCACCTTCACACCATCGAGATAGATATCATAGCGCACCACATTGCCGTAGTCGATCACTGGCGCATCGCCACTCTCCGGTCCCACAGTGAAGTCGTCGATCTGGAGGAAGAAGGTATCGTAGGAGATGTAATGGATACCGATGCGCACCTTCTGTCCCACATAGGCCGACAGCGGTGTCTGATAGATGGTCCACTCCCCTGCCGGGATGTTCTGTGCCGTGCTGACGGGGGTGAAGTCGGCGGGTTGGTCGCCGTCGGTTGACACGCAGAACTCAACACTCTCGGCATACATGCCATCATAGGATTTCATGGTGAGTGAGACGGCATAGCCATCGCGTATCTCCACCTCGGGCGAGATGAGCCATTTGTCGGCCTGGTAACGCTGGGGTGAGAAGAAGATGACGGTCTTGTCGCCAGTGGGAGCCTGCACCGCCGCATCGGTAGGCAACATGGCGGGCACCGTGTTCCAGGGGTTGAACACCATGGGAGCGACGGCGGTGGGTACGGTAGGCGTGCCCGAGCCTGGGAAGCTGACGATATTGGTGCTGGAGCCCAAGCCGATGGGATAGACCGGCATCTGGTCGAGGTCGTAGGTCTTCCATTCGCCGAAGGAACCCGTGGCGAAGTCGGGATAATCCTCGAAGCTGTCGGTATAGAGCAGCTCCTGGTTCCATTTCACCACCACCGTCTGTCCGTCGATGTCGGCGGTTATGTTATAAGGTGTGAGCATATTGTCGGAGAGGGTGATGTTGACGGTACGGTCGCCGCTCACGGAGAACGACTGCTGGTAACCGGCGAAGGCTCCCTCCTCCACGTTGACCATATATTCGCCGTCGGGCAGCGAGGGGATCACAGCTTGTCCGTCGGCCACCGTCAGTTCATAGCTGTCGCTCGTCTGTGTGTTCACCAGATTGAGTTTCACACCATCGGTGCCCAACTTGCTCTGTGCCTCCACCACGAAGGTGACCTTGGAGAAACCGGTGGCGGGGATGGTCAGTGAGGTGGTGACCATGTCGCTCTCCGCAGCACGGTAAACGGCCTTCACGCCATATTCGTGTGTGCCCGGTTCCTCGTTCGGCAATTCATAGGAATATTCGGAAGTGACATCCACCTCCACCCCGTCGCGGTAAATCTTGAACATCTCGTTGGGGTTATCCTCGGAACGGCGTATGCGGCGTGCCTTGGCCTTGGCTGCCTCGTAGCCACGGCTCTGCCCCACATAGAAATTGTCGATCATGAGCATGAACGAGCGGTAGAGGTTGTAATTGCTGATATAGCGGATGGCCAGTTTCACGGTCTGCCCGGCATATTCGGCGAGATCGTATTCATACAAGCGCCAGCCCGTATAGTCGGCCGTCTCGAAGTTGCCTTGGTCCAGACGCGTGAAATCGGTCTGCACAGGACTGTCGAGCTGGGTGGTCACGTACACTTGGAAACGCTCGGTGAACTGGTCGGCGGCCTTGCCGAGGAACATGAGCATGTTGTCGTTGCCCACCTCGATGGCAGGGGTGATGAGCCAGTCGTCGTTGGCGTTGCCCGACGAGGTGCGCGTGAAGCCCACATACTGCTTGCCGTCGTAAGGCCGCAGGATGGGATAGTCATACCACCAGGTGGGGTCGACAGCCAAGGGATTGATGATTTGCGCATACTGCAAGGTGCCCCTGTTGGGATAGTTACCCACCAGTGCGGCTGCCGCCTCGTGGTCGGCGTCGATGCCCGTCCACTCTCCGAACTGCGTGGCAAAGGCGTCATAGCTCTCGAAGTCGTCGAAGAAAGCGGGTTGCTCCGTGTTCCACGACAACAGCACATGGTTGTCGCCGGTATAGGCATCGTGCGACAGCTGCGCCATCAAGGCAAACGGTGTGCGCACCTTCTCCACGAGCGTCAGGTCCACCTCATAGTCGGTGGCCTCCTCGGGCACGAAGAAATCCTTGGCAGCCGTCTCATAGCCCGGTCGTACCACCTCCACATGATGGTTGCCGGCATACACCTTGACGGTGCACACTCCAGCTGCGTTGAGTGTCAGTGAGCCATAGGAAAGGGAATAATCCACTTGGGTGAGGTCTACCTCCTGCCCCTTCAGCGACTCGTTGGTGTTTAAGCTCACCTTGATGGTCAGGGTCTTGTCTCTGCTCTGTGCCATGGCCGTTACGGCGGTGATGAGGAGGCAAGCGAAGAGTAATGTTTTTTTCATAGTGTCTCTTTTATCAATGAAAGGTAATGTGCGTGGGAAGCCCCACGCTCATTACCTTGTCCTGTTAGATGATGTTATCACTTACGTGTCACACGGTAGGTCTTCACCTGGTCGCCGGTCTTCACCTGGATGATATACAGGCCCTTGCCCAGCGTCTCCACGGCAGCCTTGCCACGGCCATTGGCCACTACCGATCCGTTCACATTGTAAACGGTCACCTCGGCATCGGAGGCGATGTTGCTGACTTCCTGTATGCCTGTGGCATTGTCGCCGAAGTGCGAGAACATGAAGTCGTCGAAGAACGCCACATTGCTCGTGCCATTGGTGGTATGGCGCACAGCCACGTAGATATCCTTGCCGGCATAAGCGCTCAGGTCAACCTCGTAGTACTGCCACTCCTTGCCATTGAGGAATGGTATCTCCTGCTCCTTGAGCACGGCGGTGAACGAGCTGGTGTTGGTGGCGCTGGTCTCGCTCACGAGCACCGACACGCGATGCTGTGGGTCGGGAAGCACGCTCTGCAAGCTCTCCCAGTTGCGTGCGTAGAAGCTGAACTTCGAGTTGGAGGTGGCTTTCAGTTGCTTGCTCACGATCCAGTTGTTGGCGCTGGCACCCGATACGTCGTTGGGAGAAGCGGCCAGCAGGGCCCACTCGCCCGACGGGGGAGCCATGATGCCATAGAGTCCTTCGTCCATATCGTCCCAGGCGGGCCAGAAGGCGAACTTCTGTCCACTCTTCTCGAAGTGGAGCCAGTAGGCGCCGAAGCTGTAGCTCACGGCATTGTCGACATCAATGGTAGTGAAGTCGGTCCAAGGATAGTCGAGGTCGTTGGGTTCGAAGGCGTAGTAGAGCACATCCTCAGCCAGGCCCTCACCCTGTACGGGAAGGGTGATGGTGTAGCCATCGGTAAATTCCACGGTCATCACATCGTTGACCACGGCGGCGGCATCCTTGCCGTCGAAACGGAGGCTGAACTTGGCGCCGGCACCCGGGGCGAGGGTCGTTCCCTCAGCCAACGTGCTGCTGAAGTTGGCGGTGGTGAAGGACACGGTCTTGATCTGGAGAGTCTCCGTGCCTTTGTTGAGCACAGTGAATTTCTCGCCCGACTCCACCGACTTGCCGAAGTTCACCTTGCCGGCCATCCACTCGCTCTTGTTGAAACGGGCCTTGGAAGTGGCTCTCTCTTCCACCACGATGTTGGCAATGGAGGTGCCACCGTCGCGTCCCCAGTTGTAGCACTTGTGTATCCAGCGGAACTGTATGGTCTTGCCGGCATAAGCACTCAGGTCGATATTCTCCTCAATCCAATATTTGTGCTCGCCATCGTAATAGTTTTCGGAGATGGTGGTCACGTCGTTCCACTGCTCACCGTCGAAGATCTGGAAGACACCCTCGCTCACGCCGTTGTTGGGCGTAACGTTGTTCTTCTGGGCCATACCCGCGGGGTCGGCCACGAGGTCGCTGGGATGAGCATCACCCCAGACGAAGGATATCTGCATCTGCGAACCCTCGGGAATCTTGAAAGGTTGCGAGGTGACACTGTTCTGCTCGCCGTCGGCAGCCAGATAGCCCGAAGTGAGGGCATTGCTGGTCACGCCATCGCTCTGATATGGATAATAGGTGTTGACATACCACGCACGGTTATAAGTGGGAGCCGGTGTGGAGACCCATCCATTGGGCAGACCACTCTCCTGGAAGTTCTCTTCGAAAGGATATTCGGTGACCGAAGCATCGGGCTGGGTGGTGAAGATCCATGTAGACACCTCCGAGGCGGCGGCATCGCCATGGCTGTTGTAGGGCACCACCTTCCAGCGGTAGGCTGTCTCATACTCCGCCACGGGCAAGGTATAGGTGAGCACGTTCTTCACATCGAGTCCGTTGACCAGGTTGGTGGCGGCATTGTCGCTGCCCACATACAGTTTGTAGCCTTCGGCGAACTGTGCGGGACCCCATTCGAGCACGATATCACGCGGGTAGATGCCGGTGGCACCCAGTTTGGGCGACACGATGGAGGCACCCTTGGGCGTGCCGTCGGCACCCCATACGTTGGGCAACAGTATACGGTCGAGATAGAAGTTGGAGAACTCGGCTGCCCCCTCGTCGTCATACTCTATGGCACTGTTCTTCCAGCGTATATACGAGTTGTCGGAACCCATGCCTAAGTCTACGGTCACGGTCTCGCCGTAGGTCATCTTCTCATAGTCGAAGATCCATTTCTGCTCCCAGGTGTTGCCACCGTCGTACGACACCTCCAGAGAGATATCATTCATCTGGTAGGAGTCGCCCTCCCAGCTGTCGAACTGGTTGTAATAGGTGAAGATCACCTTACCGCCACTGAGCAAGTCGAGGCGCGGCGAGGTGAGGTAGTTGTCAGTGTAAGAGCCGGAGGCGTAGGCCGAGCGGTCGCCCTCGATGGCGGTGTTCACCCCACCCCATCCGTTGTTCTTCCAGCCTGCGGGCGGGAAATAGTCCTCAAAGGTTTCCAACAGGTAACCCTCCGGCACAATCTGCTTGGTGGCGGTGATGGTGAAGGGCACGTCGCCGCCCGTGGTGTGGAGCACCACATTGGCGGTAGTAGGACTGGTGAGCGAAGCCTTGTAGAAGAACTGGAACTGCACGCTCTCATACTTGTCGAGGTCGACAGTGCTGGGATCGATGTTGATGCCCACACCCTGCGGGAAGTCGATGCCCGTGATCTTCAGGCCGTTCTTACCCTGGTTGGTCATGGTGATGACATCGGTGTAGAGTTTCTCACCTACATAGAGGGTACCCACATTGTAACGGTCCATGGAGAGCACGGCACGCGGTGCCGTCTCGGGAGCGGCCTGTTTGACAAGCACATCGTCGAGCCACACCACATTGGCCAAGGTGGTCTGCATCTTATAGACAAAGGCGAGTTTAACCTTTTTTCCCTGCCAATCGCTCAGGTCGATGGTGGCGGTGTAGGGATCCCACAGCTGGATGGGATAGACCATCACGCCCGCATCGCGCATCATGGCTTGGTTCTGGATGGAGAACACGGTCTCGGCATCGGCCAGGTCGCCATCCTCCACCACCCGCACCTGCAAGTCGTAGCGCGATGCGTCAAAAGCATTCATAGGACTCACCTTGAAGGTGAAGCTCAGCTGATAAGTGTCGTTGAGGTCGAGTTCGGGCGAGAGAAGGATTTCCTCACGCGGTCCGAAACCTCCATTGGTGTCACTCTCGAAAGTCGGTCCATCACAACTGGCGGCATGTTTGCCGGTGATGTAACCATCCTCGGAATAGACATTGTGCCATACAAAGGTATTCTTGCTACCCGAATAGCTGTTCACGGTGGTCCAGCCTTCCCCGGCCGCCACAGGCTGGGAGACCGACTCGGTGCTCGACGTCTCGAACCCTTCGTTCAAAATCGTCTGCGCCTTGGCTTGTGGCGCCCATAGCGCCGCTGCCGCCAAAAGGATTACGTAAAGTTTCCGCATAATCTAAAATTTTTATATTGATAATTGTGTATTTTTTGATTGCCGCATGTTATAACGCGCATCCTTCGACGCGCCGTCTGTAAAAACTCGCTTGTTCACCATGTTTCCATAGCATAAGAAGATGATTTAAGGTTATTTCATTATTATTCTGCAAAGATACTTTTTTCTTGGAAAAAACACAATTTTTCCACCAAAAAAATTAGATTTTATAACAGTAAGGACACAAATAAGGTATGATTATGCAGACAATATGCGTTCGAGGCTGGTTTTTCGCAGCCACATCGCTGTGGGGGGTTCACAACCACCCCGCTGTGGGATTTTCACAACCACACCGCTGTGGGGTTTTCACAACCACACCGCCGTGGGGTTTTCACAACCACCCCGCCCCCTCCTTAGCCTAAGGAGGGGTACCTACCCACCCCAAGCCCCTCCCGACATCGGGAGGGGTGTAACCGCTCCTCCCGTCGCTCGGTCATTAAGGTACTGCTCCCTTTTACTGCCGGTCGCAGTTTTTCTTACGCAACAAAGTTGCGATTATTTGTGTTCGCTACGCTCACCTGGATGGTTGCGATTTTTTGTGTTCGCTATACCCACATAGACGGTTGCAATTTTTCGTATTCGCTATACCCACATAGATGGTTGCGATTTTTTGTATTCGCAACGCTCAACTGGACGGTTGCGATTTTTCGTATTCGCAACGCTCAACTGGACGGTTGCGTTTTTACGTGTTCGCTATACCCACATGGATGGTCATGATTGTCTGTGTCCGCAGTGCCCACCTAAGGGCTTAAAAAAAACAAAAATCTACTTTTTTGTTTTGTTTTGTCTTCGCATTGCACTATCTTTGCAAGACCAAGCACAAAAAAGACCATGCTGAAAAAGACCATCACCACACTTCTCCTGTCGGTTCTCTCCTTGTTGGCCGTGGCGCAGAACGATATGCTCACCGCCTATCGCAACGCCATTCCCGGAGGCTACCAATTCTGGGTGTACGCCCCCGAAGAATATTGCATCGAACCGGAACCCATTCCCCTCGTCGTATTCCTCCATGGAGCGAGCCTGCGGGGGCGCGACCTCGAAAAGGTGCGCAAGTACGGACCACTCCAAGCCATCAACATGGGGCGGCCCATACCGGCACTCATCCTGGCACCCCAAAACCCCAGCGGATCATGGAACCCGGAGAAAATCGACCAAGTGGTGGAATGGACCAAGGAGCACTACCAGGTGGACGCTTCACGTATCTATGTCTTAGGCATGAGCTTGGGCGGCTACGGCACCCTCGACTACGCAGGCACCTACCCCCATAAGGTGGCGGCGGCCATGGCCCTATGCGGCGGCAGCACGCTCCGCAATAAGCAGGGTCTGGGCGACCTGCCCTTATGGATCATCCATGGCACCGCTGACAAGGCAGTGAGCATCAACGAGTCGAAGAAGGTGGTGGAAGCCCTCCAACAGACCCATCACGACGAGCGCCTACGCTTCGATTGGTTGCCGGGGGCATCGCATGGCGCACTGGCCCGCATCTTCTATCTCGACAAGACCTATATCTGGCTCTTCTCCCACTCCCTCGACGAGGAGGGGCGACCCGTGAACCGCGAGATAACCATCGATAAAAGCGACCTGCCCGACGCCTACGACGACATCCAACGGCGGGAAGACAAACTATACATAGAACAGAAATAATACTATAGTTTCTATAGCTACTATAGCGGCTATAGCTATTATAGTGACTATAGCGACTATAGATTCTATAGTGCCTGTAGCATCCTCCGCAAACGTTTTCATGTTTTTTTTCAGATTACTACCTTATTTATTTGCGTTTTTTTGGGAAAAAACATAATTTTGTGCGCTAAAATGCCTCAAACTACGCAATACTAAGATAATCAAATAACAAAGACAATCGCTAGCACATGAAAAAAATGGGTCTTTTGCTCATCCTCTTCATGGCCTTATGCCCGAAGATGATGGCCGATTCCGGCGAGACAATCACTATCGACGGTGCCAACGTCGACCTGTTCGCCGAGAAAATCACATTCAGCGGTGACAACATCACCCTGCACTATGCCGACGGCACCGATGTGACCGTCGACATGGCTCTCGTCAACATCAAATTCAATTACACAGCAGTACTGAGCGATGCCGCAGACAACACCAACGCCGAGACACTCAGTCTCTTCGGCGACAAGACGGTGGACGTGAAGGTGACACGCAACATCAAGGCCGGACAGTGGAACCCCATCTGCCTGCCCTTCGCCATGACCGCCGAGCAAATCAGCAATGCCTTCGGTGCCGGTGCCAAGGTGGCAGCCTTCCAGAACGCCGCCGACAACAACCTGGCCTTCGAAAGCACCACGGCCATCGAGGCAGGTATCCCCTACTTGGTGCAGCCGGCAGAGGACGTAGCGGAGTTCACCATGGAACAGGTGGCCCTGAAAAACCTCACCGCGGGCGGTACGGTCAGCAATAGGAATTGGACCTTCGTGGGCACCATCCCCGAGACCACCCCTTCCGGCAATGCTTTCTACTTCGCCAACGGCAACACACTGAAGCAGCTCAGTAGCGGCTCCATCAAAGCCCTGCGCGCTTACCTGCTCTCCGCCGACGCCGCGGCCAGCGCCGCCACCTTCACCGTGGATGGCGAGACCACCGGCATCATGACCATCGACGGACAGGTGACCACCGGCGACAACCGCGTCTTCAACCTACAGGGCCAATACGTGGGTAGCCAACTGCAAAGCCTGCCCAAAGGCATCTATATCGTAAACGGAAAGAAGGTAACGGTAAAATAATCAGGAGGAACAAGACATGAAACGCAAACATATCATATTCAGCATCATCACCCTCGCCGCCTTGCTCTTCGGCAGCAACACAGCATGGGCACAGCAATCCTGGGACTTCACCGCCTCGCTCTCCTCGACCGACGAGAACAACATGAAGGCCGACAACAACTGGTACTATAGCTCGGAGAAGAAACGCTATTCATATACCGCAGCGCTCACGAAGGCGGCTCTCATGGCCAACAGCTCGGAACTGAACGTATCCGTTGGCCTGCTCTTCACCTGTCCGAAGGTGAACAGCGGCGAAGGCAACATCCGCTTCGAGAGCGGCAAACGCATGTGGTTGGCAGGTGCCACCACGCCCGTGGTCATCCCCGGCCTGAAGAAAGGACAAGAGGTGAGCATCTCCTATATGACTTCCAGCTCATCGGCAGCCCGCGGCATCACACCCACCAACCTTTCCGGCACCTCGGGCTTCGATGCCTCGACAGCGGCACAGACAGGCAAGGGACAGGTGACCGAGGACGGCGACGTGGTGCTCACACCCACCGGCGGTGTCTATGTCTACAGCATCGAGGTGGGAGCGGCCCCCGACCCCGACAAGGCCATCGTCACCCCCGCCGAGACAGGCAACAACGCCGAGGACAGCTCCAACAACAGCGTCAGCCGCAACATGAACGCCAACCAGATGCAGGTGGAACTGACCGACGGCGACCTGAAATACTACAACACCGATGAGCTGAGCTCCGTAGACATCGACCGCGCAGCCTCGACGGTGAGCGTGACCAACCTGCAAGGGGCTTCCGACGTGTACTACGGCTCGGTAACCAATATCAGCTTCGCCCGCGGTCTGGACCAAGGCGACGAGGCCGACATCACCAACAACGGCGTGGTCATCACCACCGCCAAGGGATGGCAGGAGAGCGTCTACGCCAAATGGCAACCTTATGAGGGAGCCGAGAGCTACGCCGTATACGTGAAAGGCGGACAATACAGCAGCTACACCAAGGTGGACGCCCAGCTGGTGCGTGACTACGGCACCTACGGACGCGTCGATGTGGTGGGCCTGAAGAAAGGTTCCGACTATGCCCTGAAGGTGGTGCCCATCATCGGCGGCGCCGAGGATGAGAGCAAGGCCAGCACGGCAGAGAACATGAACGTGGTGAACTACTGCCGCGAGGGCTTCGCCCACCACAACTACAGCGGTGTGGGCGCCTACAACGACGACGGCACGCTCAAGAGCGGTGGCAAAGTGCTCTATGTGACGAAGAACACGGCCAAGACCATCAGCACCGATGTGATCGTCAACAGCAAAGGAGGCACGCAGACCTTCACCGGCCTGCAGGCCATCATCCAGGCTTACCAGAAAGGCTACGACACTACACCCATCGCCTTCCGCATCATCGGTAAGGTGAGTGCTTCCGACGTCGACTATTTCGAGAGTTCGGCAGAAGGACTGCAGGTGAAGGGCGATGGCAGCTACAGCGAGATGAACATCACCCTCGAGGGTATCGGCGAAGATGCCACTGTGCACGGCTTCGGCTTCCTCGTGCGCAACTGCAAGAGCGTGGAGTTCCGTAACTTCGCCATCATGATGTTTATGGACGACGGTATATCGTTGGATACCAACAACAGCAATATCTGGATACACAACATGGACTTCTTCTACGGAAAGCCAGGTTCGGATGCCGACCAGGTCAAAGGCGACGGCACCGTAGACCTCAAGGCCGGCACGAAGCTCACCACCATCGACTTCTGCCACTTCTGGGACAGCGGCAAGGCGAGCCTCTGCGGCATGGGTGGCGACGACCCCAACTACATCACCTACCATCACAACTGGTATGACCACAGCGACTCACGCCACCCGCGTATCCGTAACATGAGCGTACACTCGTGGAACAACTATTACGATGGTGTATCGAAATACGGCGGCGGTGCCACCACCGGAGCTTGTCTCTTCATGGAAAGCAACTATTTCCGCGGCACCAACAAACCGATGCTCATCTCCATGCAGGGCAGCGACATAGCCGGTGGCAAAGGCACCTTCTCCAGCGAGGACGGCGGCATCGTCAAGAGCTACGGCAACGCTTTCGTGGAGAAGACCAAGAACTTCAAATATGTGACCTACCAACAGAACAGCGTGGAATTTGACGCCTACGAGGTTTCGACCCGCGACGAGCAGGTGCCCTCGACGGTGAAAGCCAAGCAGGGTGGTGCCACCTACAACAACTTCGACACCAACAGCTCCATCATGTACAGCTATGAGGCTGACGCTGCCGCCGACGTGCCCGCCAAGGTGGTGGGTTACTACGGTGCCGGCCGATTGAACCACGGCGACATCACCTGGAGTTTCGACGGCAAGGACAGCGACGATAGTGTGGACGAAGCACTGAAGTCGGTTATCATCAACTACGCCCCCTCCCTCGTGGGCATCTTCGGCGGCGAAGACCTCAGCGGCGGCGGTAGCCAAGGCGGTGGTGAAGGCGGTGAAGGTGGCCAAGGCGGCGAAGGTGGCCAAGGCGGCGACACCCCGCAACCCCAAGGCGACGTGATCACCTGCGACTTCCAAAGCGGTGCAGCCTCCAACAGCTTCTTCACCATTACCAATGGCAACACGAGCAACAGCAAGGGTACGGTGACCGTCGACGGCGTAGACTATACCATCTGCCTGAAGATGGAGTCAGAAACCTCCATCGCGTTCACCACCACCGAAAAGATGACCCTCACGCTCTACTTCGTGGAGGCGGCACCCACCATCAAAATCGACGGTACGAAATTCACGGGGTCTAACGGCATCATCACCACCACTCTGGCTGCCAGTGCCCACGAACTGAGGAAAGCCAACAGCGCCAACCTGTTCTATATCAAGTTGGAGAAGACGCAATAAAGAAGGATTTCACAACGAATCACTCAACAATTTAAGGTCTTTCACAACGAATTACTCAACAATTTAAGGTCTTTCACAACGAATTACTCAACAATTTAAGGTCTTTCACAACGAATTACACGAATTACACGAATTAAGGGCAGGAGCACCATTCGTGAAATTCGTGTAATTCGTTGTTTTTTTAGGCACCATTCGTGAAATTCGTGTAATTCGTTGTTTTTATAAGCACCATTCGTGAAATTCGTGTAATTCGTTGTTTTTATAAGCACCATTCGTGAAATTCGTGTAATTCGTTGTTTTTATAAGCACCATTCGTGAAATTCGCAACTTATAGTCAGAGCCAAGCGAATTAACATTTTTAACACTAAGCGGCCTTTATATTTTTTGTAAATTTATATTCATAGTCAAATTTTCTCC
>ONDS01000025.1 GCA_900316685.1 uncultured Prevotellaceae bacterium | reverse complement strand
AAAGACTGAGGGGGGCTTGGACTAGAATGTAAAAACGCCCAACTTCTGACGGTCAAGAAGTTGGGCAATGCGGATTATGGTTTAGCGGACAGTAATAATTATTAAATGGTATTTGCGTCGTAAGTTATTCTACGTCCCAGAGATTGCCAACATGCGCCCAATGGTCCTCGTCAATATCCTCGTCGAAGAATTCAGAGTTGGCATGCATGGTGTCGGTACCGACGGATGTGCCACCCATTCCTACATGACTGGTATCTGCGGTGTTCCTATGTCCTATATTGCTGGAAGCAGGAGAAACATAATCTTTTTTCATTGTCTTATCTGATTGAAAGGGTGGATTATTTGATGAACACTTTCTTGCCGCCAGTGATGTAGATGCCGCGCTGCGTGGGCACACCGTCCATCTTCTGGCCATTGAGGTTGTAGTACTCGCCTTGGTTGGCGGTAGGCATCATGATGAAGGTGGTTGGATCGATGGCTGTGGTCTCTTCGCCACCCACGAACATGAGGGTATAGACGGGGGCGTTTCCACCCGCAGTGATATCGACGGGCAGGTAGCCTTGGTTGCCATTGCTTTGGATGCCGCCTCTCTTCACCTGATAGAACCCTTCGTCGCCTCCTTTACGGGGACCGATGATGTTGCCTTCTTCATCCATGGGATAGACGACGTTGCTCAGCACAAAGTTGCGCATGCCGTTCTCGTCGCGTGCCACGGTGCCGGCGGTGAGTTGGGCCTTCATCGTTGCGGGCATATCGAAGAGCGCTTTCTTATTGAAGTTCTCATTGCCCGCCACATAGTCGTGAATATCGGGCACGAAGAGGTGGAAGCCACCATTGAGGATGCTCACCGCTTCATTGTCGGTGTTATGGATGATATAGGCATTGTTGTCAGCACCCGCGCTCAGCGGCATCAGGTCGGTTTCGCCCATGGCTTTCAGTCCCACCACCTTGCCGCCAAAGTCGACGGAGGTGACCACCAGGTTTTCGAAGGGCTTGCCGGTCATGTAGCCGGTCAGTTCGGGATCGATCACCCTATCGCGGCTCTCCGTGGCCCATCCGTTGGCACTCAGCTGCTTCGGGTCGACGGAGACGGCTATCTTCCTGACGGTTACGCCAGTGAAGAACAGCGTGACGTTCTGCTGTGAGGAAGGAGCGGGTACGACATAGATCACATCGCCGCTCTCATCGGCGGTCACGGCTATCTCCTTCGCCGTACTGCTTGTTGCGTCTGTGCTGAACCATTGTTTCTCGGTTTTGTTGTTGACATTGTTACCATAGTAGTAAGCTACCGAGCAGAAATTGTCGGTTCGGTCCTTATGTGCGCGAACATACACCACGCCGTCGGTGGGCACATTGGGCACGGTGATGCGCCATCCCCACCAGTCGCGGATCTCCTGGTTGAACTTCAGCCCGTCGGCGGTGATGCTCAACGCACCATTGTAGGCCCTGTCGAAGTTGACGGGTGTGAAGCCGAGGTAGCGCAACTCAGGTATGAGCTGGTTGCCGTACCACAACTGGCTACCACCACAGAAATGCACGTTAGTGCCTTGGTCGGCTCCCACTTGAAGGCCATAGTCGCCGGAGGTGTTGTCCCATAGACTTCTCTTCACGGGGTTGTAGCTGCTATTGTTCGAGATGACACCGCTGCCGCTGGCTGTATAGGCATCTTCCTGCGCCATGCCGTCGGCGTAGTAGTCCTGCACGTCGGTGAAGTCCCAGGTATAAGGATAGGAGCGCGACTCCATATAACCCACGCTCATGGTGCGCCATGCATAGTCGGTGCAGTAAGTGCCCGAGTGGTCGTAACAGTCTATACGGAATCGGAAGGTACCGAACTCTCCCACATTAGATGTGTAAGTGTGCGTCTCAGCATTGCCGCCCATGTTCGTCAGGTTGCCGCTGTTGCAGGTCACCGTTCCCGTGGTGCTGATGGTCGCGTTTTCCACACGCGTCTTCTCGGCACGTCCCCGGTAGTGGAGGTTAAAGGTGGCACTGGCGGCCGAGCCTCCGGCATTGTTGAGCAGTTGGTAGGTGGTACCCAGAATGCTGTTTTCGGTGATGATCTCGTCGGAGTCGTAGAGTTCCAATGACAGCAGCATGAGCCATTCGTTCCAGTTCTTCACCTGAATGGTGAAATCTTGGTTTTTATCGGCGATGATGAAATGGTACTCGCCACGGTAGTTGTTGTCGTTCTTGTCACCCCACCATGCACTGCCACCTAATTGGTATTCACTGTTGATGTTCTTGCCCAAAGCGTCTTTGGCGTTAGTGATGTTGAGACAGCAATGGTTGTCGCCTCCATATCTGTTGGCCTTGATGCGCACACGGGGATTGGCGTAACTACGGAACAGCGAGGCGGGGATGGTGACGGAAGCGCCCTGTCCCAGGCATACGAATCGATTTTCCACCGGCGACGTGCCACTGGGGTTGTTGCCGCCGAAACGTCCGTTGTCGGCTGTGAAGCGCAGGCCGGCAGCCTCGGAGACGACGCTTGCACCATCGGCGTAGTTCAGGGCACCATTATATTTATGGTACTTGGTGCCCGAGCCCAAGTCCGACTCATTGCCGTCCCACGACCCCTGCAAGGTGTATTGGGCACTGTTGAAGTCCCATTTCACCGAGGAGCTGCCCATATGGTAAAGGATGGTGTAGGTGCAGGAATAGGGCAGTCCGTCGTGGTCGGGGTTGGTGGCGGTTACCATGATAGTTCCACTACCCCCTGAGGGCACGTCGAAATAGATATGCGAACCATACCTGTCGCCTTTTTTCAGTTCATAATGACTGCCTGAGTGTGTGTCGTAATAGCCTTCGGGGATGGTGATGTCGCCAGTCACGTCAACCGACCAGTTGAAGTCGTTGTCCTGGGCGCTGTTGCTGCCGTCGGAATTGGGAAAGGTTCCGAGGTTCATGGTCCATCCGCCGTTGTCGAGCCAATACACATCCTGCTGGTAGTAGTAATGACCGTCTCTGATTTCAGGGTTTTCTCCCGTCTGAAACTCCACAGTGTTGTTGAGCACATAGACCGCAGCGGCACTGGCATTCATCGCGAATACCGCCACAAGTACAATCATCGTAGATAGTTTTTTCATTTTGTTATTGTTACTTAGGTTATTATGGAATACGGCGGCAAAGGTAAGGACATAATTTTATAAGTGTATCAAATACACGTAACATGAACTTTACCTCATGTTACATGGATGGGATAGAATAAAAATGCAAAAAAATTGTCACAAAAGCAAAAAAACAGCCATTTCGGCTGTTTTTTTGCTTTTCCATAGAAAAGAATGTATATTTGTACATGATTTTTACTTCAATCTACGAAGACTACCTGTATCCCTTCCTATCGACAGAAATCCCCACAAATAGTCATTGACCGCCCTGAAGACCTGCATCTGGCCATCGTAGGCCTCTCTTGCCCACTTAGGTTCGATATATGATTCCCCGAAAGTGCCGCTTTCCAATATCCCTTCACGTGTATTGAATGACACCACCGCCTGCCAAGAGATGCCGTCATCCACCTCTGTTCTCAACACCTTTTCACCGTCGGCAAATACGGGATGCAACCCTCTGTCATCATAAGCGCGGAACAGTTCCTCCACATGGGCCATCACCTCGGGACCCACCTTCACGGTATCTTCTTGCTCACCTACATAGCCAAAGACATACCACTGCCCGTCTTTCTCACGGATTACAATGTTGCTGCCCTGTCTGAGTATGCGCCCATCGGGAGCGATATGCCTCAACATCCCCCCACTGGTACGGAAAGAGAAAGAACGGATCTCGCCTTCGTAAGGATGCTGCATCTTGTATTCATACACCATCTTGTCGAGTTGTCCGTGGAACCTGTCGAGGGCTTCCAAGTAACGGTCGCGGCAGGGATGGCCTTCCGTCCAAGTGTCGGCTTGAAGCGGAGGATTATAGAAGATGCAGGAAGTCTGGATGCCCTGTAAGGTGCCCGCCCAAGCTACGGTCTGTCGCCAGGAACTGGGCTGGTGATAGCGCAGCTCCTGACGTGGACGTGCCAATACCATGTAGACGGTGTCGCCCTGTTCGTTCACCTGGGCATGGGGATGATGGAGCGAGTCTTCATACGCCTTGGTGTATCGTTCGTAAGCCTCCTGCTCAGCCTGGTAGTCAGAAGCCAAGGAAGCGAACCGTGCATGTTTCAACCACTTACGGATGGATTTTTTTTGTTTGGTGGTAAGGGGCATGGTCACCTCACGAGCGTTACGGGCGATACCCTCCTTGTCGCTGACGGTTTCCTCAGAGCCGGAAAACCACTGTTCCCTTCTGAGCCACGTCTTGCCATCAAGCTCATAGATGGTGAAGGCATGTTCCACCAAGCCATAGCGTTCATACCGCCTTTCGCCGTGGTAGAGCACCTTTGCTCCGGTTGGGATCTCCGGAGGCAAATCGGCCTTTATCCGCGGGACCGCGTAAGGATAGTTGAAAACCGGTGAAGCCGCAGAATGTCGGTTGATAGCCGATGGGGCCTCGGGGGCATGGTTGAAAGCCTGTAAGGCCGCGGGGAGAAGAAAGATGATGAAGAAGGTGAGCACCCCCCGGAACAAATGATGTCGCCGCATAATACTGTTTTTTAATGGTAATCGATGTATTCTTTTGCAAATATAAGGAAAAAAACGATAGCAAGAGTAAAAAAATATGTTATCTTTGCAAAAAAATAGAAACTATAGGCGCTATAGAGACTATAGAAACTGTAGAAACTATAGAAACTATAGAGACTATAGAAACTATAGAAGCAATAGAGCCTATACAAACCCTATATACCTTATAACCATGGAAAATAGCAAGAAACCCTATAAAAGCATTTTCAGGAAAGTGCCCAAATGGCAAGATTTATGGTTCTATCAGAAATCGGAGGCTATTTACCAAATCACCGTCGTCTTTTGCAAACGATTCAAGCCCAAATACGGCGATAGGACTGTCGACCAGATGATTCAGGCGGCACGCTCCATCAAACAGAACATCGTGGAGGGGATGGAAGACGGAAAAATGTCGATGGAAATGGAGCTGCGACTACTCAATGTGTCGCGCGCAAGCAACGGCGAGCTTCGCCAAGACTACGAAGACTATCTCAAGGCCAACCACCAATCCATCTGGACCCCCTCGGACGAACGTTTCCAACCCATGCAGGACTTTACCAAGAACCACAACAAACTAAGTGATTATGAACCTTACCTCCAACAATGGACGGATGAAGAGATGGCCAATGTAGCCCTCACCCTCTGTTTTCAGATAGATACCATGATGAACAAATATTTGGATGGATTAGAGAAAAAATTCGTCACCGAGGGTGGTGTCAAGGAACGTATGCACCAAGCACGTACAGACTATCGCCAGCAACAAGACCAGCGTCTGTCGGAGTTAGAATCGCTCGTGCCACAGCTCAAGGAACAGATATCACAACTGCGGCAGGATGCAACACAACTCCAGCAGCAACTTACTGCCGCTCAGGCCGAGGCATCGCTTTGGAAAGACAGATACAACGATCTCAAACAGCGCGCCCTCAAATCCTATTATGCCCAAGAAGCTACCATTGAAGAACTAAAAAGAAAAATCGACCCGCAAAAATAACTATAGAGACTATAGAAACTATAGAAACTATAGAAGCTATAGATACTATAGAGACTATAGAGACTATAGAAACTATAGAAGCTATAGATACTATAGATGCTATAAAAAACCGCTCCTTTAGCCTATCTACCGAAAAAAATGACTAATTTTGCACGCAAAAATAAAAAACATGAGTAACCGCAAAGAAGAAAACCTGTCGGCACTGGGCAATACCACTCGTTACGACACCGACTACAACCCCCAACTGTTGGAAACTTTCCAGAACCAGCACCCCGACAACGACTATTGGGTGAGGTTCAACTGTCCGGAGTTCACCACTCTCTGCCCCATTACAGGCCAACCCGACTTCGGGCAGATACTTATCAACTATATCCCCGGACTGCGCATGGTGGAAAGCAAAAGCCTGAAACTCTACCTGTTCAGTTTCCGCAACCATGGCGACTTCCACGAGGATTGTGTCAACATCATCATGAAAGACCTCATCAAGCTCATGGACCCCAAATATATCGAGGTGAAAGGACTCTTCCTGCCTCGTGGCGGCATCAGCATCTACCCCTACGCCAACTATGGCCGCCCAGGCACCAAATACGAGCATTGGGCGGAAGAAAGACTGAAAAACTACGAATTGGGATAGCAGGTCAGTTCTTCGTTGCCAAAGAGTCGGGTTTGCGCGAAAAACCTTGCAGGTGGTCGGCGAAACGGAGCACAAGGGTGTCGCCTCGCAGCATCACCAGTTCAGCCGTGTCGTTGACCAGTTCCATCTCTTTCTTAGGATTCGAGCGCGACGAACGTGAGAAGACGAGTGCGCCATTGAACACATGCCACTCCGTATAGCGCCTTAACCGGGGATACTCCACGGGACTCTCCTCGTCGAGGGCTCTTTTCCTGGGAGGGCCACCCACCGACTGCGCCGTGAAATCGCGTTTGAGCGTAAAACCATATTCCACCGGAATCATCAGCGTCTGCACCAACGAATCGAACTTCATCTTATCCTCCTTCGACATCTCCGGCATGCCTTCTGTTTCAAGTTTAGCCTTCACCGTGGGTAACACTTGGTAGACCCATGTGCCGCGCAGCTCTTCGAGGTTGATCACCACCAATGCCTCCTTCTTGTTCTCGGGATTGGGAATCAACGCCACCTTGTCGCCCACCGATGGTAAACCGAACATACTGTGAGCCTTCATGGCACCGATAATATTGTAGGTGACAGGGTCGCCACCCGTATCGGGCAGGAAGACGACAGCCGAGTCGCCTCCTCCTTCGCAAGCCAGTCCGTAAAGGGTCGAGTCGCCTTTCGCCTCATAGGCCCTGATTTCCATAACCGACTGGTTCATATCGTTGTTCTCCTTTTCGGTTCTCGGCTTTTCGCCGCAGGCGATGGCCAAGGCCAACAGGGAGAGCATGGTGAATATGGTTTTTCTTTTCATGCTGAGATGGATGATTACGTTTGCAAATGTAGGCAATATTTCGCAAACAACTCCTCTCCAGCGCGAAAAAAACATCGTGGCAGCCACCCTTTTATGGAAAAAGCAGAAAAAAAAGAAAAAAAATCGCTTTGCTATGAGTTGGTTGGAAAAAAAACATTATTTTTGCAAAACACTTTTGTAACTAAAAAATAATACACATGAAAAAGAAAATCCAGTTTAGTCTTGTTTACCGCGACATGTGGCAATCGTCGGGTAAGTTCCAACCCCGGAAAGACCAACTAGAGCGCATCGCTCCCGCCATCATCGAAATGGGTTGTTTCTCACGCGTGGAAACCAACGGTGGTGCTTTCGAGCAAGTGAACCTGCTGGCGGGTGAGAACCCCAACCATGCCGTGCGCGCGTTCTGCAAGCCCTTCAACGAGGTGGGCATCAAGACGCACATGCTCGACCGTGGTCTGAACGCCCTCAGGATGTATCCTGTGCCCGACGACGTGCGGGAACTGCAATATAAAGTGAAACATGCCCAAGGTGTCGACATCCCCCGTATCTTCTGCGGACTGAACGACACACGCAATATCATCCCCAGCATCAAATGGGCGAAGGCCGCAGGCATGACGCCGCAGGCCACCCTCTGTATCACCACCTCGCCCGTACACACGGTGGAATACTACAGCCAGATAGCCGACGAGGTGATTGCCGCCGGCGCCGAGGAAATCTGTCTGAAGGATATGGCCGGCATCGGTCAGCCTGCATTGTTGGGAGCGCTCACCAAGAGCATCAAGACCAAGCACCCCGATATCATCATTCAATATCACGGCCATAGCGGCCCGGGCCTGTCGATGGCCTCCATCCTCGAGGTGTGCAACAATGGCGGCGACATCATCGATACCGCCATCGAACCGCTGTCGTGGGGCAAGGTGCATCCCGACATCATCTCGGTGCAGAGCATGCTGAAGAACGAAGGTTTCGAGGTGGCCGACATCAACATGAACGCCTACATGAAAGCACGCTCGCTGACCCAGGAGTTCATCGACGACTGGCTGGGCTACTTCATCAATCCCGGCAACAAGCACATGTCGTCGCTGTTGTTGGGCTGCGGCCTGCCGGGCGGCATGATGGGTTCGATGATGGCCGATCTGGCTGGCATCCACTCCATCATCAACAAGACGCTGAAGGCCAAGGGCGAACCCGAGTTGAGCACCGACGATATGCTGGTGAAACTGTTCGACGAGGTGGCTTACGTTTGGCCGCGTGTGGGTTATCCCCCACTGGTCACCCCGTTCTCGCAGTATGTGAAGAACATTGCGCTGATGAACCTGCTCACCATGGCCCAAGGCAAGGGTCGCTTCGTGATGATGGACGACTCGATGTGGGGCATGATTCTCGGCAAGAGCGGACGCATCCCCGGCGAAATCGATCAGGAGCTGAAAGACCTGGCCGCCAAGCAAGGTCGCGAGTTCACCGATGCCGACCCGCACACGCTCATCCCCAATGCCCTCGACGACTTCCGCAAGGAGATGGACGAGAACGGTTGGGAGTATGGTCCCGACGACGAGGAGCTCTACGAGTTGGCCATGCACCCCGAGCAGTACCGCAACTTCAAGAGCGGCCAAGCGAAGAAGAACTTCCTGGCCGACCTGCAGAAGGCCAAGGATGCCAAGTTGGGTGCCAAACTGACTCCCGAGCAGCTGAGCGCCTTCAAACACGCCAAGGCCGACGCCATCGTGGCACCCGTAAAGGGACAGATCTACTGGGAGTTCAACGGCGACGGCGAGTGCGCGCCCACCGTGGAGCCCTTCATCGGCAAGGAATACAAGGAAGGTGACGCATTCTGCTACATCCAGGCTCCCTGGGGCGAGATCGTCGAGGTGAAAGCCGCGCTGGGTGGCAAGTTGGTCGAGATCAACGCCAAGCAGGGCAGCAAGGTGCAGAAAGGCGATGCCATCGCGTATATAGAAAGAAGTGAGAAATGAGAGGTGAGAGGTGAGAGGTGAGAGGTGAGAAGTGAGGGGTGAGAGATGTGCCAGAGGAGTATTCTCTTACCCCTCACCCCTTACCACTCACCACTAACAAAAAAATGAACTACGATCAGATAATAGACCTATACTACAGCGAGGATGCGACATTGCGCCGCATCCTCGTTGAGCATAGTGAGTGTGTGACGCGCCGTGCGTTGCTCATCGCCGATAGGCATCCCGAACTATGTCTCGACCGCAATTTCCTTATCGAGGCATCGATGCTCCACGACATCGGCATCATCCACTGCGACGCACCGGGCATCCACTGCTATGGCACCGAACCGTATATCCGCCATGGTATCATGGGAGCGAAGATGTTGCGTGCCCACGGAATGGAACGTCATGCCCGGGTGTGCGAGCGCCATACAGGAGCGGGCATCACCATGGACGACATCCTCGCCCAGGATCTCCCCCTACCCTTACAAGACTATCTGCCCGAGGCCTTGGAAGAGCAGGTCATCTGCTATGCCGACAAGTTCTATTCGAAGAGCCATCTCGAACGCGAGAAGACCGTCGAACAGGCCCTGCGCAGCCTTGCCAAGTTCGGCGAAGCCGGCGTGGAGCGCTTCAAAAGATGGTCAGCCCTTTTTGAATGATAACTCAACACTCATCACTAAACACTAAACACTAAACACTCAACACTCAACATTCAGCACTCAACACTAAACACTCATCACTAAACACTCAACATTCAACACTAAACATTCATCACTCACCTCTTCGCCGTGATGGTCAGGAAGAAAAGGGTGCCGGCGAGATGTACGGCGGCGACGGTCCAGAAGGCCACGGTATAGCTGATGTATTCGGCGACAACACCACCCATGACGATGCCCAAGCCCACGCCCAGGTCCCAGGCTGTGAGAAGTGTGGAGTTTGCCGTACCCCGCTCATTGTTTTTCGCGATACCTATGATGAGGTTTTGGAATGCCGGCCAGAGATGACCGTTTCCCAAGCCGATGAGCAATGCCGAACCGTAATAACCCACCATGTTGGGACAGGCCACGAACAAGGTGTAACCCACGGTGGAGAGTATCACCCCCTGGGTGGCATTTCGCACGAGCCTGCCACTGCGTAACGAGCGTGCTCCCTGCAGACGCGAGAGGATCAGTCCGAAAGAAAGCAGCATGAAGTAGGTGCCCGTGCCTCCCGTGATGCCCATCTGCTCCTTGCCGTAGATGGCGAGATAATTGCTGAGCACCCCATAGCATACACCGAAGAACACCATGTTCACCCCGAGGTACCAGCCTCGCAGGAGGAAGAAGCGGTCGAGCGACAGCGCCTTCTTGTCCTTGATGACCTGTCGCTCACGAGCCTTCACCGTCGTATTGCCCACGAATCCCATGAAAGCCACGGCGAAGGCTATCCAGAAAAGGAGGTCGAAATCATGAGTCTGCGAATAGAGGAAGATACCCACGGAGGGAGCGATGGCCGAAGCCAGGTTGTTGCTCAACCCATAGTAGCCTATGCCCTCGTTGCGTCGGCTCGACGGCAGCACATCGACAGCCATCGTGCTGTTGCTCACCGTCGAGGCTCCATAAGGTCCTCCATGCAAGGTGCGCACGATGGTGAAAAGCAGCAGCGAGGAGGCCAGCAGATAACCCGCGAAAAACACCGAATAGCAAGCGAGGCTGATCAGCAGCACCTTCTTCCGAGGAAAGCTGTCTGCCAGATAGCCACTGAAGGGTCTGACCAGCAACGCCAAGAGCGTATAGCCCGACAATGCCAGCCCGATGACATCTTTCGTCGCTCCGAAATGCTCGCTCAGATAGAGCGGCAGGAGCGGCGTAAGCAGGTAGAACGCGAAATTCAGGCAGAAATTGGCGTTCATCACTTTCAGGTAGTCAGCATTCCACAAACGGTCCATCGTCAAGATACATCATGTATTTTCGGCTGCAAAGGTACGCTTTTCCCTTGGAAGGAGCAAGAAAGTGGACTTCCCCCTTGGCCTATCCGCTGAAAAAAACTCCCGATTACTGCCGTTGTAAAAAATAATAATCGTATATTTGCAGCACAAAATCATTATTTTTTTAAAATCGGAGGAAAACGACAATGAAAAAAACGAAACTTATCTTATTGGCCATGACTTGCGTGGCTATGCTTTCCTTATCCTCGTGCGACAGCAAGAAGACTCTGACGAAAGAGGAACTTCCCGCCGCCGCCCAGGCTTACTTGCAGCAAAACTTCCCCACGGCTAATGTTCTCCTTGTGAGACAGGAGTCGGAGGCTTTCGAGGGCAAGGAGTTTGAGGTGAAGCTCGACAACGGTGTGGAACTGAAATTCGACGCCGACGGCCAGCTCATCGACCTCGACCAAGACACTCCCATCATGACCGGTGGCAATCCTGCCACAGCGGCACCTGTCGCCCCCGCAGCAGCGACGCCTGTGGATTCTGCGGCAGCACCTGTTGACCCCTCCGCGACACCTGCGGATAGCGGCAATGCCGCCGCCCCGGCCGTATAAGAAGACAGTTCTTACTCTATAATAAGTGCCAATAGTTGAAGGGTTTTCAACTATTGGCACTTTTGGATAGGGGACCTTTCCGACTACAAATTCAACGAACCATACAACAACAGATTCTTTCCGACAACGAATTAAACAAATTAAACGAATTCTTTCCGACAACGAATTAAACGAACCAACGGTCACGAGTGCTCGCAGTAATTATACGGATTTAATTAGAACAACGATTGAACGGATTGTGCAACGGACTATCGTCTAAACTCCTAAACTCCTAAACTCCTGAAAATAAATTTGCATTTATTTTGTATTTCGCTCAACTTGTAGTATTTTTAAATAAAATACACGGCGTTTCGGAAAAAAAAATAAATTTGCATTTATTTTGTATTTCGCTCAACTTGTAGTATTTTTGCAAAAAATATACCTTAAACACATACTTATGAACAACCAACGTATCGTGGAATGCGTGCCCAACTTCAGTGAAGGGCGCGACATGAGCATTATCCAACAGATTACAGATTGCATCAAGAGCGTCGACGGCGTGCGGCTGCTCGACGTTGATCCGGGCGAAGCCACCAACCGTACCGTGGTCACCTTCGTGGGTGAACCCGAGGCGGTGTGCCAAGCCGCTTTCCTGGCCGTGGGCAAGGCAGGCGAGTTGATAGACATGCGCCAGCATCATGGTGCCCACCCGCGTATGGGTGCCACCGACGTGCTGCCCCTCATCCCCGTGAGCGGCATCACCCTTGAGGAATGTGCCGCACTGGCACGCCAACTGGCCGAGCGCATCGCCAAGGAGCACCATATCCCTTGCTACTGCTACGAGGCCGCCGCCTACCGTGAGGAGCGGCGCAACCTGGCCGTCTGCCGCACAGGCGAATACGAGGCATTGCACGACCGTATGGGCGATCCCGACCAAGCTCCTGACTATGGAGCCCGACCCTTCGACGAGGGTGTGGCACGTACGGGATGCACCGCCGTGGGTGCACGCGACTTCCTCATCGCCGTGAACTTCAACCTCAATACCACCTCCACGCGCAGGGCCAACGCCATCGCCTTCGACGTGCGCGAGAAAGGACGTCCCAAGCGCGAGGGCAATCCCATCACCGGCAAGCCGATGAAAGATGCAGCGGGCAATACCATCATGCTTCCGGGCACCCTGAAGAGCACCAAGGCCATCGGTTGGTTCATCGATGAATACGGCATCGCCCAAGTGTCGATGAACATCACCAATATCAACGTCACCCCCCTGCATGTGGCCTTCGACGAGGTGTGCCGCTGCGCACAGAACCGAGGCATCCGTGTGACAGGTACAGAGATTGTGGGTCTCATCCCCAAGCGCACTCTCATCGAGGCAGGACGTTATTTCTTGGAGAAGCAACATCGGTCGACGGGCATACCCGAGCGCGACATCATCGACATCGCCATCCGCTCGATGGGACTGAGCGACCTCAAGCCGTTCAAGCCCGAAGAAAAAGTCATCGAATATATGTTGGAAGCCGATCAAAAGAACGGTCTGTTGGTGGACCTCAGCGTGAAAGGGTTCGCCGAAGAGACATCGCGGGAGTCGCCGGCACCCGGTGGAGGCACCATCGCCGCCTATATGGGAGCCTTGGGCGCTGCCTTGGGCACCATGGTGGCCAACCTGTCGAGCCACAAGGCGGGCTGGGACGACCGCTGGGATACGTTCAGCCATTATGCCGACAAGGGACAAGCACTGGAGAAAGAGCTGCTGCACTTGGTAGACGAAGATACACAAGCCTTCAACCGTATCATGGCCGCCTTCGGCATGCCCAAGTCGTCCGACGAGGAGAAAGCCGCCCGTAGCGCCGCCATCCAATCCGCCACGCTCTATGCCGCACAGGTGCCTCTGCAGACCATGCGCACCGCCATCGAGGTGTTCCCCCTCTGCCGTGCCATGGCCCAGGAAGGCAATCCCAACAGCATCACCGATGCCGGTGTGGGAGCCTTGGCTGCACGCGCCGCCGTACTCGGTGCCGGTATGAACGTGTGCATCAACGCCTCATCGCTCAAGGACAAGGAACAGGCACAAGCACTCATCCAAGAGGCCAAGACCCTCATGGCCCAGGCTCAGACCGAGGAACAGGATATCACCCAATATGTGATGGGAAAACTGGAAGCCTGAACTTCAGACCCGTCAGAACCCTAAACACTCAACCCTCAACCCTAAACACTCAACCCTAAACACTCAACCCTAAACCCTAAAAATATGACCTTCCAAGAAGAAATCAGACTCGGCATTCCCGATACTCTGCCCGAGCCGAAAGCATACGACCCCAACATCAACCATGCGCCCAAACGTAAGGACATACTGACCGCCGAGGAGAAGAAACTGGCCCTGCGCAACGCCCTGCGCTACTTCCCACCCCACCTCCACCCCACCTTAGCCAAGGAGTTCGCCCAGGAACTGGCGGACTACGGTCGCATCTATATGTACCGCTACCGTCCCTCCTACGACATCTACGCCCGGCCCATCGACGATTATCCCGCCCGTTCGCGTCAGGCTGCCGCCATCATGCTGATGATACAGAACAACCTCGACCCCCGCGTGGCGCAACATCCCCACGAGCTGATCATCTACGGTGGCAACGGTGCCATCTTCCAAAACTGGGCGCAATACCGGTTGGTGATGCGTTACCTGAGCGAGATGACCGACGAGCAGACCCTCGTGATGTATTCCGGACACCCCTTAGGGCTGTTCCCCTCGCATAAGGACGCACCGCGCGTGGTGGTGACCAACGGCATGGTCATCCCCAATTACTCGAAGCCCGACGACTGGGAACGGATGAACGCCCTGGGCGTGAGCCAATACGGGCAGATGACCGCCGGCTCCTATATGTACATCGGTCCGCAGGGCATCGTCCACGGCACCACCATCACCGTACTCAATGCCGGCAGGAAGGTGGTTCTCGAAAGGAGCAAGGAGCAAAAGAAAAGGGGCAAGGAGCAAGGAGCAGGGGGCAAGGAGCAACTCCTCTTCGTTTCGTCGGGATTAGGAGGCATGTCTGGTGCCCAGCCCAAGGCCGGCAACATAGCCGGTGTGGTGAGCGTGGTGGCGGAAATCAACCCCAAGGCCGCCCGCAAACGCTATGAGCAGGGATGGGTGGATGAGTTGCACGACAACCTCGACGAACTGATTCCCGCCATCCGCCAAGCCGTAGACGAAGGGCGCACCGTTTCCATGGCCTACGTGGGCAATGTGGTCGAACTGTGGGAGCGTTTGGCCGACGAGGACATCCGTGTGGATCTGGGCAGCGACCAGACCTCGCTCCACAACCCATGGGCAGGCGGCTACTATCCCGTAGGACTGTCGCTTGAAGAGTCGAAGCGTATGATGGCCGAGGAGCCCGAACAGTTCAAGGAGTGCGTGCGTGCCTCACTGCGCCGACAGGTGACAGCCATCAACCGACTCGCCGAGCGAGGCATGTATTTCTTCGACTACGGCAACGCCTTCATGCTCGAATCGAGCCGTGCCGGCGCCGACATCCTCAACGCCGACGGCAAGTTCCGCTATCCCTCCTATGTGCAGGACATCATGGGCCCGATGTTCTTCGACTACGGTTTCGGTCCGTTCCGCTGGGTATGCACCTCGGGCGATGCCGACGACCTCGCCCTGACCGACAAACTGGCGGGCGACGTGCTGGAAGACATGATGCTGACGGCTCCCGACAGTATCAAGGGACAGTTGGCCGACAACCTGCACTGGATACGTGAGGCTGGACGCAACAAGTTGGTGGTGGGTTCACAGGCCCGCATCCTCTATGCCGACGCTGAAGGACGCGCCAAGATAGCCCTCGCCTTCAACGAGGCCATCCGCAAGGGTGAGTTGAAAGCACCCGTGGTACTCGGACGCGACCACCACGACGTGTCGGGCACCGACTCGCCGTTCCGTGAGACCAGCAACATCTACGACGGGTCGCAGTTCTGCGCCGACATGGCCGTGCAGAACGTTATCGGCGATGCCTTCCGAGGAGCCACCTGGGTGAGCATCCACAACGGCGGCGGCGTAGGCTGGGGCGAGGTAATCAATGGTGGTTTCGGCATGGTGATAGATGGTTCGGATATGGCCGACCGCCATATCCGCGAGATGCTGTTCTGGGATGTGAACAACGGCATCGCCCGCCGCGCCTGGGCACGCAACGAAGGCAGCTTGGAGGCCATCCGACGCGAGATGGGCCGCTCGCCCGAACTGAAAGTAACCCTCCCCTATTTAGTGGATGACGAACTATTAGCCTAATAAACCTAATTAGCCCTATAAGCCTTATTAGCCCTATTAGCCCAATAAGCCCTATAAGAAAAAAAAACAAGAAAAAAACTATGATACACAAAATCAGTGCAGGACACCTGACACAAGACAAGATAGACGACATTATCACCCAAGGCTACAAGCTGGAACTGGGTGAAGACTCACGCGAACGTATTCTCCACTGCCGTGAATATCTCGACAAGAAAATCGCCACATCGAAAGAACCCATCTACGGTGTGACCACGGGCTTCGGCTCACTCTACAACATCACCATCGATACCGATCAGTTGGCGCAGTTGCAGATCAACCTGATGATGTCGCATGCCTGCGGCACTGGTGAACGGGTGCCCAACGACATCGTGAAGATCATGATACTGCTGAAGATTCAGTCGCTGAGCTACGGCTATTCCGGTTGCCAGCTGTGCACCGTGGAACGGCTCATCGATTTCTTCAACAACGATATCTACCCCATCGTCTACCAACAAGGGTCGGTGGGTGCCTCGGGCGACCTTGTGCCCCTGGCCCACCTCTGCCTGCCGCTGGTAGGTCTGGGCGAGGTGGAATACAAAGGGGAACGCATGAGCGGCGCCGCCATACTCGAGAAGATGGGTTGGCAACCCATCCGATTGGCCTCGAAGGAAGGACTGGCCCTGCTCAACGGAACCCAGAACATGAGTGCTTTCGCCGTATGGTCGCTCATCCAGGCCAAACGACTGACCGAATGGGCCGACCTCATCGCCGCCATGTCGCTCGATGCCTACGACGGACGCATCGAGCCCTTCAACCTCGCCGTACACCTGGTACGCTCACACAACGGACAGATAGCCACGGCGGCACGGTTCAACGAACTGCTACGCGACAGCGAACTGATACAGCAACATAAGGTGCATGTGCAAGACCCCTACTCCTTCCGTTGCATCCCACAGGTACACGGTGCGGTGAAAGACACCCTCTCCTACGTGAAATCGGTGGTCGACATCGAGATCAACGCCACCACCGACAACCCCACGGTCTGTCCCGACGAAGACCTCATCATCTCCGCCGGCAACTTCCACGGCGAGCCCATCGCACTGCCCATGGATTTCCTGAGCATCGCGCTGAACGAACTGGGCAGCATCTCCGAGCGGCGACAGTACAAACTGGTGTCGGGCAACCGCAACCTGCCCTCGTTCCTTGTGGCCAAACCCGGTCTGAACAGCGGGTTCATGATCCCGCAATACACCTCCGCCTCGATCGTCAGCCAGAGCAAGACGCTCTGCATGCCCTCGTCCGCCGACAGCATACCCACCTCGCAAGGTCAGGAAGACCATGTGAGCATGGGAGCCAATGCCGGCACCAAGCTGATGCGCATCGTGCTGAACACCGAACGTGTGCTCGCCATCGAACTGTTTACGGCGGCACAAGCCCTCGACTTCCGCCGTCCACTGAAATCATCACCCGTCATCGAGCGGTTGCACGCCGCCTTCCGCCAAGTGGTGCCCTTCATCGACCATGACGAGGTGATGTATCCGCATATCGCCGATGCCGTGGAGTTCATGAGAGATTATAAACTTAGTAATTAAGGAGTCAAGAAGTTAAGGAGTTAAGCCGATACTTCATTATAAACATCAAATCTCATGAAGATTCTTATCCATAACATCGGGCTGTTGGCGGGTATTCTCCCACCTGGCAAGACACGACTGATGGGACAGGAGATGAGCCGGTTGGAGACCCTGCCTGACGCCTTCCTACTGATCGACGATGGCCGTTTCAGTCTCTATGGAGCCATGCGACAAGACGATGGTCAATGGGCCAAGGCGATGCAGGATGCCCTCTGGGATCCCTCCACCGAGGTCATCGACGCCAAGGGAGGTGCCGTGTTGCCCTGTTGGTGCGACAGCCATACCCACATCGTCTACGCCGGTAGCCGCGAAGGAGAGTTCACCGACAAGATACGCGGACTCTCCTACGAGGAGATTGCCGCTCGTGGCGGTGGCATACTCAACTCCGCCGACTTGCTTCACGACACATCGGAGGAACAGCTGTACGCACAAGCCAAGCAACGGCTCGACGATATGGAAAGGAGTGGTACGGGATGTGTGGAGATCAAGAGCGGTTATGGTCTGAATACCGCCGACGAGCTTAAGATGCTGCGCGTGATCAAGGAACTGAAACGCACATCGAAGATGAAAATCATGTCGACCTTCCTCGGTGCCCATGCCGTAGGACGGGCTTACGCCGGTCGGCAAGCCGACTATGTGGACCTGGTGGTGCGCGAGATGATTCCCGCCGTGGGACGCGAGGGATTGGCCGACTTCATCGACGTGTTCTGCGACCGTGGTTTCTTCACGCCCGAGGAGACACGCCGCATACTGGAGGCAGGAGCCGAATATGGTATGCGCCCGAAGATACACGCCTGCGAGCTGGCCGATTCGGGCGGTGTGAAAGTGGGAGTGGAGATGGGCGCCCTCTCCGTCGACCACTTAGAGAGCATGTCGGCCGACGACATCCCCCTGTTGAAAGCCTCACAGACCATGCCCACGGCCTTGCCGGGCACCTCTTTCTTCCTCAACATGCCTTACGCCCCTGTTCGCCGGATGGTGGACGAGGGCTTGGGGGTGGCGGTGGCATCCGACAGCAACCCCGGCTCCACCCCTTCGGGCAACATGAAATTCGTGGTTTCGCTGGCCTGCATCAAACAACGGTTGCTGCCGGAGGAAGCCATCAACGCCGCCACCATCAATGGAGCCGCCGCCATGGGACTGTCAGCCGACTATGGCAGCATCACCATCGGCAAGGTGGCCAATTGTTTCCTCACACGACCCATTCCGTCGTTAGCCTATATCCCCTATTCCTATACCGAACCTTTGGTGGAACGGGTTATTGTTAGAGGAAGATAGAAGGAGATAAAGGAAGATAGAGGAAGATAAAGGAAGATAGAAGGAGATAAAGGAAGATAGAGGGAGATAAAGGGAGATAAAGGAAGATAAAGGAAGATAGAGGGAGATAAAGGACAATAGCCAAAGAAGCATTTGTCCTTTATCTCCTTTTTACTTCTTATAACTTCTTCTCCTTCTGATTATCTTGTAAGAGAGAACTTGATGCTGAGGCCGAAGTCGCGGGTGGTGGTGGGATAACTGCTCGACGAAAGCAACGGCGTGTTGATCTGCTGGTCGTAGTAGAAGGTCAGGGTGAGCATCTTCGACAAGGTGTAATCAGCATTGACAGAGAACTTGAAAGCCGTGTTGCCACTGCTCGCCGTAGAGGTGACGGAGGCGATGTCGCGCGTGAGGTTGGCCTGGTCGCGGTACGACATGTCGAAGCGCAGGTTGAGATCGTGGTTGAAACCTTGCTTCGACGACGAGGAGGAAGCCGACTGCTTGCCACCCTTTTTGTCGTCTTCATCGTCATTATCCTTTCCTTTGCCCTTCACCTGGCGATGGTTACCACCGCCGAACAGACGAGCGAAGGAGAAATTATTGATCTTATAACCCAGACCGATCACCCAGTCGTAGCTGGAGGCCTCATTGATTTGCACACTCGTCATGCTCAGGTTGAGCACACGCGTGCTACGGTACTCCAACTTACAGGTGAGGTTGTTCTTGAGCGTCACATCGATGCCGAACAACGGCGAGAACGACTCGTTGATACTCACCGTCGACACGTTGAACATACTGCTCGGCACGGGATAGCCCGTTGTGGCGTCGTTGATGAAGCCCAGCCCATTCATGTACTCGTTCCAAGCGCTATAGCTGGCGTAGGCGCCCACTGTATAGGTGCTCTTATAGGAATGGCTGAGGTTGACACTCTTGAAGTGTTCGCTGAACCACGGCAACTTGCTCAAGCCGCTGTACTTGATGGTCCAGTTGGGCAACATACGCTTGAGCGCGGGGAAGATGGAGAGCCCCTTGCCACCCATATTGGTGTAGGCAGCGAGGAAGGCGGGAACCATCACGTCGGCACTGTATTTGTTCACACCTCCATATTCCGGGTCGAACGTCTTACCCGCCAGCACCGTCGACCGGGGGTAAGTAGCCCCCGCATACTGGGCCTCGACACGGTTGCGGAAGTCGTCGAGCGAATGGCAGAACTTCTCAAACGATTTCGAGCGGTAGCCATTGTTGGCATCGCCCCTGCCCTCGAAGGCGCTGGCCAAGGAGATGGTGGTGATGCTGAACGAACCACTCTGCGTGGTGGGATTGCCCTCATACATATACTGTATACGTTTGGCCACGGTCTCGGTGCGTGAGGCATTGAGGTCGATCTTCAGGTCGCGCAACGGCTCCAGGGTCATCCTCAGCTGGAGATCTTCGGTGCGGTTCGTGGCGGCATGGATGGCCGCACTCTCGTTCATCATCAGCCAGTCGTTGCGCCTCGCCTTCTCAATATAATCATCATCGATGAAACCGAAAGCGAAGTCAAGACCCGGGGCCATGATGTCGCCGCCCCGCTGTCCGAAGGCATCGCCCACGTTGGGCATGAAGCCCGGTAACGACAGGTTGTATACATTGCGGTAGCTGAAGCTCACGTTGCGCACCATCATGAGCGCCCGCGCCACCACCTGTGCCGTCTTGTACCACGGTTTATCTTCGAGCGGCGGTTTGGGCATGACCGTAATCTTCAGTTTGAGCGTCGAATCGCTCTTGTTGATGACCTTTATCTTATTGTCGTCGACCTTGCGGAAGCTCACTTTCACGGGTTTGCCCTTGCTGTCTTTCGCCGTCACCACGATGCGTCTGGTCTTCTTGTTGTGGGTGACGATCATCGAGGTATCGGCCTTGATGGTGATTTCCTTCTCGAAGGCCTGGCGGTTCTTGGGCAGGTTCTTCTTGTCGTCTTGCTTGTCATCCTTCTTGTCGTCCTCCTTGCCACCCTTTCTTGAAGGTGATGCTTTTTTGCCTGCCTGTTTCTTGGGGGCGGCCTTGGTCTTGGAGAACCGCTCGTTGGTCTTCTTCAGGAAGGGAATATGGTCGTAGAGTTTCTGCATGTTGAAGGTGCCATTGAGCGTCACCGTCCTGTTGGAGACGATGGTATTGCCCAGGGAGGTGCCATCCTCCAGGTCGCTACCCCTGGTCCAATCGTAAGTTGACTTGTAACTGCCGTCAAGGTTCACCCAGTCGAAGATGGGTATGAGGTTGAGAGGTGGTTTGTACGACAGCGTGAAGTCCTGACTGTAGTCCAACGGTCGTCCGAGATGACGTATGGAGGTCCACACCGAGTCTTTCCATGCCTCATACTGGTCGGGGTAAAGGTCTTTGTTGATGGGAGTATAAGGCTCTTCTATCTCGGCATGGGTGGCGCTGTGGAAGGTGGCGTGCAGGTTCTTGGTCAGGTCCCAACGGATATTGAAGTCGCGGGTCCAGGTGAACTGCTCGTTGAAGCTCACGGGAATGTTGCTGCCTTCGAGGCTCTCCATGTCGCGTTCCTGCAACTCGTCGTAGATACGCACCAACTCGGTGCTGAACGCCACGTTCTGCGGCAACCAGTTCAGTCCGAACTTCTTGAATAGTTCGAGCCACTTCGATTTGCTCTTGATTTTCTTGAACGGCTCCCACGCCTTGTACACCGGGGTCCACGAATAGTTGAGCGCGCCACGCCAGCGGTCGTTGTTCTCATAGACCGTCGTCTCGCCCGAGGTATGTCGGTGTGAGTGGCTATAGGAGAATGAGAAGTTGGCGGGGTCGTAGGGCATGGGATGCCGTTTGTTGGCGATGCCCACCCTGACGTTCGACAGCGAGAAGTTGGTGTTGGTGGTGCGTGTGACGGCTATCGACTCGATGGAGTCGCGCTCATGCTTGTCAGTGATGGCTTCGAGAGCGTCGTCGAGTTTCATGTCGGTGTCGAGGGGGTTGTATTTCGGACTTGTCTCCTCCTTGGTCACTGAATAGTAGAGCGGTGCCGACACCTTGGCCTTGTCGGGGAAGAACTTGCCCAGTTCGAAGCTGGTGGTGACGCTGTAGGTCTTGTAATTGTCGGACGACCGTTGCAGCACACCCTCCTCCAGTCCGCCGAAGCCCTCGCTCATATACTTACCCATCACATCGATGGTGCCGAAGTCGGAGAGCCGCAGGTTGAGGTTGCCCTGTGCCGCCCAGCCGCCCTCGTTGTTGTATTCCCTCAGGCGCAGCTCGTTGACCCACACCTCGCCCGACTTGGGGTCGCCGGACAGGTTTCTCACACCGATGATCATGGTCTTCACCTCGCCGAGCGATGGGTTGCCCATGATGCTCACCTTGTTGGCCGGTTTGTCGGGGTCGTAGAACGAATAGACCTGGTTGTACGATGCCGCGCCTTCGGACTTCGCCCTGTTGCGCTCTTTCTTCAGGTTGGTGAAGATATCGAGCGGTATGTCGAGCATGTTGTCTTCGGGCCATACCACCTGCTTGTCGTTGGTGGAATACTTGTCGTAATAACCCTGCGGAGTGATCTTGAGCGGTATCTCATACTCATAGTAATTGCTCTTGTAGTCGCTGCCGAGGCGGATGAACACCGCCAGTTGGTTGTCGGCCAGGTTGGTGGTATTCTCCAGCATGGTGTTGGCATGTACGAACATCTGCAAGCGACGGTACTGCCGCATATCGAGTGTGGTGTTCTTATAGACAGCCTTCGACTCACCCGTTCCGAGGTTGGTGACCACCATGTTGAGTGCCTGTTCGTTGCTCTCCACCAGCTGCGGCTGGGTGGGATCCTGTGCGCGGTCGATACCCGGGGGCAGCACGTAGTTGACGGGTTGCTTGTCGTTGTTCTCCTCGATATTGACAGCGCTCACCGACATGTGTCCGGTGTTGGAGGCGCTGTTGGTGAGGTTCTGGTTGTAGATACGCCACTCGCCCCTTACCAGGTCGAGGCTTCCGAAGCGCATGACGATGGGTTTCTCGAATCCCGTGAGGAACATACGCATGAAGCGTATCGACGAGAAGTCGCTGATGCCTCCCACCCGTTGTGCATACTGGTCGAGGGGTATGCGGAACTGGTACCACGTGACGTTGTACGACTCTCCATTGCGCAACTTACCCGACGACTCGCGGCTGTCGACGATGAAATTGCGCCCCACCACCATGTCTTCAGGCCTTATCGACACCTTGTATTGGTAGAATTTCTCATACTCGTTGAGGGTGTAGTCCTGGTTGATGTCCTCCACATCGGGTGTGGTCTTATACGAGGTGTCGTAGCTCTCCGAGCGTGAGTCGGAGTCGGGCGAGTTGCCCTGCGGGTTGTTGATGCGTTTGTAGCGTTGCAGGATGGAAGCCTGTATCTGGTCGAAGTCGCTTCCGCGGAAGAAATGGTAGTCGTCGTTGGCGGGGTCGTTCATGATGGAGTCGAACACCTCGGCCGACACCTTGCCTTGTATGGCGGTGAGGAAATCCTGATACGACGGGAAGGTGCGCTCCTCCTCATCGTTCAGACCGTTGAAGCCTAAGTCTTGCAGTGCGCGCGACCCTGAGGTGGTGGCGAAGGCATAAGTGGCGGTGGTCTGCGTAGGCACCTTACCCCACTGCGTGGTGGTATAGGTCGACGAGCCATCGACGGGCATACCGCTCTCATAGAATTTCTTTCCGTCGTGCAGCACATCCTCGCTCACCTCGCCCAGGTTGATGTAGAAGTCGCCGCCATACTCATGGGCGTCGGGTTGCTGGTTGGTGTAGATGAAAGGGTCGAGGAGCCAGAACTCGATGTATTCGATGTTGGCGGCCTCGAAGTCGTTGGTGTCGAGTTTGCGCATCATGCCGCCCCATGTACGTTGCGGCATGGGCAGCCGTCCGTTGGCGGTGAGGTCGGGGTTGAAGTTATAGGGTCCGCGCTCGTCGGGATAGAACGCCATGTTGAGGATGGGCAGCGGCGTGGTGGCTCCCGAATAGCTGGTCTGGTCGCGGTTGGGATAGAGTTCGCGCACATACACCTCTCGCACGTAATGGTTGGAGAGTTGTTCGAGGTCGCTCTTGATATGTCCCGGCGTGAGCGACGACGTGCGCCGTGTGAAAAGCGGGTCGATGTTGTACCACGCCAGCAGCGAGCGATTGTAGCCGCTGGTCAGTCCCACCTTGTCTTTATGCTCCTCGAAGAGTGAGGGCACGCTGGAGATGATCCATGAGGTAGGCGTCGACACATCGATGGTGTTCTTGGTGTTCTCGAAGTCGTCGAGATACGAGGCGTTGTCCTGGGTGCCTCGGCTCTGTCCGGCGATGAGTTGTGCGAACTCGGCGTTGAACGTGATCTGCGAAGGTTGTGTCAGGTGCAGGAAAGGTATCTTGTCGAGCACATTGGTGAGCCACTGGCTTTCCTTGTTCCAATGCAGGTTGACACCCCAGATGGTGTTGTTGAGCGGCTCGGAGCCCATGGCCACCTTGGTGGTCAGCGCCTGTTCCGACAGGTGCTGTATGGTACCGCTCATCTGGAACTCCTTGGTGAAGTCGTACTGCCAGTTCATGCCGAACATCGTCTTGCGCTGCTGCCCGTAGTCGGTGTTGCTCTCCAGCGACACGCTGACCGCCGTGCCCGCGTCGATGATGCTCTGGTTGAGGATGGTCACCTCGCCCGCCGAATAGTCGACGGTATAGTCGGTGCCCTCGTGCAGTTCCACCCCTCCGGCGGTGACGACCACCGACCCCTGCGGCACGTTGTAGGCTCCGAGTGAGATGACGTTGGAGGCGTGGCCTCGGAACTGTCCCATGAGCACGTATTTATCCTTCTCGGCTATCTGCTTGGCCACGGTCTTGGTGGAGTCGTAGAGTTCGAAGAAGCAGTATTTGTCAGCCACGTCGCCGCTCACGCCCTTCGAGGTGAGGAACTTGTGCAAATATTCACCGAAGGGCTCGGCCTCGGGCAGGAACACGCGCCCGTTGTGCACGGTATAGCCCTGCACATAGTCGAAGTAGCCATTGGGATGGGGCTTGAGGTTGTTGTCCAACCGGTCGGCGCCCAAGTCCTTGATGATGGTCATGTCCTTGACCTGCGGTTCAGGTATATAGGTGAGGTAGACGCCCGTGGTGTCGCTCTGGTATTTCACGTCGAGTCGGAACTTGTCTTTCTCGACCGTCGAGGCGAGGTAATACACGTTCTTCATCATCAGGTCCCAGTTGCCCTGGTGTGGGTTGTTGCTGGTGTTCTTGAGCGCCTTGACGAAGAGGCACTGGTTCACATCGGTGATATTGCCGGCGAACTCGCCCACCTGGTAGGTCACACCGCCGTAGGTATATTCGAAGGCCACGGCAAGCACCTGGTCGGTCTGCAGGGCCGTCTTCAGCGAGATATATCCCAGTTCGGTGTTGACGGTATATTCCGAGCTATTGAGCAGTCGCGCGCTCTGCAGTTTCTCATAGTCGGTGCCCCCCTCGAAGCCGGGTATGCCGTCGAGCACCGTCGAGGTCTGGTCGATATTGCGTGCGTCGGCATAGGTGCCCACCATGGTGGCATACTCGTCGTTGGCGGCGTTGTGGGGTATGGGCATCCCTCCCCCGCCCCACATCGGGTTGTGTATCTTGGTGCTCTCACCCAGGTCGGTGAGTGCCACGATGTTACGGGTGTTGGATGTCGTTCCCGTCTTGTTGGTCACCCATACCTCCACGCGGTTGATCTTCACGCCTGTGGTCAGGTTGGGCAACGTCTTCATGGCATCGTCGTAGCGGTCGCGGAAATACTGCGCGAGAAAGAAGTGTCGGTTCTCCTCGTAGTCGGCGGCATCTATCTCGAAGGGCGTGAGCTGTACGCCCCCCTTCGACGACACGCTCTTCGACGACGATTTTTTCTGCGAGAACACCGTCTGCAGTTTCAACTTGCCGAACTGCCAGTCGGTACGTATGCCGAAGAGCGACGAGGCACCCCGGATGAGCGTCGAGTTGCTGGGGAAGGATATGTTGCCCGCCTCCACCAATTTGATGATCTCGTCTTCCTTGCCCTCGTACTTGAGTTTGAGGTTCTGCGTATCGAAATCGAAGGTGGCGTCGGTGTTGTAGTTGATGTTCATGTTCACCTTGTCGCCCACCTTGCCATTGACGTTGAGGTTGATTTTCTCGTCGAAGTCGAAGGTCGTGGTGTTGCGGTTGCGGATGGGCAGCGAGGGGTTGTCGATGCTCTTCATGGTGGCGCCGAACTTCAGCTCGGCGGTACCCTGTGTCTTGATGCGCACGCCGCCCGGTCCGAAGATTTTCTCCGCCGGACCGAGGTCGAAGTGCATGTCGGTGAAGTCGAATTTCTCCTTGCCTTTCGTGGCCACCACCTCTTCGTTCTTCGACTTGAAGTAACGGTAGAAATCCTGTCGGTTACGCCACTGGAAATACTCGTCGGGCGTCATCATAATAGGAGCGTCGACCCACGTGCCCCCGATTTTCGAGCCGAAGATATAGCGGTCGAGCGTATCGTTGTAGATGACGTCCATCTTCAGGTTGTCGGGTCGGTTGAGGTCGGCGGGCAGCTGGTCGAGGTCGTCGATGGTGATGGGCACGGTGCGCTGTATCTTCCATCGCGGGTGGAGCAAGGAGTCGGGTATCTCCTCTTCGTCGATGATCACATCGGTCAAGGGGATGATGGAGTCGGGAGGTGCCGGTGCCGCGTGGTCGGTGGCGTTTTCGAACGGACGCTCGCCCTGTGCCATGTGGCTTTTGGCGCCACGGGGCACAGACATGGCACGACCGGCCACCACGGTGATGGCCAGCAATGCGATGAGCAAGAATGATATCCGTTCGTTGAGTTTCATTTCTTAATTTCAGTTGTTAGGAGTGGATGAGTGAAGGAGTTCAGACATTACTACGCTGGCGGACTATTTTTCTTAACTCTTAATTCTTAACTCTTAACTCTCACTTCTCACTACTTAATCTGCTTCAATGCCAGTTTGACCACCTGCTCGACGTGCAGGTCGGGCTGGGCCTCAAGGATGGCGGTGACCACCTTGGCGGAGGGTGCCGGCGAGAAGCCCAACATAGTGAGGGCGCCCACCGCCTCGTTCTTCACCTCGTGGTTGACGGTGGAGGCGGCACTCTCGAAGGTGGGATGGAGCTCGTCGGCCAATCCACCATTGACGATCTTGTCTTTCAGGTCGACGATGATACGTTGGGCGGTGCGCAGGCCTATGCCCTTCACGCTCTTGAGCATCCGTTCGTCGCCCGAGGCGATGGCGTTGCAGAGGTCGCGTGGCGTGGCGGCGGAGAGGATCATCCGCGCCGTGTTGGCCCCCACGCCCGAGACGCTGATGAGCAGGCGGTAGAGTTCGCGCTCCTGCTTCGATGCGAAGCCATAGAGTGTGAACGAGTCGTCGCGTCCGCCGGTCACTAATTGTTCGTGTACGAAGAGTTTCACCTCTTTCTTGCCTTGTACGGCAGAGAATGTGTTGAGTGAAATATTGAGCGCATAACCCACTCCGGCCGCCTCGACCACCGCCTGCGCGGGTGTCAGTTCGGCCAGTTCACCCTTGATATAATCTATCATGATGCCTATTTTTCGTATATATACAAAAGATTAACGACTTTCGCGGCGGTTTATTGCATCGAGGGGCAATTTTGCTTGTGGAATGGCTCGGAAAGAAATTGGAATAATAAACACTGCAAACGGAGTAATGTCCTCTATCTTCCGCTGCCGAAAAGCGGCTATCTTCATTTATCTTCCTTTATCTTCTAAACATGCGGAAGTTGAATTAATTAAACGCGAATTGCCATCAATTGGACGCGAATTGTTCGTGAATGCTTAATTCACGATTAAACTTGCAGTAAATAATACATTATTGTAAGCGGCGATGCACTCCGTTTCCCTTAAAGTGTGTTAAAACAGGCTGTGAAACAAAGATTCCTTCACTTTCCACTTGCTTTTCCGGCAAAAAAATATATCTTTGCACCCATAAAAAGTTGCGAAAGTCGTGACCATACTCCCGATTTTTATGGAAAAATCGGAAGTATAGCATCAAAATTAATGAGATATGTACAAACGGATTTTCAATATTGAGAGCAAGCTGGATGAAGGAATGTTCCTGTTCGGAGCACGCCAGACGGGGAAGTCAACCTTGCTGAAGGAGCGTTTTGCAGGGGCTGTCTATTACGATTTGCTCAACCCCAACTTAAGAAGATCCCTAAAGCGTAATCCCAACGCCCTATGGGACGCACTTCAGCATAAGCCTGCAGGTACACTGGTGATTGTCGATGAGATTCAGAAAATCCCTGAATTGCTGGATGTGGTTCATTCTCTGATGGTGGAAAGAGGCCTATTCTTCATCCTCAGTGGTTCGAGTGCGAGAAAGCTCAAACGCTCAGGAGCCAACACACTTGGTGGTCGTGCCATACCGGAGACGCTCTATCCCCTGGTATGGCCCGAGGTGACCGACTTCCAGATAGACCGTGCCGTGCAGAACGGCATGATTCCCCGTCATTATATGGTGGAGGATGCCACCAAACGACTCTCGGGTTATGTGAAGGTGTATCTGGATGAAGAAATCCGTGAAGAAGGCGAAGTGAGGGAACTCGATGCTTTTGAACGTTTTATGGAGATAGCCGCCATTTCCGATGGCGAGATGTTGAACTATTCCAATATAGCCTCCGATTGCGGTGTGTCGGCAAAAACGGTCAAGTCGTATTTCCAGATACTCTACGATACGCTCATCGGCTATGAGATTCCTGCTTACAGGAAGGAAATCAAGCGTAGGGTTGTGCAGGCTCCCCGTTTCTATTATTTCGACGTAGGACTGGCCAACTACCTGATGGGGCGCCACACTCTCAGGCGGGGCACCGACGCCTATGGCCATGCCTTCGAGCATCTGTTGGTACAGGAGGTTGTCGCCTACAAAGGTTATAACGACAAGCGTGACACCATATCCTATTGGCATACATACGACAAGAAAGAGGTGGACATCGTGATTGGCGATGCGAAGGTGGCCATCGAGATCAAGTCGACCGAGCATGTGGAAAACAAGCACAAGAAAGGGCTCAAAGCCTTCAAGGAGGAGCATCCCGACTGCCGTCTGGTCATCGTGTCTCTCGACCCCATTACCCGCAGGTCAGCAGATGTGGAACTCATCTATGTCCTTGACTTCCTGAAAGCCCTTTGGGACGGGGAGGTATTCTGAACGGGAAACGATAGGATGAGTCCTCTTACGCGAATTGCCATCAATTGGACACGAATTTTTCATGAATGCTGAACGGTAAGTATATGACATGGAAAGGAAAAGGGGAACCCCTTTCGAGACTGTATAGTCCTACTTAGGCATTCCCCTTGTCAATAGAATAGTCTTTGTCTGTCTGGAAATGGCGTTCCACGTTGAGCACGCGGTGCGAGCGGAGAAATTTGTTAAGTTCGCCCTCGCTTGGTTCGGGCGATGCTGCGGGAATGGAGAAGAATTTGAATTGCATGTATGTATCTATCTTTTTGCCAACAGGTTTTATGGGGTGCGCTTTTGCGGCGGCCTTTTATGGGCCGCCTGCTTTTGCGCACCCCACAAAACCTGTTTTCTTTTATTCTGAAAAGGGGAACACTATAGGGCGAGGCGCAAGCCGAGGTAGCGGCCGCGGTCGGCAGGGAAGCTGCCGTAGCGGCGCGACACCCGACAGTACCAGGCGTCGTCAGACCAGCTGCCGCCGCGGTACACGCGGTGGGAGGCCGAAGTCGTGTTGCAGGGGTTCACTGCAGGCGAGTTGCTGTAATAGCTGCTGCTGTACCAGTCCTGACACCACTCCCACACATTGCCGCTCATGTCGTAGAGACCCAGTTCGTTGGCTTTTTTCTGAGCGACCGGGCGGGTGCCCCTGACCTCGACATAATCGGCATTGTTCTCATACCATGCCACCTCGTCGATGTCGTTGCCGCCCGCGTACTTATAGCCGTGGGAGTTTTGGCCGCCGCGTGCCGCATATTCCCACTCCGCCTCGGTGGGCAGGCGGAACGTGCGACCCGTGAGGGCGTTCAGCTTGGTGATGAACTCCTGACAGTCATTCCACGACACTTTTTCCACTGGATGGTCGGCGCCTTGGAAATCAGAGGGGTTGCTGCCCATGACCGCCTGCCAGAGAGCCTGCGTCACCTCGGTTTGGCCGATGGCAAAACTACTCAGCGTCACTTCATGGCGCGGTCGCTCGTCGCTGTCGGCTTCTCCGTCATCGTCCGCCGCACCCATCCAGAACGTGCCGCCCTCGACAGCCACCATGGTGAACGACACACCGTTGACGGTGAAGGTCTCGGTCTCGACGGGATAGTCGGGCGGAGCGGCCTCGTTTGCTGTGACGGCTCTGATGGTCCGTCCCTCGAAACGGTTCATGTGGCTGTAATACATCTTGTAATCTCTCATAGTGGTGAACAAGGTATGTACCTCACGGTTGTTGTCGGCAACATTCGACGACCAGTAGAAGCCGTTGATAGACTCATCCTCGTTCCAATCATACAACATGCTTCCCGCAGCGGGCAGGAAGATCATGTTGCCGTTGGGACCCGTCACTTTCCACCCTCTCTGGCCGCGGAAATTGACAAATATCCATTGGCATTTACTGATGAGCTCCTCATACTCCGCCTTGGTGGGCATCCGCCAGCCCTCACCCATATTGTGCGTGGCGGCATCGTATTGTGTTCCACTGATGTCGCTTCCTATATCCACGAAGGTGCCATTGGAATAATATTGGTAGTTGTTGGCACTGAAAGACTGTTTTGGTGTCACTTCGCCCCAGGCGAAATAATCACCATAGTCCTGCGGCTCGTTGGCGCCTACATTGCAGTTGGCCCATTTCACGCTCAATCCCAGATCGACGATCCGCTCGTCGGTGACGGTTACATTGTCGCCTGTCACTTCGACCGTGAGTGGCAAGGTCTGGGCCGTCGCCTCATTGAAAACATTGAAGGTGGTGGTACCTTCGGATACGCCCGAGATGACTATCGACCTGTTTTGACTTCCCTTGCCCAACGTGGCTACGGCAATTTTCTTGTCGCCGCCCGAAACGTGGAATGGCCCGTCGCCCCGCGCTATCGAGACCGTCCGGTCTTCGTACACGGGCACGGTCACCGTCGACTCCGACAGAGCAAAGGTCTGGATACCGGTGACGGTGACGGTTATCCTGGCCGATTTCTGTGCTATCCGGTCTCTGACCGTGACGGTGGCCGTTCCGGCATCCACGCCGATGATTTCCACCTTGTCATAACTGCCCTTCGCCGTCACCACGCTGGCATCGGACGATTCCCATGAGTAGGAGCCGCTTCCCACGAGTATCCGCACCTTCACACTCTCTCCTTCGCCGACACTCACGGCATCCCGCTCCAGGACGAACTGTCCGTCGGCATCCCAGTAGACGGGATAGACGGCGTTGTCCTCGAAAAACGTGCCAAGGGTACCCGTGACGACATCTCCTATCTTCTTTACCCAACTCAGGTATTTGAAAGCGCCTTTCACTACTTTCCAGTCTTGCGCAGCATCATAGCCTCCGACCTCATCGACGGTTTTATCGACAAATTCCGTGAACGATTCCTTGATGGCACTGTCGATATTGCTCTGGAACACCTTATCTATCCCCTTGAGCAACTTGGGCCAGGTGATACTCATTATTTCTTCAATTTTCTCTAAAGCGCCGAGTTCGGGATCATCCAGCACACTTTTCAGATTCAGCATATAGTCAGGGTCGCCAAACAAGTTCTCACACAATACAGGTATCACCACGTCGCTGTCCAACTGTTTGGATGCTTTTTTGGAGATCATCTTGACGACAGGCTTGACCACCGACTGCAGGATGTTATAGACCATCATGTAGTCGTTGCCGCGGGGGAAGAGCAAGACGATGGCGTCATCCTGGGCGGTGATGTCGAAATAGGCCGTTTTCTTCTCGTCGCTCCAGTGCATCTCGTCGAACCATATATCCCCTTGCAGGAGGTCGGCGGATTCCTCCAGGAACTGGCCCAAGCGTTCGAGGTCATCATATTTAAAGGAAGTGAACGTGCTCATGAAGGTGCTGACCTTCTGGGGCTTGAGGATGTTCTTGTAGTAATCGTAATCGTCGCCCAGGTCAGGGATGTAATAGGTATTGGTCTCCGCATCGTACTTTCCCTTCACCATGCTCGAATAGGCGAAACGGTTGTAATTATAGGCTGTCACCTCGCAGTTATACCCAGTGACGTTGTGGGGTTGGTAAAATTGCTTCTTCTCGCTGTCGGTGATTTCCACCTGAAGACCGCCATAGCCATATTTATTGGCTATGAAGGGCGACTCCGTGGAGCCGGAGGCCTTGGGCATCGATCTCACGCCTGTCCTTGACGCGGCCTTGGCCTGTTTCTCCGCCAGTTTATCTAAATGGAGCAGCTGGCTGACCTTGTTCCTCGCGGCAGTGGCCTCGGCGCTAATCTCGCCGAAGTCGGTGTATCCGTATTTTGCCACCGAACGGTCAATGGCGGCGGCAAGTTGTTTCACCTCCTCCACATCCCAGAGCATTTCCTTCAGTCCGGGCAGGTATTCGTCGTCGAAAGCCACGAAGATATTGGGCACCAAAGGCAGCATCAGGGTAAGGGCCGACTCCTTGGCGTCGAGGTTGGCACCCACGGCATTGGCATCATCCCCCACGGACGCGATGTTCATGTAGACAATCTCGCCGTCGGCGTTGGTTGCCACGAAGGTGCTTCCCGCGTCATCATAATTGCCATGGTCATCCACGGCAGCGGTGTCGCCATCCACAGTGATGGTCAGGTCGTTCTCACTCACCGCTGCAGATTCGGGCAGTGCTATATGTCCTATGCTCTTGCGGGTGATGTAGGAGACCTTGCTGATGTCAAAGGCAGGGTCATACGCCTGTTGTCCGTCCGACGACAGCGAATAGCTGTCGCCACTCCCGTCGCCCTGGAAGGTCACGGTCGACGCGACCATTTCCGGGGTGCCGCCATCGTTGAAGACGACGGAGAAATTGTTCAATGAGAGCGTGCTCTCCTCGACGGCATTCTCGACGTAGACCGCACGGACAGGGAAGGCGGTAAAACGGTCGTTCTCACCTCCCATGCTCCATCCCCAGCCATGCGTATCCTCTCTCACTATCAATCTGCCGGGGCTCACATATCCGCCCGCCCGCAAGGTGGACGACCAATAATAGCCCACGGTTCCTTCGTAGGCAAGGGTGTCGAACCATCGGGCACCGGCCAAGGGGAAGATGATCTCATTGCCGTTGATATGCGATACTAATTTCCTGCATTGCACGCCGTTGATGGTCACCAGCGTCGACGAACAGTTGGAAGCGAGTTCCTCTACCTGCTCGGCCGTAGGCATACGCCATGAAGGACCCCAAAGGATCATGGCAGCGTCGAACTTGGTTGCCGCTATGTCGGCCTTGCTCCCTACAAGGGCGAAGACGGGATCGCCCGCCGTGCCACATGTAGCCTCGGCGCACAGGTAATTGTCCCACGTATATGTGTCTTTGGGCACTGTCTCGCCCCAGGCGAAATAAGTGCCGTATTCTTCCGGGCTGGTGGCACCCACATTCATGTTCGCCCATTTCGTGCCGCTGGGCAGGCCCAGGTCGACGAACACCCTTGGCACGGAAGTTGCTTCGTCGGGCTGTCCTGTCTGGGCCGCCAGGGACAATGTCATCAACAAACAAACTGCTGTGAGAATATATTTTTTCATACCGCTACATATTAACGTTATTTCTTGGTGAACTTGAAGGTCTGCTTCCCACACTTCAAGAGGTAGACACCTGGAGCGAATTGGGACACATTGATGCGGGTTTCCCGAGCCGTCGCTTTCACGCCCAACATTTTCGAACCATTGCCGTTGAAAACCTCAATGTCGCCCTCCGCCCCGATCAGCGTGAGCACATTGTCGACAAGGCTTTCGAGGATATTGCCCTGTATGGGGGTTTCCGCTATGCCTGTAGGTTCCATCATCTGGAAAGTGGCTTTCGACACGCCCTTGGCCAGGACATTGCCTGAAGCGTCCAGGACGGAAAAAGTGTCTTCGGTGTCGGTGGCAACCAACGAGCATACCCTGCTCATCTCAATTGCCTGTCCGGCATCCGTCACGAGATGCCACGTCTTATCCTCCGCCCTTGCGAAGACAGCGGAGAGCAGCAGCGTGACGGTGAGTAGGAGCGACAGGCGGAAGCCTTTGCCGCGGTTTTGGAAGGAATGTTTCATATTGGGTTAGGTTTTTTAGGTTTTCGTGTGGGCGGAAACGTGGGTACGGATTCACCCTTTTTCGCCATATTGTCTGGATAAGTCAATAGTCGCCACAAAGTTAACACAAATTTTCACATTTACCCCGCCCTATTTGTTAAATCGCGTTAACAGTCGGTTTCCCAACATTATATTATGCTGCACAATCTGGCCAATTTCCATATAGGAACATCCATTTTGACATCATTTGCGGGCGGGCACGGCGGCACCGCCCCTACAGCGCGAATGCCATGGATGGAGGGCAAACCGGTCCTCCCCCTACAGGGGGAGTTAGAGTGGGTCATATCAAACCTGAAGGATAACAGTGTACCCGAAGCATGATTTTTATGTCAGAAACGTGCCAAATGTGGTTTTTTTTTGCACATTTGGCACGTTTCTGACATAAAACGCCTATCTTTGCACTCAGAAAACCAACCATATCAAGTTTATAACATGCTAATAGGAAGAAGAGAAGAGCAAGAGGATCTCAGAGCCGCTTATGATTCGGAGTATTCAGAGTTTGTGGCAGTGTACGGTAGACGACGTATCGGGAAGACATTCCTTGTCAGGGAGACCTTCGACTATCGTTTCACTTTTTCCCATACCGGTCTGTCGAACAAGAACACAAGGGCGCAACTGCAGAATTTCCAATCGTCACTCCGTTCACAGGGTATGTCGAAAGCCCCATTGCCAAGCAATTGGCTTGAGGCTTTCGACATGTTGACAGAGTTGTTAAAAGCCTCCACAGAGAAAAAGAAAGTGGTCTTTATCGATGAGCTCCCATGGATGGACGCCCCCCGTTCTGGTTTTCTCTCCGCATTGGAACATTTCTGGAACGGGTTCGCCTCGGCACGGAAAGACATCCTGCTCATCGTCTGTGGCTCTGCTACGTCGTGGATTATCAACAAGATTATCAACCACCATGGCGGTTTGCACAACAGGGTGACCTACTCCATTCATCTTCAGCCCTTCACCCTTCACGAATGCAAGAAATACATGGAGAGTTTGAAAATTGACATGAACAACAGACAGTTGTTGGAATGTTACATGATTATGGGTGGCGTTCCATTTTATTGGTCGAAGTTGAAGCGCGGCAAGTCGTTGTCACAAAACATCGATCGATTGTTCTTTGCCCGCGACGGGGAATTACGCGACGAATTTTCCAAGCTCTATGCTTCGCTCTACCATCATCCTGAGCCGTATATCCATACCATCACAATTCTCAGCAAGAAAAAGGTGGGCATGTCAAGGAGCGAAATCATCGCCAACGGAAATAAGGAGGGTAATGGGAAATTAACCACTATACTTAAAGACTTGGAGAGCTGCGGCTTTATCCGCAAGTACCAATGCTTTGGAAAGAAGAGCAAGGATGCCATCTATCAACTCATAGACAACTATACCCTGTTTTACTTCAAGTTCATCGATAACGCGGCAAACGACGAGCATTTATGGACGAAAATACACGAAAGCGGCCAATTCTTCAGTTGGGCAGGACTGGCGTTTGAGCGTGTCTGCCTATTACATTCCCGCCAGATCAAAGAACGGTTAGGCATTAGTGGTGTCCTGACCTCTGAGTATTCGTGGTTTCTTGCAGCATCGGACAACAGGCCAGGAGTACAAATCGATTTGGTCATCGATAGGAATGACGAGGTGGTGAACCTTTGTGAGATGAAATACACGAAAGCCCCTTTCACTATCGATTCGGCATATGACCATGCTCTCCTGCAAAAACGTGCTTCATTCATAGAAGCCACAAAGACCAACAAATCCGTCCATCTGACCCTGGTGTCTTCATCCGGAGTCATTCGCAATTCCTATTCTGACGATTTGCAAAGTCATGTGACGGCAGAAGACCTGTTCAAAGAATAGAACACCATGGATACCAAAGGAATAGTACCATCTTTATGTCAGAAACGTGCCAAATGTGGTTTTTTTTTGCACATTTGGCACGTTTCTGACATATAAGGGAGCGGAGGAGTGAAGAAAACACCACTATTCCTTGCGGGCGGGCACGGCGGCACCGCCCCTATACAGGCCAATTTGGTGGGTAATGAAAAGCGGCCAAATCATGTAAAAAAGAACCATAACGATAGGACGGAAAATGGCTTATCAATCGGTGGTGCATCGCCCCTATCATTACCGCAAGAGCATCCCCAACCACGATTTTCGGTTATTTTATAGCGGAATTGCACAACTTTGCAAAACATTTAGTAAATTTGCACAGTCCTTGTATAAGGCTATGCCTGCCATTGCAAAACGGACAAGACTATTAGTTATACAGAAGCATGAACAGGTACACCCAAGCCATATTGCTGTCGGCATCCACGCTGCGGATGCTGCCACATATCGTGTTGTATAAAATCTACCGCAAACGGATAGACCCCGACTTAGTGAAATACCAAGACAAAAAGGCGGGGGTGCGGAATTTCATCAAGACGTGCACACGCGAACGCGTGTTCCGCAACCTGTTGTACTACCGGTTAGGCGAATACCGCTCGGTGTGGGTGAAATGGATGCTGCCGCCCGAACGGACACTGCATATCTGGTGCCCGAGCATCGGCGGGGGTGCCCATTTCGAACATAACTATGCCACCTACCTCAATGCCGAAAGCATCGGCGAGGATTTCTATTGTCTGCACTTAGTGACCCTGGGCAACGACAAGGAGGGACGGCGACCCACCATCGGCGACCACGTGAAAATCTTCACCGGCGCCACGGTGTTCGGCGGCATCACCATCGGCAACCATGTGACCATCGGCGCGGGTGCCGTGGTGAACCAAGATGTGCCCGACCACTGTACGGTGATGGGTAATCCGGCGGTGATTAGAAGCAAGAAGTAAGAGGTGAGAGGTGAGGGGTGAGAGAATAGCTGAAAGAAGTAAGAGGTGAGAGGTGAGGGGTGAGAGGTGAGAGAATAGCTGAAAGGAGTAAGGGGCAAGGAGCAAGGAGCAAGGGGCAAGAGAAATGCTTAGAACACTAAACGCTCAACGCTCAACACTCAACGCTCAACACTAAACCCTAAACACTCAACGCTCAACACTAAACCCTAAACACTCAACGCTCAACACTCAACACTCAACATTCAACGCTCAACACTCAACGCTCAACACTCAACACTCAACGCTCAACACTCAACGCTCAACGCTCAACACTCAACGCTCAACACTCAACATTCCCAGAATGGACGCAAACAACATAGACCATGAGGCGCTACGGCGGCGGTTCAACCCCGAGGGGTCGGAACTGCGACAGATGCAACTGCGCATGTTAGACATACTGACAGAGGTGGACACCATCTGCCGGCGACATAACATACCCTACTGGCTGAGCAGCGGCACGCTCATCGGCGCCCTCCGCCACAACGGCTACATCCCCTGGGACGACGACCTCGACATCGAGATGCGACGCGACGACTACCTACGGCTGCTGCCCCTGCTGCGCGAGGAGCTGCCCGACCACTTGGCCCTACAGACGATGGATGACGACCCCAACTATTTCTTCTTCTTCGCCAAGGTGCGCGACCGCCGTTCGTACTTAGAGGAAGACAACAACTACGACAGGATATGGAAGGAGCGCGGACTGTTCATCGACATCTTCCCGATGGAACGGCAGCGGATGTGGATACACAAGATTTCGGAACAGGCACACGGTCATGTGTTCAAGATATGGCGCACGTCGAACGACGACGAACGGAGCATGCGCAAGATACGGCGCATCACACGGTTCAACCGTAAGGTGACCTTCCCCGTGCTGCGCGCCCTCTGCCGCCTGACGGGTGCCCATATCTGGACGAGCGGCATGGGCATACCCTTCCACAACCCGCGGTTGGACGAAGACCTCTTCCCCTTAGGGGAGCATGTGTTTGAGGGCAGGATGTTTCCAGTGCCCCACGACAGCGACCACCACCTGCGATTGCTCTATGGCGACTGGACGAAACTGCCCGAGCTCGACAAGATACAGCCGCACGCAAGGAAGGTCGAACTCAACGCTGTACCGCCAAACGACGGATGAAACGAAAGAAAAAGGACAACGAATGAGAAGAAACAACGAATTTAACGAATTAAACGAATGAAAAGGGACAACGGATGAGAAGGTACAACGAATTTAACGAATTGCACGAATTCTCACAGAACACTCAACACTAAACACTCAACACTCAACATTACCAACGTGGAATCGCTGAAAGAGAAGACGGCAAAAGGACTATTCTGGGGCGGCATGAACAACGGCATGCAGCAACTGATAGGGTTGGTGATCGGCATCATCCTCGGCCGATTGCTCACCCCCGACGATTATGGCATGATAGCCATGATCAGCATCTTCTCGCTCATCGCCAACGAACTGCAGAGCAGCGGTTTCAAGACGGCACTCGTCAACCAGCCCCACCCCACCCATGAGGATTACAACGCCGTGTTCTGGTTCAACGTGATGGCGGGAGCCGTCATCTACGTCATCCTCTTCTTCTGCGCACCCCTCATCGCCGACTACTACCACCAGCCCGCACTGGTGCCATTGTGCCGCTACGCTTTTCTCAGTTTCGTATTCTCCAGTTTCGGCATCGCACAGTCAGCCTACCTCACCAAGAACCTAAAGATCAAGGAGATAGCCGCGACAGGCATCACCGCCATTGCCCTTTCCGGCACGGTGGGAGCCCTAATGGCCTGGCAAGGGTTCTCCTACTGGTCGTTGGCAACCCAAGCCAACCTGTTCATCGCCATCAACACCGTCCTGCTTTGGTACCACTCGTCGTGGCGCCCGACCATGGATATCAACCTGCGCCCCGTCAGGCGTATGTTCCGCTTCAGCTGCAAGATCATGGCCTCCGCCATCTTCACCATCATCAACGCCAATGTGCTCAACATCTTGTTAGGCCGTTATTTCACCCCCCGCGACACGGGCAACTACAACCAGGCCTACCAATGGAACTTCAAGTGTTTCTCGGTGGTGCAGGGAATGATGAACCAGGTGGCACAGCCCGTGTTCGTAGAGCTGGCCGGGCAGCGCGACCGCCAACGCGCCGCCTTCCGTAAGATGTTACGTTTCACCGCCTTCATCTCCTTTCCCCTGCTCTTCGGCCTGTCGTTGGTAAGCCAGGAGTTCATCGTCATCACCATCGGCGAGAAATGGCTCGACAGTGCCCATCTCATGCAGATACTCTGTCTCGGCGGCGCCGTGATGCCCCTGTCGACACTGATGACCAACATGGTGATCAGCCACGGGCGCAGCAACATCTACATGTGGACGACGCTGGCCCTCGGCCTGTTGCAGATAGCCCTGATGCTGTGGCTCTACCCCTATGGCGTGCGCACGATGGTCATCGCCTACACGTTGCTCCAGATCGTGTGGGTGGCGGTATGGTGGTGGTTCGTACACCGGCTCACCGGCTACCGCTTCCTCTCCTTGCTCAAGGACACCCTGCCCTTCGCCGGCATCGCCGCCGCAGTGATGGTGGCCACCCATTTCGCCACCCTGCCACTCCACTCCCCCATCCTCCTGTTGGTGTCCCGCATCGTGCTGGCCGCCCTGCTCTACTTCACAGTCATGAAACTGGCCCATGCCGTGATACTCGAAGAGTGCTTGGGATTCTTTAGGAGAAAAAACCACCCCGGCCCTCCCGAAGAAAACACCCACCCCGGCCCTCCCGAAGGGAGGGAGTAGGAATACACCATTAACACTCAACATTCAACACTCAACACTCAACATTCAACACTCAACACTCAGAAAATGAATCCAGCGAAGATCGACGTATCAGTTCTCATATTGTTTTTCAACCGTCCCGAGCAGCTCAGTCAGGTGTTCGAGCAAGTGCGCCAAGCCCGTCCTGCCCGACTGTTTCTCTATCAAGACGGTCCGCGCGGTGAACGTGACATGCCCGGCATCGAGGCATGCAGGAAAGTGGTGGAAGAGATAGACTGGGAGTGTGAGGTACACCGCAAATACCAAGAGCGCAACTACGGCTGCGACCCGTCGGAATACCTATCGCAGAAATGGGCGTTTTCCCTGACCGACAAATGCATTGTCCTCGAAGATGACGATGTGCCCTCGCAGTCGTTTTTCCCCTTTTGCAAGGAACTGCTCGACCGCTATGAGGACGACCCGCGCGTGGCGATGATTTGCGGGTTTAACGAGGATGAGGTGACGCCACACTGCTCCGACAGTTATTTTTTCACCTCCATCTTCGCCATCTGGGGCTGGGCCTCATGGCGACGCGTCATCGACCAGTGGGAAGGCGACTACGCCTTCCTCGACGACAAGGAAAACATGAAACGGTTGGAAGAGTTGTCACGCCAGCGTCGCTACCGCAAGGACTTCATCCCCATGTGCCGCAACCACCGTGTTACGGGAAAGGAATACTATGAGAGCATTTTCTGGGCGAGTATGTTACTCCACTCACAGTTGGCCATCATGCCACAGAAGAATATGGTGAACAATCTCGGCCTTACCGCCGACAGCACCCATTTCGGTGGCAGCATCGACACCACGCCACGTGCCTACCGTCGTATCTTCACCATGCAACGCCATGAGATGGATTTTCCGCTTCGCCATCCACGATACCTCATCGAAGATGTGAGTTACAAGGAACGGCTTTACAAAACCAATGCCTGGGGTCACCCATGGATTAAGGTGGGCCGTTCGTTGGAAGAGTTATGGTTGAACCTTCGTCATGGCAATTTCTCTTTTATCGGGAAATCGGTGAAACGCCGTCTGAAAAAATGGTTCGGCGGAGACAAGCACCAATAAGGCATAAAAAAACCACTAGGTCTTATCTCTTCTTGGTTCTAAAATAAAGCATCGCCCCCTCAACGTGGAAATCAAGAATGTCGCAATATGGTTTCAATCGTTGACGAACATCAGCAGCCGTATCGAAGGGCGGTGTGAACCAGCCCATGCGGGTCATCACTGTCTTGGCGAGCCAATCGGCTGTTTTCTGTTCACCAGCCACGTAAAAACAGGCCAGGAGTTCACCGCCAGGTCTCAACACACGCAGAATTTCGGCATACGCTTTTTCTTTGTCGGGGAACACATGTAGGCCATTCATGCAGAGAACGATGTCGAATGATTCATTCTCAAAAGGCATCGCACCCACATCACCTTTCATTGTCTGGATATTTACGATGTTCGCCTCGTGGAATCTGCTCTCCGCACGCTCCAACATATCCTGGCTATAGTCCAAGCATATGATGTTGGCATGCGTCAGTCGCTTATATTTCTCCGTTGTGAAAACTGCCGTTCCCGCAGGCACATCAAGCATACGGCCCGCGAAATCATCAGGAATCCAACCCAACACCTTCCGAGCAATCTCGTTGTCATCGACACCACCCCACAACAATTTGAAATATATGCGGCTCCACCACTTGCTCTGCGTGATGGCATCATCATAAAAACTCTTGCTAAACTTGTACGAACGTTTAATTTTGTCTGCCATGATTGTCTCTTTTTACTTTTCGGCTGGCAAAATTACCGTAAAGTCGCTGCAACTTGGTTGCAAAGTCACGGTTTTACGCCAATGATGGTGGCATACGACGGCTTTTTGCGATATATCTCCGTTTGGATGAAACCAGCGTCATCGAGCATTTTCTTCAACTCTTCTGGCGAATAGACCGTCATGCCCTCCACCACGTTGGTCCACATCGAGTTGCTATCCACCACCTCGACCATGATGGCGAACTTGCCACCCCGCTTCAGCACACGTCGTACTTCCTGCAGACAGCCAGGAAGATTCGGCCAAAAATACACTGTTTCAACAGCTGTCACCAGGTCGAACTTTCCCTCCTCGTATGCCAGCTTCTCCGCAGAGCCCTGACAGACAAATACCTGTTTGTCGAGCACATTGGCACATACTTTCTTCGCCTTTGCCACGCTCTCCTCCGAGATGTCGATGCCATAGACCTTCGCATTCTTACTTCGTCTTAATAGCCGTTTCAATGTGGCCCCTCCGCCACAACCAATGTCGAGCATCGTCCAACCATCTTCTATACCCACGATTTTCAGGCCCCAATTAGTAAGCGGAGCATGACAAACATTCATAAACCGTAACATAGCACGTCCCATCCGTCCCTCAGGACAGGCACAATTGGTAAACAATTTAGTAAGTAACCCCATGAAATAATCCTTTCTTATTATTGATCGTTTTCTGGCCGCAAAAGTACAGCGAAACATCAAAGCGCACAATACCTAAAACAGAGTGTTTTTAGTATTGTGCACCGAATAGACCAACAAGATTGGATTAATCAAAAATAGGTATCTGTTAGGATATACCCTTCTTTCGTCACCTTACGCAAAGTAAATATTACGAATATGCCTGTTCATGCACGCCCTTGACGGCCCGTCCTGACGGGTCATTCAAGTTTTTGAAAGCGGCATCCCATTCGAGGGCGATGGTGGTGGAGCAGGCCACACTGGCTTCGGAAGGAACACTTCGAGCAGCGGAGTCAGAGGGGAAGTGCTCGGCAAAGATTGACCGGTAATAGTATTCCTCCTTGTTCTTCGGCGGATTGATGGGGAATCGTTCGGCCGCGTGAGCCATCTGCTCGTCGGAAACGGCTTCCGACGTCATCTGTTTCAGCGTATCAATCCAAGAGTAACCCACCCCGTCGCTAAACTGTTCTTTCTGTCGCCATGCCACTTCGGCAGGCAGCATGTCGGCAAAGGCCTCACGAACAATCTTCTTTTCCATCGTAGCACCCGGACACATCTTGGCCTGGGGGTTGGTACGCATGGCGACATCGAGAAACTCCTTGTCGAGAAAAGGCACGCGCCCTTCCACGCCCCATGCGCTCAAACTCTTGTTGGCACGCAGACAATCGTAGAGGTAGAGTTTGCCCAACTTACGCACCGTTTCCTCATGAAAAGCCTTGGCATCAGGTGCTTTGTGGAAATAGAGGTAACCACCAAAAATCTCATCTGCCCCCTCACCAGAAAGCACCATCTTGATGCCCATCGACTTGATGACACGAGCCAACAAATACATTGGCGTGGAGGCGCGGACGGTGGTCACATCGTATGTCTCGATGAAATAAATCACGTCACGTATGGCATCGAGCCCCTCCTGAATGGTATAGTTGATTTCGTGGTGCACAGTGCCGATATGGTCGGCCACGAGCTTGGCCTTTGCCAAATCGGGCGCACCCTTCAATCCCACGGCAAACGAATGCAGACGAGGCCAATAGGCCTTTGTCTTTGAATCGTCCTCAATTCGCATCTCCGAGTATTTCTCAGCAATGGCAGAGATGACAGACGAATCGAGCCCACCACTGAGCAGCACGCCATAAGGCACATCTGACATCAGTTGCCGTTTCACCGCACCTTCCAATGCATCATGAATGGCAATGACACTCGAAGCGTTATCCTTTACCGCCTCATACTGCATCCAGTCACGATGATAATATCTTTTCATGCCAGGTGACTTGCTCCAGTAGTAATGTCCGGGCAAAAAAGGCTCGTATCGCTCGCACTGTCCCTCGAGCGCCTTTAGTTCCGAAGCGACATAAACCGTTCCGTCACTGTCGAAACCGATATAAAGTGGAATAACACCTATGGGGTCGCGTGCTATCAAGAACTCATCACGCTCCTCGTCATAAAGAACGAAGGCGAAGATGCCGTTCAGGTCTTCCAAGAAAGACACACCCTTTTCACGATATAACGTCAGGATAACCTCACAGTCCGAGCCTGTCTGAAACTCATATTGCCCAGCAAAACGACGGCGAATCTCCTGATGGTTGTAAATCTCACCGTTGACCGCCAAAACCTGTTTCTTGTCCGATGAATACAATGGCTGCCCTCCACTCTCAGGGTCCACAATACTCAGGCGCTCGTGGGCAAGGATAGCCGTTCCACCGCAGTAGATTCCACTCCAGTCAGGCCCGCGATGACGGATTTTCTGACTCATCCTCAATGCTTTTTGTCTCAGTTCGTGAGACTGCTCTTTCACGTTCAGTATAGCAACTATTCCACACATAATCTTCTTTTTCTATAGGTACGACAAATACAGATAGTTGGTTTGGGCGGGGTATTCAGCGGCGAGGGTATCTATCTGGTTCACCGTGGGCACGATGCCCAGTTCCTTGCGCCATGAGCGGACCAGCAGTCCCGCGTCATTCATCGACATATTCGCCTCCAGTCCGATGGCACGGCCTATCTGGAAATCAGAGAATCCATAGACCTTGGCTTCGCGCAGCAAATGAATGAATTCTGGGGCTTCGATATACTCTATCAATTCCAAGGGTTCCATAAAAGTCACCATTTCCGCCAACCCGGAAAACTCTTTCAGTCGATAGTCGATATCGACGATATGTTTTAGTTTCCGCAAAAACCAGCGGTCAATCTTCGTCAGTTGATGAATCTGCTCGATGCTGTAGCCCACTTTCAGCGCTTTCGACACGACGAAGATACGCATATCTGTTGGCTCATGCAGGGCCGTATCGATGTCTTTGATTTTTATCTCGTGGTTTTCGACAAAACCATGCATGCCCTGTCCAATCATGCGCAAGCCTTTTTGCAGAGCCTCCTCGAAGGTCCGTCCGATGGCCATCACCTCGCCGACGCTCTTCATCGACGAGCCAAGCAGTCGTTTCACGCCATGGAACTTGGTCAGGTCCCAGCGAGGTATTTTCACCACCACATAGTCGAGAGCAGGCTCGAAGAAAGCGCTCGTGGTCTTGGTGACGGAGTTTTTCAGTTCGAATAGGCCATAACCCAGTCCCAGTTTGGCAGCCACAAAAGCCAAGGGGTAGCCCGTCGCTTTGCTAGCCAAGGCAGAAGAACGACTCAGACGGGCGTTGACCTCGATGACACGGTAATCCTCCGACCGTGGATCGAGCGCATATTGCACGTTGCACTCGCCAACGATGCCTATGTGACGGATAATCTTGATAGCCAAAGCACGGAGTTTGTGGTATTCGCTATTCGAGAGTGTCTGGCTGGGCGCCACCACGATGGACTCTCCGGTGTGGATGCCCAGCGGGTCAAAATTCTCCATGTTGCACACCGTGATACAGTCGCACCACCTCATATTCTATCTCCTTCCAACCCTTCAACGACTTTTCCACCAACACCTGCGGCGAGAAAGAAAAAGCTTCCTCGGCCTGAGCCATCAGTTCCTCTTCATTCTCACAAAAGCCAGAACCCAGTCCGCCGAGAGCATAGGCAGCACGGAGTATGACCGGAAAGCCTAATTCATGGGCGGCCTTCTGCACTTCTTCGACAGTAGAGCACGCCTCGCTTTTAATGGTCTTCACCCCTATCTCATCCAGACGTTTCACAAACAGATCACGGTCTTCCGTATCGATGATGGCTTGGATGGGCGTTCCCAACACATCCACCCCATATTTTTCCAACACCCCTTTTTTATACAGTTCCACTCCGCAGTTCAGCGCCGTCTGTCCACCAAAACTGAGCAAGATACCATCAGGACGTTCTTTCTCGATGACACACTCCACGAAACCAGGTTGCACAGGTTGGAAATACACCGTGTCGGCTACGCCTTTTGAGGTCTGTACCGTCGCGATATTGGGGTTGATGAGCACCGAATGGATACCCTCTTCCTTCAACGCCTTCAGTGCCTGCGCCCCGCTATAATCGAACTCGCCAGCCTGTCCTATCTTCAATGCGCCACTACCCAGCAGCAACACCTTTTTTATCTTTTTATCCATCACTTCAACATATTCACGAATTCGTCAAATAAAAACTCTGTATCCACGGGACCTGAACAAGCTTCCGGGTGGAACTGTGCTGACATCCAAGGCTTCGAATGGTGGCGGATACCCTCGTTTGAGCCATCGTTCATGTTCACGAATAATGGTTCCCAGTCTGCAGGCAATGTCTGGTCGTCAACCGCATAGCCATGATTCTGCGAGGTGATGAAACACTGTGTCGTACCCACCCGTTGAACGGGTTGGTTGTGCGAGCGATGACCATATTTCAGTTTATAGGTCTTTGCCCCAGCCGCTCTTGCCAACAGTTGGTTACCAAGGCAGATGCCCATGCACGGTCGCATGTTCTCGTTATTCAGGAATGTGCGGATATGCTCAACCGTCACCCCACAACGCTCTGGGTCGCCAGGTCCATTGGCCAGGAACAGGCCGTCATACTCCAACGTATTAAAATCATAGTCCCATGGAACGCGCACCACCTCGATGCCACGCCTGATGAGACAACGGATGATGTTGGCCTTTACACCGCAATCGACCAAAACGACCCTTTTCGTTGTATTGTGGCCATGGACCATCGGATGACAGGGCTTGTAGGTGGTCACATCCTTGCAACTCACTTGTTCAACCCAGTTCACGGCGCCATAACCCGCATGGTTTTGGTCCAGAGATGACGGTGAACGTTGAACAACCACCCTACCCATCATCACACCATGTTCACGTAGCACTTTCGTCAACCGTCTTGTGTCGATACCTGTTATGGCGGGTATGTTCTCTCGTTTCAACCATGTAGCCAGCGACTCTTTCGCATTCCAATGAGAGTACGCTTCGCTATAGTCGGCTACCACCAGTGCTTTCACATGAATCCGTCCACTTTCCATGAACAGCGGTAGGCCATTATCGTCCATGCCCGTATCCGGAACGCCATAGTTGCCAATCAACGGATAAGTGCTCACCAATATTTGTCCCGCATAGCTGGGGTCTGTCAGACTCTCCGGATAGCCTGTCATAGCCGTGTTGAACACCACTTCTCCCACGGTGTCCCGTTCAGCGCCAAACGACCAACCGCTGAACATTGTACCATCTTCGAGTATCAGTGCCGCTGTTGAACATGAACCATCCAACTCGCATAAGCGATCGAACGTGAGCGTTTTTTTTGCATCCATTTCTCTCATTGTATTATAACTGCATTTTCAAAACATTCTCAACATAATCCACAAACGCCTGATTCACCATGCATATACCGCCAGGCGTGGGGTAATGGCCCGTGAAATACCAATCACCCAAATGATTGGGACAAGCCTTGTGCAAGCCTTCAATACGCTGAAACACCAGTTCTATAGGTGCTTTCATCCCTTCCGGACGAAGCATCTCCACAATCTTGCCGTTGATTTCTTCCACAGTGAACGGCTCATATATTTTCCGCACATGATTACATGAAAGAGATAGATTGGCCTTACACTTCTTATATGTTTCCGCTATCACGTGTTGTAGTCCTCGCTCTTTGATGAGAGAGATGGCGGCCCGAAAGGCGCAGAGTTCTTCGAGATGCGACATGTCGATACCATAGTAGTCCGGATAGCGTAATTGCGGGGAACTCGACACCATCACGATTTTCTTTGGGTGCAGACGGTCAAGAATCTTAAAGATGCTTTCCTTGAGCGTTGTGCCACGTACGATGGAATCGTCGATGATGACCAGATTGTCCTCGTAGGGTATGAGTGAGCCATAGGTGATGTCATACACATGTGCCGCGAGGTCGTTTCGTTCGCTGCCGTCACTGATAAACGTGCGTAGTTTGATATCCTTCCACACGACCTTTTCTATCCGCACATCGTGGTTAAGTCGTCGTATGCCATCCGTCATGCCATAGAAAGCCACCTCCGCGGTATTGGGGATATAGGAAAAAACAGTATGCGCCACATCGCCATCAATCGCTTGCATGATGGCGGGTGTCAATTGCTCGCCCAACCGTTTGCGCTCCTGGTAAATGTCGCAGTCAGAGCCTCGGCTGAAATAAATACGCTCAAAGCTACATGCACTGTTTGATGATGGGGAAGGAATCATGGCATGTGAAGAATGTGCCACCGCTGTCTTGTTTTCTATTATCTGTTCCAGTTTGACTTCTCCACCCTTGTGAATGATGAGCGATTGCCCGGGTTTCAGTTCCTTAATATCCTCAGCCCGCAAATCGAACGTAGTTTGGATAACCGGACGTTCCGAGGCCAGCACCACCACCTCATCATCCTGATACCAAAATGCGGGACGGATGCCCCACGGGTCGCGCACGGCAAACATCTCGCCACTGCCTGTCAGTCCACACATCACATAACCGCCATCAAAATGAGGCATTGTGGTCTTCAGCACATTCGCCATCTCCACATGGTCATCGATATATCGCGTGATGTCCGTTCCCTCCAAATCTTTTTCGCGAGCCTCCTGATACAGCCGCTCCACTTCGCGGTCCAAACGGTGCCCCATCAGTTCCAACGTGATATACGAGTCGCCATAGACACGCGGCGACTGCCCTTGTCGAGTTAGGAAATCAAAGACCTCGTCGATATTGGTCATGTTGAAGTTGCCACACAGGCAGAGGTTCTTGGCCCTCCAGTTGTTACGCCGCAGGAAGGGGTGAACGTATTGCAGTCCTTTTTTCCCCGTGGTAGAATAGCGCAGGTGCCCCATGTAGAGTTGGCCAGCAAAGGACTCGTCGATACGTTTGAAAATCTCCGTAATCGCATCCTTACCTTCCGCCCTTTCACGAAACATATATTCCTCGCCCACGGTAGCATCCAAGTTGACACATGCCGCGCCAGCGCCTTCCTGACCACGGTTATGTTGCTTCTCCATCATCAGGTAGAGCTTATTCAGCGCATAACGCCACGTGCCGTATTTATGCTCATAATACGATAGTGGTTTCAACAGGCGAATCATCGCCACGCCACACTCATGCTTCAGTGGTTCCATTGATACATGCTTTAGTGAAACTCATAAACAACGGGTGTGGGTGCAGCACCGTTGAGGAATATTCAGGGTGGAACTGCGTACCGATATACCATTTCTTTTCTGGTATTTCAACAATCTCCACAAGATGAGCTTCGGGGTTGATACCCACGCATTTCATGCCTGCCGACTCAAACTCCTGCAGATAACGGTTGTTGAACTCATAGCGGTGGCGGTGTCTCTCCTGTATGTGCGATTCCCTGCCGTAGGCCTCCATGACGCGGCTGCCCTTGACGAGTTCACACTCGTAAGCACCGAGCCGCATCGTCCCGCCCATCTGCGTGACGCTCTTCTGCTCTTCCATGATGTCAATGACATTATGCGCTGTCTTCTCGTCCATTTCGGCACTGTTGGCATCTTTGTAGCCCAACACATTACGCGCAAATTCAATCACCATCATCTGCATACCCAGACAGATGCCAAAGGTGGGGATGTCGTTGGTACGCGTATATTCCGCTGCGACAATCTTTCCCTCGATGCCGCGCCGCCCAAAACCGGGACAGATGACGACACCCGCCATACCATGGAGTTTCTCGGCCACGTTCTCGTGCGTTATCTCCTCACTATTGATGAAATGGATTTTGGCCTTCACATCATTGTAAATACTTGCGAGATTCAAACTCTCTCGAATGCTCTTATAAGCATCCTGCAAGTCGTACTTCCCAACGAGTCCGATATGCACCTCACTGCTGGCGTTGCGCTGTTTGTCCAAAAAGTCATGCCAGGGCTTCATGGCTGGCGTCTCACCCACGGGGATACCTATCTTGCGCAAGATAGCCGCATCGAGTCCCTGTCTCTGCATGTTCACAGGCACTTCGTAAATGCTTGGCATATCCTCGCTCTGCACCACACACTCCAAATCAACATTACAAAACGACGCCACCTTCATGCGCAGGGCATTGTCAAGGTGGCGTTCCGTTCGCAGCACGAGGATATCAGGTTGGATACCCATCCCTTGCAACTCTTTCACGGAGTGTTGTGTCGGTTTGGTCTTCAACTCCCCGGCAGCCTTCAGGTAAGGAACATACGTCAGATGCACACATACAGCATCTTTGCCCAGCTGCCAACGAAGTTGTCGGATGGCTTCCATAAACGGCGCACTCTCGATGTCGCCAATCGTTCCACCCACTTCGGTAATCACGAAGTCAAGATCCTCTTCATCTGCTGCTACATATTTTTCACTATTCACCATTCTCTTTGTATCTTTCGCTATCCCCTCCTCACCTAGACGAAGCATCCGCCGTTTAATCTCGTCGGTGATATGTGGCACCACCTGGATGGTCTTGCCCAGATAATCGCCGTGGCGTTCGCGGTCTATCACCGTTTTATAGATGCGCCCAGTGGTGATGCTGTTGTGACACGTGGTGTGGATGCCCGTAAACCGCTCGTAGTGCCCAAGGTCAAGGTCGGTCTCCATACCGTCCTCGGTCACATAGCACTCCCCATGCTCGTAGGGGTTCAATGTGCCTGGGTCGATATTGATGTAAGGGTCGAATTTCTGGATAGTCACTTTATAGCCACGCGCCTGCAACAATTTTCCGATGCTGGCGGAGATGATACCCTTTCCCAACGAGGAAACCACACCGCCCGTGACAAAGATGTATTTTGTACCCATATCATGTTGTTTTGAAGTTTGCTTATCCTTTTTACCTTATCACATGCTACTTTTGGCCGCAAAGTTAGTACATTTTGAAAGAAATATTTCAAATTAACTTTCATTTTGATTGTTAAATACTTTAAGAAATGTCATTTTGTAAAGTTTATTATTCACAATTAATACCATCTGTTAACACTTTGACACCGAAACTCGTCATTTCGTTACAAAGCGTCATTTCGATAAAAAAATTCCCCTCCCCTGCCTCACCGCAGAAGAGGGGACACACTCCCGGTTCTGTTCATTTATGGATGCAGCGTCAAACCAAGAACCAGGTAAGCCTTTTGTGAACACGGATTGGCCGTGACCTGTCCGAAAACGGGAATTGAAAAAGAGTCAGTCACCTTGATTTCCTTATCCGCCCTCAACGTTAGGTTTGTCACGGCAAAGCCCGTCGTGCCATAATAATCAGTGGCATATGGGACCACGCCTGCAGCGGCCGTCCAATCCACGGTTACGAGTTTGAATGGGACTGCCACTTCCGCATAACTGCTATAGGCCCGCTTGCCATCCTTGTTTACGCCATCATTACCAGCGAAGTTGGTAAACCATTGCAACGAGGCAAAACCGAAGTCGTAACCAATGTTTGCCTCGAACACATGGTTCGATTCGTGGGCATCATACTTAAAGTAACGGTTCTTTGGGTCGAGCCCTTCATTGAGCCAATAATCGGTCACACCGATATTCAAGCCGCCGATGGTGTATGCCAGCGTCAAGTCGAATTCCTTCGTGTCGGAAGCGTCGGTGAGTCCAACACTGCCCCAAGCTGTCAACGACAGACCTTTATAACCCACGCCCAACGTAGGCTGCAGCGACACGTTTCCCAAATCCTGTCCACGCCAGATATAACTACTTACGATATCTCCACTTATCGTCGTCTCAATCTCATCCTGTGCATAGGAGGTGGCCCCGACGGCCAACCCCAATGCAAATAATACAATCTTTTTCATTTTCATTATTCTTTTAACTCTTAGTTATAACATGCCTCGCCATGCTCGTAGATGTCGAGACCTTCCTCTTCAATTCGCTTATCAACACGCAGACCATGCAGTTTCTTGATGCCGTAGAACAAGACAAAACCACAGGCAGCGGCCCAGAGGTCAATAATCATTATGCCAAAGCATTCCGCTCCGAAGAATCCCCAACCGTGACCGTAAAACGCGCCGTTGCTGGTAGACAACAGACCCGTCATCAGAGTGCCGAGGATACCACACACACCATGTACCGACGAGGCACCCACAGGATCATCAATATGCAACTGATGGTCGATGAATTCAATGGCAAACACCAGCACCAGTCCGCACACCAGTCCGATAATGACCGCACCTATTGGCGACACGAGGTCACAACCTGCCGTGATGCCCACGAGACCAGCCAACACACCATTCAACGTCAGCGAAAGCGACGGTTTGCCGTACTTTATCCATGTGATGAGCATCGTTGCCAAGCCACCTGCAGCAGCCGCCAGATTGGTCGTCAGGAACACATGGCTGATGGCCACACGATTTACCTCACCGCTAGCAGCCAACTGCGAGCCAGGGTTAAAACCGAACCAACCCAACCAGAGGATGAACACCCCCAGCGCAGCCATCGTGAGGTTATGGCCAGGAATAGCACGACTTTTTCCTTCCTTGGTATATTTACCCACGCGTGGTCCCAGCGCCATCGCACCTATCAGCGCCAACACGCCCCCCACGCTATGCACGATGGCAGACCCCGCGAAATCATGGAACACATCGCCAAACGTCGACATCATAAAACTGTCATCGGCGGCGTTGCAGAGCCAACCGCCACCCCACGTCCAGTGGCCCTCAACGGGGTAAATGAAAAGTGAGATGACAGCACTGTAAACGAGGTACATAGAGAATTTCGTGCGTTCGGCCATAGCGCCGCTGACGATGGTTGCCGAAGTGGCGCAAAACACCGTCTCGAAAATCAGGAATCCCTCTACGGGCAGGTCACCCTTATAGAAACTCAGGTCGCCCCAGTTGGGCATGCCAATGAACCCTGCCCCATCGCTGCCGAACATAAAACCAAAGCCGAGAAAGAAAAACAGCAACGAGCCAAACATGAAATCCACAAAGTTCTTCATCAAGATGTTCGCTGTGTTTTTACCGCGCGTAAAACCAGCCTCACATAACGCAAAACCTGGCTGCATCCAAAAAACCAGCATGGCTGCCAACAGCATCCATACGGTATCGAGTGATAATCCTATCTCATTCATACTCTTTTTACCTTTTTTTATTAAACAATCTTATTTCTTGTCTCTAAGCACAGTGTCGCCGTTCTCTCCTGTGCGGATGCTCCACGTATCGATCATGTCGCTCACGAAAATACGTCCGTCGCCTACCTCTCCCGTGTGTGCCACATTGAGGATGACCTTCACCGTTGGTTCCACAAAATGGTCACGACATACTATGGTCAGCGCCACCCGTTCTATCACATCCGTTGAATATTGAACACCACGATATATCCTTTCCTGTCGGCTCTGTCCGATGCCATGCACGTTATGGTACTCAAACCAGTCGATGTCCGACTGGAGCAACGCTTCCTTTACATCCTCGAACTTCGTCTTGCGGATGATTGCTTCAATCTTCTTCATACCTTTTTCTTTTTAACCTTAATAAATAACTAAGCCCTATCATTGGACTGCTTTCCGTCAATTGACGATGCAAAAGTAAGGCATTTTGCCAACAACGGCAATAAAACAACACCAATTTGATTGTTAAATGCGTAATTATATAGCATTTTGTCAATTAATCAAATGATTTTATTGCATACTGCTGTCGTTTTGATTCAAAAACACGCCATTTCGTTACAAAGCGTCATTTTGGCTATCCACTTTTGCTGTGCGCGAACACAGACAACTAAAAAATGGAACATTTTGTCAAAGTGTAAGATGAAACTGAAAAAACACACCCGATTGTTTTCAAAACGACAGCGAAAACGGATATTTTTGAGCAATATGTCAAAGAGGTTCAATTTTTAGACAATAAAAGTTAGTAAAAGTTTTGAAAATATAACATAATGATATATCTTTGCACCCAAAAACAGACAAGTTGTCAGTTAAAGTAAGGATAATATGACAGATTGCAAACTTCAAACGCTCAAACAACAACAGAAAGGACTCTACCAACCTTGTTATGAGCACGATGCTTGTGGTGTGGGTATGGTGGTGAATATTCACGGAAGCAAGAGCCATGAGTTGGTGGACAATGCGCTGAAGGTGTTGGAGAACATGGAACATCGCGGTGCAGAAACCCGTGACAAGACTGGCGACGGTGCCGGTATTATGGTTCAGATACCACATGAGTTTATCTTGTTGCAAGGCATCCCCGTGCCAGAGAAAGGAAAGTACGGCACAGGACTGGTGTTCCTGCCGAAAGATGGCCAGGCCCAGCACGAGATACTGAGCGTGATGATAGAAGAGATAGAACGTGAGGGACTGACACTGATGCACCTGAGAGCCGTGCCTACGAATCCAGAGGTATTGGGAGCGGCGGCGCGCGAAGTGGAACCAGACATCAAGCAGGTTTTCGTGACCGGAATATCCGACGAAGACGTACCCGTGTTCGAGCGTGTATTATACAAAGTACGTAAAAGGATAGAGAATCGTATCGACAACAAGGACTTTTATATTTGCTCGTTGTCGAACAAGAATATTGTCTACAAAGGAATGCTGACCAGTGGACAGTTACGACGCTATTTCCCCGATTTGTCCAACGATTATTTCACGAGCGGACTGGCGCTGGTACACTCACGTTTCAGCACAAACACATTCCCCACATGGTCATTGGCCCAGCCTTTTCGTCTGTTGGCCCACAATGGCGAGATCAACACCATCCGCGGCAATCGCGGTTGGATGAAGGCGCGTGAGAGCGTTCTCAACAGCGAGGCGTTGGGCGACATCAAGGATTTACGTCCCATCGTCCAAGAAGGCATGAGCGATTCCGCCAGTCTGGACAATGTCTTCGAGTTTTTGATGATGAGCGGGCTCTCGTTGCCCCAAGCGATGGCTATCCTCGTACCTGAAAGTTTCAACGACAAGAACCCCATCAGCGAAGATTTGAAGGCTTTCTATGAATACCACTCCATCCTGATGGAGCCTTGGGACGGTCCTGCCGCCCTGCTCTTCTCCGACGGTCGGTATGCTGGCGGTATGCTCGACCGAAACGGCCTGCGCCCCAGTCGTTATACGATTACAAAAAATGGCATGATGGTAGTGGCCAGCGAAGTCGGCGTGATGGATTTTGAACCTGGCGACGTCGTGAGCAAAGGTCGACTGCAGCCGGGAAAAATTCTTCTCATTGACACCCAGGAAGGCAAGATATATTATGATGCCGAAATAAAAGACCAGTTGGCCAAGGCCCATCCCTATCGAGAGTGGCTGAGCGAGAACCGCGTGCAACTGGAGAAGCTGAAGAGTGGCCGTCATGTGGAGAATAGCGTGGCCGACTTTGACAAGAAACTCATCACCTTTGGTTTCGGACAGGAAGATATCGACAAGACCATCATTCCCATGGCCACGGCTGGGCAGGAGCCCGTGGCAGCGATGGGTAACGATACGCCACTGGCTGTGGTGAGCGACCGTCCACAGGTGCTCTTCAATTATTTCCGCCAGCAGTTCGCCCAAGTGACGAACCCCGCCATCGACCCCATCCGCGAGGAGTTGGTGATGAGTTTGACAGAATATATCGGTGCCGTAGAAACCAACATATTGACACCTGATGCAAGCAATTGCAAGATGGTGCGTCTGCCACAACCCGTATTAACGAACACGCAACTCGACATTTTATGCAACATCAGGTATAAAGGTTTCAAGACCCAGAAACTCGCCATGCTCTTCGATAAGCAGCAGGGTGAGGAAGGGTTGCGCAAAGCCATAGATGACCTTTGTCACGAAGCAGAGACCAGTGTGGATGAAGGTGTGAACTATATCATCCTTTCCGACCGCGACATCGACGAGCAGCACGCTGCGATTCCAAGTCTGCTGGCCGTCTCGGCCGTCCACCACTATCTCATTAGCGTGGGCAAGCGCGTGCAGACCGCCTTGATTGTAGAAAGTGGTGAGATTCGCGAGACGATGCACGCCGCCTTACTGTTGGGCTATGGTGCGAGTGCCCTGTGCCCGTACATGACGTTTGCCATCCTCGATGATTTGGTGAAAAAAGGTAAGATTCAGGAAGAGTATGCCACGGCAGAAAGTCACTATATCAAAGCGGTGGACAAAGGTCTGAAAAAAATCATGAGCAAGATGGGCATCTCCACCATCCGTTCCTATCGTGGCGCCAAAATTTTCGAAAGCATCGGACTGAGCGAAGGTCTCTTGAAACGTTACTTCGGCACGGAAGTGAGCACCATCGGTGGCATCGGGCTAAAGGAGATTGCGCGGGATGCCATCCGTCTGCATGAGCAAGGAATGGCGGTCGTCAATCCTGCAAGCGGCATGCTTAATTCCCCACTTAAAAACCAAGGTCTGTTCGCGTGGCGCAAGGACGGCATCAAGCATGCTTGGAACCCCGAGACCATAGCCCATCTGCAGTTGGCCACCCGCTTGGGTAGTTATCAAAAGTTCAAGGAATGGGCATCGCTGGTTGACGACAAGGAAAGCCCCATCTTCATCCGCGACTTCTTCGGATGGAAAAAAGCGACCACGCCCACGCCTATCGACGAGGTGGAACCTGTGGAAAATATCGTGAAGCATTTCGTTACGGGTGCCATGAGTTTTGGCGCTTTGAGCATTGAGGCACATGAAGCGTTGGCATTGGCGATGAACAGGCTCGGCACACGAAGCAATACCGGTGAAGGGGGAGAGGACAATGCGCGTTATCATACAGAGGTGGACGGTGTCAGCCTGAGCAGCAAGACCAAACAGATAGCAAGCGGAAGGTTTGGCGTGACGGCTGAATACCTTGTGAATGCCGAAGAGATACAGATAAAAGTGGCGCAAGGTGCCAAGCCAGGCGAGGGAGGTCAGTTGCCCGGTTTCAAGGTCAATGACATTATCGCCAAGACACGTAATGCCATCCCCGGCATCTCGCTCATCTCTCCTCCCCCTCACCATGACATCTACAGCATTGAGGACTTGGCCCAGCTCATTTTTGACCTCAAGAACATCAATCCCACGGCTGCCGTCAGCGTGAAACTCGTAGCAGAGAGCGGCGTTGGCACGATTGCCGCCGGTGTGGCCAAAGCCAAGGCCGACCTCATCGTGATTAGCGGTGCCGAGGGTGGCACAGGAGCATCGCCCGCCAGTTCCATGCGTTTCGCAGGCATCTCGCCGGAAATTGGACTGGCAGAAACACAGCAGACACTTGTGCGAAATGGTCTGCGCAATCAGGTCCGTCTGCAGACTGACGGACAGTTGAAGACCGCCAAGGACGTCATCATCATGGCGATGCTGGGCGCAGATGAGTTCTCGTTTGGCACGTTGCCCCTGATTGTGTTGGGTTGTGTGATGATGCGCAAGTGCAACACCAACACCTGTCCGATGGGTGTGGCCACCCAGGATCCGGAGTTGCGCAAGCATTTCCAAGGTCGCGCCGAATATGTGGTCAACTTCTTCACCTTCCTTGCCGAACAGGTGCGTGAATACCTCAGCGAAATCGGTGTCCACAGCCTCAAAGAGATTATTGGACATACAGAACTCATCAAGGTGAACACTGCCAACGTCACCGACAAGCAGAAAACCATCGATTTCGGTCGTCTGTTGCACAAACCCGAGACTGAGAAAGCGTTGTTCTGGGATCGTGGCGCTTACACTCGCGTGAGTGGCATAAAGGATGAGGAGATTATCAAGGCTGCGCAGAACTCCATCGACACACAGGAAGAGATAACCCTCGACTACGCCATCAAGAACACCGACCGCGCCGTTACCACGATGCTCTCCGGCGTCATCGCCAAGAAATACGGAGAGGCTGGGTTGCCCGACGGCACCATTAACATCAAGTTTAAAGGCTCTGCCGGTCAGTCATTTGGCGCCTTTGCCGTCCGCGGTCTTTCCTTGAAACTAGAAGGCGAGACAAATGATTATTTTGGCAAGGGACTCAGTGGCGGACGCATCAGCATCCTGCCTCCCGCTCGCAGCGGTGAAGACTTCCATGCGGAAGACAATATCATCGCAGGTAACACGGGACTTTATGGTGCCACCTCTGGCGAGCTCTACATCAATGGCAAGGTGGGTGAGCGTTTTGGTGTTCGTAACTCAGGCGCCATCGCCGTCATTGAGGGTGCTGGTGACCACTGTTGTGAGTATATGACAGGCGGTCGAGTGGTGGTGCTCGGCAAGACCGGTCGCAACTTCGCCGCCGGCATGAGTGGTGGCGTGGCTTACGTCTACGACCCCGACCACACTTTTGACTATTTCTGCAATATGGATATGGTTGAGTTGTCGCTTGTCGAAGACTCTGTTTCACGCAAAGAACTGCTAGAACTCATCCGTCAGCACTATCTCCATACAGGTTCTGCCCTCGCAGGCAGGATGCTCGACGATTGGCATCGTTACATCGAAGATTTCATCCAAGTGGTGCCCATCGAATATAAGCGCGTGCTGCAAGAGGAGAAAGTGAGGAAATTGCAAGAGAAGATTGCGAATGTACAACGAGATTATTGATTGAAGCAATGGGAAATCCAAAAGCATTTTTAGAGATACACCGTCAGGAAGCGGGTTACCGTCCTATCCACGATAGAATCCATGACTTTGGCGAGGTAGAGCAGACGCTCAGCACTCGCGAACGCAAGTTGCAGGCATCACGCTGCATGGACTGCGGCGTGCCCTTCTGCCACTGGGCCTGCCCGCTAGGCAACAAAGCCCCAGAGTGGAACGACGCCTTGTATAAGGGCGACTGGGAGTTGGCCTACCGGCTGTTGTCAAGCACCAATCCCTTTCCGGAGTTCACAGGGCGCATCTGCCCTGCATTGTGCGAGAAAGCCTGTGTGCTGAACCGCTTTAACCACGAGCCGACAACCAATCGTGAAGACGAGTGCGCCATCACCGAGATGGCCTTTCAGGAGGGATTCATCACACCTCACACTAATATCAAGAGGAATGGCAAGAAGGTGGCCGTCATTGGTGCCGGTCCCGCCGGTCTTGTAGCAGCCAACGACCTCAACCTCATGGGCTATGACGTAACCGTATATGAGAAAAACGAAGCCGCTGGTGGTTTGTTGCGTTACGGCATCCCCAACTTCAAGCTCAACAAGGCCATCATCAACCGACGCTTGAAACTCCTGGAAGAAGAAGGAATCGTGTTTCAGTATGGGAAAGCAGTAGATTTAAATTCTTTGGGCAGCCAAGCAATAGAAGGAACATCCTTCGATGCCATCGTCGTAGCCACGGGCACCCCTACAGCCCGCGACCTAAAAGTCCCTGGGCGAGAACTGAAGGGTGTTCACTTCGCCCTCGAACTGCTCGCCCAACAGAACCGCGTGCTTGCGGGAATGGAATTTGGCAAAGAGGACCGCATTACCGCCAAAGACAAGGATGTGCTCGTCATCGGTGGTGGCGACACTGGCTCTGACTGCATCGGTACAGCCCATCGGCAAGGTTGCAAAAGCGTCACCCAGATAGAGATTATGCCCAGGCCCGTGGAAGGCCCCGAAGACCCGCAGAACCCTTGGCCAAACTGGCCACGTACGCTCAAGACCACTTCGTCGCACGAAGAGGGCTGCACCCGTCGTTGGAACATCAACACCCTCGAATTCCTCGGCAAGAATGGTCACCTGACGGGTGTCCGCGTTCAGGAAATCGACTGGGAACCGAACCCCGCCGGTGGTCGTCCCCTCATGGTTGAGAAAGGCAAGCCCGAGATTATCAAGGCCGAACTGGTCTTGTTGGCTATGGGCTTTCTCAAGCCTGAACATCCGCAATATGCAGAAAATGTCTTTGTCTGTGGCGATGCCGCCAACGGCGCCAGCCTCGTCGTCCGTGCCATGGCCAGTGGCCGACAAACGGCACAGAAAGTCAACGATTACCTGAGATAAGATGAGCAAGATACCCTTCACCAAGATGCACGGTTGTGGCAACGACTATATCTATGTCAATGCCATACAGCATACCATTCCCGATGCTGCCGAGGCAGCCGTGAGATGGAGTGACCGCCACCAAGGCATAGGCTCCGACGGACTGGTGCTGATTGACCACAGCCCTGTGCCCGAGGCCGACTTCTCCATGCGCATTTTCAATGCCGACGGCAGTGAGGCCATGATGTGTGGCAATGCTTCGAGGTGCATAGGAAAGTATCTCTACGAGCGAGGGCTGACAGACAAAGAAGAAATCCGTTTGCTGACACCCTCTAGCATTAAGACACTCCAACTACACATTAGTGAAGGCATTGTAGAAAGTGTTACGGTGGATATGCTCGAACCTGTTTTTATCAACAAGTCACAATTCTTGGGCAATCAAGACCTTATAAAAGGCATGTTCGTATCGATGGGAAATCCGCACTATGTCATCTTCACGGACGATGTGGACCAAGTGGGAGAGACAGGACGTCGCCTCGAGCATCATCCCGCTTTCCCCCAGCGATGCAACATCGAGTTTGCCCGCATGGAGGATGACCATACCATCCGCACTCGTGTATGGGAACGGGGCAGCGGCATCACTCAAGCCTGTGGCACAGGCGCCTGTGCCACCGCCGTAGCGGCAGCACTCACCGGTCGTTCTGGCAGACAGGCACAGATTATCATGGACGGCGGAACACTTCACATCGAATGGCGCCAGTCAGACAACCATGTCTATATGACCGGTCCCGCCGAGTTTGTCTTCGATGGAGAAATCCAATTATGAATTATGCATTAGGAATTGAAATATGGCATTAGTAAACATTCATTATTTGAACTTGCAGAACAATTACCTGTTCGCCGACGTTGCCAAGAAAGTCAACGCCTTCAAGGTGATTCATCCCAAAGCCGACGTCATCTCGTTGGGCATCGGTGATGTGACGCAACCCTTGGCGCCGGCCGTTGTCGAGGCGATGCACAAGGCTGCCGACGAGATGGCAACGGCGGAAGGATTCCGCGGCTATGGCCCAGAGCAGGGTTACACATTCTTACGTGAAGCGATATTGAAGAACGATTTCCTCCCCCGAGGTATCCACCTCGACATTGACGAGGTGTTCATCAATGATGGTGCAAAATCAGATACGGGCAACTTCCAAGAATTGCTCCATTGGGACAATTTCATTGGCGTTACCGACCCCATCTATCCTGTCTATATCGACTCAAACGTGATGATAGGCCGCTGTGGCACCTATCATGACGGTCGTTGGACGAACGTGCGCTATATGCCTATCACGGCGGAGAACGGCTTTGTGCCACCGCTGCCCGTGGGACATCCTGTCGACATCATCTACCTGTGTTATCCCAACAACCCGACGGGAACAGTCATCACCAAACAGGAGTTACGAAAGTGGGTGAACTACGCACTGAAGAACGACGCGCTCATTCTCTTCGATGCCGCCTATCAGGCATATATCCGAAACAAGGACATACCACACTCCATTTATGAGATTCGCGGAGCGAGGAAATGCGCCATCGAGTTCCACTCATACTCCAAGACAGCCGGTTTTACGGGTGTGCGCTGTGGATACACCATCGTTCCCAAAGATGTGACCGTGTCGACCTTTGAGGGTGAGCGTCTTCCACTGAACCAATTGTGGCTGCGCCGTCAGTGCACGAAGTTCAACGGCACAAGTTATATCTCCCAGCGCGCCGCCGAAGCCACCTACACACCAGAAGGCAAACAACAGATTCAAGCGACCATCGACTATTATATGGACAATGCCCACCGGATGTTGACCCGCCTGCGCGCCCTCGGTTACGAGGTCTATGGTGGCGAGAATGCACCCTACATCTGGATGCGAACACCCGACGGCATGGGCTCATGGCAGTTTTTCGAGGCTTTGCTCTACGGTGCCAACGTTGTCTGCACCCCAGGTGTCGGTTTCGGTCCCAGCGGTGAGGGGTACGTTCGTTTCACGGCTTTCAGCAGTCATGAGAAAACAGAAGAAGCATTATCGAGAATAGAAAACTGGACAAAACAACATTAAATTGAAAACTATTATGGAAACATTAAGATTTCAGGTTGTCGGCGAAGCATTCAAGAAGAAGCCGCTCGACGTAAAAACACCCAGTGAGAGACCCGCGAAGTATTTCGGGAGGAAGGTCTTCAACCGTGAGAAAATGTATAAGTACCTGCCCAAGGCTGTGTACGAGAAGATGATCAATGTGATGGACAACGGCGCACGCTTGGACCGTGACGTGGCCGATGCTGTGGCCGCTGGCATGAAGCAGTGGGCCACCGAAGAAGGTGTGACGCACTACACCCACTGGTTCCAGCCATTGACGGAAGGCACCGCCGAGAAGCACGACTCGTTCATCGAGCACGACGGCAAAGGTGGAATGGTGGAGGAATTTACAGGCAAACTCTTGGTTCAGCAGGAGCCTGACGCCAGTTCATTCCCCTCTGGCGGTATCCGCTCCACTTTCGAAGCCCGTGGTTATTCCGCATGGGACCCCACATCACCCGTGTTCATCATCGACGACACACTGTGCATTCCCACCGTCTTCATCTCCTATAGCGGTGAGGCACTCGACTATAAGGCTCCGTTGCTGCGTGCGCTGCATGCGGTGAATGTGGCCGCCACTGAAGTATGCCATTACTTCGACCCAAGTGTCAAGAAGGTAACGTCCAACCTCGGTTGGGAACAGGAGTATTTCCTTGTTGATGAAGGCCTCTACGCCGCTCGTCCTGACCTGCTGCTTACAGGTCGCACGCTGATGGGTCATGACAGCGCCAAGAACCAGCAGATGGATGACCATTACTTCGGTTCGATACCTGAGCGCGTGGCCGCTTTTATGCGCGAGTTGGAGATAGAAGCATTGGAATTGGGCATCCCCTGCAAGACACGCCACAATGAAGTGGCTCCCAACCAGTTCGAGTTGGCGCCCATTTTTGAGGAGACCAACCTCGCTGTCGACCACAACATGTTGCTGATGTCAGTCATGAAAAGAGTGGCCCGCAAGCATGGATTCCGTGTGTTGCTTCACGAGAAACCTTTCGCAGGCATCAACGGCTCGGGCAAGCACAACAACTGGAGCCTGAGCACCGACAACGGCATCCTGCTCCACGCCCCAGGCAAGACGGCTGAACAGAACCTCCGCTTCGCCACATTCATCGTTGAGACGCTGATGGGTGTGTATCGTCACAACGGTCTGCTGAAGGCATCCATCATGAGCGCCACCAACGCCCATCGTTTAGGAGCCAACGAAGCACCACCCGCCATCATCTCTTCATTCCTTGGCAAACAGGTGTCTGAACTATTAGACCATATCGAAAAGGCCGACCAGAAGGACATTCTCGCCATGGTAGGCAAGCAGGGACTGAAGATGGATATCCCCGAGATTCCTGAACTGCTCATCGACAATACCGACCGCAACCGCACCTCACCCTTCGCCTTCACCGGCAACCGTTTCGAATTCCGTGCCGTAGGCTCCGAGGCCAACTGCGCCTCCGCCATGATTGCCCTGAACGCTGCCGTCGCCGAGGCACTCGTCTCCTTCAAGAAACGTGTGGACGCCCTCATCCCCGAATACGCCAAGAAGTACGAGGGAACAGGCCATAGCGGCGTATACCATGCCATCATCGACGTGCTGCGCGAAGACATCAAGACCTGCAAGCCCATCCGCTTCGATGGCAACGGCTACAGTGACGAATGGGTTGTGGAAGCCGAGAAACGAGGCTTGGACGTGGAGAAATCATGCCCCATCATCTTTGAGCGATACCTCGACCCGGAGAGTGTCCAGATGTTCGAGAGCCTTGGCGTGATGACCAAAAAGGAATTGGAGGCCCGCAACGAGGTGAAATGGGAGACCTACACGAAGAAGATACAGATTGAAGCCCGTGTCTTGGGCGACCTGGCGATGAACCACATCATACCCGTCGCCACCCGTTATCAGAGTCAACTGTTGAAGAACGTTGACAGCGTATCAAAGGTGTTCCTCCTCGGCAAAGCAGAGAAGTTGAACGCCCGCAACCTCAAGATTATCGAAGAGATAGCCGAGCGCACCAGCGCCATCGAAAAAGGCGTGGAGGAACTCATCAATGCCCGCAAACTAGCCAACAAGATAGAAGACGAGCATAAAAAGGCCATCGCCTACCACGACAAGGTAGAGCCGAAACTCGACACCATCCGTTATGAGATTGACAAACTCGAACTTATCGTCGACGACAGTCTCTGGCCTCTACCAAAGTACCGTGAGCTGTTATTCATAAGATAAGCCATCGCTCGACTTTGCCGCTGATGGCCAAGCAAGAGTGATTAATTGAAGTTTGCAAAGGGCTCGATGCTGCGATAGCATCGAGCCCTATTTTAAGGTGTTGTTCCTAAAAAGGTTTATTTTCGCCAAAAATCAGGGACCAACAAAGCAATGAGTGTGATGATTTCCAAGCGACCTGCCAACATCAATAGAGACATGACCCATTTCCCTATGGACGACTGAGCCGCTACAGATACCTGGGAATCTATTCTACCGTTTGCCTTATTTCCACCAAAGAGACACCGATGAGCAGGCGGAAAGGAACAGAGTAGGGCACGAAAGCGTAAGCAGACTCATCCTTTGGTTTTGAATTATCTATTCAAAAAATGCAGCCGGTATAATTCCTCCTCCCATTCACGAAAGGCATCACCCCCACGTATCTGATATTTTCCCGGGAAAGGTTTGTCGAAAAGCGTGTCGAACTTCGGGAGATTATCACAACCGTCAATGGCTGAGACATGAACCATCACAGGCACAATTTCGTTGAACTCCATTTTCTTGATGCCGCTCTTCGCGAAAGCATATTCATACACAATCACTACCCGCGCATCGAAGATCACCTTCGTAAGTTGCTGACAGTCGTAGAAACCAAATGGAGCCACACCCTTTATCGGGACTAAGAATCTCTTGGAAGGGATGAACAACTCGCCGTTGACCTTCTCCTTGTCACAAGTGAGCACACCCATCATCCCATTCGCCACAAACACAGGAACCTCCGACTTGTTGGGCTGCCCGAAATTCATCAAGACCGTGGTGAGCGTGTATTCTTTCTCGAAAAATTCCTCGATGACGGTAGTCCACTGCGCTACATTCTCCCAGACATACTTGTCAAGATGTACTGACCGCACAATGCGCAAACGCTTCTTCCCATCCACCTCGTGCAGGTACTTGTCGCCAGTATGCAAGTCGGGACGCTGCTGACAGTATCCGTGTTCTTCTATTTCTTCGGTATATGTGATGATATGTGGCATTGTTATAACTTTAACAGCATTTTCGCCACGGCGCGGGGCACAAGGTGGTCGATGGGGAGTCCTTGTGCGAGGCGTTGGCGTATCTCCGTGCTGCTCACGTCGATGGTGGGAGCCTGCATGAGGAGCACGTTTTCGGGTAAGGTAGAAGGGTCGATGGGGGCATTGGCACGCGGGTAGACCGCTATCTGATAGTTGGCGAGGATATCCTCGTAATGATACCATTTGTCGAACGCCACCCAATTGTCACCACCGATGAGCACGGTGAACGAGCGTTCGGGGAAGTCGGTGCTCAAGGCTTGCAACGTGTGCCATGTATACGACGGTTTGGGCAGGTGGAATTCATAGTCGGAGACCTTGAGTCGTTTGAACCGTCGCAGGGCCGCCATCGCCAGTTCATAACGTAACGCGTCGGGCATGAGGTCGGCCTGCTCCTTCCATGGGTTTTGCGGTGTGATGAGGAACCACACCTCGTCGAGCCTCGCCTGGCGCAGCAACTGTCGCGCCAGGTGTATATGCCCGTTGTGGATGGGGTTGAACGAGCCGCCGAAGATCCCTGTGCGGATGCTCATGCGTTCAGGAAACCGCTCACTATCTGATACGCCTCGGCCAGTGCCGTCTCGAGGTCGTCGTTCACCAGCACCCTGTCGAAGCGCGGTGCGAAGGTCAGTTCATACTCCGCCTTCGCCACACGGTTGGCGATGACCTCCGGCGTGTCGGTGCCCCGTTTCTCCAACCGTCGCTGCAGTTCTTCGGTCGAAGGAGGTTGGATGAAGACCGCCAGGGCGCTGTCGCCGAAATACTCCTTGAGAGAACAGCCCCCCTTCACATCCACGTCGAACACCACGTTCTGTCCATCAGCCAGTTGGCGTTCCACCTGCTGTTTGAGAGTGCCATAGAACCGTCCTTCGTACACCTCCTCATATTCCAGGAACTCACCCTTTTCGATACGCTCCTTGAATTCTTCGGTGCTGAGAAAGAAATACTCCACCCCATTCTGCTCATTGCCACGGGGAGGTCGGCTGGTGCAGGAGATGCTGAACGCCAGGTGCAACTCCTCATGCTGCATCAGCCAGTTGATGATGGTGCTTTTGCCACTTCCGCTCGGTGCGGATACGATAATCAGTTTTGCCATTTATAACACGTTGAGTACCTGTTCCTTGATCTGTTCCAGTTCATCCTTCATGCGCACCACGATGTTCTGCATCTCCGCATGGTTGCTTTTCGAACCCGTGGTATTGATCTCACGTCCCATCTCCTGCGCGATGAAGCCCAGTTTCTTGCCTTGCCCGTGGTCTTCCGCCATGGTCTTGCGGAAATACGTCAGGTGGTTGGCCAGCCGCTGTTTCTCTTCGCTGATGTCGAGTTTCTCGATGTAATAAATCATCTCCTGCTCCAAGCGGTTCTTGTCGTATTCCACCTCGGGCAGGCTCTTCAGTCCCTCGACGATGCGCGCACGAATCTTGTCAATCCTCGCCTGCTCATAGTCGGCGAGCTGTGCCAAGAGAGCTGCGATATTGTCCACCTTTTCGGTGAACTTCACCTGCAGGGCCTCGCCCTCCTGGCGTCGGAAGGCGGTGAGTTGGTCGAGGGCCTGGATGACCGCCCCCTTAGCCACCGCCCACTCCTCGTCGGAGAGCTGTTCCACCTCGGTCTTGGTGGTCACATCGGGCATACGCAGCAAGGTGTAGAACCAGTCTTGCGGCTCGGGTATTCCACTTTTGGCGGCTATGTCCTTGATCTGGCGGTAGTAGTTCTCCACCAGAGCCCCGTTGATGGGAGTGGCATCGGCTGTGGCCTCTTTTTCTATCCAAATGGAGAAGTCGACCTTTCCCCGGATCACCGCCGTGGCTATGAGTTGACGTATCTCCATCTCCTTTTCACGGTAGAGAGGGGCGATGCGTGTAGACAGGTCGAGGTTTTTGCTGTTGAGCGACTTCACCTCGACATTGATTTTCTTGTCAGCGAAGGGTACGACAGCCTTGCCGTAGCCCGTCATGGAAAGTATCATATTTTAATGGTTTAGGGTTGATGGCTTAGGGTTTGGGGGTCTCGCGGACAACTAAGTTGTAAGTATTGGCATCAACTCGTCAACTCATCAACTCGTCTACTCGTCAACCCGTTAACCCGTCAACTCATCAACTAATTTCAGCCTTTCGGCAATATTTTTATGCAAAAGTACGAATTTCTATTTAAAAATGCGTAATTTTGCACTTTAATTTTGGAATATTCTTCAACATGTCGTGCATTTTGAATATTGACACGAGCACTGATGTGTGCTCTGTGGCGGTGAGCGAAGACGGAGCCTGCATCTATCATGCCGAGGATTTCGAAGGCCCGAACCATGCCCAGAAGTTAGGTGGATACATCGACGAGGCCCTCTCCTTTGCCGACAGTCATGCCATACCGTTGGACGCCGTAGCGGTGAGCAGCGGTCCCGGTTCCTACACGGGTTTGCGTATAGGTGTGTCGATGGCCAAAGGTGTGTGCTATGGCGCCGGCGTGCCGCTCATCAGTGTGCCTACCCTTGAATTGCTCTGCGTGCCCGTCTTGCTGGGGCGCATGGAATTGGAGGAGGAGGCCCTGCTCTGTCCGATGATCGATGCACGAAGGATGGAGGTCTACGCCGCCGTCTACGACCGTGCCCTGCATGTGGAGAGAGAGACGAGGGCCGACGTGGTGGATGCAGACACTTACCGCGAATACCTCGACCACCGTCCCGTATATTTCTTCGGACCCGGAGCCAAGAAATGCATGCCGGTGGTGGACCATCCCAATGCCCACTACATAGATGGCATCCAGCCGCTGGCCAAATACATGTTTCCACTGGCGGAGAAACGTATCGCCCAGGGAAAGACGGAAGACGTGGCCTACTTCACGCCCTTCTACCTCAAGGACTTCGTGGCGAAGAAGAGGGGTGAGAAGTGAGAGGTGAAAGGTGAGAAGTGAGAAGAGGAAACAATTTGAACTTAGCATACAAAGATATGAAAATGAAAGGATTAGACTACAACACCCAGCGCGAGGAACTCAAGCTCCCCGAGTATGGGCGTGAAATCCAGAAGATGGTGGAGCACGCCATATCGCTGCCCACGAAACAGGAGCGTCAGCGTTGTGCCGAGACCATCATCGACATCATGCAGCGCATGTCACCCCAAGGGCGCGACAGCAGCGACCACAAGCAGAAGTTATGGGACCACCTGGCCATCATGAGCGGTTATCAGCTCGACATCGATTATCCTTATGATGTGAGTCAGGCGCTGAAGATCGCCGGCCGTCCCGAACCGATGCCCTACCCCATGCAGCGTATCCCTGTGCGCCATTACGGTCACATGGTGTTTGAATTGTTCGAGAAATTGAAGACCATGCCCGCCGGAGCCGAACGCGACCAGCTGACACGCATGACCGCCAACCAGATGCAGCGCGACCTGCACCAGTGGAGCCATGGCAGTGCCGACCACGAGAAGATAGCCTCCGACCTGGCCCATTTCACCGACGGAGTGATACAGCTCGACCTCGACAAGTTTGAGTTTGAGAAAATCAACATCAAGGAAGCAAGTACGGAAAAACGCAGAAAGAAAAGATAGCCAATGCAGTCATTCATCATAGAAGGAGGGCGTAAGCTCAGCGGCACCATCCAACCGCAAGGTGCCAAGAATGAGGCGTTGGAAGTGATCTGTGCCTCGTTGCTCACCACCGAGCCCGTACATATCAAGAACATCCCCGACATATTGGATGTGAACAACCTTATCCTCTTGCTTGAGAGCATGGGAGTGAGTGTGAAGCGTCCCGTCCCCGGGGAGTATATCTTCCAAGCCGACAAGCTCGACCTCGACTATTTGCAGAGCGACGAGTTCGTGCGCCGCTGTTCCTCACTTCGCGGCAGCGTGCTGACCATCGGTCCGTTGTTGGCCCGTTTCCATAAGGCCACCATCGCCAAGCCCGGCGGCGACAAGATAGGTCGGCGCCGATTAGACACCCACTTCTTAGGTTTCAAGAGCTTAGGGGCGAAGTTCGAGCGTGTGGAGGGCCGCGACGTGTTCGAGCTCTCCGCCACGAGACTGAAAGGTTGCCACATGCTCTTAGATGAGGCTTCGGTGACCGGTACCGCCAATATCATCATGGCCGCGGTACTCGCCGAGGGCACCACCACCATCTACAATGCCGCCTGCGAGCCTTATGTGCAACAGCTGTGCCACCTGCTCAACAGCATGGGAGCACAGATCAGCGGCATCGCCTCCAACCTGCTCACCGTGGTGGGTGTGAAGGAGTTGCATGGTGCCGAACATAAGGTGCTGCCCGACATGATCGAGGTGGGATCGTTCATCGGCATGGCTGCCATGGTGGGCGACGGCATCCGCATCAAGAACGTGTCGCTGAAGAACCTCGGCATCATCCCCGACGCCTTCCGCCGCTTAGGCATCCGCATCAAGGTGGAGGGCGACGACCTGTTCATCCCCCACCACAGCCATTACCAGATCGACTCGTTCATCGATGGCACCATCATGACCCTGGCCGACGCGCCATGGCCCGGGCTGACGCCCGACCTGCTGTCGGTGTTGCTGGTGGTGGCCACGCAGGCCCGTGGCAGTGTGCTCATCCACCAGAAGATGTTTGAGAGCCGCCTGTTCTTCGTCGACAAACTCATCGACATGGGCGCCCAGATCATCCTCTGCGACCCCCATCGCGCCGTGGTGGTGGGTCACGACCATAAGCTCCGTCTACGTGCAGGCAGGATGACCAGTCCTGACATCCGTGCGGGTATCGCCCTGCTCATCGCCGCGCTTAGCGCCAACGGCACCAGCCGCATCGACAATATCGCCCAGATAGACCGTGGCTACGAAGATATCGAGAACCGTCTGAACCTCTTAGGAGCCAATATCCAAAGGGTGGAGTATTAATTAATAAGGGGCAAGGTGCAAGGTGCATGGTGCAAGGGGCAAGGAGCATGAAAGAATAAGTAAGGTATGATCCGGGAAGAAGAGGTATATAAGATAGGACGGATAGGCAAGGCCCATGGCGTGAGAGGCGAGGTGACCATGCAGGTGGAAGACGATGTGTTCGACCGTGTGGATGCCGACTATGTGGTGCTCCGCATCGATGGTATCCTGGTGCCTTTCTTCTTCGAGGAATACCGTTTCCGTACCGATACCACCGCCTTGGTGAAATTTTGCGACATCGATGATATGGAACATGCCCGGGGCCTGACCGGTTGCGACGTGTTCTTCCCCCGTGAGTTGGCCGACGGCGACGATCAGCTGTCGTGGGCCGCTATCATCGGTTATCAACTGTACGACACGCACGACGGCAGGTGCATCGGCTCGCTGACAGGCGTAGACGACACCACCGCCAACATATTATTCAACGTAGAGACGGCCGACGGGCGCGACATACTGCTCCCCGCGGCAGAAGACCTTATAGAGCACATCGACAGCGATGCCCACCGCATCGACTACCGAGTGCCCGAGGGGTTATTGGAGATGTGAGAGGTGATATTTGAGAGGTGAGGGGTGAGAAGTAAGGGGTGAGAGATTACTCCGTCTAATGAAGACAATGAGGTTCTGGACTAATGTCTGAACTCCCGAACTCCTGAACTTCTGAACTCCCGAACTCTTGAACTCCTGATAATAAAGAGAAATGAAACAACAGATATGTATACTCGGTTCCACCGGGTCGATAGGGACACAGGCCTTAGACGTCATCGCCCAGCATCCCGACCGTTATGAGGCCTATTGTCTGACGGCCAACCGCCGTTATGAGCAGTTGGCCGAACAAGCCCACCGTTTCCATCCCGCGGCGGTGGTCATAGCCGACGACACCTATTACGAGCCACTGACGGCGTTGCTCGCCGACATGCCCGACGTGAAGGTATATGCCGGTCGTCAGGCCCTTGACGAGATTGTCGAGGCCGGGCCCATCGACATGGTGCTCACCGCCATGGTCGGTTTCGCCGGCCTGTCGCCCACCCTCCATGCCATCCGTGCCCGCAAGAAGATATGCTTAGCCAACAAGGAGACGCTGGTGGTGGCTGGCGAATTGGTGTGCCGACTGGCACAGGAGCACCATGTGCCCATCCTGCCCGTCGATAGCGAGCACTCCGCCATCTTTCAGAGCATCGTGGGCGAGGGTGACAACGAGATAGAGAAGATACTGCTCACCGCCAGTGGCGGTCCTTTCCGCACCTACACGATGGAGCAACTGGCCCATGTGACGAAGAACGACGCGCTCCGCCATCCCACTTGGGACATGGGAGCCAAGATCACCATCGACAGCGCCACGATGATGAACAAAGGGTTCGAGGTGATGGAAGCCTCATGGCTCTTCGGTGTGCCCGTGGACCGCATCCAGGTGCTTGTCCACCCCCAGAGCATCGTGCACAGTGCCGTGCAGTTTGCCGACGGAGCGGTGAAGGCCCAGCTCGGCGTGCCCGACATGCGCCTGCCTATCCAGTATGCCTTCTCCTTCCCCGAGCGTCTGCCGCTCACCTCCGAGCGTCTTGACCTGACCCGTCACCCCTTGGAGTTTTTCGAGCCCGACGTGGAGAAGTTCCGTTGCTTGGCCTTGGCCTTCGAAGCCATGAACCGTGGTGGCAACATGCCTTGCATCGTCAACGCCGCCAATGAGGTGGTGAACCGGGCTTTCCTCGAAGAGCGTTGCTCGTTCCTCGACATGGGCGAGATCATCGCCAAGACCATGCAACGCGCCACTTTCGATGCCACGCCCGACTACGACACCTACGTGGCCACCGACGCCGAGGCACGACGCATCGCGGAAGAGGAACTATTAAAAACAACGAATTAAACGAATTTCACGAATGAGAAACAACGGATGAGACGAATTTCACGAATAAATCCCTAATTCTTGAATAATTATTCCAATTATCCCCATTTCTTTCCTAACAACGAATTAAACGAATTTCACGAATAAGAAAACAAAGGATGAGACGGGAGACTAACGTCTGAACTCCTGAACTCCTATAAAAGAATCACACATGGAAGTATTTCTGATACGATTATTACAGTTTCTGCTGTCTATCTCCATCCTTGTATTGCTGCACGAAGGAGGCCACTTCTTCTTCTCTAAGCTTTTCGGTGTGAGGGTGGAAAAGTTCTACATGTTCTTCGACCCGAGCATCGGCAAGTGGAATGGCAGCCTGTTTAAATGGAAACCGAAGAAGAGCGACACCACATACGGTATTGGTTGGTTGCCCCTTGGCGGCTATTGTAAGATAGCCGGTATGATAGACGAGTCGATGGATGTGGAGCAGATGAAGCAGCCGCCGCAGCCATGGGAATTCCGCACCAAACCCGCTTGGCAGCGTTTGCTCATCATGATCGGCGGCGTGCTCGTCAATTTCCTCTTGGCGCTGTTCATCTATTCGATGGTGCTCTTCTACTGGGGCGACTCCTATATCCAGACCCGCGACATGAGCATGGGTATGAAGTTCAACGAGGAAGCCAAGGCCATGGGTTTCAAGGACGGCGATATCCTGTTGGGCACCGACAAGAAGACGTTTACGAAATTCGACGTCGACCTCTACCGTTCGCTCACCGACGCTACGCGCGTGGACCTCATCCGCGACGGCAAGCAGATGAGCCTGCCCATCAAGGAGGAGCTCAACCTGCTCAACATGATCAAGACGCAACCCACGTTCGTGGCTCCCTTGGTACCTGCCGACATCGACAGTGTGATGCCCGAGTCGCCTGCCGCCTCCATCGGCTTGCAGAAAGGCGACAAGATAGTAGCAGTGAACGGCAAGAGCGTAGACTCATGGAACGAGTACACCTACGAGGTGGGTCGTCTGTCGGATGTGCTGGCGAGCAAGACCACTGCCGCCGACAGTCTGGCCATCAGGAAAGCCACCATCGCCATCCTGCATAAGGCCACGGGAACCACCGACACCACACAGGTGACGCTCAGCCCCGACCTGAAACTGGGTGTGGCGCAGTCGAGCATCTACGATTATTATAAGGAGACCCATCTGGAGTATGGCTTCTTCGAGAGTTTCCCCGCCGGCATCAAATACGGCATCGGCGTGTTGCGAGGCTATGTCGACGATATGAAGTATGTGTTCACCGCCGACGGAGCCAAGTCACTGGGTGGCTTCGGCGCCATCGGCAGCCTGTTCCCTGCCGAGTGGGACTGGATGATGTTCTGGCGTATGACCGCCTTCCTGAGTATCATCCTGGCCTTCATGAACATCCTGCCCATCCCCGCCCTCGACGGTGGTCATGTGCTGTTCCTGCTATGGGAGATGATCACCGGCCGCAAGCCGAGTGAGAAATTCATGATATGGGCCGAATATATCGGTATCGGCCTGTTGCTCCTCCTCATGGTGGTGGCCAACCTCAACGATATCCTCCGGTGGATAGGAGTGATGTGATTCGGGAGTTCAGTTATTTCGTTATCACGTTATATCGTTATAACGTTATTACGACTTTCGATTACGACATTACGTCATTCAAATTTCATATTTCACATTTAAATAAATGCCAAATTTAAGATTCCAAGTGGTGGAGGAAGCCTTTACCAAAAAGCCGGTGGAGGTTAGTACTCCGGCAGTGCGTCCTTCAGAGTATTTCGCCAGGAAAGTGTTCACGCGCGCCAAGATGTTCAAATACCTACAGCGCGACGTATATGAGAAACTGATTGACGTGATCGACAATGGCGCTCCCCTCGACCGCAGCATCGCCAATGCCGTGGCTTCGGGCATGCAACAGTGGGCCGAGGAGAACGGCGTGACCCACTACACCCACTGGTTCCAGCCACTGACCGAGGGTACCGCCGAGAAACACGATGCCTTTATCGAGCACGATGGCAAGGGAGGCATGATAGAGGAGTTCAGCGGCAAGTTGCTCGTTCAGCAGGAGCCCGACGCTTCGTCGTTCCCCTCGGGTGGCATCCGCGCCACCTTCGAGGCCCGTGGTTATTCGGCATGGGACCCCACCTCGCCCGTGTTCATCATCGACGATACCCTCTGCATCCCCACCATCTTCATCTCTTATACCGGGGAGGCCCTCGACTACAAGGCCCCGCTGAAGCGGTCGATACGTGCGGTGAGCGAGGCCGCCGTGGCCGTGGCCCGTTATTTTGACCCCCAGGTGAAGAAGGTGACCTCGAACTTAGGTTGGGAACAGGAGTATTTCCTCGTCGACGAGGGACTGTATTCCGCCCGACCCGACCTGATGCTCACCGGTCGTACGCTGATGGGGCACGACTCCGCCAAGAACCAGCAGATGGACGACCACTATTTCGGTATCATCCCCGACCGCGTGCAGGCGTTCATGAAAGACCTGGAGATACAGGCCTTGGAACTGGGCATCCCCTGCAAGACCCGTCACAACGAGGTGGCACCCAACCAGTTTGAGTTGGCACCTATCTATGAAGAGACCAACCTGGCCGTCGACCATAACATGCTGCTCATGTCGCTGATGAAGCGCGTGGCCCGCAAGCATGGTTTCCGCGCCCTGCTCCATGAAAAGCCCTTCGCCGGCATCAACGGCTCGGGCAAGCACAACAACTGGAGCCTGAGCACCGACACCGGCGTGCTGCTGCACGCCCCCGGCAAGACCCCGGAGCAGAACCTGCGCTTCGTGGTGTTCATCGTAGAGACGCTGATGGGCGTCTACCGCCACAACGGACTGTTGAAGGCTTCGATCATGAGTGCCACCAACGCCCACCGCTTAGGTGCCAACGAGGCTCCGCCAGCCATCATCTCCTCCTTCCTCGGCAAGCAAATCAGCGAACTGCTCGACCATATCGAGCGAGCCGACAAGGAAGACCTGTTCATCATGGCGGGCAAGCAGAAGATGGAGCTCGACATCCCCGAGATACCCGAGTTGCTCATCGACAATACCGACCGCAACCGCACCTCTCCCTTCGCCTTCACCGGCAACCGCTTCGAGTTCCGTGCCGTGGGTGCCGAGGCCAACTGTGCCAGCGCGCTGATAGCCCTGAACACCGCCGTAGCCGAGGCACTGACAGACTTTAAGCAACGTGTAGACGCCCTTGTGGCGGGAGGCGCCGAGCAGACCTCCGCCATCATCGATGTGCTGCGTGCCGACATCAAGACCTGCAAACCCATCCATTTCGACGGCAACGGCTACAGCGACGAATGGGTGGAGGAAGCCACGAGGCGCGGGTTGGATGTGGAGACCAGTTGTCCGCTTATCTTCGACCGTTACTTAGACGACGACACCGTGGCGATGTTTGAGCGTATGAACGTGATGAACCGCAAGGAGTTGGCCGCCCGCAACGAGGTGAAGTGGGAGACCTACACGAAGAAGATACAGATAGAGGCCCGTGTGATGGGCGACCTGTCGATGAACCATATCATCCCCGTGGTGACCCACTACCAGAGCCAGTTGGCGCAGAATGTGCAGAATATGTACGCCATCTTCGACCATGCCGAGGCCGACGAGTTGACAGTGCGCAACAAGAAGATCATCAAGGAGATAGCCCAACGCAGTCACCGCATAGAAGAAGGTGTGGAGGAGTTGGTGGAAGCCCGCAAGGTGGCCAACCGCATCGAATCGGTGCGCGAGAAAGCCATTGCCTACCACGACACCGTGGCTCCCAAGATTGAGGAGATACGCTATGAGATAGACAAGTTGGAGCTGATCGTGAGCGACGAGTGCTGGACACTGCCGAAATATCGCGAACTGCTGTTCATCAGATGAGTTTTAAGTGTTGAATGTTGAATGTTGGTTTTTGAATTATCGCTGCGCGATGATTGAATGTTGATTTTTTGAATGTTGAATGATTGAGCTGACCCTTCATTCTGTATTTACATAAAAAAGAGGGTGTGTCAAAACGGGCACATCCTCTAATTATTTACATTATGCTAACTTCCGAAAATTCTACATTGAATAATTCGTTCATCGCCGTAGGCGACAATTCAATATTCAACATTCAAAACTCAAAAATCTGAGTTCATTCCACCACGACCTTACGGACGGTGCCGTCGCTCATGCGGACGATGTTGATGCCGCGGGCGGGTGCTTGCAGACGCACGCCGTCGGCATTGTAGCGAGCCACCTCGGTGGTGCCGGTGTTGGAGGAAACGCCCTGTATGGCGGTCGTGGCAGCCTGCACCTGAGCCTTGGCGGCATTGGTGATGCGTCCGTTACCATCGATAACCAACGCCACGATATAGACCCTACCCTCCTCGATGGCCGAGGCGAGAGCGGTCTTCAGCGAGGTCCTGGTGGGCAAGGTGAGCGTGTACTCACGCTCCTCCACCTGACCTGTGGTCATGGTGCCGAGGGTCTCCACCTTGTTGTTGCCACTGACGTAGGAGCTCACCATCATCGCATCATTGAACTTCAGACCCGGGACGGAAGACTTGCCATAGGAGCCTCCCTTACAGAATTCCATCAAATCAGGGTCGCCAACCTGTGCCGGTGTATATTGGTAGTAGTAGTTATACTGAATCCATCCCGAGCCCGAGCCGGAGAGGCCGTCGGCCACCACGGCGAAGGCCACGGTATAGCTGTCGTCGGAGAGTGCCTCCACCTGAGCGTGTGCATTCACCTTCTTGTTGTCCTCGCTGAACTCACCATCTACGGATACATCCACCTTGGCAGCCACATTGTCCAAATCTTCCTGTATATCACTGATGATGGAGCCGCTATAACCCTCCTTCGGGTCAATCTCGCCGTAAGAGCGGTTGAGATGGCAGGCAGGAGCCGAACCGCTGAAGATACGGGCATAGGCACCGGTATTGAGATAAGTCATGGCATCGGTAGAGGCCGAGGAGAATCCATGCACGGCTATGCCGATGAACTGGTCGCCGAAATGCTCGCGCGCCTTTTCCATACCCACGATGCCACGCGGACACCATCCACAGGTCAAGCCTGTGAATTCCTCCACTACCGCCTTGCGCTCCACCTTCCGAGCCACCGTGGTCATCTCGGTGGTGAAGGAAGCACCCTCGGTCACTTCGTTGTCCTCACCGTTCACTTTCTTCACGCTGATGGTCACTTGGCTCTTGCCAGCCTCTTCGGCACCCGTAAACGGCAGTTTCACAGCCACGTTGCCGCCGAAGATACCAAAGGGTGCGGGCAGGTCAAGATGCTGCAGCTCGCTTTCCACGCCACCGGCTGTTATCGTATAATCGATAGACGAGATACCGTTGGAGCCGGCGTTGTTGAACGTCACATTGCGGTTGACGGTCTGTCCGGAAGCCACCACCAACTCATCGACACCTACGACGCTGGCCCCGTTGCCGGCAAAGTCACCTTCGACGAAGAGTTGCATGGCAAGGTTGCCAAACCCTTGTTGCGACATGTCTTCCCATGTGGGAACGCTCAACGATGTCTTGAGGAAGAGGGCATTAGGCACCTCATCCACTCCATAAGTGGTGACGATGGGGTATTGACCCGCATTCGACGATGCGTCGGTGACGGTATAGGTGAGACCGACATATACTCCCTTCTCCGTCACGGTGTAGGGAGAGGGCAGGGTGATATCCGTGGGCATGCCATTGTAATAGTCGCCCTCGTCGCCACCGCTGAGTTCATCTGTCTTCAGTTCGACGAGCGCCACATCGGCATCTTTCGGTGTGTCGGGTAAGGTAGTGGACAACCACAGCGACACTCCATCCAGAATTCTGAGCTCGCGCAGGTAGATGCGCACCTTGGTAATCGTCTTGCCGACCAACGTCGCGTTGGTGGGATCGATACGTATGGCCTGGTAATAGGTTTCCGCTGATTGAACGCCCAAGGCGCTACGCTCTCCCACACCATCGTAGTATCCCCACCAGATGCCGTTGCCCTCAGCCAGGGCGGGTGCTGCCATGCTGCGATGGGGCTTGGGGCCTTGCTGAGGTTTCATCTGTTGTTTCACTAACTGCGCCTGGATGCCAAGCGACACGGTGGCCAAAGCCATCAATAAGAGTAATTTTTTCTTCATACGCCAAATTATGATGATTGTTAATGATTTCCTATTTTTCGTTGCAAAAATACACAATATTCTATAGAAAAGCACAAAAAAGGTAATTTTTTTATGAATGAAGAGGTGGCAATGGTTTTGATGCCATTGCCACCTCAAAGGACAGCAGACCAACTGCTGCCGTTCGCATAATCGATATGTCAACGTCTGCGCATGCCGCGCGGAGCGGGGCGCAGCGAGCGCCATTTCTCCTGCTGGTCGGCAGTGAGTATCCCATTGAGCTTCTGTTCGTATTCGGCGCGTTTGGCACGCATCTGTTCGCGTTTGCCATCGTCGCGGCGTTCCATGCCTGGTCTTGCCTCCCTGCGACTCATCTGCGGAGCCTGTTGCAGTTCTCCCTGCTCGCCATCCTGTGCCTGCGACCTCATATCCTGACGAGAGGGCTGAGGACCACGCTGGAAACGACCATGACCATGATGACGACCAGGAGCGCGGAGCACCTCGGCATATTCCTCGTTGAGGGCTTTCAGCTGTGCGGCCTGCTTCTCATCGAGTTGGAGTTGGCTCACCATATCGGCTGTCAACTGCTCCACGTTGGAAGCCTTGTCCTTGCAGTCTTTGCATTCCTTGCATTCCTTTCCTTCCTTGCAGTCATTGCACTTACCGCAACACTGTTTGCCATCCTGTGCGTAGCCAGCGGTCACCGTGACCAGCATGGCGAAAAACAATAAGATTTTTTTCATTTTACCTTTAGTTTAATATGTTCTACTTAGTTTTTAGAGGTTTTATCCCCCTTTTCGTTTGCAAATATAAGCATTTCTCCGTAATAGCAAAAAAACTATTCCCCCAATTAAGATTTTTCATCAACGAAAAGAATGATTTTAATTTTTTTTACAAAATGGGATATGCTTATAGGGGGAGAAAAGAAACAAAGGAGCAACTGGAACTTGCGAAAACATAATTCCATTGATTAAAAATATCTTAAAATAAGGTAAGTATTTCGTTATTTGGGAAAAAGGAAGTAATTTTGCGGTGGAAAAAATAAACCCTGTTTCATAAGTATCATTTATCGTTAAACATATTATTATGAAAATTTGCAAAATTCACGGAAGAGAGATTTTGGATTCACGTGGCAATCCTACAGTAGAAGTTGAGGTAACCCTCGAAAACGGCGTGATGGGTCGCGCCGCCGTTCCCTCCGGTGCCTCCACCGGCGAGAACGAAGCCCTGGAGCTCCGCGATGGCGACAAGAACCGCTATCTCGGCAAGGGTGTCCTGAAAGCCGTTGAGAATGTGAACAACGTGATCGCTCCCGCCCTGGTTGGCGAATGTGTGTTCAACCAGCGTGGCATCGACTATAAGATGCTCGCCTTAGATGGCACTCCCACCAAGAGCAAGCTCGGCGCCAACGCCATCCTCGGTGTGTCGCTCGCTACCGCACAGGCTGCCGCCAAGGCCCTGAACATCCCTCTGTATCGTTATATCGGTGGTGCCAACACCTACACCCTGCCCGTGCCTATGATGAACATCGTGAACGGTGGTGCCCACTCCGATGCACCCATCGCTTTCCAGGAGTTCATGATCCGTCCGGTGGGCGCTCCCAACGAGCGTGAGGCCGTGCGCATGGGCGCCGAGGTGTTCCACAACCTGGCCAAGTTGCTCAAGGCCCGTGGTCTGAGCACCGCCGTAGGCGACGAGGGTGGTTTCGCCCCCAACTTCAACGGCATTGAGGATGCCCTCGACACTATCGTCGAAGCCATCAAGGCCGCCGGTTATGAGCCGGGCAAGGACGTGAAGATCGCCATGGACTGCGCCGCCAGCGAGTTCGCCGTGCAGGAAGATGGCAAGTGGTTCTACGACTACCGTCAGCTGAAGAACGGCAAGAAGAAGGATCCCAACGGCAAGAAACTGAGCGCCGACGAGCAGATTGCTTATCTCGAGGAGCTCATCACCAAATATCCTATCGACAGCATCGAGGACGGTCTGGACGAGAACGACTGGGACAACTGGGTGAAGCTGACCGCCAAGATCGGCGATCGCTGCCAGCTGGTGGGCGACGACCTGTTCGTGACCAACACCAAGTTCTTGGAGAAGGGTATCAAGATGGGTGCCGCCAACTCCATCCTCATCAAGGTGAACCAGATCGGTTCGCTGACCGAGACCCTGGAAGCCATCGAGATGGCTCACCGTCATGGTTACACCACCGTTACCTCGCACCGTTCGGGTGAGACCGAGGACACCACCATCGCCGACATCGCCGTGGCCACCAACTCGGGTCAGATCAAGACCGGTTCGCTGAGCCGCACCGACCGTATGGCTAAGTACAACCAGCTCATCCGCATCGAAGAGGAACTGGGCTGCGTGGCTGCTTATGGTTTCCAGAAACTGAAATAAGAGGTCAATCCTTTTAGAATAGCACGTAGAGACGCCACGCTGTGACGTCTCTACTGCTTTTTCCAGACAACGGAGTGTATTTTTCCAAAACGATTTTTCTTTCGACTACGATTTTTTTCGACTACGATTTTTTCGACTACGAATTAAACGAATTACACTCTAACTTTGCAGTGTTGAAAGATTGGTGAGTACTCGTTGAATGAAATCTCATTGAAAAGTTTCAACAATTTGAGGAAAGTCCTTAC
>ONDS01000027.1 GCA_900316685.1 uncultured Prevotellaceae bacterium | reverse complement strand
TGCGGTCAGACCGCAGAGGAAAGTGAGCGACAACAGGGCGTACGACATCATGATGACGCTCACATGGATGCTCAGCAGGGGCGATTGGAGCACAGGCATGAGATGGCTGATTTGCGGGTCCATGTCACTGATATGCGCCACCAACAAGAAGAAACCTGCCAATAGAAAGCCAAAGGTGAGCACGATGCGGAACCGGCGATAGGCCATCATGGAAGCTAAGAGGATAAGCCATGACATCAACAGCATTGTCTCGTAGCCGTTGCCCATAGGCACAGTGCCACGGATAATCCAACGGAGAACCAGACAGAGCGTGAGGGAGAGAAAACAGAGCTCCATCACTCCCAGGCTGAAAAACAAAAACAGTCGCTCCGCTCCTTGCCCCTTGCTCCTTGCTCCTTGCTCCTTGTTCTTCACCAACCGCCGCATGAAGTAGCCTAAGGTGAGGAATCCCATGGTCAGGCAGACCATGAATAGGATGGTGGCGAAGGGGATGGCATTGTATAGGTGCTCGGCACGGATGCTCGTCGCACTGGGTAGACTGTTGCCACCGCTCATGCGTTGGTATTCCGCCATCTTGTCGAAATAGGCTGTCACACGTTTCTCATCGCCTTTCAGCACATCGTCGTAGAGACGGCTGAACACCTCGGTGATGTATTTCTTGTGCTCCGGCTCCACGGTGTCGGGTATGCTGTCGGTGGGGGCGTACCAGTGGGTGCCACGCTCGTCGGTGTAGGGGAAGAGCTTCAGCGACAGACCCTGGCGCAGCTCCATGATGAGCATCAACTTGTCGTCGAGCTGTGTGGCCTGTTTGTGCAGGGCATCCTGGTTGCCATGGTACGACTGATTGACCAACGGACCAAGGCGATAGCCTGACTTGGTGTCGAATAGGCTGTTCAGACTCACAGGACTCGTCATCCCGAGGTGGTGCTGTAGTTCGCTGCCTTTCACCTTGAGCATCGGCTCATCGCTCCAGCGGTCGCCATAGAACAACCAACCGGCGAGCACCTGCTCGGCGCTCAAGCCTCGGTAACTTTTCTTGCCGCAGAGCTTCTTGGTGAAGTCGAGGGCGAAGGTCTGCACAGGACAGATACGGTCGTTGTAGTTCATCAACAGCTGCCCCATCTTCTTCGCCACGGGCTGGCTAAGGGTGGGGGGCAATTCCTCTCCCTCGCCGAAGGCATGGCAGGGCAGCAGGAGCAGGGCCAGCGCAAAGGTACCTTTCCTAAGCAGCGGATGACGGAGCAACCGGCGGTAGGCTCCCTTGGGGTCGATGAGCATGAAGATGAGCGAGAAGAAGAGCAGGGCGTAGCCTAAGTAGGTGAGGGGGATGCCCCAAGGGTCGCTGTTCACGGAGAGCACGGTGCCGCGGCCGTCCATGTCGTAAGAACTCTGATACAGACGGATGCCACCGTGTGAGAGTATGCTGTTCATCGAGATGGTGTGACGGCTTTTTACCTCACCTTCCGTCAGTGTCACGCTCGACACATAGTCCATGGCACTGGCTGTGCCCTCGTGGTAACGTACCTCGAAGGTGTCTAAACGAAGGGTGAAAGGCAGGTCGCGCAGCTTCATCTCGGTATCGGCATATTGGTTGGTCTGTTCGCCTTGCCGCAGGTGGATCATACCCGTGCGGGCGGTGAGATGGGTGAACAGGGCTCCTGCCAGGATGACCATGAAGGAAGCATGTAGCAAGAGCACCGACCAACGACGCACCTTGCGACGTACAATCCAGGCAATGGCTAACGCCGTGAGGATGGCCCACATCGCTGTGAACCACCACGAGCCATAGATATGGACACCCACGAAATCGGTGCCTTTGTATTTTTCAACGATGGTGGCGCCTGCCATTACTACGAGCAGCAGGATGTAAATGCTTGCCAGTGCTTTCTTCATGTCTCCTTTTTTCTTGTATAACGTAAAGACCACGGCTTTTCGTGTGTTTCAGCGATAAAACCGTGGGCTTTTAGTGTTTAGTGTTTAGTGTTTAGTGTTGAGTGTTGAGTGTACTGAGTTAAGAATTAAGAATTAAGAGTTAAGAAAGAATCCTCCGGCGGACATTTCTCTTGCTCCTTGCTCCTTGCCCCTTGTTCCCTGCTCCTTGCCCCCTGCCCCCCCTCCTTGGGAGGGGGTTGGGGGGAGGCTTTAAATAGACTGCAGGAACTTCACCACAGCGTCGCGGTCACTCTTCGGCAGGTAGAAGAAGCGCTCCGTACTGGCGTAGGCGTCAGACTTCTTGCTGTAGGCGTGCCACATGATGGCTTCTATCTCGTTGCGGGCGCGACAGTCGTGCAGACGGTCGTCGGCACCGGTGTTCACCATCGACAGGCCGCGGCCCCACAACGGGGTGGTGCGGCACCAACTGCCGTGGATGCCGTTCTTCATGTACAGGCGGTGCTGCAACATGTCGGTATAGGGGTAGATCACCTGAAGCGGATACTTGGGCAGCGAGAGGTTGTTGCTGGTAATCGGGGCAGGTGCCCAGTAGTAGTCGTCGCCGGTCACCCACTTCGGACGGTGGCAGGTGGCGCAACCTATCTGTGTGAACACTTCCTTGCCGCGCTGTACCTCGGCGTCGTTGAGGTCGCGTGCGCGGGGCACGGCCAGACCGCGATGCCATACCATGTACTGCCAGAAATTGTTGTCAGTCATCTCGGGCTTGAAGTTGTGGTAGGGGTTGTCGAACTGGTTGGTCTTCGGCGAGAGCAGTGCACGCACGGCTTCGGCGATGCCTTCGTCGGTGCCGTCGTAATAATAGGGCGACGAGGGGTCGGCCTTGATGGCGGCTATCACGTCGGGGTTCTCCGACATGGCCTGTGCCCAAGCATCGGTGGTGTAGAGGTAGGGACGGTCGCTGCGGCTCACGTTGGGGATGTTCCACATGGCGTTGGCACCGGCACCGTCTTGCAGCGAGGCGCGTGTCATGGCGTAGGTGAACCGCTTGATGCGTTTCGTGCCATCGGCCAGGGTGTACCAAGCTCCGGGAGCCCAGTCATTGGCTTCCTTATCCCAGAAATTGGGGTTCAGCTCCACATAGGGGGCCTCGGCCATATACTGTTTCTTGAGCGAGTCTTCGGGAATGGCGTCGAGCAGACCGGTGCCATAGAGTCCGATGGTGCTCTCCAGACGGAAGGCGAGGTTTGAAGGTTTGGGGTTGGTGTTGAAGGCGGCGATGTCGATGGAGAGTTCGGGATAGATGAGCTCGTAGCTCTCGCCGTCGGGGAACTGCATGGGCAGGCCGCTCTCCATGGCTGTCACTTTCTCCCAACTCAGATGGATGCCACCTTCGTCGATGGGGGGCAGGAACGGACTCACGGCGCGTGTCTGCGGCATGCCTGTCACCTCGCTGATGTAGGGACCGTCGTCACTGTTGTTACCGTCTATGGGATGGTACACCACCAACAGGTAACCGTTGCCGCGGTAGTCGGCATCGTAGCGGCTTACGCGCTTACCATGACCGTAGCCGGGATGGCAGTGGATGCACGATGAACGCACGTAGGCGGGACCCAAGCCGGCGAAGTCGGCGGTGCTGGTCGGGGTGAAGTCGTGCTCAAAAAGCAGTTCGCCTTTCTTGAAGGCGTTGAACAGGTCGGCGCGCATGATTGCTTCCGTCTCTATCTCGTAACTGCTCGCCGAGGTGCTCTCTGTGGTGCCTAGCTCGCCGCCGGGATACCACTCCTCGGCCTTGAAACCCTTGGTGGCCTTGCCCACATATTTGTAGTCGGCCTCATCGGTGGTACTGATATCACCTGTTTCGGATTCGGAGGGGTCGATAATCTCGTCCTTGTCGGTGCAATTGCTGAGCGCAAATGCTCCTAATAGGCAGAGAAACAGACTCTTACATGTTTTGAAATGTTTCATGGGTATGGTGGTTTTAGGTGTTGCTGTTTTTAACCGCCAAAGTTGTGCCGCCCGAGGACGACACAACTCTTATGGCGTGTTGTTACCTGTTCGATTAGTTCTTCAGCACATAGTTGATGGTGCTGTTGAGGGCTGCGTCCAATTCGCCGATGGCATCCATGGCGCTGCCTACGCAGGAGGCTCCTGGGTCCTGTACGAAGGCGCGACCGCTTGCCTGACAGGCGTCGAGGCTGGCCAAGGCGGCTTGCAGCTTACTCTGTAGGCTGCCGGCCAACGAGGGATAGTATTTGGTCAGGAAGGCCATGATACTGTTGCTGCCGGTGCTGTTGCCCACATTGCCATACAGCGAATACTGGATGCTCAGGATGTTGCCCTTGAAGTCGGTGAACGAGTTGTAGCTGTAGGGCGACTCGATGTAGTTGGGGTCGTCTTCCACCATCTCGCCAGTCTCCTCATCTTCATGTTTCTCGGGTTTGCCTGTGGCGGCGCGGTAGGCCTGGCCCATCTTCTGGTCGGCCACCTCGGCGCAGATGTTGGAACAGCCACCTACGAAGATTTGCTCCAGCACCTTCCACCAGTTCGAGTAAGTGCTGCTCGATGTGGTGCGCAGCAGGTTCTCTCCATAGCTCAGACCGTTCTTGGCCACCGTGGTCTTGAACTCGTCGGCATTCTCTTTCTTACACTCGTCGATACGGGCGATATGGCTCGCCTTGGCTTTGTTGCCCAACCACGACACTTCCAACTGGTAGCACTTGTCGCGCAGGTCACCGGCCACAGCGGTAGCGAAGATCACCTCTTCGCGACCTGTTACGTCGAGACCGGCGAAGGCGGCGTCTTCTTCAGTGGCGTCGTTGTTGAAAATGGCCACATCGCGGTTCTTGCCGTTGCGGAAGAAGATGAACTCAATGCCGTGGAAGCCCAGGTTCTCAGGTGTCAGGTTACCTTTCGAACGAGCCCATGTGATACCGTCGGTGGCATCCAGATGGGAAATCTTGTTGTTGTCCTTCAGGTCCTCGGCCAGGGTGGGCAGGTCGAGAGGCCAGGTGTCGATATGCGGGTCGATGTCGAAATCGCTCGCAGCACCGAACAGGAAAGCTTCGCTCTTCTCCCAGTAGTCGCGTGCTTCCTTGTATTTGGAGCAGATGGCGTCAATCTCCGATTGGTTCACCTTGCTGCCACCTTTCAACGTGGCTTTCAGCTCGTTGATGAGGTTGTACAACTGCTCGGTGGCATCGGCCAGATTGCCGTAGATGGGATAGACCACATTGTTGAGGTAAACCTCAGTGATGCCCTTCAACTCATCATCGGTGGTGGGGTCGATGATTTGCGAACCACCACCCTTGTCGTCGTCATCGTCGCTGCCGCAGGCAGTGAAACTGGTGTTTACCATTGCTGCCGCCATCAACAGCAGCGCGTACTTGAATAATTTTTTCATCTTTTTTTAATTTGCGTTATGTTATAATTGAATATGCGTTATGTTATAATTGAATATTTGTCTTTACTATTTACTTTTTACCTTCTTACCTCCTCCTTATCTCCAGTTTCCCCCTCCTTGGGAGGGGGACAGGGGGAGGCTCCTATAGGGGGAGGCCCGAGGCCCCTACAGGAAGAATCCCTCGTAAGCGATGCCCAGACTGAGCGAAGGCTCGTTGTTGAACTTATCCTTGAAGATGCGGTTGGAGTATTCGCACTTCACGGCTATCTGAGGCAGGGGGAAGTAGTTTACGCCGAAGGCGATACGTTGACGCTTCGTATAGTCGTAGGAGGGTTGGCTGTCTTCCTTGATGTAACTGTCGTAATACTCATAACGGCCGAACACGTACAGCTTCTGGTTGTCGGCATGCAATTTGGTTATCTGCGAAAACACATCGTAACCGGCCTCGACACCGATGGCGGTGGCGGCCTTGCCTACCGGCGTGGTGTTATAGGGCGAGTTCTTGGGTTGGCGGCTCTTGGCGCTGCTCACATCGGCGGCATCGCTCAACGTGCCGTAGTCGGCTTGGCCGCGCACGATCCAGTTGTAACGGTTGAAGGTGAAGTCGAACGAACCAATCCACACATTGCCCGACACCTTGTCGTAGGTCTTGCCCTCGCCTTCCATCTCATTGGGATAGGTGTTGTGCATGGCCCTGCCGAAGTAAGTGCTTACCGCGAGGCGCAGCCCCTTGATGGTATAATTGTCCACACGCGCGGAAAGACCGTATTTGTTGGCGGGCTTGAACTCGAAGGCACTCTTCGCACCGTTCTTCACCCAGTTGTCGCGACTGAACTTCAGGGCGTTCAGACCGGCGGTCACCTGCAACTCGTAGCGCCAGTCGCCGTAACGGCCCCAGAAACTCAGACCCGTGTCGTGCCAGGTGCTGGGCAGGATGGTGTTCTCGCCCTCGGGACGATACACAGTGAAAAAATCCAAGGGTTCATGGTGGGCATTGTTCAGACCCACGGGCACCACGATATGACCCACACGAAGGTTGGCCCACGGGGCGAACGACTTCTGTATCCACAGCTGTTCGAGTTCCACCTCGCCGCCTTTCTCCACCTCGTGCTCGTATTCGCCTCCCTCGTCGGTCTCTATCTCTACGGCACTGCCCGTGCCGGTGTGCTCAAACTCTATCTCCGTGCCGAAGGTCCAGCCCTTGCCGAAGTCGTATCCTAAATAGATGACGGCATGGGGGATGTCGAAACGGCCGTTGCTCGGATCGTCCTTATATTTGCTGGGATTGCTGTAACGATAAATGTTGTCGCTATAGAAATTGCGGGTGTAGCCCACCTCGCCATAGGCACCCACACTCAGCCTGTTGCCCTTGGCGTGGGTCATCACACTGTCGGAGGTGGAGGTCTGGGCATTCACTCCCAGTGCTCCAGCCATGATGGCTGTCAATACGGCGACACCTCTTTTTAATTCTTTTTTCATTCAAAAACGTTTTTTTTTCGACTGCAAAAGTATAAGTTTTTACATTTGTTCACAATACCCAAAAATGATGGTTTTTCTCACCCCTCACCTTAAAAAATCCACCCTCTCACAAGTAGGAGTAATCTCTTGCTCCGTGCCCCTTGCTCCTTATCTCTCACCTCTCACCCCATGAAAAAGGAAAGCAGTTTTCTGGTCGCAATCAGTCCTTTTCCATGTATGATGTTATTGAATTGGTAATTCCTAAGGATAAGGGTGCCGAGTAGTAACCATCACTGCCTTCCGGTGTGCAAAATTACGCGCTGGAGCGGGTTCCTGCAATACTTAATGTTGGGTAAATGTGTGGTGAAAAAGCAAATACCTAAAAATGATGATTGTGTATTTCGCGGAAAATATGTAATTTTGCATGTTCAAGCATACCATCTGTGCAGCCCATCTTTTTGACTGTCGCAGTCGTCACTAATCAAAGGTCATTATGAAACATCAGAAAATGTATGAGGCTGAGGATAAAATGATTTCCCTCATCAAGGATAATTACAACTTGCTCCAAAGCCTGGGCAGCTTCGGCATCAACCTGGGATTTGGCGACAAAACGGTCCGGGAGGTGTGCGAGGCACAGGGCGTAGATACATATACGTTCCTGGCTGTGGTCAACTTCACCATAAATGGGTATCGCGATTTCGATGATATCGACAAATTGTCTGTGCCCACACTTATGCAATATCTCAAGGCGAGCCATGAGTATTACCTTGACTTCCAATTGCCATTCATACGTAAGGAACTGGTGGATGCGCTCGACGAAAACGATAACCTGGCACGGTTGATACTCAAACTCTACGATGAATATGCCCATTCCATACGTACTCACATGAAGTACGAGGAACGAACGGTTTTCCCGTATGTCGAAGGGCTTATCAACAACAGTCCATCGGGCAACTACAACATCGAGACCTTCTCGAAGCATCATGGACAGATCGACCATAAATTGCGCGAACTCAAGAGCATCATCATCAAATACCTGCCCGCCAATGGGCTGCAGAACAACAAACTTACCGCCACGCTCTACGATATGTACAACAATGAGGAGTGGCTCCGACTGCATGCCGACGTGGAAGACCATATCTTCATACCTGCCATCAGATGGATAGAGCGTAAGTCGAAACAAGACAATGTGTCGTATAAGATATCCAAGATGTTAGGCAACAATGGTGATAAGCAGGAAACACTGAGCGACCGTGAGAAAGATGTGGTCATCGCCGTGGTGCAGGGCATGACCAACAAGGAGATAGCCGACCACCTCTGCATCGCCATCAACACGGTGATCACCCACCGACGCAACATAGCCAAAAAACTGCAGATACACAGCGCGGCGGGTCTCACCATCTACGCCATTGTCAACAACCTCATCGATATATCCAACGTCAAATTATGAACAACGACCATTCCATGCCGCAACATGCGCATTTCCAGCCCAAGATGGCCATCGTCACGGGCAACACCCTGGCTGTCATCGGATTGAAACAGCTCCTCCTTGCGGTGATGAGGGAGTTGACGATCGAGGCATTCAATACCTTCGAGGATTTCGAGGCGGCAGGACCGGATCATTTCGTACATTTCTTCGTCGATTTCTCCATCGTTCTGGAGAACATACCTTTCTTCTACACGCAGAAACGCAAAACCATCGTGCTCACACCCTCGCCCGATTCCGACAAACAACTGGCGGGCTACCATTGCCTGTGCATCAATGTGCCCGAGGAGCGACTGGTCAAGTCGCTGCTCATGCTCGAACGGCAGGGGCATCCTCATCATGCCTCCTTGAAAAAGGATGGGGGAGAGAACGCACAGCGGCTCTCCGACCGTGAAATAGAGGTGCTGGCGCTGGTGGCGCAGGGCTTCATCAACAAAGAGATAGCCGACCGGCTGAACATCGCCCTCTCCACCGTGGTCACTCATCGTAAGAACATCACCGAGAAACTGGGCATGAAGAGTGTGTCGGCTCTCACGGTCTATGCCGTCATGAATGGCTACGTGGATATCAATAAGATTTAATTTTTTTATTAGCCCAATAAGCCCAATAAGCCCAATAAGCCCAATAAGCCTAATTAGCCTTATAAGCCTTATTAGCCCAATAAGCCCCATTACCCTATAAGAATGGTGCCAGGAAATGGGCGAACCATCCGCGGAATTTCTGCCACGGACTGCGGAATTGGTCCCACGTCTGCTCTGTCAGACGGAAGCAGCGTTTCTTGTCCTTGTCGAACATGGCGTCGAGCTCTCGCGTGGTGTTCGGGTCGACAATCACAGCATTTTCCTCGTAATCCCAACTCAAACTGCGGGCGTTGAGGTTGGCGCTACCCACCGTGCATAGCTGCCCGTCGACCATGATGATCTTCGTATGGTGGAACCCTCCCTCGTATATCCACACCCGTACTCCGTGCTTCATCAGGTTGTGCAGGTTGTAGAACATGCAGTCGGGCGTCAAGGGGATATCGCTTTTGGCTCCTGCCATGATTTCCACCTTCACGCCGCGTTTCACGGCCCTACGCAGGCTTCTCTTGAGCTTGCCGTTCAGCGTCAGATAGGGATTCACCAATTTGATGCTGTCGCGGGCGGCGTCGATGGCGGCTAAGTAGAACTGTCGGATGATCTTGTTCGACGTATGGGGCTCACGATTGATGATACCCACCTCTTTCCTGCCACACGTGGCGGTGGTGTCGGGCTTCAAACCGGTGATATAGTCGGCACCGTAGATGCCTCGGTAATATTTCGCTCCCACGATGTCTTCGCCGGTCACTTTCTTCCACGCGCGCACGAAGATACGCTGCAGGTCGTTCACCGCCGACCCTTCTATCCTGCAGTGCATGTCGCGCCATTCTCCCACCACATCGGTACCTTTTATATAATAGTCGGCCACGTTCATGCCGCCGGTGTAGGCCGTCTTGCCGTCAATGACCACTATCTTGCGGTGGTCGCGGGCGAACACGTGGTTGATCCAAGGAAAAGTCAAGGGGTCGAATTCGTATATCTGTATCCCGCGGGCACGCAGGTCGCGGATATGCTTCTTCTTCAGCGGGCGGTTGTTCGAGGAGTTGCCGAAAGCATCATATAAAGCACGCACCTCCACTCCCTCGGCGGCTTTCTCCGCCAGGATGTCGAAGAGCAGCGAGGCGATGGAGTCGTTGCGGAAATTGAAATATTCCAGATGTACGCTGCTGCGGGCTTGACGGATGGCCTTGAACATATCGTCGAACTTTTCCTGGCCGTTCATCAGCAGGGTCACGCTGTTGTCGTTGGTGAAGCGCACCCCCTCTTTACGGAGCGTTTGCACCACCATACTGTCGGCACGCTGACCGCTGACCGTCAGCCATGCCGCCACACATACAGCTATAAAGATGAATCTCCTCATTCTCAACAGCACTAAAATACTTCCTTACTCGCGCAACATTCCGTCTTACCTCCTAACTCCTTGCCAGTAATCTCTTGCTCCATGCCCCTTGCTCCATGTCTCTTGCTCCATGCCCCTTGCTCCATGCCCCTATTATACCATACACGAATAGTGATCGACCACACCTTGAAGATGGCCCTCGCCATCCACCACCAACACGCTGTGTATCTTATGGCGCTGCATGATGCCTTGTATCTGGCTGATCTTGGTGTCGGGACTCACGCACTTGGGATTGCGGGTCATGATGTCGCTCACCGTCTTGTTGAAGAACTCGGCTTGCCAACGCTCCATGGCGCGGCGGATATCGCCGTCGGTGATCAGACCGCTCACCTTGCCATCGCTCAAGGTCACTCCTAAGCCCAGCTTACCTTTCGACACGAGGATGATGGCCTCGCCTAAGTGCAGACTTTCAGGCAGGATGGGCAGGTCGTCGCTGCGCATCACGTCCTGGGCGGTGGTCAGCAGCCGTTTGCCCAAGGAGCCGCCGGGGTGGAAATGGGCGAAGTCGCGCGGTTTGAACTGGCGTTTCTCCATCAGTGCGATGGCCAGGGCGTCGCCCATGGCCAAGGCTGCCGTGGTGCTGCTCGTGGGGGCGAGATTCAGCGGACAGGCTTCCTTCTCCACTTTCACTTGCAGGTGGTAGGTAGAGTATTTGGCCAACAAGGAGTTGACGTTGCCGGTCATCGAGATGATGGGCACATCCATCTGTTGCAACATGGGGATGAAACGGAGCAACTCGTCAGTCTGACCGCTGTTGCTCAATGCCAATACCACATCCTCGTGGGTGATCACTCCCAGATCGCCATGGTACACGTCGAGAGGATTGGCGAAAAAGGCGGGTGTGCCCGTGCTCGACAGCGTGGCGGCGATTTTGGCACCGATATGTCCGCTCTTGCCCACACCGGTGACCACCACCTTGCCCGCACAACGGTAAATCATGTCCACCGCCTGCTCAAAATGACAATCCAACTGGGGTATTAGGTCCATGATAGCTTGGGCCTCGGCACGCAGTGTGCGCTCAGCCGACTCACGGGCGGCACAGGTAGGCACCTCGGTTGGATTACTTAACATATCTTTCATGTATGTCTACTTTTTCATAATACTTACAATCACCTCTTCCAACTGGGCGAGCGGCAGCATGTTGGGCCCGTCGCTCTTCGCACTGTCGGGGGTGGGATGCACCTCAAAGAAATAGCCGGTGGCACCGAAAGCCTTGGCGGCCAATGCCATGGAAGGAACGAAACGTCGGTCGCCGGTGGTGCTGCCGTCGCCACCGCCAGGACGCTGCACACTGTGCGTGCAGTCCATGATCACCGTGGGCACGATGTCGAGCATGTCGGGGATATTGCGGAAGTCCACCACCAGGTTGTTGTAACCGAAACAGTTGCCACGTTCGGTGAGCCATACTTCGCGGGCACCCGACTCCAAGGCTTTCTCTACGGGGTAGCGCATATCCTTGCCGCTGAGAAACTGGGCCTTCTTGATGTTCACCACGCGCCCGGTCTTGGCGGCGGCCACCAACAGGTCGGTCTGCCGACAGAGGAAGGCGGGAATCTGCAACACATCGCACACCTCGCCTACGGGTGCTGCTTGCCAACTCTCGTGTATGTCGGTCAGCACACGCAAACCGTAACGCTCCTTGATGTCGGCTAGCAATTGAAGACCGCGCTCCAGACCCGGACCGCGGAAAGACCGCAACGAGGTGCGGTTGGCCTTGTCGAACGACGACTTGAAGATGATGTCGATGGCGTATCGTTTGTTCAGTCGTGCCAATTCCTGGGCTACCTCATCCAGCAAAGCTGCTGATTCTATAACACAGGGACCGGCGATGAAGATTTGTTTGCTCACTATGGTGCGTTTCTTGATTTATATCATGCAAAGGTACGTGAAATGAAAGAAATGGCAAAAAAAATTGATGGGATTTTGCGGAAAACCTACCTTTGCACTCGATTTAAGGACAATTTAATTTTTAAAAAGGTAAAAAGATGAAAAAATTTTTGATGACTCTTACGGTTGCCTTGATGGCAATCAGTGCCAATGCACAAGTGTATGTAGGTGGTGGCTTCGGTATCGCTTCCACAAGTGTTGACGGTGGCGACGATGAGACCACTTTCAAGTTCGTGCCCGAGGTGGGATATACCTTCAATGACGAGTGGGCCGTGGGTGCCGCTTTCGGTTGGGAAGGTGCCAGCAAAGGTGCCAAGACCGTGTCGGTGAACCCTTACGTGCGTTGGACTTTTTTGAAGTCGGGTATGGTGAGCGCCTTCGTTGATGGTAGCTTTGAGTATGATCATGAATATGGCGATGGCCATGATGCCGATGGTTTCGGTGTCGGCCTCAAACCGGGTGTGGCTGTCAGCCTCAACAATCACCTGAGCTTCGTCACCCATGTCGGTTTCCTGGGCTACGAGCATATCAAGAACAACAAAACCGATGCCAAGGCCGACAGATGGGGTCTCGATGTTGACGGACGCAACATCATCTTCGGTCTCTACTACAGCTTCTGATCATCAGCAAGATGATAACATGGGAAATCCCGGCGAGAACGAAACTCGCCGGGATTTCTTTTCTATAGTCTCTATAGTTTCTATAGTTTCTATAGTATTTATTCCCTGATAATATGCAAATCGCGCTGTGGGAACGGTATGCTGATGTTGTTGTCGTTGAGCGTGTTGTAAATGGTTTCCAATATCTCGCCATCGTTGGTGTACTGTGTAGCCACAGGTACCCAGACCAACACCTTCAGGTTGATGCTGCTGTCGCCGAACTCACGAAGCACCACACGCACACCGCGTTTCTTGTTCACACATTCCAATTTGCTCACGGCATCGATCAGCAACTTCTTGCACTTCTCAATGTCGGTGCCGTAGGCCACACCCACCTCTAAGATATCCAGTTCATAGCCGTGGTTGCGCGTCATGTTCTTGTAGTTCTTGGTGAACAACTGGCTGTTCTGGAATGCTATCTGGCTACCGTCGATGGCGTCGACCATCGTGCTCACATAGCTGATGCTGCTCACCTTGCCACGCACGCCGTCGACCATGATCCAGTCGCCTATCTTGATGCGGCCGGCCATCAGCGAGATGCCGTAGTAGATATTCTCTAAGATGTCTTTCGAGGCGAAACCCAAACCGGTGGACAGACCGCCGGAAACAACCACCAACCACGTGAAACTCACATGGCAGACGCCGAGGCTTACCAACAGCCAGATGCCCCAGATCAATACCTGAAGCACGTTCTTCGCCATCATCATCTTAGAGTCGGCCGACTTGGGGTCTTTCGACACGAAGTATTGGCGCAGGAAAGCCTTGGAGGCGCGGTTGACGAACGAGAAGAAGAACCACAACACCACCACCATGGCGATATTGAGGAAACTGACGCTGAAGTTCTTCGAATCGATGAAATGATAGCTGAACACCTTCCAGGTCATGTCGCTCAGATTGAACACCTCGGCGGCCCAGAAGATGGCGATGATGATGGAGAACACACCCATGGCGGGCAGTGCCACACCGTAGAGCAGATGATAGAACCACGATTTGGTGATGGGGCAGTTGTCCATGTCGTGACGTTTGCCGTAAGCTCTCACCCATTGCGACACACAGGTGATGGTCAGGATGCAGGTCAGTTGCATGATCCACCAGATGAGCAACTGTACGCTCATCAGCGTGTAGCCCGTCCAGCTGCTCACCACCGACACCACGAACACCGCTAAAGAGATGTAGCTGTAGAACATGTCGCTGCGGGGGATGTTCTGGTTGTGCCTGCGTATCACGCTCCATTGCCATAGGGCGCACACCAGTAGGATGGGTGGGAAGATGAGGTTCACCAGATCGTTGGGTATCAACACCACACGGAAGGTGATGACGATGAAGCCCACCACCACCAAGGGGGTGTAGATGCGGAAGGCGCTCGTGATCTGGGTGGAGTCGACACGCAACAACAGCGAGATGAGTATCACACCCAGCAACCACGCATACTGCATGAGCAGACCGCTGGCCATGATGAGGAAGTTGTGGTCGGTGGTTAAACGGGCGATCAACATGATGATGGCGAAGGTGATCACCGTCGTGGCCATCGTGATGCAGGTGCGCTTGGCCATGAAAGCCTTGGTGCGCAAACGCTTGGGCAAGAGATAGCGAAGTATCAGGAAGTTGATGACCACGGCCAGCAGGGCGTAGCCCAACATGCTTAGGAACAGGAAGATAATCACACGGCTGTCCCACTGCGAGTGTACCCGTTGGTAAGGCTCATATTTCGCCGCCACCGCCTCTTTCGTTTGCGACAACCGGGCTCCTAACTGCGAGAGTATCTTGAAATAATTGTCGCCGCCGTTGATGAAGATGTTGCTCTGTATCTCGTAATAGCGCTTACTCGCATAATCATTCAGGTTCTTCAGGCGTTCCTCCGTATCATGGTAATAACGGATATAGTCGCTCATGCTCTGGCGGTTTTCCTCCAAGGTGCGCTTGATGTTCACAGCTAAGGCCAGACATACGGTGCGGTCGATGGCGGCCTTCTCGCTCAACATGCGTGTTGACATGGTGTTCAGGCTGGTCACCAGACTGTCGTAGCGCGCTATCTCGTTTTCGTATTTATTGACGATATTGCGGAAGGGGAGCAATGAGCGCTTGAAACTCTGGTACATCTCCGTGGCCTCATGACAGGCATAGGTCAAGTCGAACACGTAGTCGGGTTTCTGCGAATAGAGCATCAGGGCGTTCTGGTTGCTTCGACGCACGATCGACATCAGTTCCGTGAACACCAATTGTCGCATCTGCTTGCTGCTCTCGGCCTGCACCTTCTGGTCTTGGTAATAGTTGGTCATCTCCTGACGCAATATCGTCAGGGTATTCTCCAAATCGGCTTCCTTCAGCACGGCATGGCTCGTCTGGGCCATGCACAGGAGCAGCATGAGAAGTATGAATGGTCTGAGTTTCATCTGATTGAAAAGATTGACACTGAAAAATTTGGGCAAAGATACCATTTTTCTCTCATTAACCCATTATTTTTTCGCCAAATAACGCAAAAATGAGATGAAAAGCCGCGACATCCAACTATTTTCACTAATTTTGCATGATATTTTATAATAGGCCTTATAAGCATTATAAGCCCAATAGGCCCAATAGGCCCAATAGGCCCCATTAGCCCAATCAACTCAGAAAGATGAAACTCATAGCCGATAGTGGAAGCACCAAGACACATTGGGTGCTCCTCAAAGACAACCAGAGTGTGGCGGAAATTCGCTCACAAGGCATCAACCCTTTCTTCCAGAACGAAGAACGTATCCGACAGGTGGTGAAGATGGAGGTGGCCTATCCTTTGCGGTCGCAAGGGGTCGACCTCGAACAAGTCAACGAACTGTTTTTCTATGGTGCGGGTCTGCGCGAGGAGATGAAAGGCAAGGTGACACAGATTCTCCAGCATGTGTTCCCCGCGTCGACTATCGAGGCGCAGTCTGACCTGCTGGGCGCGGCACGCGCACTCTGCCAGCACGACGAGGGCGTTGCCTGTATTCTGGGCACAGGCTCCAACTCGGGCCTTTACGATGGTTCGCATATCGTGGCGAATGTCCCGCCGTTGGGCTTCATACTCGGCGACGAAGGCAGCGGCGCGGTATTGGGAAAACTGTTCGTAGGCGCATTGCTCAAAGGACTGATGGATAATAAGTTGAAGGAGGAGTATTTGAGCGATACTGGAGAGGAAATGGCCGATATCATCGACAAGGTGTACCGACAGCCGTTGCCCAACCGCTACCTCGCCCATGCCGCCAAATTCATCCATCGGCATATCGACCACCCGCAGCTGCGCCAACTCGTGGTCGACAATTTCCGAGCTTTCCTACAGCGCAACGTCAAGCAGTACCAACGGCCTGACCTGCCTGTCAATGCCGTGGGCAGCATCGCCCATTTCTTCGCCGACCAATGGCGCGAGGCTCTCGCTGCGGAAAACTGCCTGCCGGGTAGCATCCTACAGGCTCCCATACAGGGACTGGTGGCCTTCCATGCCTCCTGATTCCTCATTTTTAATTTTTATTCGTATTTTAATCTTTTAATCTTATAATTTTTTAATTATTTAATTTTTTATTACTACCTTTGCAGCCACTTTGTGACGGCAACATATTAAATCAACAATATTATATGAATTCCACTTTGTTAGTTACCGTTATCCTAACGGCTATCACCTTGGTTGTGGCGGCTTACGTCATCGCCAAGTTGTTGGGACCGCGCACATACAACAAAGTTAAAGGAGAGCCCTTTGAGTGTGGTATACCTACACACGGAAGCTCATGGCTGCCCGTGTCGATAGGGTATTACCTCTTCGCCATCCTTTTCCTGATGTTCGATGTTGAAACGGTCTTCCTCTACCCATGGGCGGTAGTGGTGCAGAAATTCGGTGTCATGGCGCTCGTCAGCATCGGATTCTTTTTGTTGGTGCTTGTATTTGGACTGGCCTATGCGTGGCGGAAAGGAGCGTTGGAATGGAAATAAAAACGCCGAAAATCAAGGGAATACCCTACGAGGAGTTCAAAGACAACGAGACGCTCGACGATCTCCTCAAGCAACTCAACGAGGGTGGGGTAAACGTCATCACCGGCTCGCTCGACCAGCTCATCAACTGGGGTAGGGCCAACTCGCTCTGGTCGCTCACCTTCGCCACCTCATGCTGCGGCATCGAGTTCATGGCGGTGGGATGTGCACGCTATGACTTCGCACGCTTCGGATTCGAGGTGACGCGTAACTCACCACGTCAGGCCGACCTCATCATGTGTGCCGGCACCATCACCAACAAGATGGCTCCCGTATTCAAACGCCTCTACGACCAGATGGCTGAACCCAAGTATGTGGTCGCCGTGGGTGGATGCGCCATCTCAGGCGGACCGTTCAAGAGTAGCTACCATGTGGTCAACGGCATCGACAAGATCGTGCCCGTCGACGTGTTCGTGCCCGGATGCCCTCCGCGCCCCGAAGCCATCCTTTATGGTATGATGCAGCTGCAGCGTAAGGTCAAGGTCGAGAAGTTCCTCGGAGGTGTCAACCGCAAGGAAAGTCCCATCGTGGTGACCGAGGTGCCCGATAGTTTCAAACAGGAAATGAAGGAGGAGGAATGATATGAAACTCGATCTACAACTTATTCCCATCAAGGGTTTCGACCTCGAAATGGCGAAACTCAAAAACGAGCGACATTTTGATTTCCTCGTCACCATCGTGGGCGAGGACTTCGGCGAAGAGGGACTGGGGGCTGTCTACATCCTCGAGAATACCGACTCGCATGAGCGCATCGCCGTGAAGGCTGTCAACAGCGACCGGCAGAATCCCTACATACCCACCGTCAGCCACCTCTGGAAAGGGGCGGAACTGCTCGAACGCGAGGTCTACGACTTCTATGGCATCGTGTTCACGGGCCATAAGGACATGCGCCGGCTCTACCTGCGCTCCGACTTTGAGGGATTCCCCTTCCGCAAGGACTACAATGTGAAGAAGGACGAGAACGTCTTCCCGCTCACCGACGACCAGGAACCCGACTACACCGTAGAGTATGAACTCGACGAGGACGGGGCGCTCCGCGAGGTGAAACACAAACTCTTCACCGACAACGATTATGTCATCAACATCGGTCCGCAACACCCTGCCACACACGGTGTGCTCCGCCTGCAGACCATACTCGACGGCGAGATCATACGCAAGGTGTACCCGCATTGCGGATACATACACCGCGGCATAGAGAAGATGTGCGAAAGCTATACCTATCCGCAGGCATTGGCACTCACCGACCGTCTCGACTACCTCAGCGCCATGATGAACCGTCACGCCCTGTGCTCGGTCGTCGAAGAGGCCATGGGCATCGAACTTACCGACCGCATCAAGTACATCCGCACGATGATGGACGAGCTGCAGCGTATCGACTCCCACCTGCTCTTCTACTCATGCTGCGCCCAGGACTTAGGAGCACTCACCGCCTTCATCTATGGCATGCGCGACCGCGAACAGGTGCTCAACGTGCTGGAGGAGACCACCGGCGGACGACTCATCCAGAACTACTACCGTATCGGTGGATGCCAGGACGATATCGACCCGCATTTTGCTGAAAACGTGAAGAAGCTCTGCCAATATCTCAAGCCGATGTTCCGCGAATACAATGATATCTTCACCGGCAACGTCATCCTCCACAACCGTTTCGAGGGCGTGGGCGTGCTGTCGAAGGAAGATGCCATATCCTACGGCTGCACCGGTGGTACCGGACGTGCCGCGGGATGGAAAAACGATGTGCGCAAGAACCATCCCTACGACATGTACGACAAGGTCGACTTCCAGCAGATCACCTTCACCGAGGGCGACAGCTTCGCACGCTACATGGTGCGTATGAAGGAACTCGAGCAGAGCGTGAGCATTCTCGAGCAGCTGGCTGACAACATACCGGCAGGCGACTTCTATATCAAGCAGAAACCCATCATCAAGGTGCCCGAAGGACAATGGTACACTTCCTGCGAGGGTTCGCGTGGTGAAATAGGTGTATACCTCGATTCACGGGGTGACAAGACACCTTACCGACTGAAGTTCCGTCCGATGGGACTGCCGCTCGTGTCGGCCATGGACGAGATGCTGCGAGGCGAGAAAATCGCCGACCTCATTGCCGTGGGTGCCACCCTCGATTACGTCATCCCCGATATCGACAGATAACCAATAGGCCTTCTAAGCCCAATAGGCTCAATAAGCTTTCTAAGCCCAATAGGCCCAATTAATAATAAAAATATTCTTATGTTCGATTTTAGCGTAGTTACAAAGTGGTTCGATGAACTGTTGCGCAGCACCCTCGGTCTCGGGGATTTCTGGGCTACTCTCATCGAATGCGTGATCATCGGTGTGGCCATACTGCTCTCCTATGCGGTGTTCGCCATCATCCTGATCTATATGGAACGCAAGGTGTGCGCCTGGTTCCAATGCCGACTCGGACCTAACCGAGTGGGTAAGTGGGGACTGCTGCAGGTGTTCGCCGATGTGTTCAAGATGCTGCAGAAGGAGATTTTCTTCGTCGACAAGGCCGACAAACTGCTCTATCTCGTGGCGCCTTTCCTCGTGCTCATCGCTTCCGTGGGAACATATTCGTTCCTGCCGTGGAACAAGGGCATGCAGATTCTCGACTTCAATGTAGGCGTGTTCCTGCTCACCGCCATCTCGTCGATCGGCGTGGTGGGCATCTTCCTCGCCGGATGGGGCTCCAATAATAAATATGGTGTGGTGTCGGCCATGCGTGGCGCCGTGCAGATGATATCCTACGAGATGTCGCTCTGCCTCTGCCTCATCACTGCCGTAGCGCTCACAGGCACCATGCAGGTGTCGGGCATCGTAGAGTCGCAAAGCAACGCTTGGCTCATCTTCAAGGGTCACATCCCTGCCATCATCGCCTTCGTCATCTTCATCATCGCCGGCAACGCCGAGGCCAACCGTGGTCCTTTCGACCTCGCCGAGGCGGAGAGTGAGCTCACCGCCGGCTACCATACCGAATATTCGGGCATGGGCTTCGGTTTCTTCTACCTGGCCGAATACCTCAACATGTTCGTCATCGCCGGCGTGGCTGCCACCGTCTTCCTCGGTGGATGGATGCCGCTGCATGTGGCGGGGCTCGACGGGTTCAACCAGGTGATGGACTATATCCCCGGCTTCGTGTGGTTCCTCGGCAAGGTGTTCCTGCTCGTGTGGGTGCTCCTGTGGATCAGGTGGACCTTCCCGCGCCTGAGAATCGACCAGATCCTCAAGCTCGAATGGAAATACCTCATGCCGCTGAGCCTTATCAACCTTATTCTCATGACGGTAGTCGTCGCATTTGGATTACATTGGTAAAATGGAAAAGAATCAGTCATATTTCAGCGAGGCCCTCAAAGGGATAAAATCGCTCATCACGGGATTCGGCGTCACCATGAAGGAGTATTTCACTCCGAAAGTGACCGAGCAATACCCTGAAAACAGGAATACCCGACTGCACGTGGCCGCACGCCATCGCGGACGACTCGTCTTCAACCGCGACGAAAACGGCGACTACCGCTGCACAGCCTGTACTTTGTGTGAGAAAACGTGCCCCAACGGCACCATCGTCATCAAGTCGGAAATGCGCGAAGACCCGGAAACGGGCAAGAAGAAACGTGTGCTCCTCGACTACCAGTACGACCTGGGAGAGTGCATGTTCTGCCAACTCTGCGTCAACGCCTGCAACTTCGACGCCATATCCTTTACCAACGATTTCGAAAACAGTGTGTTCACCAAGGGAAAACTGGTGCTCCACCTCGACAAGGAGGTATATAAGGGTGGCAGCCTGCCCGGACTCATCAACGGCGGTGCCGACCTCGAAATCGGTAAGTTCAATACGGGAGTAAAATAATAGGAGGTTCACATCATGGCAAATCAGTTTATGTTCATCATATTGGCGGTGGTCATCCTCGCTGCGGCAGTGCTCAGCGTAACCACCAAACGAATCATGAGGGCGGCCACCTTCCTGCTCATCGTGCTCTTCGGGGTGGCGGGCATCTATTTCCTGCTCGACTACACCTTCCTCGGGGCGGCGCAAATCAGTATCTATGCCGGTGGCATCACCATGATTTATATCTTCGCCATCCAACTGGTGTCGAAACGTACGCTGCAAGGTCTCTACGAACGGCTCCGGGGTTCCAAGGTCATCTCGGGCGTCATCGCCGCGGTGGCTGGATTGGCACTCACGCTCGTCGTGCTTCTCAAGAATCAGTTCGTTTCCAAGGTCATACCCAATGAAGAGGTGACCATGGACCAGGTAGGTAATACGCTCATGGGAGCCGACAAGTATCAGTATGTGCTGCCCTTCGAGTTCATCTCGCTCTTCCTGCTGGCATGTATCATCGGTGGTATCGTAATATCAAGAAAGGACAAGTAATATGTTGGATAGTATCGCTCAGGGGAATATCCCCGTGGAATGTTTCCTCGTGCTCAGCACACTGTTGTTCTTCATAGGGGTGTTCGGTTTCGTCACCCGGAGGAACCTCCTCGCCATGCTTATCTCCGTAGAGCTCGTCCTCAATGCGGTAGATATGAACTTCGCGGTGTTCAACCGCCTGCTCTTCCCCGGACAGATGGAGGGCATGTTCTTCACGCTCTTCTCCATCGGAGTGAGCGCAGCGGAAACGGCGGTGGCCATCGCCATCATCATCAATGTGTACCGGCGCTTCCATAGCGACCAGGTCAACGCCATCGAAAACATGAAATTATAATGCGTCATGGACTATAGCTATACTTTACTGATACTCCTGCTGCCGATGCTCTCATTCCTCGTGCTCGGTCTCTGTGGCATGAAGATGTCGCATCGTCTGGCGGGTATCATTGGTACCGCCTCCATTGGGGTGGTCACCATCGTGTCGTATCTCACGGCTTTCAACTATTTCACGGCGGCACGTACGGCCGAAGGGGTCTTCCAGACCATCGTGCCCTACAATGTCACTTGGCTGCCGCTGGGTAACCTGCACTTCGACTTGGGCATATTGCTCGATCCTATATCGGTGATGATGCTCATCGTCATCTCCACCGTCAGTCTGATGGTGCATATCTATTCCTTCGGATATATGCACGGCGAGAAGGGATTCCAGCGCTACTACGCCTTCCTCTCGCTCTTCACCATGTCGATGCTCGGACTGGTGCTCGCCACCAACATCTTCCAGATGTACCTCTTCTGGGAGCTCGTGGGTGTGTCGTCATATCTGCTCATCGGATTCTACTATCCGCTCCATGCGGCGGTGGCGGCATCGAAGAAGGCGTTCATCGTCACCCGATTCGCAGATATGTTCTTCCTTATCGGTATCCTCATCTTCGGCTATTACACCGAGTCGTTCTCCTTCTCCTTCGCAGGTGATGTGGTGCTCGCCGACGGGGCGGAGCCCTTCCTGCCTGTCGATGCGGTGAAGGCGATGACGGCGGCGGGATTCATCCTGCCTACGGCCCTGGTGCTGATGTTCATCGGTGGTGCTGGCAAGAGCGCCATGTTCCCCTTGCACATCTGGCTGCCCGATGCCATGGAGGGTCCCACGCCGGTGTCGGCGCTCATCCATGCTGCCACCATGGTGGTGGCGGGCGTGTTCCAGGTGGCACGTATGTTCCCCCTGTGGATCGAATATGCGCCCAACGCCATGTCCATTATCGTTTGGGTAGGTGTCATCACGGCGTTCTATGCGGCTGCGGTAGCGTGTGCGCAGAGCGACATCAAACGTGTGCTGGCTTTCTCCACTATCTCGCAGATTGCCTTTATGATGGTGGCACTCGGCGTATGCCTGCCGGGTCATGAGGCGGTGCTCGACAACCACCAGCAGCTGGGCTACATGGCTTCGATGTTCCATCTTTTCACCCATGCCATGTTCAAGGCGTGCCTCTTCCTCGGTGCGGGTTGTATCATCCATGCCGTCCACTCCAACGAGATGGCTGCCATGGGCGGACTGCGCAAATACATGCCCATCACGCATATCACCTTCCTCATCTCCTGCTTGGCCATAGCGGGCATACCGCCCTTCTCGGGATTCTTCTCCAAGGACGAGATCCTCACGGCGTGTATGCAGTACAGTCCGGTGGTGGGATGGATCATGACGGGCGTGGCGGCCATGACGGCGTTCTATATGTTCCGCCTCTACTACGGCATATTCTGGGGCACTGAGAACAAGGAACTGCATGCTGAGCATACTCCTCACGAGGCTCCGGTGTCGATGACCTTGCCGCTCATCATCCTCTCCGCCATCACCATCGGCGCGGGATTCATACCCTTCGGCCATTTCGTGAGCGCCAGCGGACAGGCCTACGATATACACCTCGACTGGACGGTGGCGGGTACGAGCATCGTCGTGGCGGTGGTGAGTATCGCCTTGGCCACTTATATATATAAAGGTGAACGCCAACCCATCGCCGATAAGTTGCAGAAGCAGTTCCCCACGCTTCACCGCGCGGCTTACAAACGGTTCTATCAGGATGAGATATGGCAGTATGTCACCCATCGCATCATCTTCCGTTGCATCTCCAAACCCATCGCATGGTTCGACCGTCATGTGGTCGACGGCACCTTCAACTTCATGGCTTGGGGGGCCAACGAGGCGGGAGAGAGCATCCGTGGATGGCAGAGTGGCGATGTGCGCCAATACGCCGTGTGGTTCCTCACCGGCACCGTGGCGCTGACCCTCATACTGCTCGCGCTTTTATAATTAAAATATTAAATAATTAAAATATTTAAGATAATGTTTCCATTAACATTCTTCGTCATCATACCGGCTCTCATGTTGTTGGGGTTGTGGTTGGCACGCAACATCAACCAGGTGCGTGGCGTCATGGTGGCTGGATCGAGCCTCCTGCTGGCATTGTCCATCTGGCTCACCATCGACTTCATCCACCAGCGCAACGCAGGGGTCACCGATGCCATGCTCTATACGTATAGCATCGAATGGTTCAAGCCGCTCAATATCTGTTATGCCATCGGTGTCGACGGCATATCCGTGGTCATGCTCCTGCTCTCGAGCATCATCGTGTTCACGGGCACCTTCGCATCGTGGAAACTCAAACCGCTCACCAAGGAGTATTTCCTCTGGTTCACGCTCCTCTCCACGGGTGTGTTCGGATTCTTCATCTGCGTCGACCTCTTCACCATGTTCATGTTCTACGAGGTGGCGCTTATCCCCATGTACCTGCTCATCGGTGTGTGGGGTAGTGGCAAGAAGGAGTATGCGGCCATGAAACTGACGCTCATGCTCATGGGTGGCTCGGCGCTGCTCATCATCGGCATTCTGGGCATCTATTTCCTCAACGGTTCATTCTCGGGCGTACATACGATGAACGTCAACGAGATAGCGGCCACCTCGCACCTCATCCCCGTGGCGCTGCAGAAGATGCTCTTCCCGCTCGTGTTCATCGGTTTCGGCGTGCTGGGCGCCCTCTTCCCCTTCCACACATGGTCACCCGACGGCCATGCCTCGGCGCCTACGGCGGTGTCGATGCTCCATGCGGGTGTGCTGATGAAACTGGGAGGTTACGGATGCTTCCGCGTGGCGATGTATCTGCTGCCCCAGGCTGCCGACCAACTGGCGTGGATATTCATCATCCTCACTACCATATCGGTGGTCTACGGTGCCTTCTCGGCATGTGTGCAGACCGACCTCAAGTATATCAACGCCTATTCGTCGGTGTCGCACTGCGGACTGGTGCTCTTCGCCCTGCTCATGATGACCAAGGTGTCGTGTACGGGTGCCGTGCTGCAGATGCTCTCCCACGGTCTGATGACGGCGCTCTTCTTTGCACTCATCGGTATGATCTACGGACGTACGCACACGCGCGACATACGCGAACTGGCCGGTCTGATGAAGATCATGCCGTTCCTCAGTGTGGGATATGTCATAGCCGGTCTGGCCAACCTCGGACTGCCGGGATTCTCGGGATTCATCGCTGAGATGACCATCTTCGTGGGCTCCTTCGGGGCGGAGACGGCTACTGGCTCGGTGGATGTCATGCGGCGCGTGGCCACCATCATCGCCTGTACCTCCATCGTGGTCACGGCTGTCTATATCCTCCGTGTGGTCGGACGAATCCTCTTCGGACAGGTGGAGAATAAACATTACCTCGAACTGACCGATGCCACCTGGGACGAGCGCGTCGCCGTATGCTGCCTCATCTTCTGTGTGGCGGGCCTGGGTCTCTTCCCTCTCTGGGCGAGCAACGTCATCTCCGATGCCGTAGGTCCTATCCTCAGTGTGATTCATGGGTGATGAAAAGGAGGTAAAAAAGGAAGTTAAGCTCTTCGTGCAGGACAATAGCATACAGCGGAGTAACGTCCCCTTTAACTCCCCCTTTAACTCCCCCGAATAATATAATATTTTAATAGTTAAATCTTTTAATATTTCCAATGGATTACAGTCAATTCTTACATATGATTCCCGAAGCGGTGCTCGTGGCCATACTGATCATCGTGTTCATCGCCGACTTCGCGTCGTCGAAGAAAGAGCAGAGGCCTTGGTTCAACCCGCTCATGTGTGCGCTCATGGTCGTGCAGCTGGGACTCACCTTCATACCGCAGGGGCTCGACTCGGCATTCGGAGGTATGTATTACTCCTATCCCATGGTCAATGTGATGAAGACCATCCTCTCGGCGGCCACGCTCATCGTCGTCATCATGAGCAGGGTGTGGCTTCAGCGCGAGGATAGTCGCCACCGCGAGGGTGAGTTCTACATGCTCGTCATCTCCACCTTGCTGGGTATGTATATGATGATGTCGGCAGGTCATTTCCTTATGTTCTATCTCGGACTGGAGATGGCGTCGGTGCCTATGGCCTGTCTTGTGGCGCTCGACAAGTACCGCAACAACTCGGCGGAGGGTGCGGCCAAATATATCCTCACGGCCACCTTCTCCAGCGGGGTCATGCTCTTCGGCATCTCCTTCATCTATGGAGCCGTGGGCACGCTCTATTTCCGTGATGTGGCATCGCTCATCCAGGCCACACCGCTCACCATCATGGGCATGGTGTTCTTCTTCAGCGGTCTGGGCTTCAAGATTTCGCTCGTGCCCTTCCACTTCTGGACGGCCGACACCTATCAGGGTGCGCCCACCGTGGTCACGGGTTATCTGAGCGTCGTCTCCAAGGGAGCCGCGGCGTTCACCCTCATGGTCATCCTCTATAAGGTGTTCGCACCTCTGACGCAATACTGGCAGTACTTGCTCTATGTGGTCGTCGTGCTCAGCATCACCGTCGCCAACCTCTTCGCCATCCGACAGAAAGAACTCAAGCGATTCATGGCCTTCAGCTCCATCTCGCAGGCGGGATATATCATGTTGGCGGTCATCGGAGGCAACGACATGGGTGTCGTCTCCCTCGTCTACTACGTGCTCGTCTATGTGGCGGCCAACCTCGCGGTGTTCGCCGTCATCAGCATCGTGGAGCAGCGCAACGGCGGGGCCACGGAGATGGATGCCTACAACGGGTTCTACAAGACCAATCCCAAGCTCTCCTTCATCATGACCCTGGCGCTCTTCTCCTTGGCGGGCATACCGCCCTTCGCAGGCATGTTCTCGAAGTTCTTCGTCTTCATGTCGGCGCTCGAACTGCGTCAGACGGGCAATTTCCTGCCTTATCTCGTCGTCTTCATCGCCTTGGTCAACACGGTGGTCAGTCTTTACTACTACCTCCTCATCGTCAAGGCCATGTATATCAAGGATTCCGAAAACCCATTGCCCACCTTCAAGAGCGATGGCAACACCAAGTTGGCGTTGGCGCTCTGCACCGTTGGCATCGTGGCGTTCGGTGTCGTCAGCTGCGTCTATAACTGGATTTACGCGGCACTCTGATGGAGTGACGAGTTATGAGTGACGAGTGACACTTGTCAACAGGATATAATACGGGTTGTTGTTGTTCTCTTTTGACAATGACAACCCGTTTTTTTATAACGTATATTTTTTCAACGATGGAAAAGGCTGATTATGTACTCAAGGAGAAAGCTATGAGCTTTGCCATACATATTGTAAATCTGTATAAATATTTAGCTGAGAAGAACGAATTTGTAATGAGTAAACAGGTGCTTCGTTCTGGAACGTCAATAGGTGCAAATTATGCTGAGGCCCTAAAGGCGGAGTCGCCTAATGACTTTATACATAAATTATCTATTTCCAGGAAAGAGGGTGAAGAAACGCTTTATTGGTTGGAACTTCTTTTTCGAACAGAATATATTTCGGAAAAACAGTATCTTTCTATCAAATCTGATTGCGAACAAATACAAAAGATGCTGACCTCTTCCATATTGACTGTCTTGAAAAAGAAAAAATAATAGTCACTCATCCCTCATCCCTCGTCACTCATCCCTCGTCCCTCATCCCTCGTCCCTCGTCACTCATCACTCGTCACTCATCACTCGTCACTCGTAACCCATAACTCATCACTAAAAGCACCAGATAGATGATTACCACTTGCAGACGTGACAGGTCGATATTCTCGATATGACTGCCAGGCAATGCCGCTATGCCACGCAGGGCAGTGTTCTGCATGTTGACGATCCAGATGAGCGGCTGGGCGATGAACCCCTGCACGGCAGGCCACCACGAACTAAGGAGCATGGCGGCGGTGAGATAGAGGATGACAATGGCTAAGGGGATGACAAGGAAATTGGTGAGTAGGAAGTATACCGAGAACCGTCCGAAGTAATACATGGTGAGCGGACAGGTGCCTATCTGTGCGCACAGCGATACGACCACCATCGCCCAGGCCCATCGCAGGGGACGGAAGGTGTAGAGGACGTCGGCCTCCGTGTCGTGGCCTACGAAGGGAAAACGTGTGGTGAGAGAGAACGAGAGCTTGTCTATCCACCGCTCGGGCAAGAGCGCGAAGAGGGTGGGGTAGAACAGGAGGATGAAGAGCACCGCCATGAACGACATCTGGAATCCCACGTCGTAGAGGTACAGGGGGTTCCACACGAGCATGATGATGGCGGTCAGGGCGAGCGTGTTGAGCGACATGCGGTCGCGGTTGGCTAACGAGACGATGGAGTAGACGGTGATCATGACCGCCGCACGCACCACCGAGGGCGACAGACCGGTGAAGAAGGCGTAGGCCCAGATGCCCAGGATGACCACCACCTCGCGCAGCCATCCTAAACGGCGATAACCCACCACGAGCACCATGAGGGCGTAGATGATGCCTATATGCAGACCCGAGAGCGCCAACACGTGTGAGGCTCCCGAGATGGAGTAGACCTCGCGCAGGTCGTTGGTCAACCGCGACTTGTCGCCGAGGGTCATGGCGATGGCTACCGCCAGACGGTCGTCGTCGAAACCGAGATGCTCATATCTGTGCAACATCGATTGCCGCATCTGGAGTGCCGCCAAAGCCGTTCGGTCGAGGCGCGAGAGCGGCGAGAGGTCGAGCTCCACCTTGCGCCACCTGTTCCAGAACACGAAACTGGTGCCCACGAAGTTGCGGCAACGAAGGAAGAGGGGGTAGGAGAAATGATGAGTGTTGAATGTTGAATGTTGATTTGTCGCCTGCGACGATGAGGAATGACGTATGGCGGAACCGTGATTGGGTGCGGTGGATGAGGAATCCAGAGCGGTGGTTGAGGCGGCATCGACGATCCGCCCTTGAGCGAGGAAGCCGTCGCCGATGGCGAGGTGGCGGTAGCGGTGTTGCACGGTATCGCGCAGGAGCGACACTTTCACCTTCTTGCCGTTGAGCTGGCCGCCGACGAGTTGCAGGTCGAAGCGCACCACCTTGCCACGCTCCAGGGGCTGGCTCACGATGACACCTTGGTAGGTGAGCTCCTCCTCGGGCAGGTCGATGGACCATTGCGCCTCGTGGTGGGCCATGAGTGTGGCACCGAAGGCTACTGCCGCCAAGAGCATGAAGAGTGTCTGCCATCGCTCCCAACGTCGTAGCGCCAAGGTGAGCGCCAACGCCGCTGCCATGGCGATGAGGCAGGGTAGGAAGGGTAGGGAGCACTCGAAAGCGAGCGCTATGCCTGCGCAGAGAGCGAGGGCTATAGGGAATAAAGGGGCTAACGAAGTCTTCACTCTCATCGCGGGCCCTTATTTAGAAAGGCGCTTGACGGTGTCGATATCCTTGTCTAAGGCTTGAGCGATCTCTTCCATCGACCTTCCACTGTTCATCAGCATGCGGATGGAAGAGCGAGGCATTGTCTCCTGCTCATCGATTAGTGTCGTCCTTTTCATCTTCATCCTTTTTTTTGCAAAGATAGTGCAAGGCGAGTGAAAATGCAAATTTATTTGCAATTTTCCGAGCCGCCGCCTATCTTATTCAAAGATAGTGCAAGTTGAGAGAAGAACAAAAAGAATTTTATTCTTTTTTTATTCCGAAACGCGGCCTATCTTATTCTCCCTAATTTCTGGATAATTATTTCAATTTCCGCCAGCTCCGCTTGCCTTGTAGATAAAAGGAGTTAGAAGAAGACAGAGGCATAAACACTGCAAACGGAGTAATGTCCTCTATCTTCCGCTGCCGAAAAGCGGCTATCTTCATTTATCTTCCTTTATCTTCTAAACATGCGGAAGTTGGATAATTATTCTAATAATTTTTTTTCCTAACTACAAATTTCACGGATTTCGAATTGGATTTTGTCTCGCGTCCTGCCCGTTCGACCCAAAGGCCGCTATTAGTGTTGGTTTATTCATCAGTTCATAGAGATAGGCCGGACTTTGGATGTAAAGTTCTCCTTCTTCGTCTTGTAAGGCAGGCATCAGCGGTGAGTTGTATACACGTTCCATAGCCTGTTCAATGTTGCACCCAGTATCTTCCATAACATATTTCACCAATTCACTTAAAGCGTAATTTGTGAGATATACTGCGATTTGGTGGTGTGTAGGCTGCTGGTTCATACGGTTTGAGAGTCTTTCTTGTGTAGGAACTGTAATGCTCGTTGTGTCCCAAAATAGTATTGCTGATCAAGATATTTATCTTGCAGCAGTTGCGCAGCCTGTTCTGGAGAATATATGCCCTCCTTGTAGTTGGTCAGCTGCAGCACAACCCCATCGTCGGCTATCGGTCCTATAACTATATCGTAGTCGTGTGTAGGTTGTACACGATGCCTGTCGCGGTTGGCATCGACAAACAAGAACCATTCCACACAGGCCTTCTTAGGGAATATCTTCACTTTTAGTTCAGAGCTGAAGGCAGACTCTGCCATTTCATATGTCAACAAAGTTGGCGTTCCACCGAAAAGCCTTGCTTTCTTTTGGGCCATTCGTATTGCTGTTAGCTTATCTGGTGTAAGATAGAAACCCTTGCCGAAATCCTTATATCTCGAGCCTTTCTCAAGGTCAATGTTTACGATGTCCCCATTAGAACCATGATACAATATCATGCTAAGCTCCCTCCATTCTTTTGGCAGATAATAATCACATCGTCAATCGTTTCGTCTATTGATTGCAGATGTTCAACATCGTAGAACTCTATCAGGAAGGCGAGCCCCTTGTGCTTTTGCAAATAACGGAAAGCCGCTTGCCGGGTCATGGCAAAACGGTGTGCAAATGTCTGAATGCATGCCGTCAGAAATGGAATCTCGTACTTACTCATATAACCTTAGACTTTGAAACTAAATATGTATGCTGCAAAATTACGAATATTTTTTGAGAATAAGCCAATTTAAATAAAAATTGTTCTAAATTGTTATATCGGCGACATCTGGAAGACATTCTCCTATTCGTGAAGATTCGTTTTATTCGTGTTCGCAAATTATAATCAGTTTAATCAGTATAATCCGTAGTTGAAATTATTCATGTTCAATTCATGGTAATTTATGTTCCTCTCACCTCTCACCTCACCCCTCGAAAATGAAAACCGAGGCAATCGTCGACGATGAAAGCCTCCTTTTTTTCGACGATTTTTCCATTCTTAAAAAAAGTTATATGTACTCCGGTATACGCCAATCCGTTTCAAATCATCGTTTATTTGTACTTTACAAAAATATGAAATGTATTTGTGTGCGTACACAAACTTCCTAAATCGTGTTAATTTATCTTAAATAAAACTCACCCCGCTTTGTAGAACATATTATATATTGTACCTTTGCAAAAGTTTCGTGAAACAAGATACCTCTCGGGCAGAGGTAAACCGCCAAAAACAGAATTTGACGTGCTAAACAACGCGATAAAATTCCTTGACAAACGAATAAAACCAACCCTCTCAAAAGCTTGTCATAGCGAGAAATAACATAAAACCATAATAATAACAATTTTTACAAACATGCGAAAACTATTACTGTTTTTTACGTTATGCCTGATCTCGATAGCGGTCACGGCTACGGAAATCAACTGGAGTTCGGATGGTTATCAGGTGACGGGAGGAAATCAAGACCCCAACATCCAGACTCTGACTTTGAACAAAGCCGGAGCTTTGGCTGCTTTAGCCGAAGCCAACGGTTCCAACTTCCAGTACATCGGCACCAACGCGGGGCGTACTACTTTGAAGATTACTGGTCCCATGAATTCTACCGATTTGGAGGTTCTCAATCGCTGGGGTGTTTTCACATCTGTAGACCTGAGTGAAGCGACCTTCGATTTCGATGATTTAACTGCTCTAAACATGAGTGGAGTGAAGTATCTCCGTTTGCCCAATGGTATGACCTCGGAAGACGACGTGAAGAACATGGAATCCCTGCATAGCGGTTCTATCAATCCCAACTTGAAGGTAGTCGGCTCCTTTGATGGAAGCAACGCCACATTGCCAGAACTGGCACTCTATTCCTTCGCAGAGAATGAGGTGTCAAATTTCAGTAACCAACTCATGAACGTGGCTGACTTGGCCATGGTGGCCAGGTTGGCCGGTACGTATGGTGATAAGGACCTTATGAACAATGGTCCGGTATTCGGATGGACACCTCCCTGTATTTGGGACTTCACAGGTGCCACATTCACTTCTTGCACTGTGAATGCTGGTATTGAAGTTGAGTATTATGCCTATGATGATCCTTTCCGTGATGGGCCTACTTCAAAGCTTGGCGAAGGCTATCAGACCAATGCTTTCTGGTATTTCAACAATTACGCCATGCAGGTGGCAGACATCAAGTTGCCTACCAACATCACCGTGCTGCCTTCCAGAAGCCTTTCCTTTTTGGGGCATCAAAATATTGAAAAGGATAGACATAAGGCTGCCTATAAAGCATATTATGGCTTGAGCGATGAACAAATGACAGCTAATACTTTAGGTACCTCATGTGCTATCATCCCTGATTTAATTATACCTGACAACTATGTGAAAATCGACTGCGAATGTGGCAAAAACTCTCATATCAAGCACTTGGTTGTGGGTAGTGGTATTAAAATAGTCGAAGCAGCTGCATTCGCTTATTGCATCGATCTGGAGGATCTTGACTTCGGAGCGGGACTTAGCAATTGCTATTTGGGTGACCGTGCTTTTGCTGGCGATAAAGAATCGAAGATGAAGCACATCGCCCTCTCAGAGGGTATCGTGTCGGTTGGCAATTACTGCTTCCAGAATGCACAGCACTTAGAGTCCATCCGTCTTCCGCAATCGTTGATTGATATAGGCTGCAATGCTTTTGACAACTGTCTGGCTCTGAACAGCATCACCATTCCTGAGAATGTGAATAAAATCGGTATGGATGCCTTCAGGCTCTGTCCGTTTACCGACATCTACCTTACTACTACCGATCCAGAGAAGATTCCAATCGTTTTCACAGGTGGTAATAGTTTTAATAGTTGGGGCGCCGGTGCCTCCTTCCATCATGGTCACTATGATGGCTGGGAAGCTCTGATGGGTATACATCCTGGTAACGCCCCTGATGGCTATTCATGGGATGATGCCGTAGACTGGTATTTTATCAATGCGAACGGTCTTCCTGTGCTTCATTATCCCGAGCAGCTGGCTGACAAGGTAAGAGCTGACATCTCCGCCAACTACCATGGACACTCTTCCGATACTCCGTCGTTGGGACTACCCACTTCTCTTGACATGCACGCTCGTGAGACAGCAGGCGGTGCTAATGTGGGTACTTCTGGTCAAGGTATCTACACCCGTGATGGCTGGGCTCAGTTCATGCTTATGAAAGAGTTCACCACCAAACCTGGTGGTGATGTCTACTCCAAGCAATATGAGGATGTGTGGTATACCATGTGCTTCCCCTTCGACCTGACCGACGAGCAGTTGGCTGCTGCCTTCAACGAGACGTTTAACATCGTCGACTTCTCCGGCGTGGAAATCCAGAACGAAGATGAGAGCCCGGAAGGCAAGAAGACGCTCATCCTCCACTTCAATACCGTGGCGAAGACTTACTATCGCGACAGCGAGGGTAATGAGTATAATGTGATTGGCCGTGAGAAAGATGAAGCGAGTGGCTTCAGCTATAATATTTACGAAAGAGGTGGTGTGCAGTACCACCACTCACAGGTGAGTAGTTTCCTCGCAAACAACAAGACGAAGACCTTCGCCCCCGGTAACTCCATCGCCGAGGCCAATGCCAACAAGGACAATGCCATAATCATCGATGGTTACTTGGCTACTGCAGGTCACCCCTATATGATCCACCCCGCCATCGGTACAAGCCTGGGCAATCCTAAGAGATGCGACTTCTCGGGTATCGAATGGAAACCGCAGACGCAGTGGGCCAGCATCTTCGAGGCACAGAAGCGTGAGGTAAACCTCGGCGTGGCTATGCACGATGTCAATGATGAGACTAAACCCGATGCTGACAACTATTTCCAGGCTGCTTATGACAACTATGGCGGACAGACCTATACCTTCAAGGGCAATCCCGTGCAGTATCAGGATGGTGCACAGGATGCCATCGGCGACGAGCCGGAGGTGCTTCCCGAACCCGTTCGTCCTGTGAAACCCACCGAAGAAGAGGTGGAGGCTCTAAAACCCGAAGGTGAGCCAATGGTAGCTCCCACAGTGGTTCAGGATCCGGACAACAATTCGAAATATGATGATGTTAAAGATTTATTTAAATCTGTCAGATGTGTCGCTAACGGAACACAATATACATATCTTGAAGATTTGACTAATTATGAAATTGGTGATTTCTTTTGGCATTATTACAACTGGGAATATGCTACGCGTTCTGCTAATCACAATGTAGACAACATTAACCAGGGTGAAGGCGAAAATGGTTTTAATTTGTTCAAGGCTTACTTCAGTGATGTTTTTGTAAACGGTGATTATTACAATAATAGTCCCGAAAGCAAATTCAACACGCTTAAGCAACTCGCCGCGGACTACACTGCCGACAAGGCTGCTTACGCAGAATATCAAGTCGCTTTCAACGCATACATTGCCAACCGTGCCGCTTGGGCCATCTATAACGCCAAGGTAGAGGAACTGGCCACCTGGAATGACGCTGAGAAAGAGCAAGAGTACCAGGCCGCTCTGACGGCTTATCAGAACTCTGTCACAGTCCATGACACATGGGTGGAGAATGCCAAGAGCTGGCAGGTGCTCATCCCCACCGGTGCTTACTTCCTCGGTCGTAATGGAACAGCCTATCCCAAGTACTACCGCGAGATAGCCGACGACACCCGTAGCGGCGCTACCGGTGGCTTCTGGACACAGTTCACTGCTGTCATCATCCCCAACGCTGCCGCCAAGACTGGCATCGAGGCTGAGCTCGGCGAAGGCACCTCAGCTGCCGCCAACCGCTCGGTAGAGATGGTGTTCGACGAGGGCTTCCTCGGCGAAGAGAAGACTTCCACCGAGATCGAGCAGATCATCACCGAGGCCGAAGCCGAAGGACAGAAGGTGGAATACATGCAGGTGGTCTACAACATCAATGGACAGATCGTGCGCGAGGGCACCGAACTGACGGGCCTGCCCAAGGGCATCTACATCGTGAACGGCAAGAAATATTTTGTTAGATAATAAGGAGGGAGGACAAGAATATGAAAACAATGTATATCAAACCGGAAATATTCATCACGGAAACGAAAGTGGAACATCACCTCTGCGCCGGCTCGGGTCTGCGTAAGGCGGACTTCGGTGCCAAGGGCGTCAACGACTACTCTAACGCTGCCTGGGACAACCAGGGCTGGGGCGACACGGAGACACCGATCATCGCCGGCAACGACAATGGTGTGCTCAACTCGCAGACCAACGATGCCACCACTTGGGATGATGACGACCAGATCTAAACAGAGATGAGGACTTCCCCTCATGGGACATAATTAGCATCGTAGGGGCCAACGCCTCTACGATGCTTTTTTTAACCCACCCCGTCCCTCCTCAAGTGGAACCCACCCCGTCCCTCCCAAAGGGGAACCCACCCCGTCCCTCCCAAAGGGAGGGAGTAAATCAGCCCGCAGAAAACCGCAGATTGTAGGGGCATGCTTGTCTTGCCCGTGCGGCCCCAAGGGCCGCTCTTCGTGCCGATTGGTGTTCGTGCATAATAATTCGTGTAATTAGTGTAATTCGTTGTCGAAAAAATACGTGCCGATTCGTGCCGATTCGTGTTCGTGCATGATAATTCGTGTAATTACTGCGAGCACTCGTGACCTTTGGTTCGTGTAATTCGTTGTCGAAAAAAATACGTACCGATTGGTGTTCGTAACTTATAATCAGTATAATCAGCGTAATCCGTAGTTGAAAAAGCTCCGTGGTTGAATTAACTAAAAGTAATATAAAATGAAAAAGACAATCATCGCATGTATGTTGCTCGGCGTGGCCGCAGCCTCGCCGGCACAGCGGGTGTCGGACAACTGGGCGCAGCCGTTCCTTACCGACGAACAGCCCGTGCTCTCGACCGACGGCACCACGCCTGTCACCCCTGCCAAGGCCCCGGCACGCTCCGCCGCCGACGGCGTCTACTACCAACGGCCCGAAGGGGCTTTCTATCAGGGCCAGCGCCCTGCCGACTGGGCGAACTACGCCGTGACGAAAATCGTGGTGCAGCCCTGGCAGGAGTTCACCTATAAGAACGCGTGCTGGGACCGCGACGCCGCCACATGGGACATCGAGGGCAAGGAGGTGAGCGCCGATGCCGACGGCAACTACACCGAGAGCGTGGAACCCATCCCCGAGGGATATATAGACCATTACATGCCGACCATCAGCGTGGGCTCGCAGTCGTACTCCCTCGGCGAGAACCACAAGAACTACTCGTTATACCCCCACGCTGGTGTGGCCTGGGCCGATAGCATCGTGGAGATGGCTCTCTACGACCCAGGGCGTGTCATCGGACAGAGCGGCACCACCGTCTACACCAATTTCCGGCCGCTTTCGATGTCGCAGGGTTATAAGTACAACTACGGCACCATGTCGTTCCAGAACGGCGGCAACACGTACTACTGCCGTGGCGTGCGCCAGTTCTTCGAGAAGCCCATGGGACGCCTCTGGGTGGAGAACATCACCATCCCCGCCATCAGTTATTCTGCTGAACCGGTGATGTACGGTCAGTGGATAACGATGACTATCAACAAGGTGAGCATCGTAGATGGCAAGAAGACGGTGGGCGAGACCATCGCCACGCTGCTCTGCCATTGGAACGACATCATCAACCTCGGCTCGCAGTCGGTGAGCGACGGCACGGTGCAGATGCTCTCGCTGGTGTTCAAACCCGAAGAGGAAATTATCCTCGACGAGGAATTCGCCATCGTCATCGAGGGTTTCCAGGAGGATGGCGTGGACCTCGGACTGGCGGCGGCGCTCATCGACGACTGCGACAAGGGTACGGTAGAGGGGGCGGCGATGCTCCTGCAGAACGCCGCACACGAGGACATCGCGGCCACGCTGAGCTTCACTTCCCGCGTGCCCTGCATCAGCGTGCGTGGCATCTACGACGGCATCAAGATGGTAACGACAGGCGAGGCGCTCTCGCTCACGGCGCCCACGGAGGGTGGCGACTGTGCCGTGGAGGGACAGACAGCGGCGGCGAAGATACAACTGAAGACGGCCATAGCATGGAACTACGATTCAGAACAGGCGAACTACGAGATAGAGGGCTTGCCAGAGTGGCTCCACGTCACCGTCGACGAGAGTAAGCGTTACATCAACGGCAACAACTACGGCCATGGACTGGTGACGCTCACGCTGAAGGCGGATGCCGTGCCGGAGGGCACACCCGACCGAGAGGCCTCGCTCTACATCAAGGGTAGGGGAGTGGAGAGTGCCGAACCGATCATCGTCAGCCAGAAGGGCTACGAGCCGACGGCCATCTCCTCTGTCAACGCCGATGACAAGTCTGCCTTGGACCGTCCTTCCCACCGCTATTCCATCGATGGAAAACTCCTTCCCTCATCTGCCAAGGGCCTCGTCATCGAAAATGGCAGAAAACACGTTGAACATTGAACATCGAATGTTGAACGTTGAACATTGTAAACTATAACTGGTGAAGTCCCTGTGGCATTGTGCTGGCAGGGACTTCTCATTTGTATGTAACGCCCACGGATCTTTTTTGACAACGAATTACACTAATTACACTCTAACTTTGCAGCGTTGAAAGATTGGTGAGTACTCGTTGAATGAAATCTCATTGAAAAGTTTCAACAATTTGAGGAAAGTCCTTACCTTTGTTGT
>ONDS01000028.1 GCA_900316685.1 uncultured Prevotellaceae bacterium | reverse complement strand
GGACTACTACCCCTCAGGCCTGCGGTTCTGCGACGGCAACTCCGACGGCGACGTGCAGCCCGTCAGGTTCTCCGGCAAGGAACTCGACAGGATGCACGGACTCGGCACCTACGACTTCGGCGCGAGGCAGTACAACCCCGTCACCATGCGATGGGACAGGATGGATCCGATGTGCGAGAAGACCTATGGAATGAGCCCGTATGCGTATTGCAATGGTAATCCGATTAATTTGATTGATCCCGATGGTCAAATTGTTGATGATATTTATTACAACGAGGATGGAAACGAATTATATAGAGTAAAAAAAGATGGACCTGATAATTATTATGTGATAAAAACGACAAAAAAAACAAATGAGATTTATACGGAATCGGCTTCTCCGAAACAAAAAGGATGGAGCAATCCTATTTCAAAAGAAGATGCATTTACCACAGAACTTAAAATAATGAATGGAGATATTACGGGAAAACATATGGAAAATGTGACTTATTTGGGGAATTCCAATCAAATAAATGGAATGTTAAACAGCATCAAAGATGATGGTAAAGGAGGTACGTCTCCAAATAATAATAGGGAGTATTCTGGTAACCTCAATTCTGATGGAGTCAAAGACATAAAGCAAGGTTCTGTTGGCGACCCGTCAAAAGGTCAGCATCTCAAATCTTTAGGTAATCCAGACTATCATAGCCATCCAAGTGGAACAAAACCAACAAATAAGATTGGATATAGTCATGCATGGCAGCAAGGTCCGTCTCCTCAAGATATTAAAACGGCAAAAGGCAATGAATTTGTAATTGGTATGGGGAGTGGAATTATATACAAATACAATAAAAATGGAGTATTTGCAACTATTCCTATTAAAACTTTTAAATAGTTTTACTATGATGTCTTTGTTTTTAATATTTACGTTCTCTTTAAATGCCATATATTCTCACGCTGAAGTTAACGACTCTATAGTTGAAGTTAACGACTCTATAGTTGAAGTTAATGACTCTATAGTTGAAGTTAATGACTCTATAGTTGATTTTTTTTGTGATAGGTATTTAAATGATAATACAGCAGAAAAGGATAATTCTATTGATGAAGAAAATGACTCACTATATCTAAACGTTATCAGGATTCTTTGTGATAGTTTTCTATACAAGGCGACCAAAAAAGACTCTCTTTTTGTGCAATTTAATGATATTGTATTTAAGAACTATCTTCTTGTAGAAAAAGAGTTAAATACATTATCTGTAAGTGATAAATTTCCAAATAAAGAAACAACGGTTTATACGATAAACAAGGCTCTTATTGATTTAGATGTTTGTTTTATAAGTGTTGCCATACAAAGTTTGGATCTTTATAAAAAACAACTTATTACGTCAGCTTTTTTATATTTTATATTTAAAAGAAAGGAAGGAGAATACGTTCTCGAAAAAATAATTGAAAACAGTTTCTAAGATTATCGCGTTCATCAAGTATGACGAAAACGTAGTAATTGGTTCGTTTTCATCCCATTCGTCAGAATGAAGAAAATTAGATATCGGTGATGAATTGTCTAAAAACATTTTAAAGTTCTATAATGAATCTGGAAAAGATCTAATAGATAAAGCCAAAGATAATTTCATTGAAAAACGAAATTAATGAGAGCATGAATTGTCGCTTATTAAAATACCGTTACTTATTAAGCAATGAATATTCTATATGCAATTATATATTCATTTTAAGTCTTGGCTTGTTTCTTTTTCCAAGACTGTTTTCTCTTGATTCTTTGTTTTTGAGTATATTGCCTTTTCCTTTATCTCTAGTTTCCGGTTTCTTCTGTTATATCCACATGATTAAATGCTATAGATATAGGAATAAGCGAAAGATACTCTTTCGAATTTATAACCCAATGGACGATTGCCAAACTTGTGTATTAATCTCTATAAGTGTGGCAACGTTTATTCCTTTTGTCTATAGAGTGACCTTACTGCCTTTTCTTTCCGGGCTAATCTTTTTCGCATGGTCCAAGGAGATAAGAAGGGCTAAAGAACAAGGTTTTGAGAAATGTGGAAACTGGCAAATAAGATATGTTTTAGGAATCATACTCATGCTGCCTTTTCCTGTCTATGCCATTTATGACGTTGCGACCTCCTTGTTAACATAAGATGCATTGGGAAAATGGGCGCAGGGGGGAATGTCCGTGGATAGCCGCCATGCCATCTAGGAAATAGATACACCAAAAAGCGGGTTATCTGCAACAGGTGTGCCGATGAAAGCCGATAAAAGACAAATTTCATCCAAAAATTGTGGGTTTAAATAATATTCATTATTTTTGCACACAATTTATTCCAAAAATATGAACATCAGGAAATTCATTGCTCTCTTGTTGCTCTTCGTAGCGACAATTCAGGTGCAGGCACAGCAGTATGCCCTGCCGGTGGATCCCGCCATCAGGATGGGACAGTTGGACAACGGATTGCGGTACTATGTACGCCAGAACGGCTATCCAGAACACCGCGTCAACTTCTACATCGCACAGCGTGTGGGTAGTATTCAGGAGAACGAAGACCAGCGAGGTCTGGCTCACTTCCTTGAGCACATGGCCTTCAATGGGTCTGACAATTTCCAGGGCAACAACCTCATCGAATACACCCGTTCGCTCGGCGTGGAATTCGGTGGCGACCTCAATGCCTATACCGGCATCGACCAGACCGTTTACCGTATATGCAACGTGCCCTCCACGCGTGTCACAGCCCTCGACTCTTGTCTGCTCATTCTCAAGGACTGGTCGAACGGACTGCTACTCGAAGAGGATGAGATACAGAAGGAGCGTGGAGTGATACATGAGGAATGGCGACTGCGCACCTCGCCCGTGATGCGTATGTTGGAGCGTAACCTCGAAGACCTCTATCCCGGCAGCAAGTACGGCAGGCGTATGCCCATCGGCAAGATGGAGATCGTGGACAACTTCGCTCCCGAGGTGCTCCGCGCCTATTACCGCAAGTGGTACCGCCCCGACAACCAGGCCATCATCGTGGTGGGCGACATCGACGTAGACCGCACCGAGGCCAAGATCAAGGAGATGTTCGGTGGCATCAAGGTGCCGGAGGGTGCTCCCAAGGTGGTGCCCGAATTGGTGCCCGATAATGCGCAGCCCATCATCATCATCGACAAGGACAAGGAGCAGCGCACCGATATGATCGAGGTGATGTTCAAACATGAGGTAGAGCCCGCCGAGGTGAAGGGTGAACTGGCGTATGTCCTGGGCGAATATGCCAAGAACATGGCGGTGACCATGCTCGATAGCCGTCTTGGCGAGGTGGCACAGGAACCTGATTGTCCCTTCCTCAATGCCGGCGTGGGCGACGGCGCTTTCTTCCTGGCCCACACCAAGGGTGCCTTCTCGCTGAGCGTGGTGCCCAAGGAAGGCAAGACCGAGGAGGCGCTGGCTGCCGCCTACCGCGAGGTGGAGCGTGCCATGCAGCATGGCTTTACCGCCACGGAATATGCGCGCGCCCGCTCGGAATTCCTCAGCCAGGTGGACAAGATTTACACCAACCGCGACAAGCGCGACAATGCCGTTTACGGCAATGCCTGCCGCGACCATTTCCTCGAGAACGAACCGTTGATGTCCATCGAGGATGAGAAACAGATATACGACCAGTTCGCACCGATGATTCCCGTCGACATGGTGAACGAGGTGCTGGCCGAACTGGTGAGCCGTACCGATACCAATGTGGTGGTGCTGTGCCTGAACAACGAGAAGGAGGGCCGCACCTATCCCACCAAGGAGAGCATCTATAGCGCCATCACCAGCGTGCGTGGCGAGACGCTCACACCGTGGGTCGACAATGTGAAGGATGAGCCGCTCATGAGCGAGTTGCCCGCCAAGGGCAGCATCGTGAGCGAGAGCAAGAACGAACAGTTGGGCTTCACCCAGCTTAAACTCTCCAATGGTGCCTCCGTGCTGATGAAGAAGACCGACTTCAAGGACGACGAGGTGCGCATGTACGCCTTCTCCAAGGGCGGCGGCTCGCTCTATCCCGATGCCGATATCTACAACACTTCGCTGCTGGGCAGCATGGTCAGTGTCAGCGGCCTGGGTGCTTTCAGCAACACCGAACTGGAGAAAGCCCTTGCCGGCAAGCAGGCCAGCGCAGGACTCTCGATGAGCGACACGCATGAGATGGTGTCGGGCTCCTGCACTCCCAAGGACCTGGAGACCATGTTCCAACTCTGCTACCTCAATTTCACCAACATAGCCAAGGATGAGAAATCGTATGCCACGATAATGGGCATGCTGGAGAACCAGCTAAAGAACAAGGGCCTGTCGCCTGAGATGGCTTTCTCCGACTCCATCCGTGTCACCCTCTACGACCATAACCCTCGTTTTATGTCGATGAATGTGGAGGATCTGGCGAAAGTCAATTATGACCGTATCCTCCAGATAGCCGCCGAACGCACCGCCAATGCCGGCGACTACACCTTTATCTTCGTGGGCAACTTCGAGGAAGGACAGCTGCGCGCGATGATCGAGCAATATATCGCTTCGCTGCCCGACAATGGTCAGCGCGACCAGTGGCGCCCTGTGACCACCTATGCCCATGGCAAGGTGACCAACCGATTCCTGCGCAAGATGGAGACACCGAAGGCCAATTCGAGGATGGTTTGGTTCAACGACACCGCTCCTTATACCCAGGAGAACGATGTGATGGCTTCTGCCGCCGGCCAGGTGCTGGAGATGATTTACCTGAAGAAGATACGCGAGGAGGCGAGTGCCGCCTATTCGGCGAGTGCCGGCGGTTATGCCTCTTTGGGCGGCGACAAGCCTTTCACCGCCCTGGTGGGTATCTGCCCGATGAAACCCGAGCAGGCCGACCAGGCTCTCGCCATCATGCGCGAGGAGGTGCAGAAACTGGGTTCCGAGGTGGATGCCGACATGTTGGGCAAGGTGAAGGAACTGATGCTCAAGCAGGCCGACGACAATGCCCGCAAGAATGGTTATTGGGTGAATGTGCTGGAGGCTTATGCCGAGCACGGTGTCGACTTGCACTCCAACTACAAGAACCTCGTCAACGGGTTGACCCCGCAGAAGGTGGCCTCGTTTGTCAAGGATGTCATACTCAAGGCTGGCAACCAGGTGGAGGTGGTGATGCTGCCGGATATGAGTGAGAAATAAAAGAAGGATATGCAACAAAGACACAAGGACAGGCAGCAGTATTTCAACGAGCTGGCCAATACGGCCCGTGAGTTCTATATAGACTATCTCCGGCAATTCCGCACCCTGGATGCTAAGACCAGGGTGCTGGAGATAGGTTGCGGCGAGGGTGGCAACCTGCTGCCCTTCGCCGAAATGGGCTGTCAGGTGAAAGGCCTCGATATCGCCGCCAACCGCGTGGAACAGGCCAAGGAGTTTTTCCGCAAGGCGGGACAGGAAGGGACTTTCGTGTGCGCCAACTTCATCGAGGCCGACAAACCGGCCACCGAAGAGGAGCGTTTCGACATCGTACTCATCCACGATGTGATAGAGCATATCGAACCGCCATATAAACCCGATTTCTTTGTGCATATCAAGCCATTCCTCAAGAGCGACGGCATCGTGTTCTTCGGATTCCCCGCATGGCAGAACCCCTTCGGGGGGCATCAACAGATCAGCAAGGGTGCCGCCTCGAAAATGCCGTTCGTCCATCTGCTGCCCAACCCGTTGTATCGGGGCCTGCTGAGGGCGAGTGGCTCGCAGCAACCGGTCATCGACGAGCTGATGAGCATCAAACGCTCGCGTATGCCGGTGGAGAAATTCGAGAAGTTGGCTCGGGAGTCGGGCTATGACATCGTCGACCGCACGCTGTGGTTCATCAATCCTCATTACAAACAGAAGTTCAACCTCACCCCGCGTCTGGAATGGAAGTTTTTCGCCGGCATCCCTTACGTGAGGAACTTCTATACCACCTCGGCGTTCTACCTCTTGCGCGCGAAGGGTAAATAGCGGGGGCATGGCTCCATACAATAAGATTTTCCGGTTTTCACCGTGCTATAGCGGTGAAAACCGGAAAATTTCGTAACTTTACATAAGTTACTCCATCTCGGCATAAAAAATGAACGAGTTCATTTTGTTCTGCACTCGATTTTTCGTAACTTTGCACCCTCAAACGTAAAATCAAAAAAAATCAGATAATATTATGCCGTATCTTTTCACTTCAGAGTCAGTGTCGGAGGGACATCCCGACAAAGTAGCAGACCAGATCAGCGACGCCTTGCTCGACCAGTTCCTGGCGTACGACGACAAGGCGCATTGTGCCATCGAAACCTTCGTGACCACTGGACAGGTGGTCATCATGGGCGAGGTGCATTCGGAGGCTTACATCGACCTGCAGACCATCGCCCGACGCACCATCAACAAAATAGGCTATACCAAGTCGGAATATCAGTTCGATGGTAATTCGTGCGGCATACTCACCGCCATCCATGAACAGAGCGGCGATATCAACCAGGGTGTGCAGCGTGCCACACCGGCCGAACAGGGCGCCGGCGACCAAGGCATGATGTTCGGTTATGCCACGGCAGAGACGGAGAATTACATGCCCGTGTCGCTCTATCTCTCCCATCTCTTGGTCAAGACCTTGGCCGACATACGCAAGGAGGGCAAGGAGATGACTTACCTGCGCCCCGACTCGAAGAGCCAGGTGACCGTGGAATATGGCGACGACAACGTACCTCGCCGTATCGACACCATCGTGGTGTCGACGCAGCACGATGAGTTCATCGACGATGATGAGCGTATGCTCGAACAGATACGTGAGGATGTGGTCAATATCCTCATCCCCCGCGTGAAAGCCCAGATCAAGAGCGAGCGTGTGTTGGCGCTGTTCAATACGGGCATCAAGGGGCGTTCCATCGATGACAAGGGACGGCTCGTCATCGACGGCATCAAGTATTATGTCAACCCCACGGGCAAGTTCGTCATCGGAGGTCCCCATGGGGATACGGGTCTGACCGGCCGCAAGATCATCGTCGACACCTACGGAGGCAAGGGCGCCCACGGTGGAGGTGCCTTCTCCGGCAAGGACTCGAGCAAGGTGGACCGCAGTGCAGCCTATGCCGCACGCCATATCGCCAAGAACATGGTGGCTGCCGGTGTGAGCGACGAGATGTTGGTTCAGTTGAGTTATGCCATCGGTGTGGCCGAACCTGTGAGTGTGTATGTGAACACCTACGGACGTGGCAAGGTGAACATGAGCGATGGCGAGATAGCCGAATGGGTGAAAAAGTATTTCAAACTGACCCCGCGCGCCATCGAGGAGCGTTTCAAGTTGCGCCAGCCCATGTACCTCGAGACAGCGGCTTATGGACACATGGGACGTGAATGCCGCACGGTGAAGAAGGAATTTACGAGTTTTTATCACGAGACGAAAGTCATGGAGGTGGAATTGTTCACATGGGAGAAACTCGACGAGGTGGACAATATCCGCAAGGCGTTCGGCTTGTAATCATCATCCCTGCCCATGGCATCACTTCCCAGCGACAGTGTGTTGCCGCCACCACATAGCGGCTATGGCGACTTGTTGGTGACGGGATTGCCAACCGACACACCTATTGTCAAGGGCATGGTGCCGATGGGGGAGAGTGGCGACCCGCTGCCCTACAGCGTAGGTTCCGACAGTCTGGTAGTCAGTCTCTTCCTCGTAGGGTTGGTGCTGATGATGATTGGCTGCTCGTATAGCGGCAAGTTCATACAGCGTCATATGAAGGGTTTCTTCCATTACGAGAAGGCTCGAACCACCACCGTACCCGATACCAGTTCGGAGATACGTGGGTTGTGCCTGCTCGTATTCAATACCGCCCTCGTCATGGGAGTGGGCAGTTACCTGTTTGCCCATCAACAGGGCTACGAGGGCTTCCTCTTCCTCTCGCCACAGGTCCATCTCCTGTTCTTCGTAGGGTGGGTGATGGTGTATTTCCTGTTGAAGATCTTGGCCTATCTTTTCATCGATTGGGTGTTCTTCGACAAGAAAAAGAATTTACAATGGCACAAGTCGTTGTTGCTCCTCACGGCCATGGAGGGAGTGTTGCTTTACCCCTTGGTGTTGATGCTTCCTTATGTGTCGATTCCCGCTGTTGCGGTGCTCGCTTATGCCGCCTTGATTGTCATTTTGGCCAAATTTTTGTCTTTTTACAAGGCTTTTATCATCTTTTTTCGTCGAACAGGTTCCTTATTGCAAATTTTTTTGTACTTTTGTGCCCTTGAAATAATGCCTCTTGTCGTTATATACGGCGTGATGGCCTATTTTTATGACTATTTGAAAATAAATTTTTAAGACAAGAGATGATTAAGAAAATCTTGGTTTCACAGCCTCAACCTACCAGTGCCAAATCACCCTATTTCGACATTGCCCAAGAATTTGGTGTGGAGTTGGTGTTCCGCCCTTTCATCAAGGTGGAGGGCATCACGGCGAAGGAATTCCGCCAGCAGAAGGTAAGCATACTCAGCCATACGGCTGTGGTCTTCACTTCGCGCCATGCTATTGATCATTTCTTTACCTTGGCCAAGGATCTGAGGATTACCATACCCGAGGATATGAAATATTTCTGTGTAACGGAGACAATCGCGCTCTATATCCAGAAATATGTGCAATACCGTAAGCGCAAGGTGTTCTTCGGTACCACCGGCAAGATAGCCGACTTGGTGCCCACGATGGTGAAACATAAGACGGAGAAGTTCCTTGTGCCTATGAGCGATGTGCACAACAATGATGTGAAAGACTTGCTCGACGCCAAGAAGCTGCAACATACCGAATGTGTGATGTATCGCACCGTGAGCAATGACTTCACCGAGGAAGAGGTGGCGGCGTTCGACTACGACATGCTCCTGTTCTTCAGTCCTACGGGTATCAAGTCGCTCACCAAGAATTTCCCCGATTTCAAGCAAGGGGATATACGCATAGCCGCCTTTGGCACATCCACCGCCAAGGAGGTGGCCGACCAGGGCCTGCGGCTCGACCTGAACGCGCCCACCCCTGAGTATCCCTCGATGACAAGTGCCCTGCGTGCTTATCTGAAACAGAACCAATAAAGTCTTTGTCCATGGTCGCTCTGGCGTCGTACACCCTGCCCAAGGAAGAGCGTCTGTGCAGCCGTAGTGAAATCAACCGGCTGTTTGAGGGCGCCAACCGATCGCTTTCCGCCTTTCCGTTGCGGATGGTCTATACGATGGTGCCACGCGGCGAAGGAGAGTCGGCTGCCCGTATGATGGTCAGCGTGCCCAAGAGATATTTCAAGCGGGCCGTACATCGCAACAGGGTGAAAAGACAGGTGCGCGAGGCTTACCGTCATGCCAAACATGATGTGTTGGAGATGATGGGGCGCTATCCCGACCAGACGCTGTTGATGGCTTTCGTGTGGGTCGATGCCCATTTGCAGGACTCATCGGTGGTGGCTGAGAAGGTGGGCAACTTAATCGGACGCTTATGCGAACGTTGTTGAGGATAGTGAAGGCGGTGGGACTGTTCCTGAGGAAGGTGCTGGTATGGCTGTTGCTCCTCCCCATCCGTTTCTATCAAGTGTGCATCTCGCCATTCACTCCGCCGTCGTGCCGCTTCACGCCAACGTGTTCGGAGTATGCCCGTCAGGCTCTTATCAAGCACGGGCCTTTCAAAGGCCTTTATTTGGCCATACGCCGCATCCTCAGATGCCATCCGTGGGGCGGCAGCGGTTACGACCCGGTGCCTTGAATGAATGTTGAGTGTTGAGTGTTGAATGTTGAGTGTTTAGTGTAGAGTGTAGAGTGTTTAGTGTAGAGTGTTTAGTGTTTAGTGTAGAGTGTAGAGTGTTTAGTGTTTAGTGTAGAGTGTAGAGTGTTGGAGGTTTTGGTTTTCTGGACTATTCTCTCACCCCTCACCCCTCACCTCTCACCCCTCACCCCTCACCTCTCACCCCTCACCTCTCACCCCTAATATAATTTAATATGAGAAAGAATTTTGTTGAAGAATTGAAGTGGCGTGGCATGTTGGCACAGATCATGCCAGGCACCGAAGAACTGTTGCAGAAGGAGATGGTGACAGCCTATTTAGGCACCGACCCCACCGCCGACTCCCTTCATATCGGTCATCTCTGCGGTATCATGATGTTGCGTCATCTGCAGCGGTGTGGCCATAAACCCATCATCCTCGTGGGAGGAGCCACAGGTATGATTGGCGACCCCTCGGGCAAGAGCCAGGAGCGAAACCTGCTCGACAGCGAGACGCTGTATCACAACCAGGAGGCCATCAAACGACAGGTGGCCAAGTTCCTCGATTTCGAGAGCAAGGACGACAATGCCGCCGAGATGGTCAACAACTACGACTGGATGAAGGATTTCACATTCCTCGATTTCGCCCGCACCGTGGGCAAGCATATCACCGTCAACTATATGATGGCCAAGGACAGCGTGCAGCAGCGTCTCAACGGAACCGCCCGCGACGGACTGTCGTTCACCGAGTTCACCTATCAGTTGCTGCAGGGTTACGACTTCCTCTATCTCTACGAGCACAAGGGATGTAAACTGCAACTGGGTGGCAACGACCAGTGGGGCAACATGACCACGGGCACCGAGCTCATCCGCCGCACCTTAGGCAACGAGACGGAGGCTTTCGCCCTCACCTGCCCGCTTATCACCAAGGCCGACGGCAAGAAGTTCGGCAAGACGGAGAGTGGCAATGTGTGGCTCGACCCCAAGCGCACCACACCCTATAAGTTCTACCAGTTCTGGCTCAACGTGAGCGACGACGATGCCGAGCGCTATATCAAGATCTTCACCTCGTTGGAGAAGGAGACCATCGATGCCCTGATTGAGGAACATCGACAGGATCCCGGCCGGCGTGTGCTGCAGAAGCGTCTGGCCGAGGAGGTGACCGTCATGGTTCACTCGCAGGCCGACCTGGAGATGGCCATCGAGGCCTCGGGCATCTTGTTCGGCAAGTCGACAAAAGAGGCTCTTGAGAAGATCGACGAGCAGACGTTGCTCGACATCTTCGAGGGTGTGCCCCATTTCGAACTCCCCAAGGAAGCCCTTGGCGCCCCTGCCGTGGAGTTGTTCACCCGCGAGGATGTGCCTGTCTTCCCCAGCCGTGGTGAGATGCGCAAGATGGTGCAGGGTGGGGGTGTATCTCTCAACAAGGAGAAACTGTCGGCATTCGACCGCGTCATCACCTCCGACGACCTCATCGACGGTAAGTTCCTGCTCGTTCAGCGCGGCAAGAAGAACTATTTCCTCGTGACTGTGAAATAGTAAATACAAAAAAATGCGGAAAAATTTGGTAGTGGAGCAAAAAACCACTACCTTTGCATCCGCATTTTGGGAAAATGAGTTTGGGTGTAAGAACACTAAACCCTGAACCCTGAACACTCATCATGCTTGATTGTCCAATGGTGTAATGGTAGCACAACAGGTTTTGGTTCTGTTTGTGGTGGTTCGAATCCGCCTTGGACAACAAATAGACAATTAAAAATGCAAGTCGTTAAACATCAGCGACTTGCATTTTTTTAAGTTTGAAGGTGGGGCTTTATTCCGTCAGTTCGTCTATCTGTTCGAGGATTTCCTTGTAATGGCGTTGGTTCCTGAGATGGACGCAGACGCCGATGATGGTGCCGATGATGGTGCCGACGATGCCGCCTATGCCGATGGGTTGGTTGAACAGGTCATGATTGAGCTGGTAAGCCTCCCAGAAGAACCAGGCCAACCACAGCACCACAAGGGGAATGCCCACGAAGAGCCAGTCGTTTTCGAATTTCTTGGCGCGAACCATCTGTCGGCGGGCATCTACCAGGTTGTTGGCCATCAGGTTGGCGTCGGTGATGTTTTTCTTGTTGTAATAGTTGGCTCCTGTGCATATCAGCATGAAGATGCTCGTGCCTATCCAGAAGAGGAAGGAGAATCCAGCTACTTTCACGAATATCCAGTATGCGTAGGGAACCATCAGTAGGCCGAGGACGATGAGCCAGAGATAGGTGCGGTTGATGCTGCCGGCGGTTTTCTTCATCGACAGGCGGATGATGTGGTCGTTGACAATTTCCTGCTTGTCCAGTTTCTTCTTCAGCGTGGCCATCTGCTGGCGCATGTTCTCTAATTCAAAATCGTTGTTATTCATGATGTGTGAAGTTTAATCGTTTGACATTTGTTTTAATTGTTCCCGGATGCGGAACAGACGGACGCTGACGTTCTTGGTCGTGATGCCTACGATCTGCCCTATCTCCTCGTAGGAGAGGTTTTCCAGCCAGAGCAGGACGATGGCCCGGTCGAAGGGTTGGAGCTTGGAGATACGCTTGTGGAGCATGTCCACTTGCCGCGTGTCTTCGTCACGGTCCTCGAAGAGGTTGATGTCCATGGTCAGCCTTGCCTCGCTGCTGCGCCGTTTCTTCCTGTCGAGAGAGATGCAGGTGTTGAGGGCGATACGGTAAATCCACGTCTTGATGTCACTGCGATGCTCGAAGTCTTCGAATCCTTTCCAGATGTTGACCAACACCTCTTGGAAGAGGTCGTTCACCTCGTCGGCATCTTTCGAGAACATGTAGCACACGGTGTAGATGGTGCTCTTATGCTCTGCGATGGTTTGCGCAAACTGTTTTTCCAATGTTGTCATTGTTGTCTTTTCCGATTGATTTCACACCTTAGACGCAACAAAGTTACAAAAAACTACAGCTAACTTGGATTATTTCCAAAAAATATGTATCTTTGCGAAAACAAATCAAAAAAATATAATAATAATACATTATTAAAACATGAAAACGAATTACGAAGTACGTTATGCGGCCCATCCCGAGGACGCAAAACATTATGACACGTCGCGCATACGCCGTGATTTCCTTATCGAGAAAGTGTTTGCCGCCGACGAGGTGAACATGGTGTATTCCATGTACGACCGTATGGTGGTGGGCGGAGCCATGCCTGTGGCGGAGACCCTGAAACTGGAGGCCATCGACCCCCTGCGCGCCCCCTTCTTCACCACCCGCCGCGAGGTGGGCATCTTCAATGTTGGTGGTGCCGGCATCGTGAAGGTGGGCGATGAGGTGTTCGAACTCGACTATAAGGAAGCGCTCTACATCGGGCGTGGCGACCGCGACGTCTGTTTTGAAAGCAAGGACGCCGGGCAGCCTGCCAAGTTCTATTTCAACAGCACCACCGCCCACAAGGAATACCCCTGCAAGAAGGTGACCAAGGCCGATGCCGTGGTGGCCCACATGGGTAGCCTGGAGATGAGCAACGAGCGCAATATCAACAAGATGTTGGTCAACCAAGTGTTGCCTACCTGTCAACTGCAGATGGGAATGACCGAGCTGGCCACAGGATCGGTGTGGAACACCATGCCGGCGCATGTGCACAGTCGTCGTATGGAGGCTTATTTCTATTTCGAGGTGCCCGCCGATCAGGCCGTATGCCATTTCATGGGCGAGGTGGAAGAGACACGCCATATCTGGATGAAGGGCGACCAAGCCGTGCTCTCTCCCGAATGGAGCATCCACAGCGCGGCCGCCACACATAACTACACCTTCATCTGGGGCATGGGTGGCGAAAACCTCGACTATGGCGACCAGGACTTCTCGGAAATCACGGATTTGAAATAGGAGCCTGGGAGTTAGTCCAAACTCCTAAACTCCTAAACTCCCAAACTCCTAATTAAAAAAACAACAACCATGAATATCTTTTCACTCGAAGGAAAAGTGGCTTTGGTGACGGGTGCCGCCTATGGCATCGGTTTCTCCATCGCCAAGGCACTGGCTGAGGCCGGAGCCAAGATCGCTTTCAACTGTCGCGGACAGGAACATCTCGACAAGGCTATGGCCGACTATCGTGCCGTAGGCATTGAGGCGCAGGGTTACCTGTGCGATGTGACCAATGAGAGCGAAGTGCAGAAAATGGTGGCCGACATCCGCAACCAGTTCGGCCATATCGACATCCTCGTCAACAATGCGGGCATCATCAAGCGCATACCCATGCACGAGATGAAGCGCGAGGAGTTCCAGCAGGTCATCGACATCGACCTCGTGGGACCGTTCATCGTCACCAAGGCCGTCATCCCCGAGATGATGGAGCGTCGCGAGGGCAAGATCATCAACATCTGCTCGATGATGAGCGAACTGGGGCGTGAGACGGTTTCCGCTTACGCCGCCGCCAAGGGTGGCCTGAAGATGCTCACCCGCAATATCTGCTCGGAGTACGGTGGATACAACATCCAGTGCAACGCCATCGGTCCGGGGTATATCGCCACACCGCAGACGGCTCCCCTACGTGAGCGCCAGCCGGATGGCAGCCGCCATCCCTTCGACTCGTTCATCTGCGCCAAGACCCCGGCAGGACGATGGCTCGAACCCGACGAACTGGGCGGACCCGCCGTGTTCCTCGCCTCACATGCCTCCGATGCCGTCAATGGCCATGTGCTCTACGTCGATGGTGGCATACTCGCCTATATCGGCAAACAGCCGTGATGAAGGAGTTAAGAATTAAGAGTTAAGAATTAAGAGTTAAGAGTTAAGAATTAAGAGTTAAGAGTTAAGAAAAATACTCCGCTGTGGACTATTCTCTTGCCCCTTGCTCCTTGCTCCTTGCCCCTTGCTCCTTACTCCTTGCCCCTCACCTCTTACTCCTCACCCCTCACCACTAAAAAAGGTGTCTTCCTAAGAGAAGACACCTTTTGATTTTTCTTTACAAAATGTTAGAGAGCCAAGTCGGCGCCGGCCTTGAATTTGACCACTTTCTTAGCCTCGATCTTGATCTTTTCTCCAGTGCGGGGGTTGATGCCTTCGCGGGCGGGGCGCTCAGCCACGCTGAATGTTCCAAAACCGATGAGGGCAACCTTGTCACCAGCTACTACAGCATCCTTGATAGCCTTGAGGGTAGCGTCCAAAGCTTTCTTGGCATCCACCTTAGTCAACTCGGCTCCGGCGGCGATTTTCTCGATTAATTCTGTTTTGTTCATGATTCTTTAATAATTATTGGGTTAAAATATGAAACGAATTGACGATTTACGGGGCAAATATAAGCGATTCATTTCATAAAACAAACAAAAATGTAAAAAAAGTGAAGAAAATCTTGAAAATATTCGTGTATGACGCTGATTTTGTGCCTAATAACAGATATTTTTAGTAATTTTGCGCCCGAATCATCAATTCCAATTAAGATACAAGACAATGCGCAGCATACCTACAGTCACCAAAAATCTGCTGATTATTAACATCATCGCTTTCATTGCGATGTTGGTGTTCAGGAGCAAGGGAATCGACTTGAACAACATCTTCGGCCTGCATTTCTTCTTGGCCAGCGACTTCCATATATACCAGCTTTTCACCTATATGTTCATGCATGGTGGGTGGGAACATATATTCTTTAATATGTTCGCCCTCTGGATGTTCGGATGTGTGGTGGAAAGAACGTGGGGACCGAAAAAATTCCTTTTTTATTACATTTCCTGTGGCCTCGGTGCCGGTGTGTTGCAGGAGGTCTCGCAACTGATCTCCCTACACGTAACCTACGACATACCCTGGAGCGACCTGTTCACCGTCAACCCCATACTTTCGCAGGCCCTCAACGCATGGACGACAGTAGGCGCCTCGGGTGCCATCTATGCCATCCTGCTGGCCTTCGGCATGATCTTCCCCAACGAGCGTATCTTCATCTTCCCACTGCCCATACCCATCAAGGCCAAGTGGTTCGTCATCTTCTACGTGGCAGTGGAGTTGTTCTCTGCTTTGGGAACATCTAACGACAATGTGGCGCACTTCGCCCATCTGGGGGGTATGCTCTTCGGATTCCTTATGATACGTTATTGGCAGCGCCATCCCGACGCGGGAGGCAACTATGGCCGCAGCAAGGGGCAGCAGTTCTTCGACAACCTGCGCGGCAACTGGGAGCGACGCACACGCAAGGACAGCGGACCTCACTACCAGGCGCGGCAGCAGGAGCAGACACGCCGCGAGACAGACGAGCAATACAATGTGAGGAAGCAGAAAGAACAAGACGAGATAGATATCATTCTTGACAAGATACGCAAGAGTGGCTACGACAGCCTGACCAAGGAAGAGAAACGCAAACTCTTCGAGGCGGGCAACAAGAAATGACAGGCATGGTTTCCGCATTCAGAAAGGTTCTCTTTTATCTGTTGCTGACCATCAATGTGGTGGACATCATCTTGTTGCTGGTGTCGGGTTATTCTGGATACCTCTCTCCACGCGACCATCCGTTGCTGGCGCTCTCCGGCCTGCTCTTCCCCTTCTTCTTCGCCGCCAATGCGGTGATGCTCCTCGTATGGCTGCTGGTGCGCAAACGTATGATGCTGCTGCCCATAGCCGCCATCATCCTGACTATTGCACCCCTGCGCACGTATGTACCTATCAATTTGGGTGCCGAGACACCCGAAGGGGCCATCAAGGTGCTCTCTTACAATGTCTATCTCTACAATGGGTGGACCTACCGGAAAAAGCCCCATAACCCTATCCTCGACTACGTGGCCAACAGCGACGCCGACATCATCTGTCTGCAGGAAGCCAGTCCGCATGAGCACATGGAGCGCCGTGTGAACACCATCCTCAAGCCCCTCTATCCCTATAGCGACAGCATCATGTATGAGAAAAACGGCGACTGCCTGGCCATCTACAGCCGTTTTCCCATCATCGACAGTGAGCGCATACCCTATCCCTCGGCGGGCAATCAGAGCATGGCCTCGCGACTGCTCATCGATGGCGACACGGTGCTGGTGGTCAACAACCACCTGGAGACCGTGGGCTTCTCCGTGGCCGACAAGAAGGAGTTCAACCACATCGTGGAAGGCAAGGGGAAAGGAGGCAATGAGAAAGGACTGCTGGAGAAACTCAAGCGGGCTGTTGCCATTCGTTCCACACAGGCCGATGCCGTGGCCAATTACATCGAAGAGAAAGGCATAGAGCATGTCATCGTCTGCGGCGATTTCAACGACCATCCTCTTTCCTATACCCACCGCACCATAGGACGGGGGCTGCGCGACTGTTTCGTCGCCTCCGGCAATGGCTTCGGCTACACCTACGACCGCTTCGGCATACATGTGCGCATCGACAATATCCTCTGTTCCAAAACCTACGAACCCTATAACTGCCAAGTGGACAGGACGGTAAGCGCCAGCGACCATTATCCCGTCTTTTGCTGGCTAAAAAGACGCGCAAATCCTTAAAAAATGAATATTTAGGCGCAATTTTTTTCCCGAATGTGAAAAAATGACTATCTTTGCACGCTATAACGCGAAATGGCTGAAAAAAATAATCAAAAACAATAATCAACAAAATGCAAAACAAAGGAATTGTAATCGTTACAGCCGTACTCTTGACGCTGGCAAGTATCTTCTACTTGTCGTTCTCGGTGGCTACGAGCTATTATGACAAGCAAGCCGCTAAAATCAAGGATCCCATAGCCCAGCAGGACTACAAGGACTCCGTGAAGTACCTGGGTATCTACTCATACCAGAAGTGTTTGGAAACACAGGTGGGTCTGGGTCTTGACCTCAAGGGCGGTATGAACGTGATTCTCGAAGTGTCTGTGCCCGACCTGGTGGAAAACCTCGCGGGATTCAAGAAAGATGCCGCTTTCCTGAAGACCATGAAGGAGGCACGTGCCGAGGAAGAGCAGACGCAAGACGATTTTATCTCGCTGTTCATCAAGAATTATCAGAAGAATGCGCCGGGCCATCGCCTGGCCGAGGTGTTTGCCACACAACAGTTGCCCGAGGTGAAGACCAACAGCAGCGACAGCGAAGTGGAGAGCATCCTGCGCAAGAAGGTCAGCGAGACCGTGGCCGATGCCAAGAACGTTATCACCAATCGTATCGACCAGTTCGGTGTGGTTCAGCCCAACATCCAGATGCTCGAAGGCCAGGAAGGCCGCATCATGGTGGAAATGCCGGGTGTGAAGGATCCCGAACGTATGCGTAAGCTGTTGCAGGGTAGCGCCAACCTGGAATTCTGGGAGACCTACCAGAGTGCAGAGGTCTATCCTTACCTCAGCCAGCTGAGCATGGCCTATGGCAGCACTGCCGCCGACACTACGGCCACAGCCAAGGCTGCCGCCGCAAAGGACACCACTGCCGTGGATACCGCCAAGGCCAAGGCCGCTACACCTGCCGTGGCCGCCGCAGCACCTGCCGGAGAGAAGAAGTTGATGGATATGCTGCAGCTCAGCCGCGACCAGTATTGTGTGGCCGGTATGGCCAACGTGGCCGACACCGCAGCCATCAACGCCATCCTGCAGTCCAACCAGGCCCGTCAGCTGTTGCCTGTCGACGTGAAGTTGCTCTGGAGCGCCAAGCCCAGCGACCGCATTCCCAACAACAAGCGAATCTATGAGCTCTACTGCCTGCGCGTGACCACCGCTGATGGTCGTGCACCCCTGGAGGGCGACGTGATTGAAGGTGCCAACGACGAGTTCGACCATTTCACCGGCCGTCCCGTGGTAACCATGCAGATGAACGAGGATGGCGCACGCAGCTGGGCCAACCTCACCAAGAAAAATATCGGCAAGCCCGTGGCCATCGTGCTCGACAATTTGGTGTACAGTGCTCCTAACGTCAACCAGGAGATTACCGGTGGTAACTCCCAGATCAGTGGTAGCTTCACCGTCGAGGATACCAAGGACTTGGCCAACACCCTCAAGTCGGGTCGTATGAAGGCGCCCGTGCGCATCGTGCAGGAAGAGGTGGTGGGACCGTCGCTCGGTGCCCAGTCCATCAAACAGGGTATCACCTCCTTCATCATCGCCTTTGTGGTGCTGATGCTCTACATGATCATCATGTACGACTTCATCCCGGGCATGATGGCCAACTGCGCCCTGCTTGTCAACCTTTTCTTCACCATGGGTATCATGGCATCCTTCCAGTCGGCGCTCACCATGCCGGGTATCGCAGGTATCGTGCTTACCTTGGGTATGGCGGTGGATGCCAACGTGCTTATCTATGAACGTACGAAGGAGGAGCTCCGGGCGGGCAAGAATGTGCGCCAAGCCCTGGCTGCCGGTTACAGCAACGCCTTCTCAGCCATCTTCGACTCCAACCTCACCTCTATCATCACCGGTGTGATCCTGGCAGTCATCGGTACGGGTCCGGTGCGTGGCTTCGCCATCACCTTGATCATCGGTATCTGCTGTTCGTTCTTCACCGCCGTGTTCCTCACCCGTCTGGTGTATGAGCACATGATGAAGAAAGACAAGTGGCTCAACCTCGACTTCACTACCCGTTTCTCGCGCAACCTGCTGCAGAACACGAAGATCAACTTCATGGGTATGTATAAGAAGACGTTCCTCATCTGGGGTGTCGTGGCGCTCATCTTCATCGGTTTCTTCGCTATCCGCGGTCTGAGCCGCAGTATCGACTTCACCGGTGGTCGTAACTATGTGGTCACCCTCGCCAATGCCACTCCTGTGGAGCAGGTACGCCAGGCTGTGGCTGGTAAGTTCATCAACACTCTCGGCGAGAAAAACGGCAGCGAGGCCAACACCAGCGTCATCGCGTTGGGTACGGATGGCAAGACGGTGCGTGTGTCCACCAACTGGAACATCGAGTCGAACAGTCCTACCGTCGACGACGAGGCCGAGACCAAGTTGTTCAAGGCCCTGAGCGACGCCGGTCTGGTGACCCAGAAGAGCGAGGCTGATTTCAAGAATCCCGATGTGCGCGAGGGTGGTTCCATCATCAGCAGTACCAAGGTGGGACCGAGCATCGCACGCGATGTGACCAACAAGGCCATCATCTCCGTCATCGTGGCTTTGATCGCCATCTTCCTCTATATCCTGATTCGTTTCCGCAACGTGGCGTTCTCCGTGGGCTCTCTCGTGGCCTTGGCTTTGGATACGCTCATCGTCATCGGTTTCTTCTCTGCCTTGTGGGGCATCGTTCCCTTCTCGCTGGAAATCGACCAGACGTTCATCGGTGCTATCCTGACGGTAATCGGTTACTCCATCAACGACAAGGTGGTGGTGTTCGACCGTGTGCGTGAGAACCTGCAACTGTATAAGAAGCGTGACAAGCAGACCATCTTCAACAGCTCGCTGAACCAGACTTTGGCACGTACCATCAACACCTCGGTGTCTACCTTGATCGTGTTGCTCTGTATCTTCATCTTCGGTGGTGCGAGCATTCGTAGCTTCTCCTTCGCTATGATTCTCGGTGTGGTGTTCGGCACCCTGTCGTCCATCTTCATCGCCGCCCCCGTGGCTTACCTCACCATGGGTCGCAAGATACAAGAAGGCGAAGAAGCTGCCGTGGCCACGGCTGAAGATGCCAAGCCTGCAAAGAAATAAGTATTGAGATTGTCTCAAACGAAAAGAGGATGTGCTCATGCACATCCTCTTTTCGTTTGAAAGTGAGAGTTAGGAGTTAAGAGTTAGGAGTTAAGAGTTAGGAGTTAAGAATTAAGAGTTAAGAGTTAAGAAAAATACTCCGCTGTGGACTATTCTCTTGCTCCTTGCTCCTTGCCCTTGTTTTGCCCCTTGCCCCTCCTTACCCCCTCCCTTTGGGAGGTCCGGGGTGGGTTTCCCCCCCTCCTTGGGAGGGGGTTGGGGGGAGGCTTTCTTTCACTTTAAATCTTCTCCATCAGGAAGTCGTTATACTCATTGATGATGTCGAGCATGTCGTTGGGTAGATAGGTGAGGGCTTTCTCAATCAGATCGTCGGGAATGCCATAGGTGGCCTCGGCCATGGAAGCGGCGATGGCCCCTTTCGTGTCGGTGTCGCCATCGGCCATGATGGCTTTTCTCAGCACATCCTCGAAGTCGTTGCCATCTATAAGGCAGCGCAAGGCCATAGGTACCGTTTCCTGGCAGGTGCCGTCGAAATGTCCCAGGCCGCCTATCCTGTTCACGTCGGCCAACGACGGGATCTCATAGCCGAAACTCTTAGCTACCGCCCGCTCTATCCTCTCCTTGCTCACACGGCAAGTGCGCAGCCAATAGATGACGGAGGCCACGCACTGGGCTCCCTTGATGCCCTCGGGATGGTTGTGGCTCACCTCGGCAGAGCGCTTGGCCTCTTCCTTCACCTTGTCAAGGTCGTCGAAGAGCCATCCGATGCTGCTCACGCGCATGGCCGAGCCATTGCCGAAACTCTCGTAAGGCTGAGGGTCGTCGCTGTTGATCCATTGGTAGAAACGTGCGCCGTAGCCCCCCATGGGGTCGGGATATTTGCGGCACCATTTCAACAACGATTGCCTATAGTCGCCACCATGCATGGCGGCGTCGGCCACGGCGATGGTGCAGATGGTGTCGTCGGTGAAATCACATTCGTCGGTGAATAGCTCAAAGCCTTCCTCGGGCGGGGCGGAAAATTCAAATCTCGACCCGACAATATCTCCAATAATAGCTCCTATCATAGGGTTGAGGGTTTAGGGTAAAAAAGTAGACCCACCGAGAATCGAACTCGGATCTAATCTTTAGGAGAGACTTATTCTATCCATTGAACTATGGGTCCAATCTCTAACTTAGAAAAGTAATTCGCTTGCAAAGGTAATGCAAAAAAACATAAATCTCCCATTCTGTCGATGTTTTTTTAAGTAATGCGCTTTTTCTTATATAAAAAAGGTGTAAGAATTAAACTTTTGACTCGGTTTATAGTCTAATATCATTATGAATCGATTTGTAGGATCTTTATTGTTGCTTTTTGTGGGCTTTTCCTTTGCCATGGCTCAAGGTTCGGTGCGTGGTAAGGTGAAAGACAAGAAGAACGACGAAGCCTTGGGCTTTGTCAATGTAGTAATCTCTCCCCGAGGAGACACCAAATTGGTGAAAGGAGCCGTGACGGATATCGACGGCGCTTTCAATATCACCGATTTGCCTGTGGGTAATTACACGCTCACCCTCTCGTTTGTGGGGTATAAGGAGCTCACACGCGACTTCGCCGTCACAGCGGCCAAGCCCTCCACCCATTACAATGTGCTCTATATGAGCGAGGACTCCCATCAGTTGCAGGAGGTGACGGTCACCGGACAGCGCTCCTCGATGAAACTGGAGGTAGACCGTAAGTCGTTCGACGTGACGCAGGACATCGCCAATGCGGGTGGTGCCGCCTCCGATGTGTTGGAGAACATCCCGTCGGTGGAGGTGGACAATGATGGCAACATCTCGCTGCGCGGCAACAGCAGCGTCGAGGTGTGGATCAATGGGCGCGCCAGCGGACTGACCAGCGACAACCGCGCACAGATTCTCCAGCAGCTGCCCGCCGAGAGCATCGAGCGCATAGAGGTGATCGACAACCCCTCGGCCAAGTTCTCCGCCGAGGGCAGCGCCGGCATCATCAATATCGTGCTCAAGAAGGAACGCAAGGCCGGCTACTACGGTTCCATCCAGGCTGGTGGCAACACGCGGGGGAGTGCCAACACCAGTTTCAACATCAATTACAACAGTTCCAAGCTCGATGCCTATTTCAACATCGGTTATCGTCATCGTCAGAACAACGGCGGCGGTAGCTACAGCTACCAGGAGTATCTCAACACCAACCAATACCAGTCGTACCGCGGCAGTTCCGACAACCGGGGCAACAACCTGTTCACGCGCGGCGGACTGACATGGCATGCCACCTCAAAGGATGATTTCTCCGTAGGGGGAATGTTCATGGTGGGGGGCAACAACAACCTCAGCCTCACACCCTATCATTATGGCATCCTCGGCACCGACCAGGACACACAACTCATGTTCCGCCGCAACAGTGGCGACGGCAACATGCGCATGGCGCACGGCGAGTTCAACTACCGGCACAACTTCACCGACACCCATTTCCTCGACTTCGTGGTGGAATACAACAACTGGCGTTCCGACAACGACAATGTCTATCAGGATTCCACCACCTATTACGATGGTGCCACACCGTCCACCTATAGCTATCAGTACCGTCCCGCCTTCATCCGTAATCGCTCATGGGAGGTGAAGCTCGACTATGAGAACCCCATCTCCGACCAGGTGACTCTCCAGGCGGGCTACAACGGCCGTTTCTCGCATGAGAACACACCGCAGGAGTCGTGGATCGACGACAGTCATTGGGATGGCTCGGCGCAGGTGGAGGACAAGACCTATTACAACCGCTTCATCTATGATATGGATGTGCATGCCCTTTATGTCACCTCGACCATGAAGTTCGGTCGTTTCGGTGTGATGGCCGGCTTGCGCGGCGAATACTGGAAGGTGAACACCGAGAGCTATGACTGGTATCAGGAGCGCGACGCCTCCTTGCGCGACAAACCGTTCAAGAAGGATTATTTCCAGCTCTTCCCCAGCGTGTTCCTTTCCTACCAGCTTACCGACAACGACCAGTTGCAACTCAACTACACACGCCGTCTGCGCCGTCCGTGGGGTGGACAGCTCAACTCGTTCAAGAACACACGCGATGCCTCGATGGTGGAGTTCGGCAATCCCGAACTGACACCGGAGTTCAGCAACTCCTTCTCGCTCAACTATCTGCGCACCTGGACACAGCACTCGCTCTTGGTGAGTGCCTACTATCGTCCCACCACCGATGTCATGCAGCGCATACGTTGGCAGAGCAGCACCGACGGCATGATGTACCAAACGAGCATGAACCTCTCGAAGAGCCTGAGCACAGGTCTTGAGGTGGTGCTCAAGAACAAGTTCTTCCGTATCCTCGACCTCACCACCACCGCCAACGCTTATTATTACAAGATCGATGGCTTCTCTTATGTCATCGACGGACAGACGGTGACGGGCGAGTCGGACCATAATTTCACGTGGAACGCGCGTATGCAGGCCAGTCTCATCCTGCCTTACGATATCACCGTGCAGCTGTCGGGGCGTTATCGTGCCCGTCAGGTCATCACGCAGGGGTATCGTAAGGCCAACTTCAGCATGGAGATGGGCATCAAGAAGAATTTCTTCGACCGGCAGCTCGTCGTCTCGCTCAACTGCCGCGACTTGCTCAACAGCCGCAAGTGGAAAACCTATACCAGCGGTCCCACCTTCACACGCGAACAGGAGAACTGGCGGCGCGGGCGCACCGTCAACCTCACCGTCACCTGGAACTTCGGCAATATGAAACCCAAGCGTCCCAAGATGGATGAGCAGCGCGAAAACGGGCAGGACGACAACCAAGGCCAGGACAACAGCGGCTACAGTGCCGGTGGAGAAGAATAGGCATACAATGTTCCTCTGCTATACACCTAAAATAGCGCAGCCTCCATACGCATCGTATGGAGGCTGTGTTGTAAGGTTTTAATTCTTCTCTCACTTCATCACTACCTTACGTCCGTTGTTGATGTAGACACCCTTCTGAGTGGGCTTGCCCGGCAGCTTTCTGCCGTCGAGCATGAACCATCCTTCATGTAAGCCGTCATCCTTCATTTTCCCGTTGTCAATCTCGGTGATGCCCGTTGTCGTCTCTCCGTCACCGAAATTGAGTGTGAAGGAGTTGATGCCGGTACTGAGGTCGCCGGTGTTGAGACCACTGAGCTTGAAGTAGGCGCGCTGGGCACCGATAGAGGCTCCGCTCTTGGGATAGTAGAGCTTGTTGTCGGCACCGAGGAAGAGGATACT
>ONDS01000029.1 GCA_900316685.1 uncultured Prevotellaceae bacterium | reverse complement strand
CAACCCTGAAAAAATCTTCACAACGGAAGAAAATGTTAAAAGTGTTAATTTGCTTGCCTCTTAATATAGATTACCCCTCCTTTGGAAAAGGAGGGGAGAGAGATTACCACTCCGAAACACCGTCTTCGTACGACGGAGTAACTCTTGGAGGGCGGAGTAACTCTTGGAGGGCGGAGTAACTCTTGGAGGGAGGAGTAACTCTTGGAGGGTGGAGTAACTCTTGGAGGGAGGAGTAACTCTTGAAGGGAGGAGTAACTCTTGGAGGGTGGAGTAACTCTTGGAGGGAGGAGTAACTCTTGGAGGGAGGAGTAACTCTTGGAGGGTGGAGTAACTCTTGGAGGGAGGAGTAACTCTTGGAGGGCGGAGTAACTCTTGGAGAGTGGAGTAACTCTTGGAGGGAGGAGTAACTCTTGAAGGGAGGAGTAACTTCTCCCCTCCTCCGGGGAGGAGGGGAAGGGGTGGTGGCGGGAGGAGAAAAAGGAGGGGGAGAAGATAGCCTTCTGGAAATAGATGATCTCCCCTAACCCCTCCTGTAGGAGGGGGACTGGTTAGCTCGCTTGCTTTGGAAAAGGAGGGGAGAAGATGTAGCCCTCGAATTCGTGAAATTCGTGTAATTCGTTGTTTCTTGTTGTTACATGTTGTTTCCTCCCAGTCCGTGAAATCCGTGAAATCCGTTGTTTCTTGTTGTTTCATGTTGTATCATGTTGTATCCTTCCAATCAGTGAAATCACTAAATTCCGTAGTTTGAAAGGTGTTTTTTCATGCCGATGCGACAGAAAAAAGGGCTGTCCAGGCCATGTGTCGCAGACGGCGGCTCCTGTCGCATGCTTTTCAGCAAAAAAAGCACTTTTTCTATTGACACCAATCATTTTGCATATTACCTTTGCAATGTCGAAAGGGAAAACCACCGACACAACAACAACAAAGTAAACAACAAAAAAAACAATTTTAAAACATTACAATTATGAAAACAGTAAAATTTTTCTTCGCAGCACTCGTTTGTCTCTTCGTGTCGACCACCGTATGCCACGCCGACGGCAGGCCCATACCTCCCACACAACTGCCCGCAGCCGCACAGGCTTTCATCCAGCAGCACTTCCCCGGCAAAACCATCGTCTACGCTGAGAAAGACACCGAATTCATGAAGACGAAATATGAGGTGAGCCTCAACGACGGCACACAGATAGACTTCGACAAGAAAGGCAACTGGGACAAAGTGGATGGCCACAACATGGTGACCGTGCCCGCCGCCCTCGTGCCCGCCGCCATCCAGCAGTATGTGAGCGCCACCTTCGCAGGTGCCACGGTGACGAAGATCGACAAGGAGCGCTACGGCTACGATGTGGAACTGTCCAACGACATGGAGATGAAGTTCAACCACGCGGGTGCCATCATGGCTTTCGACGACTAAGACACGACAACTCTCGACCATACGAAAATAGCTCGGGGCAAGCCTTATGGCTTGCCCCGAGCTATTGTTGAGTGTTCAGTGTTGAGTGTTGAGTGTTCAGTGTTCAGTGTTCAGTGTTGAGTGTTCAGTGTTGAGTGTTCAGTGTTGTCCCCTTGATGAGGGCAGGCATGAAGTCAGCCCCTACGCGTGGAGGTAATCTCTCACCCCTCACCTCTCACCTCTCACCTCTCACCCCTCACTTGTCCTATCTGATGAACACCTTTTTACCATCTATGATGTAAAGGCCACGGGTGGGAGTACCGAAGACTTGTCGCCCATCGAGCATGTAAACACGATGGGAGTCGACGTTCTCATCGTCGGCCAACTCGCGGATGCCCGTCGACTTACGCTCAAGCACCAGTTCCAGTCCGCGCTTGACATCTATCTTGCCATAGCCGAACCGCTCGGGCGAGGCTTCCACGAACTCGTCCTTGTGACACGACTGGGCGATGATGTCCTTGATTTGCGCCACGGTGAGCGTGGGGTCGGCCTGGAGCCACAAGGCTACGGAGCCCGCCACGGCAGGCGATGCCTGTGAGGTGCCTTCCACGGCGTTGTAATGATAGCCGTTCCACATCATATCCTCACGCGGTGTCAGGGTCGGTGCGGCTGCCGAGAAGGAATCGAAGAGATAGCCCTCATAGTCATCATCTTCGTCGGAGCCGGTTTCATCCAAGCCGCCTCCCGCGTTTAGCATCGCCTCAAGATAATAATGACTGACAGCCGAGACTATATTGACTCCCGGTGCACTCAGCGTAGGACACTGCACGCCATTCATTCCCACGCCGAAACTGCTGAATTTGGCGATATCGCCCAGCGTGTTATCCGTATCCTCCTTGGGTTCCGCGAACAGCGACCTATTGACATTGTTGGCGGAATAAGCGCCTACGCTGATGACGTCGGGAGCGGTGGCCCAGTCGCTCATGGTCAAGAACGACATGGCGCTGTCGGAATAGCCCTCCCTGTCCTTGGATTCCAACCTGGTGCCATAGAGGTAAAGCTCCGTTCCCTGGCGGCTCTGCACGGCCACCTCGAAATGACAATTAAATGAGGCGTACTCACCTTGGAAATAACAGGCCAGGTAAGAGCCGTCTTCCCCTTTCATCACCCCCAGCTTCATCTCGCCGTCGAACCCCTGGGCAAGCGTCGCATCCTCCAGGCTGGTGATGTTGAGCACCGAGGAATCTTCGACATTGAGCACCGGCGACTGCCATAGTGTGGTGTAGGTCACGTCGTCGAAGAAAGTCTCGCCGTAAGTCTCGCTCACGAGCGACACCTGCATCGTGAGGGGCACATCGGCATAAGTGTAACCTTCCAGCACGGAGTAATTGGTGCCAATGATGCCACGCAACACATCGTCGTCGCTTTCAAACGTCTTGTGGAGCGTGATGTGGTGGTCGCCCTCATTGCCTACCGACATGACCACGGGCACACCCTGCTGGGTCAGTGCCTCGAAGGCTTCGGTCATGACACCCTTGCCGTTGTGCGACCCATTGTTCGTGCCCAGGCTGGCGTTCACCACCACCCTCTGTTGCCCTTGCCTTGCCAGATGGCCCACATAGGCCAGGGAATGGAAGAGTCCGGGAAGAGATAGCGCATCTTCGAGCGCCATTGGTTCGTCTTCACCTATGTTGGGATAGATGCAGCACAACACGAGGTCGGCATCGGGAGCCACGCCCCCGAAGCCCTGCGGCGAGCGCGTGCCTGCGGCGATGGTAGCGGTGTGTGAACCATGATAGAGCGAGGCATTGTCGGTGGTGAGCTTCGCTATCTGCTCGGGAGTGTCGTACAGGGCGCCGGGAAGTGTCATGCCGTCGATCTCCACCCCTGTGCCACCCTCGGCATAGGGCATATAGACGGCCTTGATGCGGCAATTACCCTGCTCATCGTAGAACGCGGGGTGCAGGAAGTCGAAACCACTGTCGATGACGACGAGGGTGACACCTTGACCGGTATATGGCTGGTCGCCTATCGTGCCTTTCTCACCATCGACCTCCGCGGAGCGTATTTCCGTTCTGGTCACATCGCTCATCAATATGGGACGGGGCGAGTGGGAGGCGATGCGGATCACTCCCGGCAGCTGTTCCACCGCCGACAGGGCACTCTGAGGTATGCTCGCCGACACTTGTTGACCTAAGCGTGCATGGAGAGTTACCCCTGCCGCCTTGAGCTGGTCGATGGTAGCTTCGGCAGTCGCCTCATCCAGTTTGATGACCACATCGACGTTTTTTGACTTGTCGACCCCGGCCTTCATTTTCTTCACCGACGTCTTAGATGTCAACATACGTGCCTGCAGGGTCTGCTTTCCTGTGTACTGCGCCATCATGGTGGCACACATCAGCAAACCAATAATAATAGGTGTAATTCTTTTCATCATAATTGTAAATGGATAAAATTCTGTGCAAATATACGAAAGAAAGATTAAATGATTAAAAAAAATAAAATATTAATATGGTTAAAAGATAAAAAAATGGTTTGGACATTATTATCTCTTTTCGGGCGGGCACGGAGGCACCGCCCCTACTATCCGGCGGTTTTCCGCGCCTTTCTGCGATTTCTGCGAGACATTCCTATCACGGGCGAGACAAGCACGCCCCTACAACGACGGATTCCATGAATATCTTTCCGAACACGAATAACACTAATAAACACGAATTCCTTTTTATTATTCTAATTATTCACATTTCTTTCCGAACATTTCTTTCCGAACAACGAATTACACAAATTACACGAATTTCTTCCTATTATTCTTATTATTCACATTTCTTTCTAAACTACAAATTACACAAATTAAATTCCGAACACGAATAACACTAATAAACACGAATTCCTTTTTATTATTCACATTATTCACATTTCTTTCCGAACAACGAATTACACAAATTACACGAATTTCTTCCTATATTATTCTTATTATTCACATTTCTTTCTAAACTACGAATTACACGAATTTCTTTCTCACTCCCTTTGGGAGGGCCCACAACCCCCAAAAATGTTGGAAAAGCGAACAGATTTGGCATTTTTTTACTTTTTTCCGTGAAAATGTACACAAATCATAAAAAACTGCACAAAAAGTTTTGGAATGTGCAAGATACATATTACCTTTGCACAAAATTCGAAAATTTGTGCAATGGGAAACATACCCAGTTTCAATGCCTATATAGAGCGAAGCGTTGTGCAGAATTGGCATCTCGATGCGCTCACCGACTACAAAGGCATTACTCTACAATACAAAGACGTTGCTCGCAAGATAGCCAAATTGCATATCATGTTCGAGCAAGTGGGCATACGCAAGGGCGACAAGATAGCCATCTGCGGAAGGAACAGCGCCAATTGGGCTGTCACCTTCCTCAGTACGATTACCTATGGCGCAGTGGTCGTCCCCATCCTTCATGAGTTCAACGCCGAGCAGATACATAACATCGTGAACCACAGCGACTCACGTTTCCTCTTCGTGGGCGACTTTGTGATGAAGATGGTGGATGCCGACCAGATGCCAAAGATCGAAGGTCTGATAGCGCTGCCCGACTTCTCCATCCTCGTATCGCGGAGCGAGCAGTTGGACTACGCGCGCGCCCATCTCAACGAGTTGTTCGGCAAGAAATACCCCGAGGCCTTCCGCCCTGAAGACGTGCACTACCACCGCGACAGCAGCGAAGAGCTGGCCATGATCAACTACACCAGCGGCACCACGGGATTCTCCAAGGGAGTGATGCTGCCCTATCGCGCCATCTGGAGCAATGTAGACTATTGCATGGAGATACTGGGTCCGCACATGAAGCAAGGCTGCAACACCCTGTCGATACTGCCCATGGCCCACATGTACGGCCTGTCGATCGAGTTCTTGTACGACTTCTGCCAGGGCTGCCACAACTATTTCCTCAACCGCATCCCCTCGCCTTCGCTCATCGCCGAGGCGATGGCACAGGTGCAGCCCGCCATCGTGATATGCGTGCCCCTCGTGTTGGAGAAGATCATCCGCAAGAAGGTATACCCCATCATCCAGACCAACCGCATGCGTATCTTGCTCAACATGCCTTTTGTGAGCAAGAAGGTGAAGCAGAAGATCTGCGAGCAGGTGCTGGCCGCCCTGGGAGGCAAGGCCTATCAGGTGGTGGTTGGCGGCGCCGCCCTCAACCAAGAGGTGGAGCAATTCCTTAAAAGCATCGACTTCCCCGTGACCGTGGGCTACGGTACCACGGAATGTGCGCCGCTCATCACGTTCAGCAACTACACCGACTTCGTGCCGGGCAGTTGCGGTGTTCCCGTGGCCCGCATGGAGGTGAAGATATTGAGCAGCGACCCCGAACGCATCGCCGGCGAGATAGTGACCCGTGGCACCAACATGATGCTGGGCTACTACAAGAACGAGGAAGCCACGCGCCAAGCCATCGATGCCGACGGGTGGTACCATACCGGCGACTTAGGCACGATGAGTGCCGATGGTCATGTGTTCATCCGTGGCCGTCTGAAGAGCATGATATTGGGTCCGAGCGGCCAGAATATCTATCCCGAAGAGATTGAAGACAAGCTCAATTCGCTGCCCATGGTGAGCGAGAGCGTGGTCATCAGTCGCAACGACAAACTGGTGGGATTGGTCTATCCCGACTACGACGAAGCGGCATCCATGGGTTTCTCGACGGAAGACATCGAGAAGATCATGGAACAGAACCGCCAAGATTTAAACAACCTATTACCCGCGTATTGCCATGTTTCATCTATCGCCATCCATGACAAGGAGTTTGCAAAGACTCCTAAAAGGAGCATCAAAAGATACTTATACCAAAATATATAATCTCCCTTCCAAGATGGAAAACATATCCAGTTTCAACGAGACATTGCAAAAGAGCATCATCGCCAATTGGGACCTTGATGCGCTGACCGATTATAAAGGCATCACGCTGCAATACCACGACGTGGCGCGCAAGATAGAGAAGTTGCATATCCTGTTCGAGAACAGCGGCGTGCAGCGCGGCGACAAGATAGCCATCTGCGGTCGCAACTGCGCCCACTGGGCCGTGGCTTTCTGGGCCACGCTCACCTATGGTGCCGTGGCGGTGCCCATCCTTCATGAGTTCACGCCCGACCAGGTGCACAACATCGTCAACCACAGCGACGCCAAGATCCTATTCGTGGGCGATGTGGTGGCCAAGGGCATCGACCCTATGAAGATGCCGGCCTTAGAGGGCATCATCTTCAATCCCGACTATTCGGTACTGTTCTCGCGCAGCGACAAGCTGACCTACGCCCGCGAGCACCTCAACGAGATGTTCGGCAAGAAATATCCCAAGTATTTCCGCAAGGAGCATGTGAACTACTACATCGAGCAGTCGCCCGACGAGCTGTGTCTCATCAATTACACCAGCGGCACCACCGGATTCTCCAAAGGCGTGATGATACCCTACCGTGCCATGTGGAGCAACTACGATTTCGCTTGCTCCGTGCTGGGCAAGGACATGAAGCGTGGCGACAGCGTGCTGAGCATCCTGCCCATGGCGCACATGTATGGCATGGCCTTCGAATTCATCTTCGAGTTCCTCACCGGGTGCCACATCTTCTACCTCACGCGTGTGCCATCGCCAGCCATCATCGCCCAGGCTTTCGCCGACATACGCCCGTCGATCATCATCGCCGTGCCGCTCATCATCGAGAAAATCATCCGCAAGAAGGTGTTCCCCAAGATACAGAACAACCGCATGCGCCTCTTGCTGAGCATGCCCGTGGTCAACAAGAAGGTGCGCCAGCTGATATGCCAGCAGGTGACCGAGGCCTTCGGCGGCAATTTCTACGAGGTGATCATCGGCGGTGCCGCCTTCAACCAGGAGGTGGAGTCGTTCCTGCGCCGCATCGAGTTCCCCTACACCGTGGGCTACGGTGCCACGGAATGCGCACCCATCATCACCTACGCCGACTACAAGACGTTTAAGCAGGGTTCGTGTGGCCGCGCCGTCGTCCACATGGAGGTGAAGATCGACAGTCCCGACCCCGCCAACATACCCGGCGAGATACTGGCACGCGGTCTGAACGTGATGTTGGGTTATTACAAGAACGAGGAGGCCACGGCACAGACCATCGATGCCGATGGTTGGTATCACACCGGCGATCTTGGCACGATGGATTACGAGGGCAATGTGTTCATCAAGGGGCGCAGCAAGAACATGCTCCTTGGAGCCAACGGCCAGAACATCTATCCCGAGGAGATAGAAGACAAGCTGAACTCGATGACCATGGTGAACGAGAGCGTGGTGATCCAGGAGGGTGAGAAACTGGTGGGCTTGGTGCATCCCGACTACGATGAGGCCAAGAGCTTAGGCTTCACCACCGAGGACCTGAACAATATCATGGAGCAGAACCGCAAGGAGCTCAACGAGATACTTCCTGCCTATAGCAAGATTTCTTCCATCCGTCTGCAGAAAGAGGAGTTTGCGAAGACGCCGAAGAAGAGTATCAAGCGCTACCTGTATCAAGAGGCGATGTAATTGAATGTTGAGTTTTGACTGTTGAATGTTGACTTGTCGCTGCGCGATGGAGAATAAGGATTTTCGATTTTTGAATGAACTTTGAATATATGAGTAGAGGGGTGCTTACGCATCCCTCTCTCATATTCATATCTCTTTCTAACAACGAATTACACAAATTACACGAATTACTCGAACCAATGGTCACGACTTTTTATTATTCTGATTATTCACATTTCTTTCCTAACAACGAATTACACAAATTACACGAATTCCTTTTTATTATTCTGATTATTCACATTTCTTTCCTAACTACAAATTTCACGAATTACACGAATTCCTTTTTATTATTCTGATTATTCACATTTCTTTCCTAACAACGGATTACACGAATTTCACGAATCACTTTTTATTATTCTGATTATTCACATTTCTTTCCTAACAACGAATTACACTAATTACACGAATTCCTTTTTATTATTCTGATTATTCACATTTCTTTCCTAACCACAAATTACACGAATTAAATTCCGAACACGAATAACACTAATAAACACGAAATTCATTTTATTATTCTGATTATTCCAATTTCTTTCCGAACTACAAATTTCACGAATTCATAATTCAATAATTCAACATTCAATAATCGCCGCAGGCGACCATTCAAAATTCAACATTCAACATTCAAAATAAGGATCAGTCTAACAGCGTGGCGGAACGCACACGGCTGAGCGTCTCCGGAGTCATCTGCAGATAGTTGGCGATATAGACGAGCGGAGCCCTGAGCACCACCTGCGGCATCAGCTTACACATCTTGCGGTAGCGATCCTGGGCCGTTTCGAATCGTACCAGGTCGGCATGTACCTGCGAAAGGATGAGCGACTCCTCCAGTATTTTCCTGTATAGTATCTGTATGTTGACATTATGGAGTGCCACCTCTTCAAGTTTTTTCTTGGGCAGCGCATAGATGATGGTGGGTTCGAGCGCCTCCATCTGCAGCCGCGTCGGTTCCTCGCGGAACAGGCTTTCTATGCACATGACGATGGAATTGTCCACCCCGAGGTGCTCCGTCATCTCCTTGTCGCCCTTGTAGTAGAACTGCCTGACCAGTCCGCGGTCGATGTGGTAGATGTGCCTGCACACCTCGCCCTCCTTCAGTATCATCTCTCCCTTGGCGAACTTCATGGGCACCAGCACACTCTCCAGCACATCGAGTTCATCATGGGTCATCGTACTGTATTTCCTTGCCAACTCCCTGGCTATATCTCTCGGAGTGTTGGGAATCATTTTCATATAGGCTCCTTTCTAACGTGTTTGTTCTGTATATTGTTCTTTAGTTTGTTCAATCCAATTTGAGTACGGCGAGGAAGGCTTTCTGCGGCACTTCCACATTGCCTATCTGCTTCATGCGCTTCTTTCCCCGCTTCTGCTTCTCCAAGAGTTTACGCTTGCGGCTCACGTCACCGCCGTAACACTTGGCCGTCACGTCCTTGCGCACCTGTTTCACCGTCTCGCGGGCCACGATCTTTGCCCCGATGGCAGCCTGAATGGCAATGTCGAACTGTTGGCGCGGAATCAGTTCCTTGAGTTTCTCGCACATCCTCCGCCCGAAGGCCACGGCATTGTCCTGGTGGGTGAGTGTCGACAGTGCGTCGACAGGCTCGCCATTGAGCAGGATGTCGAGTTTGGCCAGTCGCGAGGGTCGGAAGCCACTGATATGATAATCAAACGAGGCATACCCCTTGGATATGCTCTTGAGCTTGTCGTAGAAGTCGATCACTATCTCGCCGAGGGGCAGGTAGAAATGCAACTCCACCCTATTGCCACTGACATATTCCTGCTTGATGAGCTCGCCCCGCTTGTCCAAGCACAGCTTCATGATGGGTCCGATGAAGTTGGCATTAGTGATGATGGACGCCTTGATATACGGCTCCTCGATATGGTCGATCATCGTCTGGTCGGGCAATCCCGAGGGGTTGTGCACCTCTTTCGCCCCACCCTGTTTGTCGTAGACCATATACGACACGTTGGGCACGGTGGTAATCACGTCCATGTCGAACTCGCGGTCGAGCCTCTCCTGGATGATTTCCATGTGGAGCAGTCCGAGGAACCCGCAACGGAAGCCGAAACCTAAGGCTACCGACGACTCAGGCGAGAAGGAGAGCGACGCATCGTTGAGCTGCAACTTCTCCAGCGACGCCCGCAGGTTCTCATAATCCGTCGGGTCGATGGGATAGACACCCGCGAACACCATCGGTTTCACCTCCTGGAAGCCCTCGATGGCCTTGTCGCACGGACGGGCGATATGCGTGATGGTGTCGCCCACCTTCACCTCCTTGGCGTCCTTGATGCCGCTGATGATGTAGCCCACCTCGCCTGTCGACAGTTCGTTTCGCGGTATCATGTCCATCTTGAGCACACCCACCTCGTCGGCGTCGTATTCCATGCCCGTATTGAAGAACTTCACCTTGTCGCCCTTGCGTATGCTTCCGTTTTCTATCTTGAAATAGGCGATGATGCCACGGAAGGAGTTGAACACCGAGTCGAAGATGAGGGCCTGTAGCGGAGCATTGGGGTCGCCTTCCGGGTGCGGTATGCGCTCCACCACGGCCTTGAGTATTTCCGGCACACCCTCGCCCGTCTTTCCCGAGGCGCGAATGATGTCGGAGGGGTCGCAGCCGAGCAGGTCGACGATTTCGTCTTCCACCTCGTCGGGCATGGCCGAGGGCATATCTATCTTGTTGATTACGGGTATGATTTCCAGGTTATGGTCGATGGCCATGTAGAGATTTGAGATGGTCTGCGCCTGCACGCCCTGTGTGGCATCGACCACGAGGAGAGCCCCTTCGCATGCGGCGATGCTTCGCGACACCTCGTAGGAGAAGTCTACGTGTCCCGGAGTGTCGATGAGGTTGAGTATGTATTTCTTTCCATCCAGCTCATATTCCATCTGTATGGCATGGCTCTTGATGGTGATGCCACGCTCTTTTTCCAGGTCCATGTCGTCGAGCATCTGGCCCTCGGTTATCTGTATGGTGTTGGTGTATTCGAGCAACCTGTCGGCGATGGTTGATTTACCATGGTCGATATGTGCTATGATACAAAAGTTTCTGATATGATCCATTGTTTTTCGTTTGTTAGTGCCGCAAAAACAGTGTATTTCGGCACTTTGCTGCAAAAATACTAATTATTTCGCAAAAAAAAATAGTGGAGTTAGAAGAAGACAGAGGAAGATAAAAGACATTAGTTTTGCTGCATAAACACTGCAAACGGAGTAATGTCCTCTATCTTCCGCTGCCGAAAAGCGGTTATCTTCATTTATCTTCCTTTATCTTCTAAACATGCGGAAGTTGAATTAGAAGAATTAGGGATGTTAGAAGAAGTTAGGGTAGTCAAGCCAAATGCGGGGCGGCATATAGGGGATTTCACGGGCGAGACAAGCACGCCCCTACAAGTGGGGTAATCTCTCAACCCTCAACCCTCAACCCTTGCACAATGTAGAAGACCACATGTGTGCCATCGTCGAGGTTCACTTCGTACCTTGTTTTCAGGAATTCTACATCCTTCTCGGCGTAGATGATGGTCTTGTCGGGGAAGTGCTGTTTGAGGAAGGCCTGTGCCGGAGCCGGCACTTTAGCAGGAGGTATGGGATAGTCATATGCACTACATACCAAGGCGGTCACGAAAAGGCAGGCGATAGCTGCTGCGAAAATTTTTACGTTTCTCATAATGTTGTTGTTTTTTTGTTGTTAAAATTGATTTTGTTATTATTCCCTGTTTGTTGTCGGCAAGTTTTTTTCCTTTCGACATTGCAAATGTAACACGCAGGAAAGCCCATGTCAAGAGAAACAGCACATTATTCGGAAAAAGCATGCGGCGGAGGCCGGTAATATGCGGCGGATGTGGACAAAGGCTTTTTTCCTGCCGCATCAAAGGAAAGAAATGTTGAATTTTGAGTATTGAATGTTGAATTATTGAATTATGAATTCTTTGTTAGGAAAGAAATGTGAATATTTAGAATAATAGGAAGAAATTCGTGTAATTTGTGTAATTCGTTGTTCGGAAAGAAATGTGAATAATTAGAATAATAGGAAGAAATTCGTGTAATTTGTGTAATTCGTTGTTAGGAAAGAAATGTGAATAATCAGAATAATAAAAAAATTTCGTGTTTATTAGTGTTATTCGTGTTCGGAATTTAATTTGTGTAATTCGTAGTTCGGAAAGAAATGTGAATAATCAGAATAATAAAAAGAATTTCGTGTTTATTAGTGTTATTCGTGTTCGGAATTTAATTCGTGTAATTCGTTGTTAGGAAAGAAATGTGAATAATTAGAATAATAAAAAGGAATTAGGAAAAGAAAGAATTGGCGTTGTTTCATGCTGTTTCATGTTGTATTCTTTAAAATCCTGTAACCCTTTAATCTGTCGGCCCTTTTTCTGTGGTTTTCCGTACCGACTTAAACGGATGACAAAAAAATGCCGTCTGATGGCATTACCTTTGCAAACGGATAACACAACCATGTCAAACACAAAAACAAAAAAGCCATGAACAATTACTTTTCACACGACAGCAACGCACGTTTCGACCAACGAATCATCCACCTGCGCATGAAACACGGGGCGGCAGGTTACGGCATCTACTTCATGCTATTGGAGAAGATGCGCGACAGCAAAGACTACCAGCTCGAACGCGACTACGAGGTCATCGCCTTCGAGTTACACGAGGATACCGAGCGGGTGCGCTCGGTGGTGGAGGACTTCAACCTCTTCCTCTACACAGACGATGGCGCATGCTTCTTCTCGGAGTCGTTCCAACGCCGCATGCGCATCAAGGACGACCTGGGAGAGAAACGGGCCTCAGCGGGCCGCAAGGGCAGTGCCAGCAGGTGGAACAAGGCCACGGAGAATGTCGCACAGGCTGCAGCCGCTCGCTCGCAAGCCACGTCGCCATCCGAAGAGACGAGCCACGACGACGGTGGGAAACACGATGGCGGCACCCCTGCCGACGGCGTTTCGGATGACAAACCGATGGCAAAAGAGAAGCAAACGCTACCCGTTGCCACGGAAAGAAAAGAAAAGGAAAGAAAAGAAAATATTTCTCTCTTTGTCGAGAGCGAAGCGCCGCAAGGCGGCGGAGAGAAAGAGCTGGATTTCGATTTTTCCAAATTCAAACGGGTGTTCAACGAACATGTGCATTCCTACCACTCCAAGATCTCCACGGTGATGGTCATGACGCCCCAACGACAACGCAACCTGCTCGCCCTGCTCAAGGCCGGCTACACCAAGGAGCAACTGCTTGCCGTGGTGCGCATGGCCACAGGCTCGCCCCAGCTCAACGGACGCACGAAAAACGGTTTCGTGCCCGACTTCGACTGGCTGTTCGAGGAAAAGAACTTTGTCCGCATCCTCGAAGGCAACTTCAATAGATGAAGGGGTGAGGGGTGAGAGGTGAGGGGTGAGAGATTACCTCCGCGTTGTAGGGGCAAGCTGGTCTCGCCCGTGTAGGGGCATGCTGGTCTCGCCCACACCCTCTGTAGGGGCGGTAACCGTAAGAAGGCTCACTGATTCGTAAAAATCGCAAAAAAGAATACCTTTAACCTGAAATATTCCATTCTCTGCTTGAATCATTATTTTTACGAAGATTTCTCACCCCCTATCATAGAGGGCACAGACGACGCTGACAGAAAACGGATGCGCCAGTGTTTTAATAGGAAAAAAGCTTTCTTAGATGAAATAATCTGCGACAAGGAGTGTTTTTTCTGATAAAATGTTTATCTTTGCCTTGTCATGGATAATTTTACTTCTATAGTTTAGCAGCACTAAAGCATGTGAAATTACCAACAAAACAAAACAAGATCAACATTTTGTTGCTATAGAACTTATAGAAACACCAACTTAAGCGTTGCAAAATACTGGTAAAGATGCTTTTTAAATTAGAAACACCAGAACATCAAAGAATTGCCATACAAAGTGTGGTGGAGGTTTTTCGTGGGATGGAACGGAATTCATACGACAATGCTACGGATGAAGACATTCGAGCAAACTATTGCTCATTGTCTATGGAGGCGTTGACGGCAAATATCAATAAGATTATGGTTGAGAATGGAATAGATCCTTTGCAATCATATCTTCAAGAAACCAGAAATGCATGCATTGAAATGGAGACAGGAACGGGCAAGACCTTAACATATATTCAAACTGCATACGAGCTGTACAAAGAATATGGTCTAACCAAGTTCATTGTTCTTGTGCCGTCAATCCCTATCCGCCAGGGTGCCATAGATACATTTGAGAATTTCAAAGTCCAGTTGGAAGACAAGTATGGCTTTACCCCCAATGCTTTTGTATATGATAGTTCCAAATTAAGCGACCTTCGTGACTTTATAACAGCAGAAACGCCTCAGATAATGATAATGACAATGGCTTCATTCAACTCCGAAGAAAAAATTCTGAATCAGGAGGTGCGTGAGGATCTGTTTAACAATAAGCCATTTATTGAGGCCATCGCACGTACTCATCCTATCGTATTCATGGATGAACCGCAGGAAGGTATGGACACTGAGAACTCACAGCTTTGGCTCGCAAAGCTTTCTCCGTTGTTCAAGTTCCGCTATTCGGCGACTCATGCCGTTAAAGTGAATATGCTTTACCAGCTGACTCCAAGTGAGAGCTATCGCTTGGGACTGGTCAAGAAGATAGAAGTGCTTACCGTAACAGAGAAAAACGATGAAGCAACGTTGAAGATAGAAATCAGCGAGGTGCAGGAAACCAAGACAGAGCCAAAGGTAAAGTTGAAGTTCTGGAAATACAACAAAGCCAAAGAGAATTTTATCTTCAGGGAATCCAGCCTTCTAAAGAAAGGCGATAACCTTGCTGAGAAATCGGGAAATGACACCTATTCCGAATTTACCATCAGCCGCATCTATAAGAAATTGAGTACCCGCAAATGGATGGTAGAGTTTTCTAACGGCACCAGTATTGAAGAAGGTACTTCTTCGGCAAACAAAGAACAGGTGTGGGCCTTACAGTTGGAATGGCTCATTCGCCGTCATTTTGAGAACCAACAGCGCTTAAAGCCTAAAGGCATCAAGAATCTTTCTCTTATCTTCATCGACAAGGTGGCTAACTATATGAGTCCAGAAAACCCTGTCATCAAGAAAATCTTTGAACGACAGTATAAAACGGTATTTGCAGAGTTCCACAATGGTCAAGTTCCTTCGGATGAACAAATTGCGGCTGTGCAAGGATTCTACTTTGCAAAAACCACTCAAGGAGAATTTACAGACAACGAGAAAACAAATAAGAGTAATAAGGAAATCTACGACGAAATCCTGCATAACAAACAAAAGCTCCTATCATTTGGTAGCACAATAGAATTCGTATTCTCTCATTCTGCACTTGGTGTAGGATGGGACAATCCCAACGTGTTTGGTATTGCCACCCTCAACGAAAGTTATTCTGAGAACAAGAAACGCCAGGAAATAGGGCGAGGACTTCGTATCTGCGTGAACCAACAGGGGGAACGTGTTTATGATGCAGAGGGAACGCCAGACGATGAAATCATCAATCAACTCACGGTAATTCCTAATGAAACCTATGAAACGTTTGCCCGCAGTTATCAGAATGAAAACGAGAAGGCGTTTGGCAAGTCAGGTGCAGGCGCTAAGCTCAAACATACTCACAAAGGCAAACACCAGAACCGCGTAACATTCAAGCTGAATAAAGACGAAGGGATACAAAGCGTGTTCCGCAGATTCTGGAATACAATTGCCAAGAAAACCACTTATCGCGTATGCTTCGACGAGGATGCCATTATACGCCGTAGCATAGAGGAATTGAACACCATCTCCATTGCCGAATACAAAGCCGAAGTTTCCAGCTATCGTGTAGGTGACATTGAGGATTTATCGCAACGTGAATATATAGGTTCGGAAGACCGCAACCTAAAAGGACATTATTCACCACAAGACTTAGTAGAAGACCTAAGCGAAAAGACGGGTTTGTGCTACAACTCGGTGATGCGTATTGTTCAGGAGATAGAAACCCAAAAGGAATATCTGAAGAATCCACCCGTCTTTCTTGAGCAAGCCGCTTTCAAAATCAAACAGGTGCAACTTGAAGAATTGGTAAGATTTGTTGAGTATAATCCAACTAATGAAGTCTATCCTTTCAATTTTGCCGACTTTACGAAAGATGCTTGTGACAATTACGTATCAACGCCTAATCATGGCATTTGGGACAAAACGCTCTATGACAGTGGACTCGAACGTGAATTTGCCGTTGATGCAGACAACAAAGATAAGAACCCCGATGTGCTTTGTTTCTTGAAGTTCCCTTCATGGTACAAGATTCCAACACCTATCGGCAATTACGAGCCAGACTTTGGCGTTGTGTTGAAGCGTGTGTCATTACGGAATGCCCTTGAGCAAAAGGAATACTATTTCGTTGTTGAGATTAAAGGAACCAATGATATTAACGACAAGAAAGCCCTTACTCCTCACGAAATAGCACGCATCGAATGTGCTATCAAGCATTTCCGCTCTCTCGGCATCGAGGCTGTTTATAAAGCCCCAATACGAGAATTCTCGACATTCAAAACGCAAGCAGAACAAATTATAAATAATCAAGCAAATGGAAACATATAAAGACCACATAACGTTAACTCCGGACATGAACGAGGAGCGCCTGAATACCCTCCGAGAACTATTCCCTGATTGGTTTACGCAGGAAGGATATCTTGATATCAATGAAGTGAAGAAAGCCGTCAATCCAAATAGCATTGACGAGACAGAAAGATATGAATTCCGATGGTTTGGCAAATCAGCGGCCAAGCGTAATGCCTTCACGCCTACAAGAGCTACACTGCATTACGATGCAGAGCGTAGCGTTAATGCCGATACGACAGAGAACGTTATTATAGAAGGAGAAAATCTCGAAGTCCTGAAGATTCTATCCTCCAGTTACAGAGGAAAGGTGAAATGCATCTATATTGATCCGCCATACAATACAGGAGAAGATTTTTTGTATAATGATGATTTCTCTGAGAAAAAAAACGCCTATTGGGAAAGAAGTGAATCTACAGAAAATGGTGTCAAATTAGACACTAATTCTGATAGTAGTGGTCGTTTCCATAGTAATTGGTTGGATGATATGTATAGCCGATTATTAGTGGCTCGATCCCTTTTAAAACCTGATGGTGTAATCTTTATATCTATGGATGATCATGAAATTCATCATTTACGCAAAATCTGTGACGAGATATTTGGAGAGGAGAATTTTTTGGTTAATATCATATGGGAAAAGCGACAAACTCGCAGCAATAATTCAAAACTATTCGGTACCAATACGGAACATATAGTATGCTACCGTCGTTCTCAAGAACTTATAAACATAAAAGAGCCTAGAACTGAAAGTGCAAATGAATTGTACTCTAACCCAGATAATGACGAAAGAGGACCATGGACAAGCATACTATACACAAATCCTGCACTTAGGGATGAAAGGCCTAATCTTTGTTACCCAATTAAAAACCCATATACAGGAGAAATGGTTGAGCATCCTACCAATGCGTGGAAGTATGAATATGCTACACACCTTCAACATGTAAAAGAGAACCGTTTGTATTGGGGACAAGACGGACATAACACTTATCCACGCCTAAAAAAATTCTTATCTGAAATGGAAGGGGGAATGGTGCCCACAAATATCTGGAAGAAAGAGGATGCAGGAACTACGGATCAGGCGACAACCGAATTAGAAGAACTAATCGGCAGAGGCATTTTCCCTTTCCCTAAACCTGCTCAATTGGTTCAAAAAGCAATTTCGTTCTTTATAAACGGCAATGATGATAAAGATTGCATTGTTCTTGATTTCTTTGCTGGTTCTGGGACAACTGGTCATGCAGTCATAAATCAAAACATTTTAGATGGAGGTCATCGAAAATATATTTTGGTGCAGATTCCTCAATTGACGGACGAAAATAGTAATGCATATAGAGCAGGATTCAAAACCATTAGCGAAATTACTATTGCCCGCAACAAAGCAGTATATGAAAAAATAAAAGCCTCATACGAAGGGAAACTAATTACCCCTGAGGACCAACAGCAATTAGACCAACTTGGTTTCAAGGTCTTTACACTGAGCAAATCCAGTTTTCCACGAGTAGATTTTGCACCGGACCCAGAGAAAACTGAAGAAGAAAACTTGGTTTTATTCAAAGAATATGTTGCACAGAAAGAACAGCAACTTACCCTCGCCTTCAATGAAGACGAACTGATAACGGAGATTCTGATAAAGCAGGGCTTTATGCTTACCTATAAATTGGAAGTACAACCGCAGTTCACGGAGAATAGGGTGTACAAAGCCACTGATGGTATTAAGACAGCTTACATCACCGTTGACTCTAACCTCTTTGATGAAACTGTTGATTATTTCATGCAGCATACAGATACCAAGTTCATCTGTATTGAGCGAGCTCTCGATACCACCAAGAAGTTCAATCTAAAAAACAAGATGCAAGACAAATTCTTCGCATTCTAAGTCTGCATTAAAATAAGTATTATTCAACTTTCGCAAGCCCTGCTTGCCTTGTAGATAAAGGGAGTTAGAAGAAGACAGAGGAAGATAAAAGACATTAGTTTTGCTGCATTAACACTGCAAACGGAGTAATGTTTTCTATCTTCCACAGCCGAAAAGTGGCTATCTTCATTTATCTTCTAAACATGCGAAAGTTGAGTAAAAAAATAATGGATGGGACATTATTATCATTATCACTTTGAGGGTGGGCACGGTGGCACCGCCCCTACCATCCAGCGATTTTCTGCGTCTTTCCGCGATTTCTGCGAGACTTTCCTAACACGGGCGAGACAAGCACGCCCCTACAAAGGCGGATTTTCCAGGATCAGAAGAAACGGAGGATATACCACAAATTATGACTGCCTGAGGTTATCTTCGCTGACGAATAGTAACAAGCAAAAACTCAAACAATATGAAACCAATAACTATAACAATTGATTTCGAGGTCTACGGACTCAAAGGACAATCCAGAAAGTCCAGAAAGTCCGCAGGCAGGGAAAAAATAAACGCGCTCTTTGACTTACGACACACCACCAAACGGATATAATCCGAGGAAATGACTTGTATATGGATTCACACGAACAAACTGCAAAAAGCTATAATTATGCTAGTTCGTAGCCTATTCGCAACTAATTCATGTGAAAGGCAGCATTTGTCGGGAAAAAACGTATCTTTGCACCCGTAACGTATAAACAACGACGATTATGGCAGCAACGACATGGCGAATACCGACAAATGGTACTACGCCTATACCATAGAGGGCGACACCATAACGGTCGTTGATGCCTGCCACGCACAAAACATGCACGAATAGGATTCACTCCTCCCCACTTCCCCAAGACCGATAGCTTTCTGGCGATTATGGGGTGCCAATGCACGAAATCGGGGGAAGATGCGCGGAAATTCGAAGATTTTGCTTACTTTTGCGGTGTATTTATGTTGTTAAGTTCAAAAGACATAGTGATATGAAGAAAAGCAAGATAGTATTGTTTTTGGCCTTGGGCCTGAGCATGGGATTGACCAGCTGTTATGAGAGCATGGAAGACCGTGCCGAACGTGAATGCAAGGAATATACGGAGAAGAACTGTCCTACGCCCGAACGCGACAACACCATCCTGGACAGCCTCGCCTTCGACCGCGCCACACGCACCATGAACCATTACTACACGCTGACGGGGCCAGCCGATGACACGGCCCAATTTGTCGGCAACCACGCCCAACTGCATGAGGCGTTGCTCACAGACCTGAAGAACCGCACCGAGATGAAAATCTATATGGACGAGGATTTCAACTTCGGGTTCATATACCGTTCACAAAAGGATAAGCAGCTGGTGCTGTTCCACGACACGCTCAAACCGGGAGAGTATAAGTAATGTTGAGTGACGAGTGATGAGTTACGAGTGACTAGTTACGAGTGACTAGTTACGAGTGATGAGTGACGAGTGATGAGTGACGAGTGATGAGTGACGAGTGATGAGCGACGAGTGATGAGTGACGAGTGATGAGTGATGAGTGTTGAGTGATGAGTGACGAGTGATGAGTGATGAGTGTTGAGTGATGAGTGTTGAGTGATGAGGAGTTTACATATATTATTTTAGGGGACCCGTGGTCCCCTAAATAATATGTCTAAGAAAAAATGCGGGCATAGATTAACTAAGCCCCTACAAGGAGTTGGTGTTTTCCAATTGTTCGAGGGCGGCACATAGCTGGTCGGGGCAGCTGGTGTTCTTGTATCCGCAGCGGATGCCCTTGAGTTTGGCGATGACATCCTGCGTCTTCATACCCCGCACCAACGAACTGATACCCTGAAGGTTGCCATTGCAGCCACCAATGAAGGACACCTGTTGAACTACGCCCTGCTCATCGACATCGACATCGATGAACTGGCTGCAGGTGCCCACCGTCTTATAGGTGATATGCTTGGTGGCCATGATTATTCCTCAGCAGGTTTCATGTTGGTGTAAACGGTCTGCACGTCGTCGAACTCCTCGAGTTTCTCCACCATCTTGTCGATGGTCTCGCGTACCTCTTCGCTTACCTCCTTGAGGTCGTTGGGGATACGGGTGAACTCGGCACCTGTCACCTCGAATCCTTCGCTCTCAAGATGTTTCTGGATGTCACCGAAGCTCTTGGGGTCGCCATAGATGGTGATTTCGCCCGCTTCCTCATCCTCGTCGAACTCATCCTCCACACCATAGTCGATAAGGTCGAGAATCATCTCGTCCATATCCATGCCGTCCTTTTTCTTGAAGGTGAACACGCACTTATGGTCGAAGAGGAAAGCCAGGGAGCCCTGGGTACCAAGGTTGCCACTGAACTTGTTGAACACCGAGCGCACGTCGGCCACGGTGCGTGTGGTATTATCGGTAAGGGTATCCACGAAGACAGCCACGCCGTGAGGTCCATATCCCTCGTAGGTCACCTCCTTGTATTCGCTCTGGTCTTTGCCCATGGCGTTTTTGATGGCACGCTCGATATTGTCCTTCGGCATGTTCTCACGTTTGGCATTGGCGATGATGGCACGCAATGTGGGGTTGTTCTCCGGTTCCGGTCCGCCCGCTTTCACGGCGATGGCGATCTGTTTTCCAATCTTGGTGAAGGTACGAGCCATATGGCCCCATCTCTTCAGTTTGGTAGCTTTTCTGTATTCAAATGCTCTTCCCATTATTTTTGTTGTATTAAGTTTGATTCTTTTTTTGGAGTTTAGGAGTTTGGAGTTCAGGAGTTTGGGAGTTCAGAAGTTCAGGAGTTTAGGAGTTTAGGAGTTTAGGAGTTTGGACATTACTCCGCTGTCGGACTATTTTTCTTAACTCTTAACTTTTAACTCTTAACTTTTAACTCTTAACTCTCATCTCTCATCTCAACTCAGCGTTGAGTTGTTTCTTGAGGTTGGCGATGAGTTTCTGCATGATGGCATCGATCTGCTTGTCGTTGAGCGTGCGCTGCTCATCCTGTAGGATGAAGTTGACGGCATAGCTCTTTTTGCCCTCCGGCAGGTTCTTGCCCTCATAGACATCGAAGAGCACCACGCTCTTGAGCAGTTTCTTCTCCGTCTGCTTGGCGATGCGCTCGATGGCCTCGAACTCCACGCCACTGTCGACGAGCAATGCGAGGTCGCGGCTCACCGAGGGGAACTTGGGTATCTCGGTGAAGTGCACCACATTCTTTACAGCCATCTTCATGAGCGCTGTCCAGTTGATGTCGGCGAAGAATACGGGACGGTCTATCTCCATCTTCTTTTGCAGCGCCGGGCTCACCACGCCCATCTCGATGATGCGCTTGCCGCCCCTGTTCTCAAGCACCAGGGCTTGGCTGAACACGTCGCCCTCGTAGGCTTTCATCACGAGCATGCCCTCTTTCACCCCTACCCTGCGGATGATGTTCTCGACGTAAGCCTTCAGTTCGTAGAAGGAGCCCTCCTCGTCGGGATGAATCCAGCTGCCGCTCACGCGACGGCCCGTCACCCATAGTCCGAGGTGTTTCTCCTCCTTATAGGCACGCTGCGGATCGTCGTCGTTCACACGGCTCTGGTCGAAGTCGTACACATTGCCGAACTCGAAGAAGCGCAGGTCGGGGTTCTTGCGGTTGGCATTGTGGCGTATGCTCTCCAGTCCGCCGAAGAGCAGCGAGAGCCGCATCACGTTGAGGTCGCTGCTCAGGGGGTTCATGATACGCACCAACCGTTCCACGGGCAGCGACTGCAAGCCCTCGTAATAGGCCGCCTTGGTGATGGAGTTGTTCATGATTTCATAGAAGCCGCAGCCCACGAGCTGTTCCGCCACGAGGTTCTGCAGACGGTGCTTCTGGTCTTCCTCGCCCTTGATGACGAGCGAGCTCTTGAGCTGTGTGGGTATCTCCACATTGTTGTAACCATAAATGCGGAGAATCTCCTCCACCACGTCGCAGGGATGCTGCACGTCGACGCGATAGGCGGGCACTTCGAGCAGCAGTTTGTCGGCTTGCTCGTCGAGGATCTCCATGCCCAGGCTCTTGACGATGCTCTTCACCACGTCGGGTTCGATCTCCTTGCCGATGAGCTGGTTGACGTAAGCGTATTCCACCTCCACCTTGGCATTCTCTATCGGGTTGGGGTATTCATCGCATACGTCCATGGCTATTTTCGCGCCTGCCAGTTGTTTGCAGAGTATGGCAGCCTGTTTGAGGGCGTAGATGGTGCCGTTGGGGTCGATACCGCGTTCGAAGCGGAACGAGGCGTCGGTGCTCAGTCCATGACGGCGTGCGCTCTTGCGTATCCATGTGGGATGGAAGTAGGCACTCTCGAGCACCACGCTGTGGGTGGTCTCATAGGTGCCGCTACCCTTGCCTCCGAACACGCCGGCGATACACATCGGCTCGTTCTCATTGCAGATGGCCAGGTCGTGTGCGCCCAACGTATGTTCCACGCCGTCGAGCGTGACGAAGGGCTTACCCTCGTTCTGGTCCTTCACGATGATATGATGACCATCCACCATGTCGGCATCGAAACAGTGCAGGGGCTGTCCGTAGGCCAGCATCACGTAATTGGTGATATCGACGATATTGTTGATGGGGCGCAGTCCCACGGTGGTCAGTTTGTTCTTGAGCCATTCGGGCGACTCCTTCACCTGGCAGTCGGTCAAGCTCACGCAGGCGTAGCGTCGGCAGGCCTCTGGATTGTCAATAGTCACCTGGATGGGCAGGTCGTGGTTGTCGACCACGAACTCATCGCACGACGGACGGTGCAGGCTGGTCTGGTAACCGTTCTGCAACAGCCATGCGTAGAGGTCGCGTGCCACGCCCCAGTGCGACAGTGCATCGGCATGGTTGGCGGTGATATCCACCTCGATGAGCCAGTCGCTCTCCAAGTGGTAGTATTCGGCGGCGGGTGTGCCCACCACTGCCTCGTCGGGCAATACGATGATACCGTCGTGGCTGGAGCCCACTCCTATCTCGTCTTCGGCACATATCATGCCGTTCGACTCCACGCCGCGCAGTTTGGATTTCTTGATGACGAACTCCTTGTCGCCGTCGTAGAGCACACAGCCCAAATCGGCCACGATGACCTTTTGTCCGGCCGCCACGTTGGGCGCGCCACACACTATTTGCGAGGGGGAGTCCTTGCCCAGGTCGACGGTTGTCACATGCAGATGATCGGAATTGGGATGCGCCTCGCAGGTGAGCACCTGGCCCACATACAAACCTTTGAGACCACCCTTGATGCTTTGCACTTCTTCAAGTGCGCCCACTTCAAGGCCCACGGAAGTAAGAGCCGCCGCCACTTGTTCAGCCGAGAGGTTGAAATCGACGTACTCTTTCAGCCATTTATAAGAGATATTCATTACCGGTAAAAATTGTTATGCTTGAAAAATCGTGCAAAATTACGAATTTTCATTCATTTGCCCAAACGTTTGGGATATTTTTTGGCACCTTATTCGTCGCCGATGATGCGCATGATGTAATCGACGGCTCCGTTGACACCGAACTTGCTCACATCAAGACAGATGTCATAATTGCGGGCATCGTACCATTCCGTACCGGTAAACGTCTTGGTATAGAGTTCGCGTGTGCAGTCGTTGTCCACGATCATGAGTTTGGCGTCGTCGTCGGTCACTCCGTATTTCTCCACGATGCGGCGTATGCGCGCCTCCATGGGACTGTGGATGAAGATTTTCAGTGCGTTGGGATGGTCCTTGAAGATGTCGAAGGCACAACGGCCGATGATGATGCACGACTCTACGGCAGCCACCTTGCGTATCACCTCGGCCTGTTCGCGGAAGAGTTCGCGTGAGGTACCGTCGCGGTCGCTGGCCTTGTATTCATGTTCAGCCACATATTTCTGGTAGAACTGCGAGAAATCGTCGCGCCATGATATGTTGCGGCTGTTGAGTTTCTCCGTGGCGGCCTCGTCGGCGTCGAAATGATTGGCCACAGCCTTTAGTATCTGCCTGTCGAGCAGTTTCACGTTAAGTCGCCGGGCCAGTTCCGAGCCCACCTCATGACCACCGGTGCCGAATTGGCGGTTGATGGTGATGACGAATTTATCGTTGGTATTCATGGTCAAAGGAATATTAAGTTAAACATACTTTTCCGCAAAAATAACGATTTTCAGCCGAACTGCCAAATAAAATGGGGATTTTTTTGTGTGATGAGGGGTGAGAGGTGAGGGGTGAGAGGTGAGAGATTACCTCAACATGTAGGGGCGCGCTTGTCTCGCCCGTATAAAGGGGAGGGGTGAGGAGCAAGAGAATACTCCACACCGGAGTAACTTCTCCCCTCCTCCGGGGAGGAGGGGTAGGGGTGGTGGCGGTGGTAAAGAAAAGAGGTTGGGACATTGTTTTACAAACCACCCCTGCCCCTCCTTTGAAAAAGGAGGGGAGAAATTACCCACCCTAAGCACAACATTTGTCTAAACTCCTAAACTCCTTAACTCCCAAACTCCTAAACTCCCAAACTCCTAAACTCCCAAAACTCCTAAACACCTAAACACCCAAACTCCCAAGCTCCCGAACTCCTAAACTCCTGAACTCCTAAACACCCAAACTCCCGAACTCCCAAACTCCTGAACTCCTAAACACCCAAACACCCAAACTCCCAAGCTCCCGAACTCCTAAACTCCCAAACTCCCAAGCTCCCAAACTCCTTAACTCCCGAATTGACAGGCTTTCTGAAAAAAAAAGTCCAAAAACACGAAAATATCAAAATATTTATTATATTTGCAGCGAAAAAGAGCCATTTAACTGGTCATTAGTAAAAAACAGACTAAAAACCCAAAAAACGAAACGATATGAAACTTGACGGACGCAGAGAAAGTGACAACTTCGAGGACAGGAGAGGCATGAGTGGCTCTTCTAAAGCCGGTATGGGCATCGGAGGTTTGATTATTGTTGGTCTCATCACACTTCTGATGGGCGGCAACCCCTTGGAAGTGCTGCAAAACGCAGGCAGTCTGGGTATCGGCACCCAGCAGACGGAAGCCTCCAACGAGCCATACCAGGAGACGGCCGAAGAGGCCGAGCAGGTGCAGTTCTGCCGCCAGATACTGGCCAGCACCGAGGATGTGTGGTCGCAGGTGTTCCAGCGCATGGGCCGCAAGTACACCCCTCCCACCCTGGTGGTGTTCAGCGGAGCGGTGCAGACCAACTGTGGCGGTGCCACCTCGGCGGTAGGTCCGTTCTATTGCTCTGCCGACCAAAAGTTGTATATCGACCTTAGTTTCTTCCATCAGATGGAGACGCAGCTGAAGTCGGGTGGCGACTTCGCCCGCGCCTATGTCATCGCCCATGAGGTGGGCCACCATGTGGAGAACCTGTTGGGCTCGTTGGGTCAGGCACATTCGCAGATGCAGTCGTCGAACAAGACGAAGGCCAACCAGATCAGTGTGCGTCTGGAACTGCTGGCCGACTATTATGCCGGCGTATGGGCCCACTACGAGGACAAGCAGTTCGGCTCCCTCGACGATACCGACCTGCAGGAGGCCATCAACTGCGCCCAGCATATCGGCGACGACTACCTACAGAAGCAGGCCCAGGGCTATTCACAGCCCGAGAGTTTCACCCACGGCACCGCCCAGCAGCGCATGCGTTGGCTCAAGCGCGGTTACCAGACGGGCGACATGAGCACCACCACCTTCACCGGCAGCTACGACAGTCTGTAACGATAGGGAAATTAAAATCGAAGATATAGTTATCCCGTTATTACGTTATCCCGTTATTACGTTATTTCGTTATAACGGGATAACGTTTTTTATTAATCACTCATCACTCGTCACTCATCACTCATCACTCATCACTCGTCACTCATCACTCATCACTCATCACTCGTCACTCGTCACTCATCACTCATCACTCGTCATTATCGCGGCGCACTGCTCTGCGCAACGCTCGCCGTCGACGGCGGCGGAGACGATGCCTCCGGCGTAGCCAGCCCCTTCGCCACAGGGGAAGAGCCCCTGGAGCTGCACATGGCAGAGCGTGTCGGGATGGCGGAGGATGCGCACTGGCGACGATGTCCTGGTCTCGATAGCGATGAGCGTAGCCTCATGGGTAAGGAATCCCCTGCTCTTCCGTCCAAATTCAGTGAACGCCTTTTGCAGGCGACCCACCATGGCGGCGGGCATCCAGAAATGCAAGGGCGAAGCGATGAGCCCCGGGGCATAGGAGCTGGCGGGCAGGTCGTAACTCAGACGTCCTTTCACGAAGTCGGTCATGCGCTGTGCCGGTGCTCGCTGCGACCTGTTGGCCTGTTGCCAACATAAGCGTTCCAGGTGCTCCTGATAGGCCATGACGGCGAGGTTGGGGCGCACCTCATCCATCCCCGCCTCTCGCAGGAAGGCCACAGCATCGTCGGGATGGGTCTCCACCACCATGCCGCTGTTCGACCATTTGGTGTTGCGGTGACTCGGACTCATGCCGTTGACCACCACCTGCTCGGGTCCTGTGGCGGCGGGGATGACGAAACCGCCGGGACACATGCAGAAAGAATAGACGCCACGGCCCTCCACCTGGGTGACAAAACTGTATTCCGCCGCCGGCAGGTACTTACCCCTGCCGGCAGGGTTGTGATATTGTATGCTGTCGATGAGTTGTGAAGGATGTTCCAAACGCACCCCCACGGCTATGCCCTTGGGCTCGATGGCGATATCCGCCTCGTCGAGATAGCGGTAGACATCACGTGCGGAATGGCCCGTCGCCAGGATTACCGGACCATGATAGCTCTGTTGCATGCCCGTATCGAGATGGTCGGCCACCACACCCGTCACCCTATCGCCCGAGCGGAGCAAGGCGGTCATCTTCGTCTGGAAATGCACCTCGCCACCCGACCGTAGGATAGTGCCGCGTATGTTTTCTATCACCGCGGGTAGTTTGTCGGTGCCGATATGGGGATGGGCATCGGCCAGGATATTGGTGGAAGCCCCGTGCTGGCAGAACACATGAAGTATCTTCTCCACATTGCCCCGTTTCTTCGAACGGGTGTAGAGCTTGCCATCGGAATAGGCGCCTGCCCCACCCTCGCCGAAACAGTAGTTGCTCTCGGGGTCCACCTGCTGCGTCTTGGTGATTAGTGCCAGGTCGAGCTTACGGTCGCGCACGTTCTTACCCCGTTCGAGCACGATGGGGCGCAGCCCCAGCTCTATCAGGCGCAGGGCGGCGAAGAGCCCGGCGGGACCGGCTCCCACCACCACGACGGCGGGGCGGCCTGCCACATCGGGATAATCGACATGGGGGAACGCATCGTCGGCGGGTTCCTCGTTGATGTATGCCCTCACGGTGAGGTTGACGAAGATGGTACGGTGGCGCGCGTCGATACTCCGCTTGAGCACGCGGATATGGCGGATGGTGCGGGCATCGATGGCCCACTCGCGCGAGGCGGCCTCACGGATGGTGGCTTCACTGACTGCCTGTTGCGGCAGAAGACGTATTTGTTGTTCCTTGATCATAGTAGTGGCGAGGGGTGAGGACTGCAAAAGTACTAAAAAAGAATGAAAAACAGGAGAGCCTGCTTGTTTTTTGGGAAAAATACCGTATGTTTGCAAAAAATTTTGCAACTAAAAACTCATCATGAAAAAAATCCTTATGTTATCGCTTCTCCTCTTGGGTGTCGCCACGATGCTTTGCTCCGCGCGTTGCGACAAGAGCAAGTTTGTGGATGGACCCTTCCAAGCACCAGACAGCATACGAAACCCGAAGATCGCGCCCGACGACGATGTCACCGCTTTCCGCTATGAACGATATGAGGTAGGCAAAGGGAAACGGAGTGAGGTGTTCTTTATGAAGAAAGGAATGGAAGGGAACAAGGTATATTTTTATTTCCGACCATGGGATTCGCGCACTGCCACCAGTTATGATGCCCTACCCCTACAGTCTGCACTCGACGAACTGGGGAAGGCCGCCCTTGACCTCCGCCTGGCCTCCTACCCCCAAACCTCGTTGGATAAAGAGGACAAGAGTCGCAGCCGCTGGATGGTGAAGATTGTATACCAGTCGGGCAAGACAGTGGAGGTGGTGGAATACAGCCAGGAACCTCGCACTGCCGACGACCAGCGTATCGGCAAGGTGCTGGAAAGCATTTTCCGGCGTGCCATGGACCGCATCGGTCAGGAGGGTATGAAGAGTGAACATACGCGCTATACCTACGACGGCGAGGGCAACCTGGAACGGGAGATGTATTACACCGAGGATGGTGTGGTTCACGGCGGTCATAATCCCAGCGACCCCACGTTGGACTATTGATACCTGCTCCCTAACCCAAAAGGGCTGTGGCTTCTAACCCCACGCGTAGGGGCTGACCTCGAGGTAACCTATTCTCCCCTCGGGGGAGTCAATGGTGGGACTTTCTTAACAACGAATTTCATGAATTCAACGAATAAAAACGCGTTTTTTTTGGTGAAAACGAAAATAATACCTACTTTTGTCGGCAAATACCTTTAATTATTAACTAAACAAACAAAGACAATGAAATCCATTTTCAAAATTATGATGGCAATGGTAGTATTCTGCCTTCCATTAGCTCTGGTTTCCTGTGGTGACGATGATGATGATAACGGTGGTCCCAAAATATTCAATTATTCTTGGGAACTCACTAACGCATCTCCAGATAGTAGTGATCCCACAGCATTAAGCGAGGCAGCCACAGCAATAACAGAAGCTCACAAAGCATTTGCAAATGCTTTTAAGGGTTTAGGAGCAACTGTTGATGAAAGTAAACATTCTTTCACCATTAATGGTGGATCAGAATCACAAAACAAGTTAAACGTTCAAGCTGCTGTTCTTCAAGCAAAAGCGATTTTACTTACAGGTGCTACCCAAAAACTAAATAAAGATGCACGAATAATTGTCAAACAAGGGAGTAAAGAAATTCACAATTCAAAATTGGGAGAAGTTTAAATTCAATTGCTCGAAATAAGAAAAATAGGTCTGAAGAATCAGACCTATTTTTCTTTAACAATCATTTTTATCACAGTGTTATATATGTCAGAGTCTTTCTTATACGCCCAAATACATACTAGAAATTGACACCAAAATTGAGAAAGAAATTATGACCATGGGCAGAGTAACTATCATTATCGCTGATATCAGCAATACCGAATTGATAGCCCATTTCCAAGTACAGATTGCTGTATTCTGCACCGCAACCCAATTTGAAGCCCATATCTGGATGTCGGTACCATCCGTCATCAAAAGAACTGTGATTATCAAATGTATCAGTCTCGCTATTATATTCTTTCACCTTGCCGCTGATGGCCATGGAGAAATACGGGCCTAAGAAAGGTATGACAGAGATATCCTCAGAAACCTTGAAACCATATTTGATCAGGATAGGCAGCTCCAGATAATTCAGGCTCACCTTGTCCTTTCCCTTCTTTCCACCTTTTTCCGAATAATAGAGACCACTCTCTAGGAAGACTGGGGAGTTATTCGACAATCTTAAGCCTATAACACCGCCAAAAACCATGCCCGCCTTGGAATCAGGATATTTCCTAATATTGTCACCGCTGATACCCGACACGTTAAGACCGATACGCACACCATAATACAAATGTTCCTCATCGAGCGAGAAACCGCCGCTGCTGGTCTGTGCGAACGAAGGCACGGAAAGAGCGGCAAAGGCCAAAGCCATCAATACTTTTTTCATCATTTCTAATTCGTTAAAGTTTTACATCTGAGATGCAAAGTAAAGGAATATTTTCGGTTTTTCAAAAGAAAATGCCATTTAATCCATAAAAAATGTTATTTTTGTCGCTCCAACCAATGATTTTTCATGAAAAGAACAGCTATTACACTCCTATTAGCGTGGATGGCGATGACGGTCATCCATGCCCAGACCACACCCTGGGGGCATGAATACCAATATGAGATACCCACCTATGTGGAGCAGTTGCAGGCCGACCTGACGTACCCCTTGGCATGGGGCAACGACAGGGAGAAAAAATTCGCCAAATGGAAGAAGAAAGCCCGCGCCAAGGTGCTCGACTGCATGATGACTCCCCCACCCCCCGCCGAAAGCTACGACATGACGGTGCTGGCCGAGGAACATCGCGACGGCTATACGGCACGGAAGATAGAGTTCGCTCTCTCGCGCTACTATAGGGTGAGGGCTTACCTCTTGATACCCGACGGGAAGGGGCCTTTCCCCGCCATCAACCTGCTGCACGACCACGGTGCCCACCTGAGCATCGGCAAGGAGAAGATGGTGAAGCCCTTCGATGTGGACAGTGCCGTCGTGGCCGATGGCGACGCATGGGTGGCCAATCTCTACGACGGCCAATATATGGGCGACAACCTGGCCCGACGGGGTTATGTGGTGTTCAGCACCGACGCTCCCCTATGGGGTGAGCGCGGCAGGAAAGAGGGTGTTGACCGCAAGAAGTACGACATCATCGCAGGCAATATGATGATGTTGGGACGCGACCTGTCGGCCTTCATGACCTACGACGACATCGCCTCGACGGAGTTTCTCGCCTCGCTGCCCGAGGTGGACAAGGAACGTATCGGTTGCGCGGGATGTTCGATGGGCGGTTACCGCTCGTGGATGCTCGCCGCACTGAGCGACCACATCAAGGCCTCATGCACCATCTGTTGGATGATAACCACCGAAGCGCAGCTCACCCATCGCTACGGAAGGAAAGAGAACGGCGGTTTCGCCAACTGCATCCCCGGCCTGCGCCAATATCTCGACTATCCCCATATCGCCTCACTGGCCTGCCCGAACCCTATGCTCATCATCGCCGGCCGCACTGACAAGCTCTTTCCCATTCCAGGCGTGGAGAAAGCGTTCAGCACCATGCACGAGGTATGGAGAAGTCAAGGTGTAGAGAGCAGGTTGGAAACCAAGATTTTAGACCATCCCCACGCTTGTCCGCTCTCCGACCAGCAGATGATGATGGAGTTTTTCGATAAGTGGCTGAAGTAGTGAGAGGTGAGGGGTGAATGTTGAGTGTTTAGTGTTTAGTGTTTAGTGTTTAGTGTTTAGTGTTTAGTGTTTAGTGTTGAATGTTTAGTGTTTAGTGTTGAGTGTTGAGTGTTGAGTGTTGAGTGTTGAGTGTTGAATGTTGAGTGTTGAGTGTTGAGTGTTGAGAGGTGAGAGATTACCCCACATGTAGGGGCTGACTTTATGTCTGCCCTCCCTTTCCCGCTGTAGGGGCGTGCTTGTCTCGCCCGTGTTAGGAATGTCTCGCAGAAACCGCAGAAAGACGCAGAAAACCGCCGGATGGCAGGGGCGGTGCCGCCGTGCCCGCCCGTGCGGCCCATAGGTCGCTCTTCAATTCGCGTTCGGAAAGGAATTCATGTAATTCGTTGTCAGGAAAGAAATGTGAATAATCAGAATAATAAAAAGAAGTTCGTGTCGATTAGTGTTATTCGTGTTCGGATATTAATTTGTGTAATTCGTAGTTAGGAAAGAAATGAGAATAATGTGAATAATCAGAATAATAAAAAGAAATTCGTGTCGATTAGTGTTATTCGTGTTCGGATATTAATTTGTGGAATTCGTTGTTAGGAAAGAAATGTGAATAATGTGAATAATCAGAATAATAAAAAGAATTTCGTGTTTATTAGTGTTATTCGTGTTCGTAAAGTGTAATCCGTGGAATTCGTTGTCAGGAAAGAAATGTGAATAATCAGAATAATAAAAAGAAATTCGTGTTTATTAGTGTTATTCGTGTTCGGAAAGGAATTCGCAACTTATAGTCAGAGCCAAGCGAATTAACATTTTTAACACTAAGCGGCCTTTATATTTTTTGTAAATTTATATTCATAGTCAAATTTTCTCC
>ONDS01000037.1 GCA_900316685.1 uncultured Prevotellaceae bacterium | reverse complement strand
GGTGACATTGCCACGTTCGCGGAGCATGTTGCTGATGGTGATGGCTTCCATGACGTCGCCGCCGAGAGAGTCGACCTGCAGTTCGATGGGTTCTCCATCCTCTACCTGGGAGAGTTCGTATTCGAGCAGATAGCGGGCGTATCCCCAGGAGTCGATTTCGCGGTTGAGTTTGATGATGTGCATATTATTTGGGTTTGAAATTGGAGATTGGAGATTGGAGGTTTATGGGTGGCTGTGGTACAGCCACAGACGGGACCGATGGAAGATCGGATAGCAAAGGTCGCATAATTAAAGGGGATGCGCAAAGACGCGCACCCCCCGAAACAACGGAAAAATGAGAAAAAATACAAGAAATCGGACTATTCCATGTTGTGGTCGATGATGTAACTGGGATGCCCGAGTTTCCCGGTGAAGGTGAAGGAGCATCCGTTGCGGTCGGCATACATGGTGCCGGTGTCGGCAGTGCTCTGGAAGATGAGCGGTGTCTCCTCATCGCCGGAGACGCGCTGCACAGAGTTCTGGTCGATGTGTACCACCACCCACTCTCCACGCTCCAGTGTATCTATGAGATCGGCATTGGCGAAGGAGGCGGCAGGGATGACGCCGGAGATGGAAGGCTGCCAGTAGTCGCCGTGTTCGTCGCGGGCGTGGGGTTCCTGGAAAGAGAAACTCTCGTCGGCAAAGACAGGAATCTTCACCACGTCGGTGGTGGAAAGCATGGAGATGGCACGGCGGAGCGTGGCGTAATTGACGGTGATGGCCTGAAAGACCTCTGCGGGTATGGCATAGACATGCTGTATGCCCCCGATGTTGTCGAAATCAAATGTCAGTGTCTTCATTTGTGTAGTGATTATATCCTTGTGAGGTGATTGTCCCAGACTGGGACAAAACACGCCACACATTTTCCTCTATTTTTTGCAAAAGTTCGCGGAAGGGAGCAGTGTCGGTGCGCATGTTGCGCTGCAGGTCCTTTCGGATGCTGTCGGTATCCCACATCCACTCGGTGATGCCGGTGCGCTGGCGGAACAGGCGGATGCACTCCATGAGCGGCACACCGACGGCACGGAACGCCGACACGTAGGCATAGAGCATCGACTTCACCCGGCTCTCGAGCATGGCGTTGAATTTTGCCGTGTCGGTGGCGGTGAGCATCCAGCCGTAACGCCGGAACTGGTCCCATGTGATTTCGATGGATACCTGGTACTGGTATCTGGTGCCCTTGAGCCGGTTGTCGTCGCGCTCCTCTCCACGTCGGAGTAGGGTGAGGAAATAGTCGTGGAGCGTCTTGTCTGACGACAAATTTATGAGTTCGGGCCAATCGTTGTCGGGACGGCTGTAATTGGCCAGCATGTAGGCCTTCACGTAGCCCTTGCAAGGCACGATGACGCGGAATACGTCTTTTTTCCTGTTCTTTCCCATTGTGATATATTTTTGTCAAAGTTACGTTTTTGCATCATTCTCTTTTCAGACGCATATTTTTATATCTATGTGTTTTCTGCAAAACAAACCCAACAACCCAACATTAAAATTTGTGAAAATTGTTAAAAGGTAGTGTTTAAGCGGATTTTTGCCCAAATTACCCCCTGTTGGGTTTGTTGGGTTCTGTTGGGTTTTGTTAGGTATGGCCGCAAGAAGTGTTGGTTTTTGTTGGGTTTCGGCTTTTGAAACCCAACATTTACAACTTTTAACACTTCGGCAGAATCCGAAATTAACATTCAAAACCCAACAAAACGGGGCAAAACCCAACACGAACCCAACACAAACCCAACAAACCCAACAAAACCCAACATGAATAATAATAATAGATAAAGTACTGAAATATAGTAATATATCTAAATCAATCCTTATCCCACTGTTGGTTATTATATGCAAAATGTTGGGATGTTGGGTTGTTGGGTTTGATTTTCGTGTGAAATCAGTTTTCGGAATATTGTCTGCTGCTGTGCTCATGATTTGTGGGTGGTTATAGGGGTAAGTGCAAGAGGAGTGACCATCACGGCCACTCCTCCCATCAGGTAAACTATATTGACATGTCATAGATATGACATACTAAAGGTTCAGGTTATATTTGTGGTATTCTTCTGCGGTGAGCACGAACCATTTGCCTTCTTCTGATTTGCAGATATAGTCAATATATTCTGCAAATTCATGGCCTTGGAAGTAACCGCTTACGACTGTGTAAACGGTGTTACCATCTCCTGTTTTGCTGGCTCCGACCACGCACGGAAGTTTGAATATGTCTGGGGAGACGTTACCCGCCGGCACCATGTGTGCCTCAATGATCTTTGGTCGGTTTGGATTTGCTTTCATAATAGTTTATCCGTTGGTTGATGTTGTCGATGATGTTGTCGATGGTTCTTCCTCTGTATTCCTTCTGGAGGTTGAGAAGCACCTCGCGCTGCATTCGCAGCCTGGTGAGGGTGTAGTCTTTGTCGGTCATGGCTTGTCGGTTTTAAATGGTGGATTCTGGAGTGGCACCTGCCTGACTGACCACATGACGCTGATGGGCGTGACATAGGTGCCAGGATGAAGTCTCCGGATCATCTTATTGAGTGGGTTCATCATCACCTCCTTTCGTGGTTGCGGTATCGCAATATATCGTGTGGGTATCATACAATGGTTGCCGCGGTTCTACAGGTTGTGAGTAAGGCATGATTCTCGGCTGTCGCTCTAGCAGTTCGATGATGCGGTCAAGCCTTAAGGAGATTGCATCATCCCAACTCCACTTGAACTTTCCATCGGTCGGTTTGTTAGATGGGTTCATGACAAAAACTTCATCTCCGTAAACGATGCGGAACTCATTCACATCGATGTTGTTCAGTTGTTTGATGAGATTGAAAAATTTCTCCCGCTCTGTCATTGGCGGTGTCATTATCTTTTCGTGGGCAATATGGGCTGCTACAGCCTGGCGTTTTTCTTCTTCCTGATGGTATTTCTGCCATGTGACGTACCATCCAATAAAGATTCCTGCGATGAATGCGAACAGAAATCCGAGCATGATTTTTGATTCAATATCCATGATTTTCGTTTTTATATGTCATCATAAAAGACTGCCGGGTTAAGTTGCTCATTATCTCCCATCTCAATCAGCATGTCGTTGAAGTCCTCCACGGAGTCGTTGGTCGGAAGGAAGCACCTCTTCACCTCACTGAATGGAACGAGGCGGTGCTTCAGTTCGAACCTTGCGTTGATTCTTGCCTTCTCGGCGCACATCTCGATGTACTCCTCAGCGGTCATGTCCCAGTGTGTAACAGTGTCGACGACTGTGGAGAACAGGCAGTATCTGCCATTCGGTTGTTGTGATATGAAATCCATGATTATTCCTCCTCTATCTTTTTCTCTGCCCATGTTCCTGAGTTGTTTTTCTCGAACTCCTCGTAACTTTCGAACTCCGGGTCTTCGAGCAGACGGCAGCACTTGTTGATGATGTCGAGTTCTCCATTCGCGTTGTTGGTCTGCTCCATGATGCAGGCGAACTCGTCGCGGATGAAGGCGAGTTGGTGCTCGTCGAAGGTGTCCCCCTCCTTGATTAAACCTATTGCGTCGCGGTCGATGACCAGGTTGTCCTTGGCGAGGAACTCCTGCAGCATTTCCCTCACTTCATTGATATGCCTGAGGGCCACTCCGTAGTTCTCCCTGCTCAATGATCGCTGAGCCTGGTACGCCATTGCTTCGGCCTGGCTCAATTTCGTGTAATCGATAATGTATTTTTTCATATTGTTATGGTTTGGTTATAGATTGGGGACCACGGGTGGAGTCGAACCACCGCTCATCCTACATTCAAACACATGCGCTCCGGCCAGTTTTACCTCTTTAGCGCATTTTCTTATCTGCCGCCTTGCACCGTTGTGCGGCTCTCGTGGTCCTGTAGGCAGTTTCGGATGCCGGCCGTAGAGTAGGGCTCGTGGCGCGACCCACGATTTAAAGGCCATGCCTACCCGCGTGACGATAATAAATGGTTTGATTTAGTACCCCTACCCTCCCGGGCCGGGATGGCGAAGCGACATTCACATGGGGCTTGCCGGAATTCTTATCTCAAACAAATAGTAATGAAAGAAAACATTCAGAATGGCATGTCGGTGGGGTCGACTGGCGCTTCCTCCGTGCGGTCGCGCACCAGATCGATGTCCATCATCACCAACAGGCGGTCGTAGTCGAAGACATGGCACCACTTCACCTTGCTCTCTGTCTTCATGGTGAGCATGGCTCCCTCTGTCTCGTTGCCCTGGCTGTCGGTGCGTGCCACATAGTCGGGCTCCTGCCATGTGAAGCGCACGCCGCTCTTCGTGCCGATGTAGGCAGGGTTGGCCTTGAGATAGGTGAGCAGCGTCTGACGCGAGATGGGGTCGTCGGTGGCCTTGTCGCGCTTGTAGAGGTCGTAGACATTCTTGACGCAGAGATAGAGCAGGCGCGTTCCCTCTGGTATGGCCTTGTCGCCACCGTCGAGTTTGAGGATGCGGTCCTTGTATTTCTCGATGCGGAACTCGCGTCCGTAGAGCAGCACCTTGCGGTCGAGCATGCCGTCCATAGAGGTGAAGAACGTGGACACCTTGTCGGTGTGTGAGAGCAGTTCCACCTGGTATGTCACCTTCTCCACTGCCAGTTTCATGAACTCGGCATAGGTGAACGGCAGTTTGAGTTGCGGGCAGCGCTCCTCGATGATCTTGCAGATGGCGCAGAAGAACGACACGGTGTGCACGATACGCGTCTGGTCGCCGGCACGGCCACCGGAGATGACGATGCGTGATGCCAGTTCGTCGTTGCACTGCTTGCGGTAGTTGACGAAGTGCTCGCGGATGACTGGGCGTATCTTCAGTATCTCGCAGAGGAGGTATGACAGCCCGTCGCGCTCGTAGCCCTTGAGTTCCTCGAAGATTTCGGTGGCATGGCGGTCGTGGGTGAAGTCGTAGGAAGGCACGTCGCAGAGGATGACACGATTGGCCAGGGCATTGTCGTCGCGCTGCGGGGCTTCCTGCCCCATGAGCACGATGGAGGTGTTGACCTTCGTCGACACGATATCATTGCCGGTGGCCGACCGCCGTTTCTGCTTCGAGTTGCCGTCGTAGACGAGTGCCTTCAGTCCCTGGAACTTCTCGTTGGAGATGTCCTTGTCGTTGTACTCGTCGAAGAGCCACGGGATGTCGCGGTAGCGCTCCAGGATGGAGAAGAAGGCAGCCTCGGAAATCTGGTTGAGATTGGAGATGGGCACCGACGGTTTCATCCACAGCGCACGGATGGAGGTGGCCACCTGGCTCTTTCCCGAAGATGTCTGCCCCATGAAGAACAGGGCGGTGAACTTTCCCTCGCGTGGGTATATCTCGCTGCGGAATGCCGACATGATGGCGAATAGGATGCCCCACTTGCCGTTGTCGTTGATGCGGTAGACCTCGTCGAAGAGCCGTGCCCAGTATTCGAAGGTAATGCGCCGCTGCTGCGGTGTCTCCTCGAAGAATAGCCATTTGTCCTGCTCGTAGGGGTCGTCGTCGATACGGTCGCCGGTGTATATCTCGGAGAATGCCGGGCAGTAGAATATCTGCCGGTTGAAGTTCACCAGCCCGAGGTTGTCGGTGAATCGTATCTCGTATTTCTTAGGGTCGTTGTCGGACGGGCAGAGGATGGCGTTGGACCATGCGAAGAACCCCTCCTTCTGCTGTCCGAGAGTCTTCAGCCGGAAGGCTTCCTTGAAGCGGAGCGACATCCATGTCTCGATGGTTTCCCACTCCATCCCTTTCGACGTGGCATTCTCGAGGTTGTAGGGTCCCTCGCGCTTGAGTGCCGACTTCAACTGCTGCACGGTGCCGGTGAAGGTGTCGGTGGTCCACTCCACATACTTCGGCTTGACGGGCGAGCCGTCGAGATGGCGGTTGATGGAGTAGAGTTTCACAATTCGCTTGTTCTCGTTGGGGTCCTTATCGTAAATGTGGATGAGAGGCTCCATGAAGAAGTCGCACACCCGGTGGTAACTCTCGCTCTCTCCGCTGCGGAACATATAGCACACCGGCTCGTCTTTCTTGTTGAGCCGTGGGTAGAACTTGAACCTCCTGAGCATGTAGGCGTAGTCGGGGTTGTTGGTCACATAGTCGGGCACGGTCTGCGCATCGTCCTTGAAGTCGAACTCCTCCTCGGCTTCGTCGGGCACATAGTTCTTGCCCGCTGCCGTGGCATGCTCAGACACGATGACCTTGACGCTCTCCTTCAGCGCGGTGGCTGTGATGCCGAGCCCTGCAGCCCACCGTGACATGGAGCGCACCCTCTTGGCCGTGGGTGCGTAGGCTATCATGTCGGCGCAGCGGTCGATATAGGTGTCGCGCTCGAGGTCGCTCACCTCCTTCTCCTTGTCGCCGAGGATGGAGGTGTAGATGTTGATGTACCAGGAGAGGAAGTCCTCGTCGGCGCTGGCGGTGCCGATGACTATCTGGTAGCCCTGCCTGTAGAGGGCTTTTAGAAGGAGCAGGTCGTTGGACTCACGCTCTGCCGACACCTCCTCGTCGGGCATCATCACCTTGATGGTGCTGGAGAGCGTTCGGATCTTCTGCAGTTCGGAGTCGGCAGGCACACCGACGGCCATCACCACCGGGCGCTCCTCTACCTGCTGCACGAACTGGTCCCATGATGTCACCAGTTCCACTGCGTCGTGGTCGTCGTCGATGCACTCGGCTGCCTCTGTCAGTCCCTCGAGGCGTGGTGACTGGTCTTCCTTCTGCTCGCTCTTCTGTGCCTTGCGGATGGCGCGGAACTGCTGCATGAGCATGTCGAGGTCTTGTGCGCTGAGTTCGGCGAGCCTCGTGACATACGCCCGCTGCAGCACCTTGTCATTGACGAGGGCTATGGTCTTGAGCACCTCGTTCACGTGTTCTGCCATCACCACCATGTCGGTGCTGCCCTCGGCTATCACCTCAGGGTGCATCATGTAGTCGACAAACGACATCTCGTGGTTGGCGAGCCATATCTTCAGGTCGGTGTCGCCCAGGGCGTGGCAGAACTCGTCGGGGTCTTTCCCGCCGGGGATGAGGACGCAGCGCACGTTCATGCCCTCGCGGAGCATCTCGGGGATGTGGAGCAGCGTGGAGTGGATGCCGGCATTGTCGCCGTCGAACATGAAGGTGATGTCCTTGGCCATGCGCTTGATGAGTTGGCGCTGCTTCTCGGTGAAAGCCGTTCCGCTGCCCGCCACCACGTTTTTCAGTCCGCGGTCGTAGCAGGCGAGGACGTCGAACTGCCCTTCTACGATATACACCTTGCCTGCTCCCTTGATGCTCGAGGTGGCCTGCGAGAGTCCCCACAGGTTGTCGCCCTTGTGGAAGACTTCGGTCTCGCCGGTATTGACATACTTGTAGTTGGTCTTCTCGGATGGTTTGAGAATCTTGCGCCCGGTGAAGCCTATCACCTTGCCCATGCGGAGATAGGGGAACATGATGCGGTCGCCGAACTTGTCCTGGTACTCATGCCACCGCTCGTCGTAGCGCACGAGGTCGGCAGCCTTCAGCGTGTCGATGGAGAAGAAGGGCGACAGTGCTGCGGTCATCTCCCTTCGCTTGCCCGACACGCCCAGACGGTAGGCCTTGATGGCATCGTCGGAGTATCCTCCGCGCTCCTTCAGTATGTTGGCCACCTCGCCCCCGTTCTTGATGTCGTCGGCCAGTTGGTTTTCGAACATCTTGGCGGCTTCCTCGAGGGCGCTCTTGATGTTGTCCTCATGCTGTATGGCGGCTCTCTCCTCGTCGGTCATCTCTCCCTCGTCGAGGTCGATGCCGTAGCGCTGCGCCAACTGGCGGCATGCTTCCACGTAAGACAGTCCGACGAAGTCGCCCATCCACGTGATGGCGTCACCGCCACGGTGGCAGCCGAAACAATAATAACCGGCATGTGGGTGCTTGGCACTCCCGGAGTTGAACACCACGAAACTCGGTCCCTTGTCGTCGTGGAAGGGGCACCGGGCATAATAGCGCATTCCCTTCTTCGACAGCGCCAGTCCGGTGTCGCTGATGAGTTTGTCGAGTCCGTCGTGGTCTACGGCTTCGAGGATCCTGTCCTTGTCATTGTTCTTGATCATAAAAATACTACGTTTATTGCTTCGGTCACTCGTCGGGTTCCGCCTCGATGAAATCCTTAATACGTTGCTTTATTTCTTCCTCTGAAAGGCCTTTCTGTTCCATCGCTTTTTTCAATTTGTCTAAGTGGTATTTGACCAACAACTTTAAGGCTTTATTTTTGCCATAACTATAGCCCCAAAGCCAACAGTCGACGGCGATGATTGCCAAAAAAAAGATTCTTACGATGGTTTCCATGATGGCGGATATTTGTGTTTAGTGATGATGCCTTTCTCGTCGTCCCAGTCCCACCAATACGGCCCGTTGATGGTGACTCCGGCAAAGCGGCGGAAGCAGTCTATGAATTTCTCACGGTTTTCGGGTTTCACCTTCTTGTCGATGTAGAACGACTCCCCGTCTTTCATCATTGCCAGGAACGTGGCCACGCGTTCATAATACTCATCGTGCATCAGAAGTCGAGGTCAAATTGTGGGGCTCTTTCGAAGAGATACTGGTGCATCTGTTCCATGGCTATCTCATCGTCCATTTCTTGCGGCATGAATGTGCTGCGTGCCTGGCCCTGGTCATCCCATATTATCAGCGTGTCATCCTTCCTGCCTATGGCCTGCCGGACATGGTTGTGGTGAAGGCGCATCTCCATGATGCGTGCGCCCTTCGTATCGATTGCCTGTTCAAATTCTGCTACTCTCATAATATATAGTTTTAATTGTTGTCGAAAAATGTGGGCACTGCGCATATAGCCACTTCCTCCCGGAACCAACCGCACAGGCTGCCCACCCGTAGTATTATCTGATGATCAATGCTTCCATTGCTCATTCTCGATGCCGGTCATCACGGCATCACGCTCCACATTCCTCCAGCCGTCGGTATTGATACGCGTGATGGCTGTGGTCTGCGATATCTCCAACGTAGTTTGGAGCCACAAGAGGAACTTCCCCTTCTCTCCCCTATCAAGGTTTTCATAGAATTTTTTGATGAGAAAAACGTCCATTTCTTTGTTTTTTCAATTATTATTGTTATTTTCGTAACGAAATTAGTAACGAAATCCGTTACAAAAATAGCAATAATCATTTAGAACTAAACTCTTTTGTTGTTTTATTTAACATTATTTCACAGATAAATAAATTAAATCGTTTAAATATGGATGGGGATAGAATTAAATACGAGATTAAGAAGAGAGGATTTACCATCCGGGGAATCGCAAGCAAGATTGGAATGTCAGAACAGAACCTCGGGCAGCAACTCAACAACAAAAAACTCTCAGTCAAACTAATGGAATCCATCGCAGAAGCCATGGAAATGAGTGTGGCGGATTTCTACGATACACCGTCAGGCGACAATATCGCAGCCTATGACCACAGCACGGCCTTCAAGGGCAACCAAACTTGTGACCATCGCCTTCTCGACATCATACAAGCGCGTGACAGGCAGATTGACAAGTGCCAGCAGCAAAACGAGAAGATCCAGCAACTATTGGAGAAAAGTCAAGAGCAGATAGACCGTCTTATAGCCATCATAGAAAATAAGTAATGATTCATTGATTATGGATGGCGAAAGAATTAAGTACGAAAAGATTTGCAATATCATCGGAGTGATGATGCCGGACCTCTACAGCGATGGTGACAGCATACCGGCCATCGACAATGCAGGAACAATGACCACCATCAAGTCACGCCTGCAGAAAGCAGCCCGGGAGATGGGCTACAGTGACAGGGGCTTCTGCCTTGCCTGTGGACTGCGCCCTGACTGGCTCAATCACCTGGGCGACTATGTGAAGGAAATCGACATACAGAAGGTTTTCTCTGCATTTCCATCACTCAATTTGTATTATATTTTCTTGGGCAAATCACCCATGTTCTACGCTGAATCCGTCACGCCTTCTTCCACCGATGCCATCCGTTTCATCTTCGATGAATACAAGGAAATGAAGGTGGAGAACCGCATGCTCATCGCAGAGAACGCGGTACTGAAGGAAAAAATCCATGTCATCGTTTCTGACATGGAAAAAATTAGCAAAATCCAGTAACTACCCAATTTTACTCAAAAATTCAATTATCTGATAATCAACCACTTAGCCATGCGCCAATACGGAAATTTTTTCTCCAGTAATCCCGACAAAACAAACCCTAATCGCTTGTGTAACAGGTGGTTAGGGTTTGGTCGCTTAAAAGTGGTCGTCGAAATTTGGTCGACGATTTTTGCACTGAGGAAAGAAAAAGGTAAACTATATTGGCTATTTCGGCATGGTAAATTCTAATCATGTAATATGGCCAATAATAACAGACAGTCGAACAGGGAGGTGTTCGCTCAGATCAAAGGTTACACCCTGCCAACCTTCCATCAGAAATCGCAGGTGTATGTATCATTCACCGCATTCGACCCTGCCCTTGGGAAGATGCGGCAGAAGAAAATCATGCTCGGGCGCATAAAAACGAAACGTGCGCAGCGGGCAGAAGCCGACAGGCTCATCTCCGACCTCACCGCCAAACTGATGTCGGGATGGAATCCGTGGATAGAAGCGGAAGCCCCCACGCAGTACACGCTGTGGAAGGACGTGGTGAGCCGTTACAAGAACTATCTTGAGAAACTCTACAATGAAGGCAGCCTGCGCGAGGACACCTTCATCACTTATACCTCGCGCCTTCATATCCTTGAGCGGTTCATCACCAAGAAGAAAATCCGAATCACCTACTCCTATCAGTTCGATGCCATCATCGTAGGTCAGTACCTTGACTATGTGTTCATCGAGCGCAACAACACCATCCGCACACGCAACAGTTACCTGGTATGGCTGAAGAACTTCTGCCACTACCTGGTGGAACGTCGCTACGTGAAGACCGACCCCGCAGCGTCGTTCTCTCACCTGAAGGTGCGCGACCGGGGGAAGAACCGTGAAGTCATCCCTGATGACCTGATGAGCCAGATTCATGAGTACCTGGAGCAGCACAACCGCCATTTTCTCCTTGCCTGCTACATGTGCCACTACTGCCTTATCCGCCCGAAGGAGATGAGCCACATACAACTCCGTGACATCTCCATCAGGAAACAGACCCTCACGCTCCACGGCTCGAAGACGAAGAACCACCACGATGCGGTGATCACCCTGCCTGCGAAGGTCATCCGTCTGATGATAGACCTCGGCGTGCTCACCGGCCACCATGGCGGCGAGTATCTCTTCAGCGAGGGCTGCCGTCCGGGACCGGAGCGTTACAGCGAGAAGCAGTTCCGCGACTACTGGACACGTGTGCTTCGCAAGGAACTCGACTTCTCGGAGCGTTACAAGTTCTACTCGCTGAAGGACACGGGCATCACCAACATGCTCCGGCAGAACGTCGACATTCTCACCGTGCGCGACCAGGCCCGCCACTCCTCCATCCTCATCACCGACATCTATACGCCGAAGGACATCAAGGAAGCGAACGAGTTGCTGCTGAATTATGAGGGGATTTTATGAAAAAATCATTTTTACTACAAAAAAGTGTAGTAAAAATTTGCATAATACGAAAATTTGTAGTAAATTTGCAATGTCTTAATAAAACAATGAGTTATGAAACAGAAAACAAAATGGATGAAGGTGACAGAAGAAGAGAGCGAACTTCTCGCCGCTATCCGAAACTACAACAAGTCTTTTCCCGATGGATATCCGGAATTGCTTTGGTTCGCTCAACAGTTGTTCGACAACATGATTCGACAACCTTACTAAGAAAAAGCCTCTCCCCACCACGGGGAGAGGCAAAAAAAAGAGTCTATACTATAATAAAATTGAAATATGGAAACAACGATTATTGAATCACCTGCTATGGTGACCGACATGAAAAAGAGAGTAAGAGACATTCAGATGGCTATCTCTTGGCGCGACTTTGCCAACACCTACTTCCAGCACTCTTCTTCGTGGTTCTACCACAAGATGGACGGAATTGACGGCAATGGCGGTGTGGGTGGATTCACACCGGAGGAAGTTGAGCAGATGCGTGGAGCACTCATCGACCTATCCAACCGCATCCGCCATGTGGCTGAGAATATTTAGGCGAGGCTTTCATTGGCCTTATTAAGACAAAAGTGGCCCGTTCGCCTGCGGGTCCATCCAAGCCCCGATGTCATTGATGGCATCGGGGTGTTTGCTGAATTATGATGGTATATTATGGAACAACAACACAACAAAAAACCGCCCATCCTCACGGACTGGCGGTTTCCAATGGGTTTTCAATCAATAATTAGCCGCATTTTTAAAC
>ONDS01000032.1 GCA_900316685.1 uncultured Prevotellaceae bacterium | reverse complement strand
ATCTACGTGAGTGAAGGAAAGAAAGTAGTCATCAAATAATGAAACCAAAGCAATGAAAAAGACATATATCAAGCCCCTTTCCAACCAGCTCACCGTGGTGGGCGACAACCTGCTCGACGACGAGATGATCATCGTGAGCGACCCCGAAGAGGCCGTCAAGCCCGGTGATGAGGAGGAGATCGAGGCCAACGAGATCACCACCTTCTCCGTGTGGGACGAATAGGAAACAGGATTATAAGCCATTGGCTCTGTCAGGTGCTGATTGTCAGATAAAAAGACAGTAAGCTCACCGGCAAAGCCAATGGCTTTTCCTCTCTTAATGAAGATGTGAAAGGAAGAAATGAAAGGAAGAAAAGGAAATAATGAAAGGAAGAAAAGGAAGCAATGAAAGGACGTTATAAAATGAAGTAACTAGAGAAGTTAAGTACTTCGTGCAGGACAATTGTCAACAGCGGAGTAATGTCCTATTTAACTCCCCCTTTAACTCCCCCTGTAGGGTGGAGGACAGATTTGCCCCCGTCGTAAGTTAAGTGTCGGTATAATGTTAGTGTTATTGGAGATTCGTGTTCGGAGAAGAACAGTAATCCGTGGTTAGAAAAAAGGAGTGAGAGCACTAAACTCTCACTCCTTTGTTTGTCAGTCCTCCCCCTCCTTGGGAGGGGGTAGGGGGGAGGCTTCCCTTCCCCCCTCCTTGGGAGGGGGTAGGGGGGAGGCTTTTAAATCTCGTCCAGATTCATGTCGTCCCACGAGTTGAAGTATGGGGCGCGTGGATCTTCGTCGTCATTGTCGGGGTCCTCGTCGATGGTCATACCACCGCCACCACCGGTGAAATAGTCGAGGAGCGTATCTTCTGCCGTATACACGTTGATGGTCTTCATGGCCGGGGAGATGTATTCCCGGGTCTCCAGACCGATGTTCATGATTTGCTTTTTCATAATGATATCCTCCTGTTTTTATTTCACGATGAATTTCTTGCCATTGGTGATGTAGATGCCCTTCTGCTTGGGAGCGTTGTTGAGCTTCATACCCTGGATGTTGTAGTAGCCCTCGGGCATGCGAGCCGTCGTGCCGTCCACCTCCACGATGCCCGTGGTGGTGCCGTCGTCGAAGTTGAGTGTAAAGTCGAGCTCTCCCGCAGGCAGTGCGCTGCCGTCGGTGGCACGGAACACGAAGGCGTGGCGGAAGGCGTTGAGCAGGCGCTGCTTGCCCGTGTAGCGCAGCTTGTTGTCGCTGCCCAGGTAGTAGATGAGCGCATCGTCATCGCCCGTCAGCTCTTCGGGTGGGTACATCATCAGCGAGCTGTACTGGCCGATGCTGTAGATGGTGGCATCGTTGTTCAACTGGCTGAACGGATCTTCCGATTCCTTGATCACCACACCTGTGAATGTCGGGTCGACGATGTTCTCGCCGCTCTCCCACTTCACGAAGAAGGGATAACCGGCGAAGAATGAATAGCCTCCTTCAAGATAAGGAGCGAAATCCCCGAACTCGAGGGTGACGTGTGTGCCCTCTACTGTGCTCGTAGTACTTACAAACTGGATGTCGGCTCCTGCGAGCGGCGAGGCGTCGAACTGCTCCTTGGTCATGCTGAAGGGCAGGATGATGGTGTTCCAAGAACCATCCTTGTAGAGCGTGCGGCCGCTGATGGTGAAGTTGACGGTCTTGCCCATGTTGGCAGCCAACAGGTCGGTGTTCTTCTGGCCCTCGGGCTGATCGTAGTCGTTGTCGAGCACGATGAGGTCCGTGGTGGTGGTGAACTGTCCGGAAACCCATTCCGATGTGCTGCCGTCGTCGTACACTGCCTGCACCTGCACGTTATAGTCGGTGCCGGGTGTCAGACCCTCCAGGGCCACGGGGTGTTCGGTCACACCATTTACCTCGGTCCACTCGCCTATGGCGGCGTATTTGATGTTGTCGACCACTAACTGATACATATCCGTCACATTGTAGTGCTTGATGGCGATGTAGCCCTGCTGTCCGGCGTAAGCGCTCAGGTCGACGCTGTAGAGCTGGTAACTGCTTGTAGTGACAAATTCATCCGAGACTTTCACGAAGTCGGCGGCATCGGTACCACGTGTCGACACGAATATGGCGAAATGCTCGGCGTAATAGGTGGGATCCTGTCCTTTCGCATAGAACGAGAACACACCTCCAAGCTCCACCTGCGGTGAGATGAGCAAGTTTTCAGGTGTCAGCGGACCACTGTCATTGTCGTAACTCTCAGAGTAGAAAATCAGTGATCCGGCGTATGGTGCATAACCGGTGTTTGCCGTCTTCCATCCGTTGCCGTCGCCATCGGCATCCACCGATGTCCATCCGTCGGGCAGACCGGGTGCTGTGGCTCCCTCTGCTCCCTCTTCAAACACGGTGATGGACTCTGCATACCGCAGGTTCCACTTCGTCTCCGTACCGTTCACGCGCCAGTCGATGTCGGCGGTGGTGCTGGTGACGTTGTCGGCTGTCACATTCGACGGCGGAGTCATCGCACTGAGGGTCGTGAATGTAGTGCCTGTCCATGTGCTGATGGGGTTGTCGGCAGGTGTAAAGGGGTCGAATGCGGCTTGCACCTCCACCTCATAGGTGGTTTCGGGTGTCAGCCCTTCGATTGTATAAGGTGAGGTCACACCCGTCACCTCGGTCCAGGGGGTACCGTTTCCTGAGTCGATCATGATATCGTCGATGAGGAGGAAATCCTGGTCGTAATCATTATGGTGGAAGGCGATGTAGCCCTTCTGTCCTGCATAGGCACTCAGGTCGATGGTCACCTGCTGCCAGGTGCTGGTCGGGGGCGCTGCGGGCTCATAGAGCAGGGTGAAGTTTTCGGGTTCATTGCCCTTGGTGGAGATCATGACGGTGTAGTACTCATGATATCCTCCATCATCCATCACCCAGTAGCTCAGCGTTCCGCCTAAGTCGAGTTCGGGCGAGATGAGCCAGTTGTCGGCTTGGTAGCTCGAACCGGCCCAGCTCCTGGTTATGGCAACATGGGTGCCGCTATGCGCGGTATATTGGCCGCCGAAAGAGGCTGTCAGATCGGTGGTGCTCCATCCTGTACCTTCGCCGTTGATGACGGCTGTCCAGTCGCCTAAACCGCTCTCGAAGTCCCATAGCTTGTTGCCCTCGGGCAGGGGTCTGTAGCGCAGGTTCCATGAGGTCTCGTCGCCGCGTCCGCTCCAGGTGATGTCGGCATTGGTACCACCGACATTCTCGGCTGCCACGTTAGTCGGGGCGGGGTAGGCCTCGAGGGTGCTCAAAGAGCCAGGACCATACCAGGCACTATAGTCGTCGCCGCCACAGTATGCACGTACGGCAAGGTAATAGATGGTGCCGGGCTGCAGGTCGTTGATGGTGACATAGGGCTGGTCGGTCATCACCGTGAATACATTCGGGTCGTCCACATCGAAGGAATACGGGTCGGCATCGCCTTCTTTCCAGTAGGCCACCTGCCAGCTGTCTTGCTCCTCGGCTCCGGGCATCCAGCCGAACGAGAGGCTGGTGGGAAGCTGTATGACAGGATTTGCCCATGCCGTGGGGGCGATGCACGTCGGCGGTGTGGTGCGGTTGATGATTGGCATCCACTGGCTGTAGTCGCCACCGCCGCAGGAGGCGCGCACGGTGAAGTAATACCTCGTCTCGGGGGTCAGGTTCTCGATGGTGGCGGGGTTGCTGCTCACCGTCACGATGGTGCCCTCGTCGGGATTGAATCCAGCGGTGGTGGAGTAGGAAATCTCCCACGTGTCTTGATTCTCGTCGCCCACGATCCAACCTAAGGTCACCGACCGGGCCGTCATCGTTATCTGCGAGGCATCCCAGTTGGTGGGGGTGACGCAGGTCTCAAGCGTGGTGAAGGTCAGCGTACTGCTCCACGCGCTCACCTCGGTGGTGCTGCATGCCGTCTGCACCTGTACCTCGTAGGTGGTGGCGGGGGTCAGTCCTGTCAGCGCGTAGGGGCTGGTAGCGCCCTCCACGAGGGTCCACTCCTCGCTGTCGGCAGCCTTGTACTGTAGGTTGTAGGCAGAGCCTTCCTCGGCCGTCCAACTCACGGTGGCGGTGGTGGTCGTCGTCTCGTCGAGTTTCAGACCCTTGGGCTTGGTGCAGGTGGGCGCCTCACCTCCCAACGTATAATAGAAGGTGGTCTGTGGGATGAAGTTTCGTTGTGTCGCTGTCACACCATCCAGGCTGCTGGCGTTGTAGCCGGCGACAGATGCCCCTGTGACATTTTGGCCTAAGAAATCGATGCTCTTATAGCCTGAATCGGTGGTGTTCTCAATGCCAATGAGCAGGTTGCCGCCTTGATAGAAGAAGGGCGTATCGAAGGTGATGGTGAGTTCACCTCCACTGCCGGAAGCCACGATATTAAGTGTTCCCTGGTAGACGATGGTGGCAGCGCTCTTCGGCTCGAAGGCGCTGATGGAGGTGTAATCCACCTCCATCAGGTAGACATCCGCCACGCTGACAGTGGTGTAGGGAACGTTGCTGGCGGTGGTATAGAACTTCATAGCGGTAATCGTGTTGCCTGCCATGTCGGCCAGATCGGTGGCGGGGATGACAAACTGGCTCCGCGTGAAGTCGTCGAAATAGAAGATGAATGCGGGGACGTACCTGTTGGTGCCTTGTCCCTCGTACACCGTGAGCTCTTGCTCTTGCGCTCTCGCTCCCCAGCCTATGGCCAGAAGGGAGAGCATGAGGAATAGTAGTCTCTTCATTCTCATAAGCGTGATGAATTAAGGGTTTGTAAATAGAGTATATGTATGAATTTTCCTTTCGTTCTACACGTGGTTATTTGGGTTACTCGGGGTTTTGTCAGGTTGTATAGGACCGATAGTGGCCTTTGAAGTGCAAATATAACGGATCTTTTTCTTTTTCGCAAGTTTTTTTATGGTTTTTTTCGCTAAATCCCGTAAAAAGTGATAATCCGTAATCTTTTTTTGTGTCCGAGAGTATAACAATGGTATCCCGATGCTATCGCAGCATCGGGATACACAAGCAAACTTCAAGTAAAAAGATTAGTTGCCTCATCGGCTTATAGAGAGTTATCGGATAAACAGCAGTTCGCGGTATTTGGGCAGGGGCCAGCAACTGTCGTCGACGATGAGCTCCAACTTGTCTATCTGGTAGCGGATGTCATCGAGCTTGGGCTCTACGGTGTCGTGATAGGCGATGGCTTTGGCGTGCTCGTCGGCGATCTTGTTGGCGTGGCGGCGGGCATCCACCAGTTCCTCCACCTGGCGCTCTATCGCTGGGGTGCGCTCGGCTCCATCTCTATGATTGCCTGCGCGCCAACAAGAGCCTGTCGGCATGGGGCGTGGAGGGCAGGGTGCCTTTCCTCGACAAGGAGTTTCTCGATGTGGCCATGCGTGTCAACCCCTCGGACAAGATGTGCGTGCCTAGTGAGGCGAGCGTGGCCTGTTCCACAGCCATCGCCCTGGAGTGGGACGCTGCCTTCCGTGGGATGAACGACCCCAGCGGGCGAGCCGTGAAGGGCGTGCATGAGAAAGCCTATTAGGAGTTTAGGAGTTTAGACAAATGCTGTGCTTAGGATGGGTAACTCCTCCCCTCCTTTTCCAAAGGCGATTTTGTCCGCTTAAGGACAAAATCTTCAAGCAGGGGTGGTTTGTAAAACAATGTCCCAACCTCTTTTCTTTACCACCGCCACCACCCCTACCCCTCCTCCCCGGAGGAGGGGAGAAGTTACTCCGCTGTGAAGTATTCTCTTGCTCCTTGCCCCTTGCTCCTTGCTCCTTGCCCCTTGCTCCTTGCTCCTTGCCCCTTGCTCCTTGCTCCTTGCCCCTTGCTCCTTGCTCCTGCTCCTTGCTCCTTGCCCCTTGCTCCTTGCTCCTTGCCCCTTGCTCCTTGCTCCTTGCCCCTTGCTCCTTGCTCCTTGCCCCTTGCTCCTTGCTCCTTACCCTTCACCCCTTCCTCCTTAATTCGCCGGGGGTCATGCCGAAATGCTCTTTCACGTATTTGCCGAAGAACGAAGAGTTGGTGAATCCTAAACGGGCGCAGACCTCCTTGATGCTCAGGTCGGTCGACTTAAGATAATAACGTATGTCCTCCACCACATGTTCGGTAATCCATGCGTTGGCGGTCTTTCCCGACTCCTTCTTGCAGGTTGCGGAGAGGTACTTGGGTGTTACGCACAGTTCGTTGGCGTAGGACTCCACAGGACGGTGCTTGACGGAGGTGCTGCCCAAGAGGTGGATGAAACGTTGGAACAGACGGTTGGAGTTGTGCGCCATGGGCTTGGCATTCGTCGCCTGCGCGGGCAATCCCGATTTCAAGGCACTGCACAAAGCCAGGAACGCTCCACGAAGGAGTGAGTGCATGATGTCGGTCTTGTATAAACCGTCGGGGTTGGAGTTGATGACCATCTTCAGCAACTCATAGAAACGGTTGAGAAACTCTATCTCCTTGTCCTGCAAGGGTATGACGCGCAACTTGTGGATATAGAGAATATCAGTCCATACGTTCATCTTCTCACGAAGGAAACTCTGCAACATCTTGTTGGAGACGAAGATGGCTTTCATCTCGAAATCGGGACTGAGCATATAGTCGCTCATCAACGTGTTGGGCGGGCATATGAGCAGCTGGTTTTTCTCTAATTGGGTGCTCTGTCCGTTGATGTTGCCTTGCGCCTTGCCGTTGACGAAAAACACTACCATGCTCATCTGTAGGCGGGTGGGACTGATCTCGGCCAGGATGCGCACGTTGTCTATCAATATGATGTCCTCGTCGGAATAGCCCACCTGCACATCGGCTTCCACGGGGTTGGTGCCGGCTATCTGTGCCAAATGCTCTGTCTGGTTGTTCATGAAAATGTTCCTTTTCGTGTCTTCGGATGCAAATATGGCAATAAATAATGGAAAATATATGGCTGAAAACACTTTTTTCTTGGCTAAAAAGGATTTTTTGGGAAAAATTTTACAAAAATAAGGCGAAATGGAACATTCACATTAGGAAAAAAATCCTCATCTTTGCATCCATATTGTGATTTTGTGTTATGAAAACGATACTTGGATGGCTCCTTCTGGCGATGGTTGTCGTCGTGGGATGCGGTAAGAAAGACGACAAGCAGGAAAAAGCTCCCGTGAGAGTGAAGACGGAAAAGGTGCAACCTTCTTACGACGGGGCTGCACTCTCGTATGTGGGTATCGTCGAGGAGAGCGAGGCCACGGCGGTCAGCTTCACCTCGATGGGCGTGGTGCAGCGCATGCTGGTCAACGAAGGACAGGCGGTGAGCCGTGGACAGTTGCTGGCGGAAATCGACCCCACATCGATGAGCAATGGCGTGACGGCGGCACAGGCCACCACCTCGCAGGCTCACGACATGGTAGCGCAGGCGCAGAGCACCTACGACCAGGCCAAGGATGCCTACGACCGTATGAAACTGCTGCACGACAATGGGTCGCTGCCGGAAATCAAGTGGATAGAGATGGAGACGAAGCTGCGACAGGCGGAGACGATGCTCAAGTCGGCACAGTCGAGCGTACGCTCGGCCACGGCCACGGAGCGTATCGCACGAAAAGGACTGTCTGACACGCGGCTCATCGCTCCCGTATCTGGCATCATCGGCAAACGACAGGTCAACGCCGGCGAGACGGCTCTGCCCTCGCAGGCGGTGGTCACCATACTCAATATCAACACCGTGAAAGTGAAGGTGTCGGTGCCCGAAGCCGAGATGGCTTCCATCACATCGAGCACCCCGTCGCTCATACGTGTGGAGGCGGCAGGGTGCCAGGTGCCGGGAGGAAGGATAGAGAAAGGGGTGCAGGCCGATGCCATGACGCATACTTACGACATACGTATCCATGTGGCCAACGCCGACCATAAATTGCTGCCGGGCATGGTGGCCACCGTCAATCTCTATGGCAACGTGAAGACGGAGGGGGGCACCACCCGTCGCTCAGGCATCTTCACGCTTCCCGTGACCAGTGTGCACCAACGGTCCGATGGGTCATTGTTCGTATGGACGATTGACGCGCAGAACAAGGCTCACCGCACTCCGGTGATCATCGGCGATGCAGAGGGCAACCGCGTGTTCATCGTCGACGGGCTGGCAGAGGGTCAACAGGTGGTGGTCGAAGGTTACCAAAAACTGAGTGAAGGAACAAGGACGTTGAACGTTGAATGAGGTTTTGGGAGTTTAGGAGTTTGGGAGTTTAGACATTGCTCCGCTGTGGACATCTCTCTCACCCCTCACCTCTCACCCCTCACTGCTAAATAAAGATACCATGCAGAATAAAATGAACTGGCTGAGGTGGCCGCTGGACCATTATCCCATCACCATATTGCTGGTGGTGTTGCTCTTCGTGTTCGGCATCGTGGGCATGGACCTGATGCCGAAGGATGAGTTTCCCGCCTTCACCATCCGACAAGGGGTGGTCGTGGCCGTCTATCCAGGTGCCACTACGGAAGAGGTGGAAGAACAGGTGGCCAAGCCCCTTGAACGCTACCTGTTCACCTATGAGGAGGTGAACCGCACGAAGACCACCACCACGGCACAGAACGGCATGTGCTTGGTGATGCTGCGCCTCAACGATGATGTGAACAACAAGGATGAGGTGTGGAGCAAGATCAAACACGGTCTGACACTCTTCAAACAGAGTCTGCCGGCAGGGGTGCTCGCCCTCGTGGCCAACGATGATTTCGGCAACACCTCGGCGCTCCTCATCGCCATAGAGAGCCCGGAGCGGAGCTACCGCGAACTGCATGAATACAGCGACCAACTGGGCGACCGCCTCAGACGCATACCCTCGGTGGCCAACGTGCGCACCTACGGCGAACAAAAGGAGCAAATAAGCCTGTATGTGGACCGCCAGCGTCTCGAAGCCTACGGCATAGGTCAGCAGATGCTCTTCACACAGCTGCAACAACAGGGCCTCACCACATTGAGCGGTAGCATCGACAATGATAGTCAGCAGACCCCCATTCATATCGAACCCACCCAGCGAGGCGAGGAGGAGATAGCCAACCAGATCGTATTCAGCGACCCGGCATCGGGCAAAGTGGTCAGGGTGCGCGATGTGGCCGACGTGCGGCGTGAGTACGACACCGGCGGTGGCTACATCGAACAGGATGGCCACCCCTGCGTGCTCCTCTCGCTGGAGATGACACCTGGCAACAATATCGTGGCTTATGGCAAGGAGGTGGACAAGGTGCTCGATGAGTTCCGCTCCGACATACTTCCCGAGGATGTCAGCATCACACGAATAGCCGACCAACCCAAAGTGGTGGGCATGAGCGTGAACGACTTCCTGCGCGACCTCATCATCTCAATGGTCATCATCATCTTGGTCATGATGGTGCTCTTTCCGCTGCGGTCGGCCATCGTGGCGGCCATCACCATACCGCTGTCTACCTTCATCTCCGTGGGCATCATGTTCATGGCAGGCATCGAACTCAACATCGTCACTCTCGCGGCGCTCATCGTGGTGCTCGGAATGGTGGTCGACAATGCCATCGTGGTCATCGACGGATATCTTGAATACTTAGGTAAAGGATATGACCCCAAAGAGGCAGCCATCGAGTCGTCCAGACAATATTTCGTTCCGATGATGCTCGCCACACTGTGCATCTGCGTCATCTTCTATCCGCTGCTGCTCACCATGAAAGGAGAGTTCAGGGATGCCATGATGACCTTCCCATGGACCATCACCATCAACCTGATGGTGTCGCTCTTGCTCGCCGTCACGGTCATTCCTTTCCTTGAGGTGCTCATCATCAAACCCGAAAAGGTGAAAACGGGAGGCAACGCCATCACCAACTGGGTGCAACGGACGTACGACAAGGTGCTCGACGCCACCTTCCGCCATCCTTGGGCCACCATCTTCGGAGGCATAGGGCTCATCTTGCTCTCGTGCCTGATACTGCCCACACTGAAAATGCGACAGTTCCCTTTCGCCGACCGCGACCAGTTCGCCGTGGAGATGTTCCTGCCCGATGGCAAGGGACTGGACGATACGCGCTTGGTGGCCGACTCCATGCGCCATGTGCTTGAGAAAGATGAACGCATCGTGGGCATCACCAGTTTCGTGGGATGCTCCTCACCCCGCTTCATGACGTGTTATGCACCGCAGATGGCGGGAAAGAACTATGCACAGTTCATCGTCAACACCACCTCGCAGGAGGCCACGCTGCAATTGCTGGCGGAGTATCAGCCGAAATGGAGCGAGGCGTTTCCCGATGCTTACGTGAAGTTCAAACGCTTGGACTACCTCTCAGTGCCTGAACTGGAATACCGGTTCTATGGCGAGGATCTCGATTCGCTGCATTTCGTGGCGGAACAACTCATGGCGCGCATGAGGGAGATGCCGGAGGTGGAGTGGGTGCACACCGACTTCATGCAACCCTTCCCCTTGGTGAGCGTCGAGCTTGACCCTGTGGCCGCCGCCCAGTTAGGTATTAGCCGCACCACAGCGGCACTGGCCTTGGGAAGTGCCACCAACGACCTCGCCGTGGGGACGATCTGGGAGGGCGATTACCAGATGCCCATCGTGATGAAGGACTCCTGTGCGCTGACCTTCTCCGATATAGGCAATGTGGGTCTTGCCACACCGCTTACCATGGTGGCGGGGGGCATGGGCGGCGGTGCTTCGTCAGTGCCGCTGCGACAGGTGGCCAAGGTACAGCCCAAATGGACCGAAAGCCGTATCATGCACCGTGGCGGCGAGCGCTGCATGACCGTGACGGGAGAGTTTGCACGGGGCGTGTATGCCGCGCCGGTGGAGAGCAATATCGCCGGGATCATGAACAACCTGAAGTTGCCCCAAGGAGTACGTGCCGAGGTGGGCGGCGAGATAGAATACAATGCCGAGGCCATGCCGCAGATCTTTGGCGGCGTGGCTATCGCCATGGTCATCATCTTCTTCTTCCTGCTTTTCAACTTCAAGAAATATGGCATTACTACGGTGTGCATAGCCGCTCTCGGACTGATGACACCGGGAGCGCTCATCGGACTGGGGTTGATGAACCGCACGCTGGGATTGACCTCGGTGATGGGTGTCATCACGCTCATGGGTATGATCATGCGCAACGAGATTCTCATCTTCGAACATGCCCTCGGACTCCTGAAAGACAAGAAGAAGGCTCTCGATTTGGGCATGTCTATCACTCCTCAATCCGCACCCGTCACGCCTGGTTCCCCAGCTCTCACGCCGATCACCCCTGAGGAATACAACGAAGAGGTGAAAAAGGCAGCGTATGATGCGGGCAAACGGCGCATGGTGCCTATCTTCCTGACCACGGCCACCACGGCGGTGGGTGTGGTGCCTATGATTATCGCCGGCTCTTCGTTCTGGATGCCGGTGGGTGTTACCATCTTCGCAGGTGGCATAGGGTCGCTCATCATGGTGGTCACGATGCTCCCCGTGGTTTACTGGAAAGTGTCGTTGAAAGGTAAAAAAGTAAAGAAGTAAAGGGCTATAGTTTCTATAGTACCTATAGTATCTATAGTTTCTATAGCATCTATAGTATCTATAGCTTAAAAAATAGGTTTTATGAAAAAGATATTCATCACGCTTGTCATGATGGTGCCGCTATTGTCGACGGCGCAGACATATACCGTGGAACAGTTGATCGATTCGGCACTGCTGCATAACAATGCCACACGAAGCGCACGCCTCGGTGTGGAGGCTGCCACGCAACAACGTAAAGAGGTGTTCACCAAGTTCTTCCCTACGGTCAGCGGTACGGGTCTATGGTTCAATGCCAATACGGGTATGGCTGAGATGGAACTCAAACCTTCCGAACTCATCCCCGAGAAGTATCAACAGACTATGGCTGCCTACGCGCAGATGTTGCCAGCGGAGTTGATGGGTGCCTTGGCGCCATTGTCCAACCCCATCACCCTGTCGATGATGAAAAACGGTACTATCGCCTCTGTCATGGCACTGCAACCTGTGTTCGTGGGTGGACAGATAGTCAATGGTCATAAACTGGCGAAGGTAGGCGAGGATGTCAGCCAACTGCAGTTGCGACTGTCGGAAAACGAGGTGGAACGTACCGCGGAGCAGTATTTCTGGCAACTGGCTTCGCTGCAAGATAAGATGAACACCATAGCGGCGGTGGAGGAATTGCTCCAAGGCATCAACAAGGATGTGTCGTTGGCGGTGCAGGCGGGACTGGCCATGCGCAACGACCTCTTGCAGGTGCAGCTGCGACAGAACGAGGTGGAGAGTCAGAAGGTGAGGTTGCAGAACGGCATATCGCTGTTGCGCATGACATTGGCACAGTACTGCGGACTGAAAAGCACGGACTTCCAACTCAGCTACGATGCCCATGCTGCGGCGGCGCTCATACAACGTCACGACCATCTATCGGCACTGCAGAACACCCCGGAATATCAGTTGCTCACCAAACAGGTGGAGGCTGCGAAACTGCAGCGGCGCATGGAGGTGGGCAAGAACCTGCCGGCAGTGGCGGTGGGCGCGGGCTACAACTATCATAACCTGCTCGACCGCGACCATACCTTCGGCATGGTGTTCGCCACGGTCACCGTGCCCATATCGGGGTGGTGGGGTGGCTCTCATGCCATCAAGCGGAGAAAGATAGAGCAGCAGAGGGCGGAGGAGCAGCTGGAGGATAACTCGCAACTGCTGTGCATCAGGATGCAGAAGGCATGGAACGATGTGGAGGAGGCGTTCCAGCAGCTATCCATCGCCGACAGAAGCATCGAACAGGCTGCTGAAAACCTTCGGCTGAACCGAGACTATTACCGTGCCGGTACCTGCTCCATGAGCGACTTGTTGCAAGCGCAGATGCTCTACCAACAGGCCATGGACAATCGTACCGGCACCTTTGCCGCCTACCAAAACGCCATTCTTGCTTATCGGCAGGCGGTGGGGCAGTAGCCAACGAGGTCGAGGGTGGCTCTTAGAAGTCGACATGGATGTTTCTTTGTAAAAAAAAGCCAAAATCCTTGGTCGTATGGATTTAAACCCGTATCTTTACCGCGATATGGGAAAAAATTTCCGTTCATTTTCAAAACGTCTCTCTCTCAGAATCATTATCGTCGTGCTGGCGATAATGGCTCTGATGGCCTCCATAGCCGAAGATGCGGGATTCAAGCACGTGCGCACCATGCAACGGCGATTGATGGAGGTGATAGGCATGACACCTGCCGAATACAGGGCGCTTTACACCCGCGACCTCGCCCTGCACAACAAATAGTAACGGCTACAGCTTCCAGTCGCTGAGGCTGACGCTTTTCTCCACCTGCTCCTCGATGTCGTCGGGTAGGTTGCAGAAGAAATCGATTCCCGTTTTCTCCTCCAACTCGTCGATGCTGATGGCATAGTCGCCCAGGTCCTGGTTCTTGCGCGCCACATTCTCATGCAGGGTCCAGAACGCCATGGCTTTGTATTGACCGTTTTTCACACAAAGCACGGCCATATAGAAATATTTGGGTACGGGAATGCCCGATGAAGTATATTTCAGTATTTGGTCGTCGCGGATGGTGCCCGCTTTCACCACATAGAGCGTGTCGCGGAACGAGCTGGTGTCCCATGAGCGCACCTTCACCTCCATTTGGTCCCACAGCACACCGTTGTGGTTCTGGTACTGCGGCTGCATGTTGCTGTAGTAGAAGGTTTGGCGGTTCTGCTCCACTGTGGTCTGGCGGTCGGCGGAAGGACACATGTGGCCACGCGAGAATCCCGAACCGCTATAGTCCGACTTGTCCGTCTGGTATTGGTAAGGAATATTGGGGTCGGTGGCCCATGCTTCGTTACGTCCCACATTGTTGTTGGGCAGTCCGTTGTGCATCTGGTAGCAGGTCCATCGCTGAGCCCGCTTTTGGCAGTCCCACTCCAGCGAATAGGTGATGCCCAGATCGGAAGTCTTGTGCTGCGAGAGGATGTTCATGTTGCCGCCCGCAAGATGTGGAAACTCCAGACCTGTGGCACGCTTGTCCTGGTTCCTGTTCGCGTTGGTGTCGATGGGTTTCACCACCGAGGGGTCGTAGACGAACACGATGCTGTCCAACTGGCTGAAGAGGACGCTCACGTTGGGCTCGCCATCGTTGAAGATGTTGTTCCAACCGATGGAGCCTACCTTTTGCAGACGGTCGAGCCGATAGAGTGGCACGTCAAAGGTGCTTCCGTCGTTCATATAATACCGCAGCAGGTTGGGTGTCTCGGTATCTTGTGCATGGAGCGCCAGCGCCATGCAGAATGTCAACAACGATGTAATGAATTTTTTCATATTCTTTTTATAGTTAAGATTTAGAAAAATAACCTGGAGGCTAACTAAGTCTCCCCCTACAGAGGGAATTAGAGGGGGCACTTCTTACCTCTTACCCCTCACCTCTTCCTAATACAGCAGCACCAATCCGGCGAAAGCGGCGTAGCCGATCATCCGGATGGGATTGATTTTCATGAATTTCGTGCCTATGAAGGTGGCGATGAACAGACCCACGCTGATCCAGAACCTCCACGGATTGGTGGAGATAGAGGAGAAGTTTTCCTCGTTCATGAGCAGCAGCGTGGCTGCGGCCAACAGACCTACGACCGTGGGGCGGAGCACGCTGAAGATATCGTTAACTGTGGGTGTGTTCATGTATTTCATGAACATCTTGGCGATGAGAACCATTAGGATGAACGAAGGCAGTACCAAGGCGAAGGTGGCGGTGGCGCTGCCCAAGATGGCCATACCCTCGCCCATGCCGGCGTGGTGGATGGCCGTATAGCCACAGTAAGTGGCGGAGTTGATGCCGATGGGACCCGGTGTCATCTGGCTTACAGCCACAATATTGGTGAACTCGGCTGTGCTGATCCACGCATGATGGCGCACCACCTCGGTCTGGATGAGCGACAGCATGCCGTAGCCCCCACCGAAGCCGAAAAGGCCAATTTGGAAAAAGGTAATGAATAGTTTGACGAATATCATGATTCCGTAGGTGAGATAAGCTTGCCGTAGAGGTAGCCGAGCAGGCCTGCCCCTAAGATGACGAAGATGGGGTTGACCCCCAACAACCAGATGAGGATGGTGCTCAGAATGGGTATCCAACAGTTGACTAAGGTGATGTTCGCCTTCTTGGCCATATTGAATGTGGGCACGGCGATGAGCGCCACCACGGCGGGACGAATGCCATTGAACATGGCGGCCACCACCTTGTTGTCCTTGAACTGTACGAAGAACATGGCTATGAGCAGGATGATGAGGAAAGAGGGTAGGGCGGTTCCCAAAGCCGTGCAGAGCGCTCCTTTCACCTTGCGTAGCTTATAGCCTATGAACACGCTGATATTGATGGCGAACACACCGGGGCAGCTCTGCGCGATGGCGATGAGGTCGAGAAACTCCTCACGAGTCACCCATTGGTGCTTGTCCACCACCTCGCTCTCGATGATGGGTATCATGGCATAGCCGCCTCCCAAGGTGAAGGCGCCAATCTTCATGAAGGTCTTGAAACTTTCCCAATAGATGTTCATGCTCTCTCTATCCACTTACGGGCGTTGACGAATGCCTCGATCCACGGCGTCACCTCGTCCTGGCGACGGCGTTCAGGATACCAACCACATTGCCAGGGGAAGATAGCACGCTCAAGGTGGGGCATCATGGCCAGATGGCGACCGTCGGCGGAGCAGATGCCTGCCACGGCATGGTCGGAGCCGTTGGGGTTGCCCGGGTAGTTCTCGTAGGCATAACGAGCCACCACATGGTACTTCGACAGGTTCTCGGGCAAGTGGAACTTACCCTCTCCATGGGCCACCCAGATGCCTAAACGGCTGCCACTGAGCGAGCCGAGCATAACGCTCTTGTTCTCGGGGATGTCGAGGCCTAAGTAGGCACTCTCGAACTTATGCGAGTCGTTGTGTTGCATCTGTGCGCGATGCTCATGTTCGGGGTTGATGAGATTGAGTTCCACCATCAGTTGGCAACCGTTGCAGATGCCTAACGACAATGTGTCTTTGCGGGCATAGAAACGGTCGAGTGCTTCCTTCGCCTTGGGGTTGTAGAGGAAGGCTCCAGCCCAACCCTTGGCGCTACCCAGCACGTCGCTGTTGGAGAAGCCTCCGCAGAACACGATCATGTTCACATCGTCGAGGGTCTCGCGGCCGCTAATCAGGTCGGTCATCATCACATCCTTCACGTCGAAGCCCGCTAAGTAGAGCGAATAGGCCATTTCGCGCTCGCCGTTAGTTCCTTTCTCGCGGATGATGGCGGCGGTGATGCCTGAACGCTTCTTACGGTCGGCCGAGAGATGGTATTGTGACAGCCGCCCACTGAAATGGCGGTTGAGCACGATGTCGACGGGTTGCTGCTTGTAGTTCTCGTAGCGCATGAGGGCACGTCCGTTGCGGCTCTGCTTGCGGTCGAGGAGATAGGAGGTGCGGTACCACACGTCGCGCAAGGCATCGATGTCGAAAGACTGCTCGAAAGCGTCTTTCTTGATGGTCAGCTTACGGTCCTTGGGTGTGGGGTAGCCTATCTTGGCATAGCCGATACCCAACTCCTCGAAGTAGGCCTTCATCTCATCCTTGTGCTTGTCGGCCACCTGGATGACCACACCGGGATTCTCGGCCATGAGAATCTTCACTATGTCGCCGTTGATGTCGTGCAAGTTGATGTGTATGCCGCCGGAAGTGTTGGCGAAGGCCATCTCCAACAATGTGGTGACAAGGCCGCCGGCGCTGATGTCGTGGCCTGCCATGACCCAACCGCGGCGGATGAGCTCCTGCACCGCTTCGAAACATTCGGCGAAGTAGTCGGCGTTGGCCACCGTGGGCACATCGTCGCCCACCTTGCCTAACGACTGGGCGAAGGCGGAGCCGCCGAGACGCAACTCATCGAAGCTGAAGTCGATATGGTAAAGTGAGGAATTCTTGTCGTTGACAATCACGGGCGATACCACTTTGCGTATGTCGCTCACCTCACCGCCGGAGGTGACGATGACGGTGCCCGGGGCGATGATCTTGTCGCCGTTGGGATACTGCTGACTCATGGAGAGCGAGTCCTTGCCCGTGGGCACGTTCACACCCAACTGGCAGCAGAAGTCGCTCAGCGCTTCCACGGCACGGTACAGACGGGCGTCCTCGCCTTTCTGTGAGCGGCAAGGCCACATCCAGTTGGCGGAGAGCGACACACCGCGCAACCCATCGGACAGGGGAGCCCACACGATATTCGTCAGCGACTCAGCCACCGACAGCACACTGCCAGCCTCGGGGTTGGCCAGACCGGCCTGGGGCGCGTGGCCCAAGGCGGTGGCGATACCTTTCCTGCCTCGGTAGTCGAGGGCCACCACACCACAGTCGGAGAGGGGCAGCTGCAACTGTCCCTGGCACTGCTGGCGTGCGATCTTGCCCGTCACCGAACGGTCCACCTTGTTGGTGAGCCAGTCCTTGCATGCCACGGCTTCCATCTGGAGCACACGTTTGATATAGTCGCCGAGCTGTTCGGAGTTCTCGGAATTATCGGGAGTTGTCTGATATTTCACATTTTCGTAATGCCGCTCCACGGTCTCGTCGCGCATGATGGTTTTGGGCGAATGACCGAACATCTGCGCCACATCGAGGTCGAAGGGCTTCACACCATCGGCCTGCACGAAAGAGAAATGGGCGTCGCCGGTGGTCTCGCCCACCACATACAGCGGGGCGCGCTCGCGCTCGGCTATCTTGCGCACATGCTCGATATGTTGCTCGTCGATGAGCAGGCCCATACGTTCCTGACTCTCATTGGCGATGATCTCCTTGGCGGAGAGTGTCTTGTCGCCAATAGGTAATTGGCTCATGTCGATACGACCGCCACACTCCTCCACCAATTCGGAGAGACAGTTGAGGTGGCCGGCGGAACCATGGTCGTGGATGCTCACCACGGGGTTGACATCTTCCTCGCAGAGGGCGCGCACGAGATTGTAGGCGCGTTTCTGCATCTCGGGGTTGGCACGCTGCACGGCATTCAGTTCAATGCCATTGCTGTAGCGACCGGTGTCCACCGACGACACACTACCTCCGCCCAGACCGATGCGGTAGTTGTCGCCACCCACCACGACGATCTTGTTGCCTTTGTGGGGCTCACGCTTCAGACAGTCGCGACGCGTGCCGTAGCCCACGCCGCCGGCGAGCATAATCACCTTGTCGTAGGCGTATTTCTCCTCGCCCTCCTGATGCTCGAAGGTGAGCACGGAGCCGCAGATAAGCGGCTGGCCGAACTTGTTGCCGAAGTCGGAGGCACCATTGGAGGCCTTGATGAGTATCTGCTCGGGGGTCTGGTAGAGCCATTGGCGCACGGGAAGCAGGTCTTCCCAGTCGCGCAACACAAGGTCCTCGCCCTCGTCGCCCTTCAGACGGGGATAGGCGGTCATGTAGACAGCGGTTCCGGCGATGGGCCACGAACCCACGCCGCCGCCCATGCGGTCACGTATCTCACCGCCGGTGCCTGTGGCGGCGCCGTTGAAGGGCTCCACGGTGGTGGGGAAATTATGTGTCTCGGCTTTCAGGGAGATGACGCTCTCCACCTCCTTCACCTCGAAGAAGTCGGCGGTCGACTGGTCCTTGGGGGCGAACTGCTCCACCTTGGGACCACGGGCGAATGCCACATTGTCCTTGTAGGCGGAGAGGATACGGTTGGGATTCTCCTGGGTCGTTTTCTTGATCATCGCGAAGAGCGAAGACTCTTTCTCCTCGCCGTCGATGATGAAGGTGCCGCCGAAAATCTTATGGCGGCAGTGCTCACTGTTGATCTGGGCGAAACCGAAAATCTCGGAGTCGGTGAGTGGACGGCCCAATTGTCGCTCTATTTCATGCAGGTAGTCTATCTCCTCGGCGGAGAGTGCCAGCCCTTCTTGTTCGTTGTAGGCTTCCAGATCGTCCACCTGACGGATGGGTTCAGGCTGGCGGTGGGTGGTGAACACCTCTTGGTCCAGTCCACGGTACAGGCGTTGGAGCATGGGATCGTGGTCGGCATCTTCGCTGCTTACGGGGAAAAACTCCTCGATGCGGGTGATGCCTGCGATGCCCATGTTCTGCGTGATCTCTACGGCGTTGGTGCTCCAAGGGGTGACCATCTCACGGCGTGGGCCGACGAAAAAGCCTTCCATGGTGGGGGCTTCCACAATTTCGGCTCCGCTGAAGAGCCAACACAGTTTCTCGGTGTCGCTGCTGCCGAGGGCCTGTTCCGAACCTACGGCAATGATGTTGTGCGAGGGTGTCTTGAAAAAACGTATCATCATCGTGTTATGAATGCATTATGATATTGCAAAGGTAAGCATTTTCTCCGACATGGGAAAGAAAGGGGGGATATATTTGTTGAAAGATGGTTCTATCAACCCTACACACGGTGGAAAACTCGCGAAAAAAAGCAAAACGAAGGCTTAAGCGGTTAAATAAACTTAAATGGACATAACAATTTGCAACATCACGCGTCTAATCATTACATTTGCAAACAAAGAAGGATATAACCAACCAAAATAAATTATGAAAAAGAAAGTATTTTTTATGTCGTTGATGGTAGGGGCTGTCGTCCTGAGCGGATGCACCAGCAGCAAGGAGCTGTTGGCATGCCAAGAGGAAAACAGGAACCTCACCAACAACTATCAGGACACGAAGGAACAGCTGGCGGTCGCCAATACGCGTCTATCCAGTCTGGAAGAGCAACTGGCACAGGCCAAGCGCGACTATGAGCGCTTGCAGAGCACTTTGGACTTGAGCCTGAGCAATGCCAGCCAGAACAATGTGAGCATCGATAAACTCGTCGACCAAATCAACGAGTCGAACCAATATATCCGCCACTTGGTGGAGGTGAAGAGCAAGAGCGATTCACTCAATATGGTGCTCACCAACAACCTCACACGCTCGCTGAGCAAGGAGGAACTGCGAGAGGTGGATGTGCAGGTACTCAAGGGCGTGGTCTACATCTCTCTGGCCGACAACATGCTGTTCCGCAGCGGAGGTTACGAGATCAACGACCGCGCGGCCGAAACGCTCAGCAAGATAGCCAAGATCATCATGGATTACAAGGATTATGATGTGCTGGTGGAAGGCAATACCGACGATGTGCCCATTTCGCGCGAGAATATCCGCAACAACTGGGACCTCTCTTGTCTGCGCGCCTCCAGCGTGGTGCAGTACTTGCAGAACAACTATGGCGTGGATCCCAAGCGACTTACTGCTGGTGGCCGCGGCGAGTACAATCCCTTGGTTGACAACTCCACTGATGTGGGACGTCAGCGCAACCGCCGTACACAGATCATCATCACTCCGAAACTCGACCAGTTCATGGACCTTATTGAACAGGCCCCGGATGGAGATTGATGACGTTTAAAGGAAGATAGAAGAAGTTAAAGGAAGATAGAAGAAGATAGAGGACAATAGCCTGCTGCGCTGTTTGTCCTCTATCTTTTTTACAGTCAAGTCAACCATCAACACTCATCATTCAACACCCAACATACATCACTCAACACTCATCATTCAACATTCAAAATTCTCAAATCCCCGCACCGTCGGTGAACGACACATCTTGCGCCTTGCTCTGAAGAATACGCGAGTAGGGTGCAACGCTATGTGTCACCCATACGTTGCCACCGATGATGGCGTCGTGGCCGATGGTGATGCGTCCAAGGAGCGTGGAGTTGGAGTAGATGGTCACACGATCCTCGATGATGGGGTGGCGGGGCAACTCGCCATCGTGGTGTATCGTGTCGCCTTGGATGCTGCGGGCTCCCAAGGTCACACCTTGATAGAGGGTCACATGGTGGCCGATGACGGTGGTCTCACCGATGACTACTCCTGTGCCATGGTCGATGGAAAAATACTCACCGATGGATGCTCCCGGGTGGATGTCGATGCCCGTTTCCGAATGGGCCATCTCGGTGATGATGCGGGGGAGCACGGGTATCCCCATCAACTGCAACTCATGGGCCATGCGGTAGTGAATCATCGCCTGTACCACGGGGTAACAGAAAATCACCTCGCTGATGGTGTGGGCGGCGGGGTCGTTGTCGTAGATGGCCCGCACGTCAGTATAGAGTACTCGTTTGATTTCCGGCAAACGGTCGATGAACTGCATGGTTAGGGCGTGGGCACTACCCGAGGTGTCAGCGCAGTCGCCTACCTGGAAACGCAGGGCGAACTCTATCTGCTCGCTGAGGATATTGCAAAGCCGTTCCATCTTCACGCCGGTATGGTAACCCCGCATGGCTTCCTGCACTTGTCGTTGGTCGAAATAGCCGGGGAAAACCAGCTCTTTCACCAGTCCTACAATCTCGCTGAGCATCTCGATGGAGGGCAACGAAGAGGTGGCACAGGGGATGGCCTCGGTGTCGATGGGGTTGTCTTGTGACAGCAGGGTCACATTCTTCTGGAATATTTCTTGGTCTGTCATACGATGTGTGATAATGCTGTTGGATATGTGGTGTTCTCTTCCTTGCGGCTGCGGACGGTCTTACCGGACACTGATGATCTCGTGCAACTGCCCTTGTGTGTCGCGCACTAAGAATGTGTGCTCGCGACCTTCGATGAAGGGGTAACGCTGGAAGTCGTGGAACGAGCGGATGGCACGACCATCGATCTGAAGGATGACATCGCCTTGGCGGAAGCCGTTGCGGTAGTGTGGGCTACCCTCCCACACCAGTCCTACGCTGGGCATCCCGTTCTTGGGTACGAAGGCGATGTTCATCTGTTGGTTGCTCACCATCACGGCCTGTTGTCCGTTGTAGGGTTGGAAGGTGAAACGTTTGCGCTTGGGGTTGATGATGAGCGCTCCGTAATTCAACAGCTCGGCGCCGATGCGCGAATAGCCCTGGGTGGTCATCGTGTGGTAGTCGTTGAAGAAGAAGTCGCCCAACTGGAAACCGTCGAGCCATAGGAAGGTGACCAAGGCGGCGCGCTCGGTGCCGAATGAACCGATGGCGCGGTGACCGTGGCTGCGTCCTTCCACCTGACTCTCTATCTGCGGTACCTTGTCCTCGAAGAGCGACAGACTGCGGTTGCCCATCACGTAGAGCCGTTTGCTGCCTGTATCGAAGAGTGCTTCGTCGGAACAGCCGGGGTAGGGGGTGAGACGCACGTTGGGCACAAAGCGCAACAAGCGGTATTTGAAGGGGAGCCCGGGCTCATCGTCGAAATAGTCGCGTTGGTCGGTTAGGATGAGATAACCGTTGCGCACGTCAATCTTGGCGTTCAGTCCTTTGTTGAACAGGTCGAAACCGATGATGGCGTCGTACTTGGGCTGGGTGGTATGATGGCGGAGCAGCGAGCCGCTATAACCGCGGATAGTAAGACGACCGATGGTGAAGGTAGGGAAGGACACGGCGTGGATGGTGTCGATGTGACCGTTGGCGTCGCGCGACTGTACCTTGCCCAACGAACGACCATAAGGCATGCGCCCGTTGGAATAGGCGATGCCTTGGCTCGAACCGGTGTCGAGGTTGAACCGGTAGGGCTCGCCATCCACCAGGGCGGTGATATATATCTGGTCGTCCTCAAATTCGATGGGGATGGTGTCGACGAAATGCCGGGCCGAGAGTTCGAAGTTGAGGTTGTAGCGGTACATCTGCGCGTGCATTTGCAACAGACCACCGAGGGCAAAGAGAAAGAATATGATTCGCTTCACATTGCAAAATTACATTTTTTTTGTGGAAAAGTAACAAGTGTGTGTGATTTTTTGTATCTTTGCGCTATCTTTGCACTGTGGTGTTGAAGAACAAAGACAAGCCATGTCAGCATTGATTAACCACAATATAAATGATATGATGAAAATGAAGATGATAACCAGAATGGCGGTGGTGGCTGCCGCGTTGGGCATTGCCACGACCGTGTCGGCACAGGTGATGGGTTCCGCCGACCGTGCCACGCAAATACAGTGGAGCCAACAGTTTGCTCAGGTGGGTGACCTCTCCGATGCTTTCATCCGACAAGGGTCGCTTTGGACGGATGGCAATTTTGTCTATCAGTTGGGAACCGATGGGAAAACGGTCGCTCTCACCAATATCTCTTCCCTCTCCACCGAGGGCCATCCGCGTGACAAGGAGCTGGTAAGGAAAAACAGCAAACTGATGGTGAAAGGAAAGAAAGATGTGATGACCCGTGAGAAAATCGGAGGTTGGGACCTGCTCGTCATTCGCGACAAGAACCAGAAAACACTCGACACGTATGTGCGGTGGAATGACGTACAAAGCGACCTGAGCGCTTTGGAGCGTGACCTACATATTATATACGATGGGGTGTACACCCTGTATTCCATCGACCAGGGAGAGGCTACTTATCCCAATACGTTGGCTGCCTTGGGTTCCACTCTGCTCTTCGGACCCAACCTCTTTGGCGACCAAGTGGACAGTAGTGACGATCCCGGCGACTACAGGATCAACGGCAACAGCATCTTCTTCGGCGGCAACCGTATCAAAGTGGTCAGGCAACCGTCGCTCAACGTGCAGAAGAGGGCAGGCAAGGATGTCTATTTCATCGATGACCGCGAGGTGTCGAAGAAGGAGTTCGAACAGATGCGTGAAGTGTTGTCTCAGAGGGGTAGAGGGGGGCATGCCTCGCTGCCGGGACCCACACAGTGGGATGTGTCGTTGCGTGAACAAGGACTCACCGTCGTGGCACACCTCAACGAGGGTGTGGCCTATCATCCTTTCTGTGGCTCGTATTTCACGCTCACGAAGTTGGACGATGGCTATCCCGAACTCGACGGTTTCTACAGCTTCGCCTCGGTCGTTCCTCTGACCAGGGGTATGCTTGAGCGGTTCCCGAAGAATGCGCTACGGTTGATGCAGTGGGAGATGTACGCCCGACATGGACTGCCCATCCTCGATCCTGCCTACCAGAATTATTTCAATGGGCGCCCTTGGTATAAACCTACAGGTTCGCGCACCTTGGACATGACCGATCTCGAGGTGATCAATTTCCGACTCATCCAAACCGTCGAGTTTGAAAAGAAGTAGTGGAGAGAATACCCACCCCGGCCCTCCCAAAGGGAGTGTGTGAGGAGGAAGGAGCAAGAGAAAAACCAAATTTTTTCTTGTTCCTTATTTTATATATAATTATGTCCATCTGTCCCTGTGTCTGAAAAATATGCCCATTTGTCCCTGTGCCAGAAAGACTGTTTCTGTGTCAGGACAATG
>ONDS01000034.1 GCA_900316685.1 uncultured Prevotellaceae bacterium | reverse complement strand
GAAAATTTGACTGTGAATATAAATTTACAAAAAATATAAAGGCCGCTTAGTGTTAAAAATGTTAATTCGCTTGGCTCTGACTATAAGTTGCGAATTGTTATGCACGAACACCAATCTTTTCTTTACAACGAATTACACTAATTACACGAATTGTTATGCACGAACACGAATAAAACGAATCTTCACGAATCGGAGAATGTCTTGCTGATAGCGTAGGGGCATGCTTGTCTTGCCCGCCCGTGCCAAAGGAAATGTCTCGCAGATGCCGCAGAAATACGCAGAAAAATAATAATTCATGAACAATTCACGGTAATTCATGTTCCAATATATAATTCGTGTAATTCGTTTAATTCGTTGTTAGGAAAGAAATAAGAATAATTAGAATAATTATCCAGAAATTAGGGAGTTATTAGTGAAATACGTAGTTCCCTGTTGCTTTTGTTGTATCCTTAAAATTCGTGTAATTCGTTTAATTCGTTGTTAGGAAATTAAAATAATTAGAATAATTATCCAGAAATTAGGGAGTCATTAGTGAAATACGTAGTTCCCTGTTGTTTTTGTTGTATCCTTAAAATTCGTGTAATTCGTTTAATTCGTTGTTAGGAAAGAAATTAGAATAATTAGAATAATTATCCAGGAATTAGGTACTTATTCGTGTAATTCGTTAAATTCGTTGTCGATTGTTGTTCCTGTTGCTTTCATCGATTATTTGTCAGACAACATAGCACAACTTAGAACAACTTTCTTTCCTTGTTGTTTCTGATGTCTCTTTCCATTCGTGTAATTCGTTTAATTCGTTGTTATTGATTGTGAGGGCGGGCACGAGGCACCGCCCTCACAGCCATTCAATATTCAAAAGCTCTTCACTTGTCACTCCTCCATCAACTTGCGGTAGCGCATGCGTTTCGGCTCCTCCGAACCTAAGCGCATGGCCTTGTTCACCTCGTATTCGGAGTAGTTGCCCTCGAAGTAGAACACCTCGCCGTCGCCCTCGAAAGCCAGGATATGCGTACAGATACGGTCGAGGAACCAACGGTCGTGGCTGATGACTACGGCACAGCCGGCGAACGACTCCAGACCCTCCTCCAAGGCACGCAGCGTGTTGACATCGATATCGTTGGTGGGCTCGTCGAGCAACAGTACGTTGCCTTCCTGTTTCAGTGCGATGGCTAACTGCAAGCGGTTGCGCTCGCCACCTGAGAGCACACCGCATTTCTTCTCTTGGTCGACGCCCGTGAAATTGAAACGCGACAGGTAGGCGCGCACGTTCACGTCCCTGCCGCCAAGGCGCAGCGTCTCGTTGCCGCCGCTCACCGTCTGGTAGACGCTCCTGTCGGCGACGATGTCCTTATGCTGTTGGTCCACATAGCTGAGCTTCACCGTCTCGCCCACCTCGAAGGTGCCGCCGTCGACCTGCTCCAGCCCCATGATCAGACGGAAGAGGGTGGTCTTGCCGGCACCGTTGGGACCGATCACACCCACGATGCCGTTGGGCGGCAACATGAAGTTAAGGTCACGGAAGAGCACCTTGTCGCCGAAGGCTTTCGATACATGCACGGCCTCGATCACCTTGTTGCCGAGGCGTGGACCGTTGGGGATGAAGATTTCCAACTTCTCCTCCTTCTGTTTCTGCTCCTCGTTGAGCATCTTGTCGTAGGAGTTCAGACGCGCCTTGCCCTTGGCATGACGGGCCTTAGGAGCCATGCGCACCCATTCCAGCTCGCGCTCCAACGTCTTACGGCGCTTCGAGGCGGTCTTCTCCTCCAATGCCAGCCGCTGACTCTTCTGCTCCAGCCACGACGAGTAGTTGCCGCGCCAGGGGATGCCTTCGCCGCGGTCGAGCTCAAGAATCCATTCCGCCACGTCGTCGAGGAAATAGCGGTCGTGGGTCACGGCGATCACCGTGCCCTCATATTGCTGCAGGTGCTGTTCCAGCCAGTCGATCGACTCGGCGTCGAGGTGGTTGGTGGGCTCATCCAATAGCAGCACGTCGGGTTTCTGCAACAGCAGGCGGCAGAGGGCCACGCGGCGCCGCTCGCCACCGGAGAGGTGCGTCACGGCACTGTCGCCGGGGGGACAGTTGAGGGCGGCCATGGCGCGGTCGAGCTTGGCGTCGATGTTCCACGCGTCGGTGGCATCGATGATGTCTTGCAGGGCGGCCTGGCGACTCATCAACTTGTCCATCTTGTCGGCATCCTCGTAGTATTCGGGTTCGCCGAACTTCTTGTTGATGTCGTCGTACTCCGCCAAGGCGTCGTACACGTGTTGCACACCTTCCATCACGTTCTCCTTCACCGTCTTGCTCTCGTCCAAAGGTGGGTCCTGGGGCAGGTAGCCCACAGAGTAGCCGGGGCTCCATACCACCTGGCCTTGGTATTGCTGGTCGAGACCGGCGATGATCTTGAGCAGGGTGGATTTGCCCGCTCCGTTGAGACCGATGATGCCTATCTTGGCTCCATAGAAGAAGCTGAGGTAGATGTTCTTGAGCACTTGTTTTTGATTCTGCTGGATGGTCTTGCTCAGTCCGACCATCGAGAATATCACTTTCTTGTCGTCTACTGTTGGCATGGGTTTATAATGTTGAATGTTGAGTGTTGAGTGATGAATGTTGAGTGTTGAGTGTTCTCGGCATTTTTTCTTAACTCTTAACTTTTAACTCTTAACTGTTGAGCGTTGAGTGATGTAGGGGTATCTCCTGTGTGAGGAGGGCATAGATAAACTAAGTCCCTACATCTGTCTGCGTATTTCCGCGTTTTCTTCGAGACAAAATCCAATTCGTGATTCAAGTTGAGGAGTTTGGGAGTGTAGACATTACTCCGTGGCGGACTATTTTTCTTAACTATTAACTCTTAATTCTTAACTCAATAGTTAAACACATAGTCGAAACTATAGGTTCTTACATACAATTTGCCACCTTTCTCTATGATGTATTCGGAAGCCTTCTTCAGCCAGATCTTCTGCACACGCTGACCGCTGTATTTATCTACCACATATAGGTAGTCGGACTCGAAGGAACTGCCGTAGCCACAGATGATGGAGTTGCCGATGATCTCGATGTATGAGTTGCAAGTCTTGGGCTCGGTGGTCCAGAGCACCTCGTCGGTGCGCATGTCGATGGCGGTGACAAAGCCCGTCAGCTCTTCGCTGCCACTTTTGTATTCGGTGTAGGCCTGGTGGCTCACATACATGATGTTGCCCTCGATCTTCACGTGGTCGACACCGGCAATACCGCAGGGTTCCTTGATGCCCGCCGGCATACGGAAGTTCTCGAAGTTGTAGGCCTTGTAGTAAGTCTGCAACGAGGGGTCGGCGACCACCACCCTCACGCCCTCGGCATGGTAGGGACCATATGTGATGACGGCATAGCCGCCCGTGTCGAAGCGGAAACGCGGACGAATCTCCTGCCGTGGCTCGTCGTAGAAGTAGCGGAACTGTTGCAGTCCGTTACGTTCGAACCATTCGTCATCGTCGGTGATGCCGTTTTCGCGGCATGACAGCTGTCGGAGGCTGACCTGTTTGCGGCGGGTGTCGCGCTGCAGCACATGACCATGGAAGTTGGGCGCGGGCAGTGTGACGTAGTTGATGGAGTAGTCATGGAGGTCGAACGCCCCCATGGGCTCCAACTTATAATCCCTCAGGAAAGCGTCGTCGCGCTGGGGATAAGTCTTCAGTCTCGTGGTGGTGGAGCGTCGTTTCTGGCTTTTCCGCTTCTGGGCGTTCACCTGTGAGGGAATCATCAGGCAGGCCAGTATCAAGATCATGGTCGTTTTCAGATAATTATTCATAGCGGTTGTATTTTGAATGTTGAGGGTTGAGTGATGAATGTTGAGTGTTGAGTGTTGAGTGTTGAGTGTTCTCGGCATTTTTTCTTAACTCTTAACTCTTAACTGTTGAGTGTTGAGTGTTGAGTGTTCTCGGCATTTTTTCTTAACTCTTAACTCTTAACTTTTAACTCTTAACTGTTGAGTGTTGAGTGATGTAGGGGCATCTCCTGTGTGAGGAGGGCATAGATAAACTAAGTCCCTACATCTGTCTGCGTATTTCCGCGTTTTCTTCGAGACAAAATCCAATTCGTGAAATTCGTGTAATTCGTTGTTTTTCAGTTGTTCCTTGTTGTTTTTGCTGTATTCAAGTTGAGGAGTTTGGGAATTCAAGTTGAGGAGTTTGGGAGTGTAGACATTACTCCGTGGCGGACTATTTTTCTTAACTATTAACTCTTAATTCTTAACTCAATAGTTAAACACATAATCGTAGCTGTAAGTCCTCACGTACACACGATCGGCCTTGGACAGTATCATCGTGGCCATCTTCTTCAGAGGTATCTTCTGCAAACGCTGTCCACTGTATTTGTCTACCACGTACAGATGGTCGGGGTTGTCGGAGAAGCCATAGCCGCAGACGATGGAGTTGCCCACGATGGCGAAGTCGGAGTTGCAGGTCATCGGCTCCGTGGTCCATAGTATCTCGTCGGTGCGCATGTCGATGGCGGAGATGTAGCCCGTCTGGTAGCCTGCCTCGCTGGGGTAGGAGTTGCTTGTATGGCAGACATAGAGGATATTGCCCTCGATTTGTACGAAGTCGACAATCTGGTTGGCGTAGGCTTTAGGTGTCTTGGGCGAGAAACGGAACTCCCGGAAGTCGTACGCCTTGTAGAGCGTCTGCAGCGAGGGGTCGGCGATGATGAGTGTCTCCGTGGCTCCGTAGTGCACGCCGAAACTAACCACTGAATAGCCGTCGGTGTCGTAACGGTAGCGCGGGCGCATCTCGTCCATCGGCTCGTTCCAGTAACGGACCTCGGAAGGCGTGAGCCCATTGTTGTTCAGCCAGGCATCATAGTCGGTGATGTCGTTCTGACGGCACGACACCTGGCGCAGGGTGACCTGCGGACGAGTCATGTCTCGCCGGAGCACATGACCCGTGAAGTCGGGCTCGGGCAATATCGTATAGTCGTAGTCGTAATGGTGGATGTCGCACTCTCCGATGGGTTGCAGCCTGTAGTCGGGCACGAAGGCGTCGTCGCGCGAGGGGTAGGTCTTTAATGTCGTGGTGGCGGTGCGCCGCTTCTGGCCTTTCCGCTTCTGGGCGCTCACCTGCGAGGGTATCAGCAGGCAGGCCAGTACCAGGATCATGGTCGTTTTCAGATAATTGTTCATAGTGGTTGTATTTTGAATGTTGAGTGTTGAGTGTTGAGCGTTGAGTGTTGAGCGTTGAGTGTTGAATGCTCTCGGCATTTTTTCTTAACTCTTAACTCTTAACTCTTAACTTTTAACTCTTAACTTTACTGCAAATATACTTCTTTTTTCATGGAAACGCAAATAATCATCGCTTTTTGTGATGAAATGGCGGGAATGGCGTCTTTCTGCTCGGCTTTAATCAACAAAACGAAAAAAGAGCCACGCCTGGTGGCGTGACTCCCTCTCACTCAAATTTTTCGCACTAATTTCTTTTCTTTACTTCAGTCCACGGTTCTTCAGCGTGGCGTTGAGTATCTGCAGATAGATGTGGTACTGTTCGGTGGTCAGGATGCTGCGCATATAAGCCAGATCGCGGGTGATGGCCTTCTGCATCATATCCTCGCGCTCTTCGGCAGAGGAAGCTCCTGCATTCATCATCTCCTTGGCAAACAGGTTGTGAACCACTTCCACACTCTCTTTCTGGTCGCTGTTAAGACGTAGGGCCTGCGAAAGCATGTTGATGTTGGTATGCATGTCGTAAGCAGCCATACGGGTGGTCTTCTCGTTCTCTTCGCCCTCGGCGAAAGCCATGGTCAGTGTAAGAGCCATGGCCACTGTCATCATAAATCTTTTCATCTTTTTACCTTTTAAAAATTTTACTTCAATAAAGGACTGCAACAGTCCTGTTATCCTTAAATTGTTATCCTAAATGTGTCGGTACTGTTGTACTTTTCACGGGTGCAAAGGTAAAGGCTTCTTACGCTACCTGCAAAGGCAATCCGCCTTTTTTGCTCTACAAATGGCCGATTCTTGACGCACGTCAAACCGCTTGACGCAGGTCAACAGAGGGGGGTATTTAATAAGGTGTGGACCCTACAACATCGGGCGGGACATCATCTGCGTGGAGGGCATAGATGTTCTATACCCCTACGCCTTTCTGCGTGTTTCTGTGATTTCTGCGAGACAAAATCCAATCCAATCCGTGAAATTTATAGTTTAGGAAAGAAATGTGAATAATCAGAATAATAAAAAGAAATTCGTGTTTATTTTAGTGTTATTCGTGTTCGGAATTTAATTTGTGTAATTTGTAGTTTAGAAAGAAATGTGAATAATCAGAATAATAAAAAGGAATTCGTGTTTATTAGTGTTATTCGTGTTCGGATATTAATTTGTGTAATTTGTAGTTAGGAAAGAAATGTGAATAATCAGAATAATAAAAAGGAATTCGTGTTTATTAGTGTTATTCGTGTTCGGATATTAATTTGTGTAATTTGTAGTTTAGAAAGAAATGTGAATAATCAGAATAATAAAAAGGAATTCGTGTTTATTTTAGTGTTATTCGTGTTCGGAATATAATTTGTGTAATTTGTGGTTAGGAAAGAAATGTGGATAATCAGAATAATAAAAAGGAATTCGTGTTTATTTTAGTGTTATTCGTGTTCGGAATTTAATTTGTGTAATTTGTTGTTCGGAAAGAAATGTGAATAATAAGAATAATAGGAAGAAATTCGTGTAATTATAATAAGAATAATAGGAAGAAATTCGTGTAATTTGTGTAATTCGTTGTTCGGAAAGAAATGTGAATAATCAGAATAATAAAAAGGAATTCGTGTAATTCGTAGTCGAAATTAATTCATGAACAATTTATGTTCAATTCACGGTAATTCGCGTTAAACATTGCACTGCTGGCATCATTTTTTGTGAAAAACTTGCCGATTTCTGACAGATTCTTTGTATTTTTGTGCGTGGGCATAGAAGTTGAGTTCCTTTGTGTTAGACACCTCAAAGTTACTCTTCTTCCGCGACATACGGAAACATCTGTGCCTTATTTTGTTAGACAATTATACTCACACTTATAACTTCCGAAACTTAAGTCATTTATTATTCGTAACTTTGTGCCGAAGCAAGAACCAAACTATTGCCTTATGAAAAGAAAACTCTTCTACATGATGTCACTGCTTCTGCTCGCAAGCGGTGCGCTCAATGCACAGGTCATCGTCGTAGCCAACAACGACATCACCTACGAAGACCCCAGATGGGGTGTCAGCCAAGTGCTGGAGAAAGGCAGTGCCATCTCGGTACAAGACGCAGGCACCGATTACGAATGGTGGCTCTACCCCGCAGCATTTGTCAGCCTGCCGAAAAAAAGCCTGCATATCCCGGGCACGAAGGCTGGTGAGCGGTGCGTCGTGATCAATGGCACCAACGCCAGATTCCGCGAGAAGCCGTCGGTCAAGTCGGGCATTCTCTGCTACGACATCGCCAGCGGAGCCTCCTACTATTCCCGGAAATTCGTGAGCCCGACGCAGATACAGCGCGACCTGAAGGAAGACGGAATCCCCGTATACTGGGACCCGTACTATCTGCCCAAAGGCACACGCCTCCCCTATCTGGGAAAGACAAGCGGCTTCTACAAGACGTCGTTCAACGGACTGACGCTCTATATCTCGGCAAGACACTGCTACCTGAAATAGCTATCCTGGTGGCGGGTCATTTTGACCCGCCACCACCGACGGTTCAGTCCGCTATCTGGCGGTAATACACCGCTCCCTGCTCGTTCTTCAGCGTGCGGGTATCTTCGTCGTACTCATAGCAGTCCTCCTCCGAGTCCACATCTTTAGGTTTCAGGCAGATGGTGTGGCCTCTGATGGTGTAGGTATACTCCGTAAAGTGAAGACTTCCTATCATTCCCCATGAGGCGGTGCCGTCGGCATTCAGCACAAAACGGCTCTCGCTGTTCATGTCTTCATCCAGACTGTCGTAGATTCCTTCCATATTGGCGTATGTCAGTTCTGACGTGCCGCCTTGCGTATCAGCGAGATAGCTTAGCATCTCCTTCATCATGTCGACCTCTTCCTCCTTGCCGTCGAAGTCGGTGCGTAGCCTGATGATATTGTGCACACGCCAGTCACCATCCTCACGGCAGAGCTCGAACTTCTGGCGAATGGTCTGGACAGGACTCCATAGCACGAAACCGATCAGGGCCGTGCCTTTCCCTACATCTATCTGCTCGAATTCGATGTCGCGCACCTCAAAATCATCGGGAATGTCATCCTGCATCTGGGTCCAAAGGTCATCGTTGAAGAATCCGATTTCCTCCAACTCGGCGTCTTTCTTATCCACCGCTTCTACCGTATTCCACCAACGCTGACAGGCGAAGCGCCGGATGTCATCTTCTTTCTTGGCTATAGTGGCATAGAGTTCTCTCACAAGGCCGGCAATATCATCCTTGGCCTTATCGACCATCGGGCCGTCGGCAGCCACGCGTGTGCCCGCTGCCTGCGATTGTTTCTGCTGGCTGTTGCATGATACCGAGGTGAAGGCACAAAGCAGCAGCACGACCAATACTTTTTTCCTCATACGCTATTCCGAAACATTTGGTTTGACATGATTTGTATGCCCATTCTTCTATGACATGGCAAATATAAGCAATAAAAATCATAATCATAACGCTTTCGAAGGTTTTATTACCTATAGAACGCTATTTTTATTTGCATACGCCACTGTTTCGGATTCTTGTCAATAAATAATTCAAGTTCCGCATGCTTAAGGAGTGTAGGAGTGTAGGAGTTTTCGCGGCAAGACAAGCATGCCCCTACAAAATAAAACGGGCGGGCACCGTGGCGCCGCCCCTACGCGTGGTGAATTTAACGGGCGAGACAAGCACGCCCCTACAAGCTGGGTGTTCTCTCACCTCTCACCCCACACCTCTCATCTTCAGAATATCTCCATCTGCAGACCGCGGTTCTGAAGCGTGACGTTCAGAATGGTGAGGTAAGTGCGGTATTGGTTGGTGGTCAGGATGTTGTGCATGTAGTTCAGGTCGTGGCTGATGGCTTTGCGCGTCAGGCTGGCACGCTCATCGTCAGAGGCTTTGCCGGCCTTCTTCATGTCCTCGACGAACTGGTTCTGGATCATCTCCACCGTTTCATACTGGTCGACAGTCAACTGAAGGGCGTTTGCCAACTGACCCATGTGGGTGCTCATCTCGAAAGCTTCAGTGCTGTTCACTTTTTCGTTCTCATCGCCTTCGGCGAAAGCCACATTCATTGTCAGGGCCATGGCTAATGTCATCATGAATTTTTTCATCTTTTCACTTAATTGTAATTGTAGTTCAACTTACCTTGTTATGCGATATTACTGTTCGGATTGAAAGGGCGTCTATGGCTTTTCATCTTTTCCATTTCCATGGTGGTGATGCCATTTTATCCCTTTTTCTGATGCAAAGTTAATGTCGTTTTACGCGCGCGGCATACTTTTATATGTCTTTTCTTACTGAGTTGTTACGACATGAACCCTCATTTGCGACAAACGGTCGGAACGGTGTTTTTTCTTGTCGCAGCAAAACACTTTGAACATTGAACATTGAACGTTCGAAAAATGTCTCGCAAATAGTGTAGGGGCGGTGCCGCCGTGCCCGCCCGAACACATGATGTCTCGCAGAAACCGCAGAAATACGCAGAAAGAGGATTCATGAAAAAATCGTGCATTCGTGTTTGTGAAAAATTCATGACCAATTCATGGTAATTCGCGTTCCAATATTTAATTCGTTCAATTCGTTGTTCCACGTTGTACCTTGTTGTATCCTTAAAATCCCCTTAATCCGCAGGCTAAAAAAGCATTTTCTGACCCTAACCATCACGTTTTTCAGAACTTTTGCCTAATTTTGCAGAAAAATAACGATATATGCCCGAGACATCACCCTCATATACCCACAAAACCCCGCTCGTGGGGATGACACTCGACCAACTGAAACAGGTGGTCAAGGAACTGGGCATGCCCTCCTTCACGGCTTCGCAGATGGCCCAATGGATATACCAAGGGCATGTGACCGACATCGAACAGATGACCAATATCTCGAAAGCCAACAGGGCCAAGCTGGGTGAACGCTACCATGTAGGGGCAATGCCTCCCGTGGACTGCCAACGGTCGGTCGACGGAACAGTGAAATATCTCTTCCCTACGGACAACGGACGGTACGTGGAAACGGTCTATATACCCGACGGCGAGAGAGCCACGCTCTGCGTGTCGTGCCAGGTGGGCTGTAAGATGAACTGCCTGTTCTGCCAGACAGGGAAACAGGGTTTCGAAGGCAACCTCTCGGTGCGCGACATCATCAACCAGATTTATTCGCTGCCCGAAAGGGAAACGCTCACCAACGTGGTGTTCATGGGGCAAGGAGAACCCATGGACAACCTCGATGCCGTATTGCAGGCCACCAACCTGCTCACTGCTCCTTATGCCTATGCGTGGAGCCCGCGGCGAATCACCGTGAGCAGTGTGGGAGTGAAAAACAAACTCAAACGGTTCCTCGACGAGAGCGAGTGTCATGTGGCCATCTCGCTGCATGCTCCCAATCATGAATTGCGCGCCACGCTCATGCCCGCGGAAAAGGGAATGCCCATCGCCGATGTGCTCGAACTGCTCCGCGGCTACGATTTCGCACACCAGCGACGGCTCTCATTCGAATATATCATCTTCGGAGGGGTGAACGACTCCATGGCGCACGCCCGCCAGTTGCTCAAGTTGTTGCGCGGACTGGACTGCAGGGTCAACCTCATCCGCTTTCACCAGATACCTGGGGTGGAACTGAAGGGGGCTCCCGAGGAGACGATGCTGCAATGGCGCGACTATCTCACGGCTCATGGACTGTTCACCACCATCCGGGCAAGTCGCGGTCAGGATATCTACGCTGCCTGCGGACTGCTGAGCACGGCAAAAAAGACGGCCGATGAACAGTAAAGGTGTTTTCGCTGCGTGGGTCGTCATCGCGACGCTGTGTTGCGGGTGCCAAGGTGGCAACCCCTTGCAACCGAAAAGCGGAGGACGACCGTATGAGGTGCTGGTGGTCGACGATGTGGAGGGTAGGGTGGCGTCCTTGCTCTCTGAGGACATGGCGGGACTGCCACAGCGCGAACCATGGTTCGATGTGGTGACGACCGACAGTGCGGGCTTCGAACGCAATGGCAAGACGATGCGCAACGTGGTGAGGGTGGACATCAGTCCCAAGACCACCGAACGGACCATTATAAGATATGCTCGCGATGAGTGGGCGGCACCACAGTTGGTGGTGCACGTGATAACACCCTCGCGACAGCACTTGGTGAAAGAGCTGCCGGCTTTGGCTCCTCGTTTGCGAGCCCTCATCGACAAGACGGAGCGGGCGAGGACGATGGCGCAACTCTCTTCGCACCATGCCGCCGAACCCACAAGGGCGGTGGAACAGCTGTTCGGTGCTCAGATGTGGATACCCGTGGAGATGAAGGCGTCGAAGCGTGCCGACAGTTTCCTCTGGGTGTCGAACGATGCCGCAGAGGGCATGTGCAATATCTGCGTCTATCGCATCGCCTCACCACAGCCCGAACGGTTCGTGGCACAGCGCGACAGCGTGATGCAACGGCATGTGAAGGGGGAGACCGACCAGATGTATATGACCACCGTGGCTGCCTCGGTGTTCACGGAGCGCGACGGCGACAAGCCGGAATGGACGGCCCGCGGATTATGGGAGATGGTGGGCGACGCCATGGGAGGACCGTTCACGGCCCGGGTGATGACGATGGCAGACGGCAGCACCGTGGTGGCGGAAGCCTTCATCTATGCGCCGGAAGGGCGTAAGCGCAATCTGCTGCGACGCACCGAAGCCTCAATCTATTCTTTTAGGAGCAAGGGGCTTTCCGAGGGGCAAGGAGCAAGGGGCAAGAGGTGAGAGTTAAGAGTTAAGAAAAAATGCCGAGAACACTCAACACTCAACACTCAACATTAAAAATTCAACATTCAAAATTCGATATGGACGAAAGAATAATAAGAGTCGCCATCACACAAGGCGATACCAACGGGATAGGTTATGAAACCATCTTCAAATGCTTCGCCGAACCGGCAAGCCTTGAATTGTGCACACCCATCATCTATGGCTCACCCAAGGTGGCGGCCTACCATCGTAAGGCACTCAACATGCAGGCCAATTTCAGCATCGTTCCCTCGGCGGCGGCTGCACAGGATGGGAAGATCAACCTCATAGCCGCCTTCGAAGGTGAGGTGAAGGTGGAACTGGGAGCAAGGACTCCTGAGTCGGGCGCCGCCGCCAAACAGGCGCTCGACAAGGCTATCGCCGACTTCGCAACGGGACAATACGATGCCTTGGTCACCATGCCGATGGATGTGGCAGATCTCGACGGGGCATCGTCGCAGGCTGACTACATAGCACGGGCGCTGGGTGTGACCGACGACTGCATGCAGGTGTTCGCCAATGATTCGCTGCGTATCGCCACAGCCACACCAGCTTGTCCGGTGGGAGCAGCAGCGGTGCTCATCAGCAAGGAGAGTGTGGAGGGAAAGGCCAAGGCGCTCTTCCAATGCCTCAAACGCGACTTCAGGGTGAACAATCCCAGATTGGCGGTGCTGGCGTATAACCCGCAGGCATCGACGGAGGAGAACGAGGCCATCGCACCGGCGGTGGAACAGCTGAAGACCGACAAGGTGTGGTGCTACGGACCTTTCCAGGCCGACGACTTCTTCAGCCAGTGCCAACATGAGCATTTCGACGGCATACTGGCGATGTATCACGAACAGGCGATGATTCCCTTCAAGATGCTCACGGGCGAAGGGGGATGTACCTTCACGACAGGACTCGACGTGCCGGTCGTCGAACCAGCCTTCCTCGGAAAGACCGAGGTGGGGAGCGCCGACGAGTTGCCCCTAAGAATAGCCATCTACCAGGCGGTGGACGCTGCACGCAACCGCGCCAACTACGATGAGCCCATGGCCAACCCGCTCAAGAAATACTATCATGAGAAACGCGACGAGAGCGAAAAAGTGAGGTTCGCCATACCCAAGAAACACGAGGGGGAAGGCAAGTAAAAACTAAAAACAACTAAAATATCTGCCAAAATTGCACATATTCGGAAAAATATGTGTAATTTTGTCACCCCTATGGACAATAGCAGACTGCAAGAGGTTAAAAACCGATATAAGATAGTTGGCAACTGCGAGGCGCTCAACCACGCCCTCGACATCGCGCTGCAGGTGGCTCCCACCAACCTGCCGGTGCTCATCGTGGGCGAAAGTGGAGTGGGAAAGGAAATCATACCCCGCGTCATTCACGACAATTCCACACGGCGCCATGAGAAATTCTTCGCCATCAACTGTGGCGCTATTCCCGAAGGTACCATCGACAGCGAACTCTTCGGACACGAAAAAGGAGCGTTCACCGGGGCGATAGGCGAGAGCGAGGGATATTTCGGCGCCGCCAACAAAGGCACCATCTTCCTCGACGAGGTGGGCGAACTGCCGCTCTCCACGCAGACAAGGTTGCTCCGAGTGCTCGAAACGGGTGAGTATATACGCGTGGGAGGACAAGGGGTGAGAAAGACGGATGTGCGCATCGTGGCGGCTACCAACGTCAATATGAAAAGAGCCATCAGCGAAGGGCGCTTCCGCGAGGACCTCTATTATCGCCTCAACACCATACCCATCGCCATGCCGGCACTTCGAGAGCGAGGCACCGACATACTGCTGCTCTTCCGGCTCTTCGCCCTACAGATGCAGGAGCAATACAGGGTGCCGAAGATATCGCTGACGAAAGACGCCGAGTCGCTCATGCTCAAATATAAATGGCCGGGCAATGTCAGGCAGCTCAAGAACATCACCGAACAGATGTCGATACTCAGCAGAGAGAGGGTGATCGATGCCGAGATGCTTAGGACGTTCATACCCGACGACCCGGAAACCACCGAACTGGCCACCATAGCCAAGGCTGGACCGCACTCCTATGAGAGTGAGAGGGAGATGCTCCTGCAGGTGCTCTACGAACTGAAGACCAACGTGAGCGACCTCAGACGCGAACTCAGCGGGCTGCGCCACCAGATGGACGAGGCGACCACACTGTCGGCGGCGGCACAAAGCTTGACCACCAACCTGCCTGCCACCTTGGAACCTGCCGACAACGGCAACAATAAAAACGGGAAAGTGGCGATGGTCGAGGAAGCCGAGGCGGAGGAGATATCCGAACCGGAAAGCCTCAACCTCAATGCCTTAGGAAGGCAGATGCTGGAAAGGGCACTCGAGAGGAACGGGGGAAACCGCAAAAAAGCAGCTCGCGAACTGGGTATCTCTGACCGAACGCTCTACCGGCGACTCAAACAATATGGGCTGGCCTTCGTCATAGCTCTGCTCTCGGTATGTTCGCTCAACGCCTGCAAGGTGTCGTACTCGTTCTCAGGCACCAGCATCGATTATACCAAGACCAAGTCTATCGAGATCGCAGAATTTCCCATCAGGTCGTCGTATGTGTGGGGTCCCATGCAGGGCATCTTCAACAATGAACTGAAGGATATCTTCGGCAGCCGCACACGACTCGAACAGGTGAGGAGAAACGGCGACCTCAAACTGGAAGGGGAAATCACACAGTACTCGCAACGCAACAAAGGCGTGTCGGCGGAAGGATACTCCTCACAAGCGGAACTGTCGATGACAGTGGTGGTGAGATTCACCAACAACAAGAACCATGACGAGGACTTCGAAAAACAGTTCACCGCTTCTTCCACCTACGAGACCACACAGTCGCTCGCGGCGGTGCAGGAGGACTTGGTGACCGAAATGGTGAAAGATATCACCCAACAGATCTTCAACGCCACCGTGGCCAATTGGTAATCATCATGACCGACGTATTACATTACATACATCATCCCGAACAGCTCGACAAGGAATCGCTCTTCCAACTACGACAGTTGGTGGCGAAATATCCGTTCTACCAGCCGGCTCGCATACTGATGCTCAGGAACCTCTTCCTGCTGCACGACCCGGCTTTCGACGAGGAACTGAGGAGGGCGGCCATCTTCATCACCGATAGGAACGTGCTCTTCGAAATGGTGGAGGCGGCACATTATTTGCTTGGAAAAGAGAAGACGGAGGAAACGAATCCGCCGAAGGAGAAAGAGGAGAATAGGACGATGACGCTCATCGACAATTTTCTCGAATCCATACCCGAAAAGGAGGACACGGCTCCAAAGAAGCGCAAACCCACACCCGCCGACGCCGCCATCGACTATGTGGCCTATCTGCTTGAGACGGAGGCCATGGGCGACGATGACGAACAGCAGACACCTGCCATGAGGGGACAGTCGCTCATCGACGAGTTCATCAACAGCAAGGACGGACGGCGCATCCAACTGAAGGAAAATCCGGAATACACTCCGCAGCTCGATGACGACTCAAAACAGGGTGGTGAGGGCTTCTTCACCGAGACTTTGGCCAAAATTTACATCAAACAGGGACGATATTCCAAGGCTTTGGAAATTATTAAGCGTTTAAATTTGAATTATCCAAAAAAAAGTGCTTACTTTGCAGACCAAATTCGATTCCTTGAAAGATTGATAATAAATAACAATAACAAATAAAGTAAAATGTACACACTTTTCGTAATTCTTATCGTACTGGCGGCACTGCTCATGATCTTCATCGTGCTGATCCAGGAAAGCAAGGGAGGCGGTCTGTCTTCCAACTTCTCCTCGGCCAACCAAATCGTCGGCGTAAGGAAAACTACTGATTTCATAGAAAAAGCTACATGGGGACTGGCTATCGCCATGGTGGTGTTCAGCGTGCTCTGCGCTTCCGTAGCTCCTACGGCCACCGCCACCAAGAGTGCCGTACAGGGACAGGTGGAGAACCCGCTCACCAACCCGACCACACAGCAGAACTTCGGTGCTGCTCCCGCAGCTCCTGCTCAGGGTGCCGCTCCTGCCGCTGAAGGTGCCGCTCCCGCCGCTGCTCCTGCTCAGGGTGCCGCTCCTGCTCAAGGTGCCGCTCCTGCCGCTGCTCCTGCTAAGGGTGCCGCTCCTGCAAAACCTTCTGCTCCCCAGCAGTAAGCAATAGAATCTATAGGAATAATAGCCTAAATACCTATCAATGGGCGGACCAAATGGTCCGCCCGTTTTTGTTGTGGGGGCATGCTTGTCTTGCCCGCCCGTCATTCCCAACGCTTGTTCCTTGTTGTAATATGTTGTAGGTGTTGTTTTATGGGATTCTTCTTGTCTTATGTCCCTTCTGTTGTTATGTCTGATTTTTGTTGTTTTGTCTTGTATCATGTAGGTTTCTAACGTACTGTGAGTACTTTTTCATAAAAATCGCCCAAAAAATTTGGGAAATAAAAAAAATATACTTACCTTTGCATCCGCTTTTCCAAGGAAAAGTAATCATGGTGCCCGTAGTTCAGTTGGTTAGAGCGTCAGATTGTGGTTCTGAATGTCGTGGGTTCGAGTCCCACCGGGCACCCCAAAAGCAATGAAGCCTGATTGTCCCAGACAGTCGGGCTTTTCCTTTCTAAATCAATAGATTAGGCGTAACTGGCTCATTTATTTGTAGTTAAGAGGGTTAAAAGTTTTTTGTTTAACTCTGCGGTCAGTTGGACTACGTTGGACTACAAAGGACAAAATTGGACAAAATGTGTTACCAAAATGTGTTACCACATCGAAAATGTGTTACCAAAAATGTGTTACCACATCAGAAATGTGTTACCACTTTCCCCTTTCCTCATGTTCCACTACCGCGCAAATTCTATTGAGCATGAAAAAGAAAAGTGCTGTTACGGTCATTTACGACCGGAAGAACGTCTCTTCTAAGAAAGGGACTGGGAAAGTGGAAATCCGCATCTACCTCTCGAGGGATCAGCGGAAGTATGTCACCATCTGCAATGCTACTCCTCTGGAGTGGAAGAAGGTGGCGAAACGTAAAGATGTCGTCAGCGAAGTGGAGAAATTTGGGAAAGTGGTTGAAGCCATGCAGATGCTTGGCGAGGATATGACCATCGAGAATTTCGACGCACATCTCAATTTCGGGAAGAAGGCGAAAGAAGAGAAAAAGGCAAAGGAGATATTGAAGGTGACGGAAGAGCCGGAAGAAGAGGATAACACCTTCAATGGCTTTGACCTGACGGAAAGTTTCACCGAGTATATGCGCAAGAATATCGAGGAGGAGCATATCGAAGAGAACACGCGCACACGTAAGCTCTGTCGAGAAGTTCGGTAGGATAAACACCTTCGCCGACATCACGGCAGAGAACATCCTCGCTTACGACAAGTTCCTACACAAAGGGAACCGCACCGATGCCACCGTGTTCTCGTACCACAAGCGTTTGAAGTTCTACATCAACCAGGCTAGGATTGAGGGGCGTATTGCTTCCAATCCGTATGAGTTGACCAAGTTCAAACGTGGTTGCTACAAAGAGCGCAAACCACTCACCGAGGAAGAATTGAAGGAACTTCGTGACTTCACGCTGGACCAAGAAAAGCTCGACCGAGTGCGTGACCTGTTCATCTTCATGGCTTACACTGGCCTTGCCCATTGCGACTTGTGCCTTTTCAAGTTCAAGGGCATGACGGAGAAGGTGGGTAACCTCTACTACATCGATGGCCGCCGCCTGAAGACCGACACTGTCTTCTTCACTCCCATCCTTCCTCCTGCGATGGATGTGCTGAAGAAGTACAACTACAAGTTGCCGGTCATCAGCAATCAGAAGATGAACGACTATCTCCATGTGATCGAGGAGCGCATGGAACTGACAAAGCCTCTGACTTGTCATGTAGCGCGTCACTCCTTCGCCACTCTCTGTCTCTCGCATGGTACGCCCATCGAGAGCGTGGCGAAGATGCTCGGTCACACGAAGGTCGAGACCACCCAAATCTATGCGAAGGTGCTGCGCTCTTCCCTGAAATCTCAGTCCGAATCTCTTGCCGCTGCCATTGTTTGAAGTGGTGAGAGGTAAGAAAATGGGGTGTTCTATTCGTCTTGGATGCGGTAGAACACCCCTTTCATTTTCTTGCTCATCCCATGTTCCGTGAACGTGGCCGTGATTTTCTCGCACAGGTATCTTCCGCCCTTGATGTGGAAGACAGCCCTCACGTCAGGTATTTCGTCTGCGAGGAAGGAGAAGTTGTATTTCTTCTTCCCGTCTATGTGGCGCAACATGCCCCTGTCTATCGCCTCGCTTGGACGATCCAGACGCAGCGAGAATAGTGAGATAATGGCGTTGAAGTTGTTGTCCGTCATCACCTTGTCGATAACGGGGCATGGCTGGAGTCCGGGAATACGGATGTTCCCGTCCCAGAACGCCACATACAAGCAGTCGAAATAGTCTTCCGACTTCTCTTTCTCCCCTCTCTCGATGGCCAGTCCTGCCTTGCTCTGCGCCAGGGCGCCATCGTTGTAGTCCGTTTCGTCATAGTCAGTGCTCCTTCCCGTTCTTGCCCCTCCGAAACCAGTGGAGCCTCCCGAGAATCCGCTGCTTGTGTTGCCTTGTCCGTCGTCTTCGTCCGTCCATGAGACGGCACTACCCATCTCCCCACATTCGAGGAAGATGCACGGGCCATGGTCTTCGTCCGTGTCATCTATCCATGCCGGCACGACTTTTATCTCCAGGTCTTCGGCATCGCTGTCCACCAGCCGTTTGCCGAACTGCGCTATCGGCTCCAGACGGTTGTAATACTTGTACCAGTTGTACGTCACTCCGTCGCGCTCTTTCGACTCAATCAGTTCCGAGCGGTAGCAGAACATGATGAAGTACGTGTCCACGTCCTTCGCATAGAACAGCTTGTGTCCGTTGGAGCCGTTTGGATAGCCCCTCGTATATAGTTTCCTTGTTCCTCCCGTCGGGGTGGTCCATTCCTCGTAGCCGCTTTCTTTGAGGGGGTAAGTGAATACGAGCAGCTGGACGAGCGTATCAAAGACCATCGCTTCATTCTTGTGCTCGCGGATGTACCACTCACAGGAGCGATATGCCCAGTAGCGATTGTCGTTGTCCGAGTATGCGATGTTCTTCACGCCGATGTAGTCGCAAGCATCCTCTTTCGCCACCTCTGCCGTGTATTCATTCAGCACCTTGTCAATCATGACGGGGGCCGTGTTCTGAATCAGGTAAGTGGAGAAAGCGAAAGAGATGCGTTTCGCCTTGTGGTCGATGGTAAACTCCCCGAAAAGAAAGTTCTCCATCTCCTCGAAGAATTCCGTCAGCGACCAATGAGGGAGCGCAATGGCGAAGTTGCGCACGCCCCATGTGTATGGGAGCGTGTTGCATACCAGCAGATACTTGAAGTCAGTCTGCTCTATCGCCGTGAAGTCGCCGGTGTAGCCGACGGCTTCGCATATCTTATTCAGGAGATGCAGGAGATAGGGCTGGAATGTCAGTTCCCTGTCATTATGGCGCCAAGTATATACGCCGCCATGTTCCTGGTCGACGAATACCTCGTTCTGGAGGTTGCCCGATGAGTTGTTCACCCACGGCAGCGCCACCGTTTCCCTTTGCGGGTACGGGAGCCATGCCTGTTGAGGGGTGAGGTTTTGAGGGTTGAGCGTATTGGGGTAGCCCAGCGACAACATATTGAGATAGATATCATCGAAGGAGGAGTTGAAGTTCTGCTCACTGCGTCCTTCGAGGAACTGCGTCTTGACTTCGACTTCCGTAATCTCCGTGACGGTGATGGTGCCCGACTTGATGAAGTTGCGGTCGCGGATGTCGCAGTCAAAGACGATTCTTTCCTTTTCCACGTCCTGACGGTGCAGGTGCCCGAAGATACCGATGTTCTGCGGACAGTCCTTCAGCGGAAAGGTGATGGTCAGCGTGTAGCTGTCCGAGCCCGTGAAAAGGCGGTTTTCAGTGATATACTCAAAGGAAGTGTTCTCTTTGAGGTATGCCGATTGGCCGTTGATGGTGATTTCCATTACTTGCGTCTTGATTTAGGAGTCTTGTTTCTCATCAGCTTCTCGTATTCATCCTGCGCCTGTTTGATGCCCGTGTCGCCGGACACTGTGTTGACGGTGACAAACGGCTCATCCAGCCGCTCTTTGAGTTGGCGGATGACCGATGCGTATTCACGCATCAGGGACTGGGTGGCAGCAATTTCGGATTGAGCATTATCCCCTCCCGCAGAGGGGGTAACGTAAATCACTTGCGGTTGCGCTGCTGCTTGTGGCATGATGGAGCGCGAGACATCTTCACTGCGTAGAGATCCAATTGTGTTGGTTCGCTGCGCATAGTCCAGCGCTTCAATCATGGGTCGGGCTACGGGCGACTGCAGCAGCTCCTGCGACGCCACCCATTCCCCTTTGTGGACGACACCGGCCACCTCGTCTTTCTTTCCCTTTGGCGTGAATCCACCTTCGGCATACCCTTGCGCCTCCGATGCCTGTTGCTGCTTCTTGATGGCAGCTACCTGCAGCATTCCGGCAGCTATTGCCGACGCTGCCGCTATGGGTGCCAGGATATAGCCGATGACCGGCACTGCCGCCGCGCTGCTGTAAGCGTTTAAGGCAGCAGTTGCCGTCTGTGCGACCGCCTGAATCACTTGCATGGCGAACATCTTCTTGTTTGCCTCCTGCTTGATTTTGGCGACGTCGGCCTCCTTCTGCTTCTCCAGTTTCTTGACGATGTAGTTGTTCCCTTCGGCGTTGGATATTTCCGACTGGTACCGTTTCTCGATGGCTGCACATTGGATGTCCGTCTCCGCTTGCACGAGCGCAGTGAGTTGCTGGAAGATACTTCCCATCCCTGAGGAGAGGACATCGAGGGCACCGGTCACGGCCTTGCCCATGTCTGACTGCAGCCATTCCTGCATGTCTTCCGTCCACTCTTCGAGGAAGTTCTTATTGTCATCGAG
>ONDS01000036.1 GCA_900316685.1 uncultured Prevotellaceae bacterium | reverse complement strand
GAAAATTTGACTGTGAATATAAATTTACAAAAAATATAAAGGCCGCTTAGTGTTAAAAATGTTAATTCGCTTGGCTCTGACTATAAGTTGCGAATTGTTCTTGTGCAACAGGGATTTTTCGACCACGAATTACACGAATTACACGAATTGTTCTTGTGGCAACAGGGATTTTCGACTACGAATTACACGAATTGCGAATTGTTCTCGTGATGACGGAGATTGACGGTTTTTCTTGAAGGGCAGAGAGGATGATGGACGACAGCAGATATATCAACAGCCTGATAGCCGAGGGCGAACATGAGCAACAAGACTTCAAGTACAAGGTGATGGATGCCGAGAAGCTGTCGCGTTCGGTGAGTGCCTTCGCCAACACCTCCGGTGGTCGGTTGCTCATCGGTGTGCGTGACGATGGCAATATCTCCGGTGTTCGCAGCGAGGAAGAGATCTACATGATGCATGCCGCCGCTTACGAATACTGTCGACCCTCGTCCAACATCCATTTCGACACCTATCATATAGGCAAGCGCACCATTGTGATAGCCACCATCCCCCGTTCGTCGCATCGCCCCGTGAAAGCCGTCACCCCGGAAGGGAAACACCAAGCCTATATCCGCATCGCCGACGAGAATATCATCGCCTCGCCCGTACACCTACAGTTATGGCGCGACGAGCAGTCAACCCATCCCGTGGTGATGCAATACAACGACGAGGAAGCATCCTTCCTTCACCTGCTCGACGGCATGGAGCCACAACCCCTCAACCATCTGGTGCGTGCGAGCGGACTTCCCCGCAAGGAAGTGATTGTCCTGTTAGCCCGTCTGATACGTTTCGGTATTGTGAAATGGAGATATGACGGCCATCAGTTTATCTTCGGCAACGGATAAGCCATCCAACCACATAGTTGCTTTTTTAAGCCACATAATTATCATTTCCGAGAAATACTTATGGAAATAATTGCATAATACGATTATTCATAGTATATTTGTAGGGAAATTTCATATTATTAACCAAAACAGAATTGCCATTATGAGAAAAGTAATGTTGGGCATGTGCCTCATGCTGATGACCGTGTTGATGTTCAGCTGTTCGAAAGCCAATCCGGAGGAAACGTTGAAAGGTTTGGTAGAGCAAGTGAAGGCAGAAGGTTCCAAATGGGATGTCGCCAAATGGAAGAGTGTGGTCATGGAAGCTTTCGACGCCATCAAGCCCATGGCCGAGGAGATGAAATCGTTGGCCGTGGAAGCGGAGAAAGATCCTTCGAAGATAGCTGATATCATGAAGTTGGGCGAGAAGAATGCCGCAGTTCAGAAGTTGTTCAGCGAGCTGATGGGCGAAGTGGAAAAATCGAGTGTAGCCGCAGAGTTGGAGAACGACCCCGACGTCAAGGCTATGGCCGCGTCGCTTGAAATGGACTGATAACACATAGGAATCGGAAGGGGAACAACCGCGAGCGGTTGTCCCCTTTTTGTTAGCCTATCCTTTACATAGATGCAGGAAGGATAAAACTTCACTGGTAGAATGACAATCTTTGCAACATACATATATCAATCATTAGGAACATGAAGAACAATCTATTGCGGAACATGATGGTATGCCTACTGTTTGTCATGAGCGGTGGAGCCATGGCGCAGGAGTCACCAGAAGGACAAATGGCGTGGTTTCGTGATGTGTGCATCAAGACGCGGCAGAGCGTGGCGAAGAACGATCTGGACGGTATCGCCGACTGCATAGCCGCGTTCGACGACATCAATGCCGAGGAGTTCACGGAGAGCGACTTCAAGGCAGCCCGCCCAGCCACAGCCTCATCGCTGAAGGGACACCTGCTGTTCAGCACCAGTTACTTGGAAACGCTGCTGACCCAGAAGATGGATCAGGAGAGCGTGGAGTATGACGAGCACTCTACGAGAGCCAAGCCACCAGGCGAACTGAAGTACGCCCATGCCCTGATACCCGCCCGCAAGACCAGCACCTTCGAGTATGTAGGCGAGGGATATATGGAACTGCTCGTGGTATGCGAGCATGAGCAGTTGCTCGGTGTGAAAATTGATGTCCATGCGCAAGGCTACCACCACCAGATAGCCAACAAGAATGCCGACGGCATCCGTTTTCACCGCTGGGATATGAAGGGCGAGGGCACCGTCAAGCTCAGCATCACCAACCCCACTGGTAAGGCCGTCAGCGTGGTTGTGGTATCGAACTGACCCATGCGATGAACCACCTTTTTACTATAGCTTTACGTGGAACATGTACCGTGTTATTGTTGACCTTCAACACGGTCGTATGTGGTATGGGCCACTACCCCAGCCCCTCCTCCCGAGAGGAGGGGAGAAGAATGCATATTGGCACTTCCAATGACAGTCTGAACCTATTATATTCCGGGCGCATAAGCGCGCTGAAGAACAAGATGGCCAGTCATGCTACGGCCGGTGGCGTATACCAAACCTATCAGATGCGCCAGATGGCCCGCACCTACAGCGAGTGGGCCCTACGGTTGAAAGACGCCGGCCGTTATCCCGAGGCCGCTCGGGTGTACGAGCAGGCCTTGCAGGAATATGAGCATGTGGACAGCACTCTGCTGACCGACAAGCTATCCGCCGACCGCTTTGCCCTGTGCATGAACCAATGCGAATTGTTCCTGCGCCGAGGGATGTACGAGAGCGCCCTTGGTTTATTGGCCAACAACCCACCCACGACAGAAGAGTCGCGCTGTATCTGGCTTCACCACGAGGCAGAGGCCTATACCTATTTAGGACGATACGACGAAGCCCTGTCGCTTTATGAACAGTTAGACGGCACCACTTGTTATTCCCCAAGTACGATAGACGCCAACCGAGGTTATCTGTTAGAGGAGATGGGGCGTTATGAAGAAGCCTTGGAGTACCTGCGCCGTGCCTCAGCAGAAACGACGGACGAGATGCAGCGGCATATCATCCTATCCAACGAAGCACTGTTGCTCTCGCACACAGGCCGTAGCGATGAAGCCCTCTCTACTATCGACCGTTGTCTTACCTGGTTGCTGTCAACCTACGGGAACCATCATCCAGACTATATCATCGCCCTTCGCAAACGAGCGGAAATCATGCAGTCCATGGGTCACCCCGGTAGTGCCGACGCCTTCCGAGAGTTCTTTGAGAAAGAGAAAGAATTGTTGGTTGGACAATACGGCGGTCTCGACCCTCAGGCCCGTCTTGACCTATGGTACACCCACAAGCCCCTGATGAGCGAGTGTTTCTCATTAGAGCTCGACCATGACGATTTCCTTTACGATGTGGCGCTGTTCCGTCGTGGCATGACCTTTCTGCGCCATGACGAAACACCCCATTCGCTTATCGGCATCAACGCAGGAAGCGTAAGAGAGACGTTGCCAAAGGATGGAGCCGCCATCGAGTTTGTGGTATACGAGCGCGACAGCACCAGCCATTATGGTGCAGTCGTGGCCACCCCCACAGGTAGCACCCGTTTCCTACATCTCTTCGCAGCCACCGACCTGCACGATTATGCCATAGGAAACGGCACCTTGTTGGACACTGTGGTCAGTCGCCAATATGCCGACAAGAACGGTTTGTACTGCGACAGCGTGCTGGCCCGAAAGATCTGGGAGCCCATCGTAGACCTACTGCCCAGCGGCACCCGTGAAGTATGGTTCGCTCCCGATGGCATCATCCACCAGTTGGCCATCGAATATATGCCTTACGCCCCCCTGAGGAAGATGCAGTTGCATCGTGTGGTGAGCACCGCCGACATCCGCCATTCACGGGAGGAGCGCCAGGAAGACTGCGATGTGCTCATCGTCGGCGGCATTGACTATATCACTTTGCCGTCGGTCGTAGACAGCCTGCAAGCCAACCATGCCGCCGCCGACTATCTGATAACCTTGGACAAGCGTTTCCAAAGGGGATTCCACTTCCCCACCCTATCGCACTCCCGCAGCGAGGTAGACAGCCTGTCTGTGTTGTTTTCCCATCCCGAAGTGTTGTATGAGGCCAACGAGACCTATGTGAAGGAGCGCCTGCCCCAAGTATGCCAAGCCATCTTCTCCACCCATGGTTACAGTTTCCAAGTAGCCATGCCCCGTGTGCCGAAGGCCCACCGTGACAGTCTGATGAGCGACAACACCCTCTATGCCGCCGGTTTGGCGTTGAGCGGAGCGCGGAAGGCCTTTCTTTCGCCACAGCACGAAGACGGCCTGCTCTCCGCCCGCGAGTTGATCGACCTGCCCTTGGACGGGATGAATCTGGTAGTGCTCAGCGCCTGTCAGACCGCCCAAGGCTATAGTAGCGACGAAGGGCCCGCCGGCGTGCTCCGCGGTTTGAAGAAAGCCGGAGCCGGAACCGTGTTGGCCACCTTATGGCCCGTATACGATCCCGCCTCGGAGCTGTTTATGCTGACATTCTTCCGCTGTCTGCGCCAAGAGGGTATGGCAGAGCGTGAAGCCTTCATGCAGGCGCAGGAAAACGTGCGCCGCCACGAAGAAACACTTCGCGACGGCACCGTGATCCATCCCTACAATGAACCCGCTTATTGGGCACCCTTCATCTTGGTGGAAGGAAATACGTTGAACATTGAACGTTGAACGTTGAACGAGGTTGGGACATTATCTTACAAACCTCCCCTTCATGAGTTTTGAGTTTTGAATGTTGAATTTTGAATTGTCGCTTACGGCGATGATGAATTATTCTATTTTGAATGGAAAGAGGTTGGGACATTGTTTTACAAACCACCCCTGCCCCTCCTTTGGAAAAGGAGGGGAGGAAGTTAGCTTGCTTTGGAAAAGGAGGGGAGAGAATATCCAATGGCCCACGATATATTGAGAAGGCGAAAAGTTCAGAAATGTTTTTGTGGGAAATTAGAAGTTGAGACCTACGGAGATGTTGGCCGCACCGGTGTGCGTATCGTCGAACGAGTATTTCCCCACATTGGCCAGGCCGAAGTCGTAAGCCGCCTCTACATAGAACTTATCGACAGAGAATCCACATCCCACGCGGATACCCGCATCGAAACGTTCGAAATTGTCATCATACTTATTGCTGAAGCTGCTGTACGCCTCGCGATACTGGTAATCCTTGATTTTGCCAGCCACGCCACAAGAGAAGAAGCCACCCACAAAAGGTTCGACCGACAATTTATCGCCCACATAAGCCTTGTACTTGAACACCACCGGGAACTCGAGGTAGTCAAGGTTGTAAGAGAATTTCTCGCCTCCTGTTTCACTCTTCCCACCCTTCTGCGAATAGTAGATACCCGACTCAAGGTAGATTGGAGTTTGAGCGGAGAGACCTACGCCCACAGCGAGTCCGCCATAGAATCCCGTTCTCGCTTTGTTGCCATCGAGGTAAGGCGAATCGGAGTTGACCGTGGCGATTCCCACGCCGAAGCGTATGCCCGAATAAGTATCCGTATATGAATGGCGGGAATGGCGTGGATGTTGCTGGTAGTACGCCCCTCTCTTGCTGGGATGTATGGGACGTCCATCTGGATAGAACTGAGCCGAAGCGGTGAGAGAGCTCACCAAGGCCACCATCGTTAAAATGAATATTTTTTTCATGTCTTTAGGATTTAAAATGTTCAACCGATTGTTTGTCGGTGCAAAGATAAGGAATAAAATCCTATGGCGACGAGGGGGTTATCCTATAAGGTGATAGGGAAAAACCTATTTAAGGGGTGAGAGGTGAGGGGTGAGAGGTGAGGGGTGAGAGGTGAGAGAAATGTTTTTGGGGGGAGAGAATGGGCGATGGAAAAAAGAATTGGGTGGAGATGAAGATTATTCAGTAAAAATTATTATTTTTGCAACATATTAAAAATCACCCTTTTTGCGGAGTATAAAGGAAACACCAACAACACTATGTATCTTCAACCCAACACCAGCCTGCAAGCAGGCAAATATATCATCAAGGGCCTATTGGGTCAAGGCGGTTTCGGCATCACCTATTTAGCCCAACAAGTATTGCTTAACCGTGTGGTAGCCATCAAGGAGTTTTTTCCCCGCGACCTGTGCGACCGCGAGGAAGGAGCCACGCAGATAGCGCTGAACACCCGCAGTGCCGCCGAGGCCGTGGAGCGATACAAACGCAAGTTCATCAGCGAGGCGCGTACCATCGCGCAGTTCATCCATCCCAAGATCGTGCAAATATTCGACGTGTTCGAAGAGAACGGCACCGCCTATTTCGTGATGGAGCATATCAACGGAGAGTCGATACAGGAGAAGCTACAACGTGAAGGGAGAATGGATGAGCGTCAAGCCATCCATTATATCCGCGGCGTATGTGAAGCCCTCAGCACCCTGCACCATCGCAATGTCAACCACTTAGACATCAAGCCCAGCAACATCATGGTGCGGAGGAACGACGACAGTCCGGTGCTTATCGATTTCGGTGTGGCCAAGGAGTACGACGACAGTGGCAGGGAGCTGACCACCTCGCTCATCGGCATCAGTGCCGGTTATGCCCCATTGGAGCAATATGAAAAAGGCGGTTTGGCGCATTTTTCACCCCAAACCGACATCTACGCCTTGGGTGCCACATTATTTAAGATGGTGACCGGCAACAATCCCCCCAGCCAAAGTGAGATACAAGGCGGCTTTTTCGACACTTCGCTGCAAGGGTTGTCGCCCCAAGTGTCGGAAGCCATCCGCCGGTCGATGCGCCCGTTCCGTGAAGAGCGTCCCGCCACGATAGAAGCGTTCCTCGCCCTCTTGGACACGCCAGCATCCACCACCCCACCTCCCTATCAGCCGGTACCGCCTGCCGCACCCACCCCGCCCCCCTATATGGGGCCGGTGCAAGCCCCGTACGCAGGACCTGTCCAGACGCCCTACAACAGCGATGACGTAATGGAATATTACAAACGATTCAAGCCGTCTGAAAAAAACGACAAGCAATTCAACGTCTTGCTGATATGCATTGGTATTGTGATGGTTGTCGGTCTGTTATTGGTCTTGGCGATGCTATGATTTAGGGAAGCATTTTGTTGCGTAAAAGCTTATTTCACCATGAACTTTTTCCCTTTCATGATGTTAAGACCTTTATGAGGATTAGACCGTCGTTTTCCGTCCAAGCCGAAAATGATACTTTCACCTTCTGACTCAGTTTCCAGTTGGAGTATCTTTGTTGGTTCAACATCCATCTCCACAATATTCAGGAAAACGTTCCATCCTTTTGTTGACTTATATAACTCTCTTGTACCCTTGGGTACATACAAAGTCACATTACCCCAATAATCTGGGATGTCATCTGACTCGAACCAGCTGGATTCCAATATTTCAGTTGGTTCTTCTATATGGGAGATAACGGATACCAACGACGGACACCAGGTGAAGGCCCCATCTCCTATACTTATAACGGAGTTGGGAATTTCGATTCGTTGAAGCTTTTCACAATCAAAAAAAGAACTCTCCCCGATTTCAACTACCGAATCGGGGATTTTCAATTCAACAAAAGACTTATTATCCATTGCTGCATGACCAATCGCTGTTACCGTATTGGGGATAAACGTATTGTTACTTCCTATCAACAAAGTGTTTGTGGCTGTTTCGATGACAGCATTGCAGCCTTCCCTTGAATCATATATAGGATTGCCATCCTCCACGGAAATAAAATCAAGGTGAGGACAATAGATAAAGATCTCTTCCGCAAGAGTTATTACAGAACGGGGAATAAAAATTGAAGTCAGGTTTTCGCACCCATTAAAGGCACCTTCTCTGATTTCCGTGATTGTTTGAGGTAAAGACACAGATATCAGATCAGGGCAAGAACTGAACGCGAATGCTCCAATTCTCTTAACTGGATATTTATCTCCTTGATAACAAACCGAATCTGGGATAACCACATCTCCAGCATAATAAGACACTATAGGATATACGCCCTGAACTTCTTCGTCAAAAGTCACTTCCAAGAAACCGTTCATTTCACCAGTTTCTTCGTCTATACCGTATGAAAATACGTTATAGAAAATACCATTATCTTTAAAGTCATAAGCACACACTTGGTGAGTGAAGACAATAAGGAACAAAGACAACCAAATCGTTTTCATAAGTTTGTGTTTAACATATCACCTCACATATTTTCTACCGTTTACGATGATGATGCCATGATGGTGTTTGGGAGCTTTCATGCCGTTGAGCATATATGCCGGTACATCGGGAGCATCGACATGAATGCCGTTGATGTCCGTTGATGCGCTGACGAGCACCGCCTTGGTGAGGTTGAGACCATGGCCCTGTATGACCACCCCTTTTTGGCAGAGGGTTTGATAGACATTCGTTGAGAATTCGAAAGCCGTGAAGAGTTCAGCATTCGACGAGCCATAGTAGTCGCGCGGGAAGAAATCACCCACATAGTCATTGCCTTGCACCGAGTAAGGAATCATTGCGCTCCAGTCGCCATAGAAGAGTTGGATATCCTCATAATCCGCCTGATGCTGCGAATAATAGAGAACCAGTTTGCATCCCTCACCCGCCTCGGCGAACTCGTCAGCCGCCAAATAAAGTTGCAATCCCTGGTTCCAATCGAGCAGTTCATCACCCGTCCAGAGCACCTTTCCCCCCGTGCCCGGGTCCACCTCGTCCTGTGAGCTCGACTCATCATATTCTGTGAGACTTCCCTCCTGTATGCCTTCGAGGAAATAAGCGTTACGCACATTCATATTGTTATTTCTATCGAAGATGCCGAATTTTTCCGAGCCATTGCCAAAGGCATTGTTATCCCAGACGAACGCCGCGAAACCATGTTTACGCGCCTCGGATACAAGAGTAGTGAGATAATATTTCATGTTCTCCTGTTGTATGGCTTGGTTGGCCGTTTGGTAATGATTGGAAACCCCATATTCGCCGATGACGATGCCCAGTCCCTGCGACATCCACTTCTTCGAGATTTGCCTGAACAGGTTTTTGATGGTCTGCTCATTGCCAGACGGCGAGACAGTGCCCTTGTCGGCATACTCCTTACCCCAATAGAAATAAGAGCTGGCAGCGCCGCTGCAATAGTCATAAGGGTCGTAGTAGTGGAATTCCACGGAAAGGCGGTTCTGCACCACATCCGTCGGCACCACCATCCCGTTCAGTCCATAGGAAGGGTTGCACGAATACGTCTGCACCACCAGATTGCGGTAGTAATTCTTTCCGCCAGTAGCCCTAACCGCATCGACGAAGGTCTGTAGGAAGCTGTTTTGCACCTCTTGATTTTCGGCAGTCGGCGCTTTCCAGTTGACCTGCACCTCGTTGATGCCCGCAAAGATGAGTTTTTCGTCATAATCGCGGAAATAAGTGGCTATGTTCGTCCAGAGAGCCTTCAGTTTCCTATTGATTTCCGCTTTGCTGACCGTGAAAGGATGGTACTCGAGCCACAGTTCGTGGTGCGTATTGAGCACCACGTAAAGGTTTTCCTCGAGACACCAATCCACCACCTGTTTCACCCTTGCTATCCATGTTGGGTCGATGGTCATGGTGGAATAGTCGGTGATATGAGGCACCCACCGCACGGGAACGCGTATGGCATTGAATCCCGCCTCGGCCACGGCATGAATCATCGCCTTGGTCGTCTTTGGATTTCCCCATCCCGTTTCCCACTGGTTGTAATCAGCCACCCACGTGTTTTTCCAGGTACCTGTCGCGTCGTCCCAGTCGGCACCCGAGCTTTCGAGCGCATTGCCCAGGTTCCACCCCATCCGCACATCGCGCGTCCAAGTCTGTGCATCCATTTCCATACCTGTGGCATCGGGAGCCACATCAGTCTGTGCCATCAAGGCAGGCGTCAAAAACAAGGCAAAGCAAGTAATGAAGAATTTGTTCATAGTAAATTTATTTTAGAGAGAAAGGAGGTTGGGAGATTGATGAATTTTGAATGTTGAGTTTTGAATGTTGAATTGTCGCCTACGGCGATGAGGAATTATTCAATTTTGAATGGAAAGAGGTTGGGACATTGTTTGACAAACCACCCCTGCTCTAAATTTGCAGAGTGGAACAGATTGGTGAGTACTCGTTGAATGAAATCTCATGAAAAAGTTTCACAAATGGGTAAAGTTGCG
>ONDS01000038.1 GCA_900316685.1 uncultured Prevotellaceae bacterium | reverse complement strand
GTAAGGACTTTCCTCAAATTGTTGAAACTTTTCAATGAGATTTCATTCAACGAGTACTCACCAATCTTTCAACACTGCAAAGTTAGAGTGTAATTCGTTGTTTTTATAAGCACCATTCGTGAAATTCGTGTAATTCGTTGTTTTTATATAAGCACCATTCGTGAAATTCGTGTAATTCGTTGTTTTTTTAGGCTATTCCGATTCCTGGATCACCAGTTCGGCATTGAGGTGGGCGAGCCGCACCTCGTATTCGCGTTCGGCATCGGTATTGAACTTGATGTACCAGGAGCGAGGCAAGGAAAGCCACTCCTCACCCTCTGTCGCCGACTCCTCCGAGGGACGGAGGGTCAAGACCGACTCCATATTGGAAAATCCCCCACCCGTCTGCTGCTGGAACTCCTCCTCTCGCTCATCGACCGCCCCCTCATGCGATTTGTAAAAAAACTTATAGGCTGCCTCGGCGGGATAGAACAAGCCGTCGTATTCGGCATAACGCACATGGTAGTCGACATTCCATGCATCGATGCCAAAGCCCGACATAAACTTGGCCATGGTGAGCATGAAGGGTGAGGTGCGCAAATCGATGTTGCTCTTGCGCCCTATGGCACGCGAGGCGGAGAGCACCACGCAACGCACGGTGTCGACCACGAAACGGCCACGGTCGTCGTTGGCTTTTTTGGCACGGAACAGCAGTTCCACCTCTCCGGGTCGCCCCTCATAGTCGCCGTTCACATAAAAACGATGAGAACGGATGAAGGAGCGGTCCATCTCATCGACGAAGTCCTCATGCAACAGACGGCGCAGGTTCTGCACATCGGTCAGCTCGGTACTGTCGCCCGCCGTGATCACCCCACGCCGCTGACAGAAAGAATAACCTTTGTGTTCGGGTGAACGCAAGCGCAACAGGCCTTCCGACTCATAATTGTAAAACTGCCGCTCGCCGATGCTCTGCGACGAATAACGATAAGCGAAAGGCTTGGTGTGGGCGGCATAACGAGAGGCCTTCTCATCGACAAACCGTTTGAGGAAGGGCCGGATCCATGCCGGTTCCTTGCTGCGCACCACCACGTCGGGCGTGCTGTTGTACTTCGCCTTGAGCCATATCGTGTCGGGCAGCTGCGAGATGGTGCGCTTTTCGTAGTTCAGGTGCGACACGGTGAGTCGGTTGAAGGGGAAGGTCACCGTCACCCTACCCTGCTCATCGGAGATAGCCGAGCGAAACGACTTGCCCTTGCCGCTGTAGACATTGGCATGTACCACTGGTTGGCGCGTCAGCTCGTCTGCCACCACGCTCGTCTGTCCCCTTGACGCCACAGACCATAGACAAAGGAACAAAAGGATATAAATGATTTTAGACATAGAAACTATTTTAGACAGATGAACAAATGAACATAATTATAGACACATGAACACAATGGGTTCCCCCTCTTTGAGAGGGGGGCAGAGGGAGGCTCCTCTTATAGACACATGAACACAATGGGTTCCCCCTCCTTGGGAGGGGGGCAGGGGGGGAGGCTCCTCTCAGTCCATGGCATCGAGAAGGATGAAGGCCGCCCAATAATAAGGTGCGGCAAAGGAACGCCCGTCGGGAGTGACATAAGCACGCACGAAATGTTGTGCATCGCGCAAGGCATCGTATTTCTCCATGTGTGCCGCCAGATTGTTGTAGAAACGGTTCATGAGCAGGTGGGTGGCCTCATCGTCGACACTCCACAGGCTCATCAGGATACTCTGCGCTCCCGCTTTCTTGAATCCCCGCTGCAACCCGAACACACCATCGCCCTGCACATCGCCCAGTCCTGTCTGGCAGGCACTGAGCACCAGTAGCGACAGGCCCCGTAGGTCGAGGTTGGTGATTTCGCGTGCCGTAAGAATACCATCATCCACATCGGGAGGTACCTCTTTGCCATTGAGTGCCGTATTGGCACCCGTGAAGAGCAGTCCGCTGCGCACCATCACACGGTCGTCGGGACGCTGGTTGCGGTAGGCAGAGAGGAAACGTATCTTGGCGTTCTTCAATGCCGCCTGTTTTTCCGTCCAATAGAAGCCGTGTGTGGCTAAGTGGAGCAGCTCCACATGTTTTCCAGACAGCGCCTTGAGCGAAGACTCGGTACCCAAACTGTCGGTGAACAGGTTGACCGACACACCTATGCTGTCGAGGATATGGGCGGCCTCCTTCACCTCGGTCAGCGTGGCAGGCAGATACTCCGCGTTGCCTCTCGAGTCGGAGCCATCGACGACGAACATCTCATCGGTCAGGTCGCGCATGCTGCCGCCATATCGCCTACTATCGGCCATCAGCACATCCATGCCGCTATTGTACGTCAGACCACCATAGAGCACGGCATGTTGGATGGACGGGCGCTCCAAGGTAACGGCCAGCTCGCGTGTCGACGACATGCGGTGCAACTCCCATTGGTCGGACACGTAATGCCCCAGGGTGTCGTAAGGCAACGACTCGATGGCTATATGGTAGAATTCGCCAGCCGGCGAGAAATACACGTTCTCTATGCCCTCCATCTCATGGTAGAGAGGGCGCCACACCAGGTCGGTAAGTCCAGTGCTGACATAATAATCTTTTTCCGGCACCGAGGCCAGCTGTTGTTTCGTGGCCAACGGTATGAGTTTGGGCGACTGGTAATCTTTTTTCACCACGAAAGCCACATAGACCACACTGTCGCCGTCGACGGGAAAGGAGAGGAACTCGACCGCCATGTCGTGGTCGCCCAGTTTGTTGCGCACATCCGTCCAGCTGATGCGCAAGTTACGCGTATAGTCGCCATAGGTTTTCGAGAGCATCACCAACCGCCGCTCCTGCTGGTCGATGACCCTGCGCAAGGAGTCGGTGCTGAGCACACGCTCGTTGACCAGCAACTCATATTGCTTGTTGAGCACCATGCGGTTGGTCTGCAGGTCATGGTACAGCTGCACCACCTCCATATCGCCGCTTTCCAGCAGCAGGTTGCCCATCTCTATCTCGCTGTTGAGCAACAGTCCCTTGCTTAGCAACGCGCCGTTGTAGGCATTGGCGATGAGCGTCCCGGTACGGAAGGTGTAGGCGAAATGAGGCAACCAACGGAAGAACCATTCTCGTTGGCTCTTCCAGAATTTATTGCGCTCCTCGGCGGTGAGCGAGGTGAAGGTCCTGAAGACAATCTGAGCATATCGACCCGTGGCGTTGGTGGCGAAAATCTCCGTGGAGTCGGCTTGGTGGTTGCGGAAATAATACATGGCCTGGTTGGCCAACGACTGTGCGAAATCAGGATGGTCGGCACCCTGCGCCCGGCGTCGGATATCTATGGCCTCCTTGCCTAAGCGGATAGCCTCGGCGTAATTGCCCGATTGGTAGTTGTAATCAGCCAGGTTGTTGACGCTCTGTGCATAGTCGTAGTGCGACTTTCCCAGTATTCGCTCGCGTATATGCAATGCCTCGGTACACAGCCGGATGGCCTCGGGATAGTTCTTCAGGAAATAGTTGTATTTCGACAGGTTGTTCAACGACTGACAGTAGTCGGGGTGGTCATGTCCGAGGATGGTATCGCGCAGCAGCAATGCCTCGGTGCCTATGCGTATGGCTTCGGTGAAATTGTTGGAGCGCGAATAATAGCCTGCCAGGTTGGCCAACGACTGTGCATAGTCGGGGCTGTGCCTTCCTAAGGTGCGCAGACGTATGTCTAAGGCCATCGTCCCTAAGCGTATGGCCTCCTCTTGGTCGCCGAGCCATGAGTTGTATTTTGCCAGGTTGTTGAGCGACTGCGCATAGTCGGGATGGTCGCGCCCGAGCACGCTGTCGCGTATCTCCAACGCCTCTGTGGCTATCTCGATGGCTTTGGGATAGTTGCCCTTCCTCGACCAATAACCAGCCTGGTTGCTCAATGATTGCGCGTAGTCGGGATGATACTTGCCCAAGAGCTCCAAGCGTATGGCGATGGCCTGCTCGCCCAATCGGATGGACTCCTCGGAATTGCCTATGTAGGAGTTGTAGCGGGCGAGGTTGTTAAGCGACGACGCATATTCCAGCGAGTGTTCACCCGCCAACCGCTGCCTGATCTCCAAGGCCGCAGTGCCCACGCTCATGGCGTCGGGGTAGTTGCCGCTGCGTGAGTGGTAGCCCGCCATGTCGCTGAGTGCCTGCGCATACTCGAGGCTGTTCTCGCCGTATATCTTCCTGCGGCACGACACATCCTCGGCACCCACACGCAGCGCGTCTTTCAGCCGTCCCACATACGAGAAGAATTTAGCCTGTCGGTTCAGCGACTGCACGAAGAGCGTGTCGCCGGTACCATAGAGACGGCGGCGTATGTCCACAGCCTGGGTCATCAGGCGCAAAGCCTCATGGTAATGACCTAAGCCGTTCTCCGCCAACGCCATCTGATGGGCACAAGTGGCACGCATGCCGTCCACCTCGCGTTGCACTTTCTTGGGTGCTTTGCCACCATCCTTGAGCAAGCTGTCGCAGCGCAGGAGCAGTGTCATGGCTTCGCCGTAGCGCGCCTGGCTCATGAGCAAGCGTGCCTGGGTCTGCAAACTGTCTTGCACACCATCTGCCTCCTGGGCAAATGCCATCATTGCACAGGCGAATAGGCTCCAAAGGAACACCAAGCGTTTCATCATGGTCGGTTGTTGCAGCGAAATTACTACATTTTTGCCACTTCACCAAAAAAAACGGCAAATATAGGTCACAAACGGAAGAAAAGTCGTAATTTTGCAGTTCAAAAAGAAAAAACAAGAGACGATGAAAGAATTCAAACGCACCACCGTAACCGCCGCCCTGCCCTATGCCAATGGCGGCGTTCACATCGGCCATCTGGCCGGGGTATATGTTCCCGCAGACATCTACGTGAGATACCTCAGATTGAAGAAACAAGACGTGATCTTCATCGGCGGCAGCGATGAACATGGCGTGCCCATCACCATACGCGCCCGCAAGGAGGGCGTCACGCCCCAGGATGTGGTGGACCGTTTCCACGAGATGATCAAGAAAAGTTTCGCCGATTTCGGCATCTCTTTCGACATCTACAGCCGCACCACCTCGAAGACCCACCACCAGTTCGCCGCCGAGTGGTTCCGCAAGCTCTACGATGATGGCAAGCTGACCGAGGAGACGACCACACAGCTCTACGACGAAGAGGCCCACCAGTTCCTCGCCGACCGCTACGTGACCGGCGAGTGCCCCCACTGCCACAACGAGCACGCCTATGGCGACCAATGTGAGAAATGCGGTCGTGACCTCAGCCCCACCGAACTGATCAACCCCAAGTCGACCATCAGTGGCAGCACGCCCGTGATGAAGGAGACGAAGAACTGGTACCTGCCGCTTAACAAATACCAGGACTGGCTCAAGCAATGGATACTCGAGGAGCATAAGGAGTGGCGTCCCAACGTGTACGGACAGTGCAAGTCGTGGCTCGACATGGACCTGCAGCCACGTGCCATGACACGCGACCTCGACTGGGGCATTCCCGTACCCGTGGAGGGAGCCGACGGCAAGGTGCTCTACGTATGGTTCGACGCACCCATCGGTTATGTGTCGAACACCAAGGAGCTGTGCGAGAAGGAGCCCGAGCGTTGGGGCACCTGGCAGCAATGGTGGCAAGATCCCGACACACGCCTTGTCCACTTCATCGGCAAAGACAATATCGTGTTCCACTGCATCATCTTCCCCGTGATGATGAAAGCCCACGGCGATTACATCCTACCCGACAACGTGCCCGCCAACGAGTTCCTCAACCTCGAGGACGACAAGATCTCCACGTCGCGCAACTGGGCGGTGTGGTTGCATGAGTATCTTGAGGACATGCCGGGCAAGCAGGATGTGCTACGCTACGTGCTCACCGCCAATGCGCCGGAAACCAAGGACAACAATTTCACATGGAAGGATTTCCAAGACCGCAACAACAATGAGTTGGTGGCAGTGTACGGCAATTTCGTGAACCGTGCCTTGCAGCTGACGAAGAAATACTGGGGAGGCGTGGTGCCCGCCTGCGGCGAGCTTACCGACATCGACCAAGCAGCCATCAACGAGTTCAAGGATGTGAAGGAGAAGGTGGAGCGGTTGCTCGACCAGTTCAAGTTCCGCGAGGCGCAGTTCGAGGCCATGAACCTGGCCCGCATCGGCAATAAGTACATCACCGACTGCGAGCCGTGGAAGGTATGGAAGAGCGACCCCAAGCGCTGCGAGACCATCCTCAACATCTGCTTGCAGCTGACCGCCAACCTGGCCATCGCCTTCGAGCCGTTCCTGCCCTTCAGCAGTGCCAAATTGCGCGAGATGCTCAACATCGACCATTTTGAATGGACCCAGCTCGGCGACACCGACATCCTGAAAGCCGGACACCAACTGGCTGAGCCCGCCCTGCTCTTCGAAAAGATAGAGGATGAGGTGATACAGAAGCAGCTCGACAAGCTGGCTGCCACGAAGAAAGCCAACGAGGCCGCCGCCTACCAGGCAGCACCCATCAAAGACACCGTGAGCTTCGAGGATTTCGAGAAACTGGATATCCGCGTAGGACTGGTCAAGGACTGCCAGAAGGTGAAGAAGTCGAAGAAACTGCTGCAGTTCACCATCGACGACGGGTCGGGCACCGACCGCACCATCCTCTCGGGCATCGCCGCTTTCTATGAGCAGCCCGAGGAACTCATTGGCAAGCGCATCCTCTTCGTGGCCAACTTCGCCCCGCGCAAGATGATGGGCTTGGAGAGCCAGGGCATGATCCTCTCCGCCGTCGACTTCGACGAGACGCTTAGCGTGGTGACCACCACGAAGGAGGTCAAGCCCGGCAGCCAGGTGGGATGATCACTTCTTCAGTTTTTTCAAGGCCTCGGCGATAGTCGTCGCCATCAGTTGCACTCCCTTTTCGTTGGGATGGATGCCGTCGTCCTGCACCTTGTCGGCACCATCGGCGAAGAGGGAGTGCAGGTCTATTACCTGCAAACCGTATTCACGTGCCACCTCCCGCTCCATGGGGATGATCTGGTGGAGGATGATATCCTCGTTGATGTCCCACGACGACTTGAAGGCAGGTATGGGCGTGCAAAGAATGATACACGGCTTCTTCGCTCCCTTCCTCAGGGCGTCGACCATCTCCTTCATGTCGTGTTTGAACTCCGACGCATACTGCCAGTTCTGGGGCTTCGAATCGTTGGTTCCCAGTTTGATGACCACGATATCGGGTTCAAAGGCCAAAGCATCTTTCCAAGCTGTTTCCTTCATATAGGGGAAATCGCCTTTGTTGAGCATCGTGCGCCCGCTCACCCCGAAGTTCTTCACCCAATAGCCATCGCCCAACATCCCCTGAAGCAAGGCAGGATAGCCATGCTGTGTGGCCATGTCGATGCCGTGGCCATCGGTGATGCTGTTGCCCACACACGCCACCTTGATGGCGTCGGGGCGTGGTGTTTGACGAGCCTTGAGCCAGTTGCCCAGGTCGGTGAGCATCTGGTCGTGATAAGGAAACCACGTACCGAAGCCGAAGCCATGGTCGCCGGCGGGATAGATATACATGGAGCACTCGTTGCCGGCATTGCGCATGGCACTGTAGTAAGCCACCCCGTTGGTCACCGGCGGCACCAACCGGTCGTCGTTGGCCATGATGATGAGCGCCGGCGGAGTGAGATGGCGTTTCACCGCGTTCTGTGTGGAGAAATCCCTCACTAACTCCGGATCCTGCTGTCCTGCCTCGCCTAAGAAGTTTCGGCATGACCATTTGTGCGTCACCCGTTCGTCCATGGAGATGACGGGATAGAAGAGGATGGTGAAGTCGGGGCGCAAGGCATAATCGGCATGTGTGGAGATGACGGAAGCCAGATGCCCACCCGCCGAGAATCCCATGATGCCCACATCGCGCGGGTTGATGCCCCAGACGGCGGCGGAGTCGCGCACGATGCGGATGCCTTTCTCCACATCACCTATGGGCAAGGTGCGGTCGCCGTTGGGCAAGCGGTAGTTCACCACGAAATAGGCGATGCCCTGACCGTTGAGCCATTCCGAGGCCAGTACACCCTCGTGGGTGTTGGACAACATGGAATAGCCCCCACCGGGCACACCCACTATCGCCTTTCCCGATGCACTGTCGGGGAGAAAACAAACCATCTGCGCCTTTCCATCATCGGTCAGGTTGAGCGTGAACTGTCGTGCCGTCTGTGCCTGCGCAACCATCGCCACGAGCAACAGACAAAAGAATACCTGTCTCCTCATATCTTCAAATAATTGGTAATTTGTAGCCTGCCTTTTCACTTTGTGCAAAGTATATGTAGATACGTATGCTCGAATGAATCGGGCATACGTCTGCAAAGATAATAAAAAAATATTGTTTGCAAATAAGAAAACAATTATTTGGTGTCACAGACGCAGCCGACAGCAGCATCAAAGCCACGGCTACTGCCACCTACACGCACGGCAACACCACCTACACGTTCAGCAACACCCAAACGAAGGTGCTTTCCTACAATCTGTCGCTCGGCGAGGACGACAACACAGAGGCGCTGACCAAATACGACGGACGCTCCATGAACGTCACCCTCGCAGGTCGCACGCTCTACAAGGACGGCTCGTGGAACACGCTGTGCCTGCCCTTCGACGTGGAGGACATCAGCAGTTCCCCCCTCGCTGGAGCCACGGTGAAGGAGCTGAACGATGCCTCGTTCGCCGACGGTACGCTGACGCTTAACTTCGCCGATGCCACCAGCATCAAGGCCGGACAGGCCTACCTCATCAAGTGGGACGGCGGCACCGACCTCGGTCCCTCCGACCTCGTGTTCAACGGCGTCTCCCTCAGCCAAACGCTATGCGACGACGAGATTTCCGTGGACGACAGTGGCTTGGCTACCGTCACCTTCATGGGCACCTATAAGAAACTCTCTTACACCGCTGACGACAAGAGTATCCTCTTCCTCGGTGCCGACAACAAGCTCTACTATCC